>JBNJJW010000008.1:0-198167 GCA_051750645.1 Bacillota bacterium | reverse complement strand
CTGATCAGCAGCTATAACACCTATTTTTACAGCTATAATTAGGATTTTTGGGCAGCTTACCGCTGCTCGGAGCAACAAGCGCTTTGCCGTTGTAAAGCCTCAGTTCGCACCGGTTACCGTCTCCGTTTTATTAGCGCTGAAAAACCTAAACATACCCGTTGATGAAGCTATTATCAATAACCTGCGTAAAACCGATCACCTCCCTAAATAACATAAAAAAAGGAACTATGATGGGATCATAGTTCCTGATGAATCCTATGCTTATGATTGCCAAGCTGGGGACTCCTTAACTCAATAACATCACCGAAGTGACAAGATAACGGGTTAGCTGGAGTCCCTGTCAAAATAATATCGCCTTTACGCAACGTAGCCATGCTTGAGATATGCGATACTAGCCAATGTGCCGAAAAAAGCATTTCCGACGTATTATCCTTCTGAATGAGGGAGCCATTCACCCACATTTCCAAATCAACGTTGCAAGGGTCCTCTATAGCTGCCATAGAACCAATGGGTGTCAGCTGATCAAACATTTTGAAGCGGCCGGTGTCAAAATGCGCGCTTGCCGTAATATCGTTGACAATGGCGTATCCGGCAACGATAGACGGTACCTCCTGCTCCGAAACATTTTTGGCTTCTTGACCGATGATGACCGCCATCTCAACCTCGCAAATAAATTCCGTCAAAAGCGGCGATAAATAGATATCCCGCTCAGCCGTTAAACTCTCGGGCGACTTAAAAAATAAGAAGGGATCGTCCGTATGACTGATTCCTTTCTCAGCTCGGAAGGCTTTAAAATTCGGACCAACACCGATGATTTTACGCGTTTGCTGCATGTAATATTGAATATCCATATCAACTTAGCCTCCACTTTGCTGCCAGGTGACGGATTCCGTTTGCGAACGGAGTCTGTTTCTTGGCTCTATTTTTCCTTCTACTCGATATCAATGTCGTATTCCATTCGTTTATGAATGCCTGCCGAAATTCCCCCGGAAGTGATAATCGATCCCTGATCGACGAATTTCACCTTCCGACGGACTGAAAACGCAGGGAACTCACTTTCCAGTCGATCAATATCCATCCAATGAGTCGTGGCTTCTTTTCCATTCAAAAGACCGCCTTTGGCAAGCAAGAAGGCCCCTGTACATACCGAAGTCGTGATCTCTGATTGGAAGACTGTTCTTGAATCCATCGGATGACGATCGGATTGTGAATTTCAATTTCTTCTGCTCCATATCCGCCGGGAACGATGAGGATCAAGCGGAGGGTGATTATTAAAGTTGTAGTCGGGCTGCACCTTAAGTACATTGCGGGCGAAAAATGATTTCTCCTGTTTGGGAGATGGTTTTCACGACAAAAGGTTTTATCCCCGAACCGATTAAAGTTGTTATTGAAAAAACTTCAAAGGGTCCCGCAAAGTCCAGAACTTCCACTTCGTTGAACAGGAGTATTCCTACTGTACGCTGTCCCATTTAAAGCCTCCCCTCTTGATAACTAACTATTTCTCTTCATAGCCGGACTTTTCCTTTAAAGTTCATTCAAGTATAAATCCTATGATATATAACATAATCATGTTACTATTACTTACTCGTTATGTTAGTATAATTAACTTAAAACTCGCGATTTCGAAAAATTCCGTTGACAAATCTCTTTTCTTTCATGCAATAATAGTAACTATAAATTGAATTTATAAGTTTACGATGTCATCGTGGGATATTACTTAACATTAAAGTAACGTAGAAGGATGAGCCCGGTCGGGGTGACCACAATTCTGATTACATGTCGAGGTGATTATAAGCCGGGGAGCTCGCGTTGCGTTCATTTTCGAAAAAAATGAAAAACACTTTGAAAAACACTTGACCAGTGCTTCCAATTCGAGCTTTTGCTCAAAGCAATCCTGACGATGCCTAATATTTTTAAAAAAATCCAGGAGGGGTTCTCAATGAAAATGAAAATGAAAATGAAAACAGGCTTCACGACGTTATTAATCTCCATGTTGATTATCGCTTTGCTCGCGGCATGCGGACAATCCGAAACGAAAGAAAATACGTCCACGACAGATAGCGGTTCGTCGGATAAATTGACTGTCATCAAAATTGCGACGCAATCCCCGCTGTCCGGAGGCAGCGCAGTTCAAGGCGAGGCGATCAAGCTTGGGGCGCAGTTATCGCTCGAAGATCAGAAAGAAGAATTCCAGAAGCTCGGTTTCGATCTGCAGCTTGCGCCTTACGACGATCAGGGCGACCCGAAGAAAGGGGTGGCCAACGCGGAAATGCTTGCCGCAGACAAGGACATCCTGGCGCTGGTCGGACATATGAACTCCGGGGTAGCCATTCCTTCCTCCGTCGTTTATGAGAAATACGGCATCCCGATGGTATCTCCGTCCAATACGGCGACGGAAGTGACGGACCGCAATTTGAAAGTGGTCAACCGGGTCGTTGCCCGCGATGATTTCCAGGGCCCTGCGGCGGCACAGTATGCGGTGAATACGGTCGGTGCCAAAAACATATTCGTCATCCAGGACAAGACGGCATACGGTCAGGGCTTGGCGGATGCGTTCAAAGGCGAAGCCGAAAAGCTGGGTGCGGCGATTGCCGGCTATGAAAGCATTACGGTCGGTGAAAAAGACTTCAACGGCGTACTGAACCAGGTTCTGAGCAAAAAACCGGACTTCATCTTCTTCGGCGGACTTTATGGGGAAGGCGGTTTGATCGTCAAGCAAGCGCGCGAGAAAGGCATCACCGCCCCGTTTATGGGCGGTGACGCGATTGACTCGGCGGGTTTGGTTGACATCGCAGGCGATAATGTAAAAGACGTCCTCTACACGTCCGTTGCGACGGATATAACCAAGTCCGAAGAAGGGAAAAAGTGGGCCGACAAGTATAAAGAAAAATTCGGCAAAAGCGTCGACGGTTACTCCGCATATGCCTACGACAGCATGACCATCATCCTGGATGGCTTGAAAAAAGCGATTGACGCAAACGGCGGCAAGCTGCCTTCCCGTGAACAAGTTCGCGACGCGGTCCGTACGACCAAAGACTTCCAGGGCATTGCGACGAAGGTCACCTTTGACGGCAAAGGCGACAATGAATTTGCCAAAGTGTTCGTTTATAAATTCGAAGCCCCTTCCTATCCAGGCGCTCTAATCTCCGAAGTAAGCAAGTAAGCGGCGGCAGACTTTACGAATGCAAAAGAGGTATGCAAGCAAAGCTGTACCTCTTTTGCAATTAATAATCAAAAAAGGGGTTATTCCATGATCTCCAGCATTCTTCAGACGCTGCCCCAGGTTTTGATCGACGGTCTCACATTAGGCGCCGTATACGCCGTCATCGCCCTAGGCTATACCATGGTTTACGGAATTCTCGAGCTGATCAATTTCGCTCATGGAGAAATATTTATGACGGGCGCGTACGTCGGCACATCTGTATTGCTCGTTTTTCAGACCGCGGGCTGGCTGGGCGGTATGCCTGGCTGGATGGCTTACGCGCTAATCCTTGCGGCGGCCATGTTTTTTACGGGAATGATGGGCGTAGGGATCGAACGAATCGCATACAGGCCCTTGCGAAAAGCGCCCAAATTGATTTCGCTCATATCGGCAATCGGGGTTTCCTTCCTGCTTCAGGATCTCGTCCGTTTTATTGCCGAATTAAAAACCGGAAATTACATTGTCAGCGCTCCGACGCTGTACAATGAGAACCTTAAATTAAGCGCTTCTTCCATCTCGGGAAGCTTTGGCGATGCGTTCCTGAAAACGAACACGGTCATTGTGATCGCTGTAGCCGTACTCCTCATGATCGGATTGGATTTCTTCATCAATCGCACCAAGTGGGGCGTTGCCATGCGCGCCGTAGCGCAGGATCGGGAGACCGCTTCGCTAATGTCCATCAATGTGAACAAAGTCATTGCGCTTACTTTTTTTATCGGCTCCGCATTGGGCGGTGCGACAGGGGTGTTGTTCGCCCAGCAGTACGGTACGATCGATCCTTTTATCGGATACGTATTGGGTATGAAAGCTTTTACCGCAGCCGTTCTCGGCGGTATCGGCAGCATTCGCGGAGCGATGTTCGGCGGGCTCGTCATCGGCGTACTGGAAATGTTCGCCTCGGCGAATCTCGGCATCATTACGAACGGCAATTTTGGCGGGGAATACAAAGATGTGTTCGCGTTTATGATTTTGATTATCGTCCTGATCTTTAAACCGGAAGGTCTATTCGGTAAAGCTGTCAAAGAGAAAGTGTAGGTGAACATCCATGGATAAGCTGAAAACAGCGCTAAAGCAAAGCCGGTTAACCCAAGGGTCCGTATATGCTCTCTTTGTCGCCGTCACCGCACTGAGCGTCTATTTTCTGGATAAATCGGTCGTTGCGTTTTTGCTGCTGCTCGGCTCATTGCTCGTGCTTTACTATACGTCGTTCTCGAATGCCGTGAAGTGGACGGTTGCCGGCGTCCTGCTTTTGTTCATTATTCCGTTCGCGACATCGGGAGGGGCATCCCACGAATCTTATATGGAAGTCGCCACGCAATGCGGCATCTATATCGCCATGGCGCTCGGACTGAACATCGTCGTCGGATTCGCCGGACTGCTCGATTTGGGATTTGTCGCCTTTTTTGCCGTCGGGGCTTATACGTATGCGATATTTTCTACTTCCCAGGCAACCAAATTCATTTCAGCCGATTGGCTTCCGCTCTCCGGATCGACCTTTTGGCTGTTTATTTTTATCGGCGGTTTTATGGCTGCTCTGTTCGGCATTCTGCTCGGCTTGCCGGTTCTTCGGGTCAAAGGGGATTACCTGGCGATCGTCACCCTCGGATTCGGCGAGATCATCCGGATTATATTCAACAATCTGGACAAACCCGTCAATATTACGAACGGGGCTATGGGCATTTCGTCGATTCAACCGCCCAACCTGTTCGGGTTTCAATTTACTTTCCCGCATCAATTTTACTTCATTGTGCTCGCGATCCTGCTGCTTGTCATTTTCGGCGTGAAGAGGCTGGAGCATTCCCGCATGGGACGCTCGTGGAAAGCGATCCGGGATAATGAAATCGCGGCGCAAGCGATGGGCATTCCGATCATTCGCACCAAATTGACCGCTTTTGCCGTCGGGGCTTCCTTTTCCGGGATGATGGGCGCCGTCTTTGCCGCCAAGCAAACGTTTGTCGACCCTACCAGCTTTACGTATCTCGAATCGGTGACCATTCTGGTCATGGTCATTCTGGGCGGAATGGGCAGCGTTCCCGGGGTTATTCTCGGGGCAAGCGTCATCACCATCCTCAATTTGCAGGTACTTACGGAAATTACGAATTGGTTGAATCAATTGACGCTTCAGGGCGTTATCAATGTCCCCAGCGCGCTGTCGCCGTCGAAGATGCAGCGGCTTATATTCGGCGCAGTGCTGATTATGATCGCGCTTTTTAGACCGAACGGTTTGATTGCCGTCAAAAACCGGAAAGTGGACGCAGAGAAGCTTAAAAAGAATCCCGCTCTTGCCGCCGTTCCTGTGCAGGAAACAAACGTACACAGCGGAGGGATGTTCAAATGACAATTCTGAAAGTGACGAAACTCGTCAAACGTTTCGGCGGACTGATTGCCGTAAACGGCGTCGACTTTGCTTTCCCGAAGGGAAGCATTTCCGCTGTCATCGGCCCGAACGGCGCCGGCAAAACGACCTTTTTCAATATGATTACCGGCATCTATACACCGGATGAAGGCCGGATCGAGCTGGACGGCAAATCCATCATCAAAGTAAAGCCGGATCGGATTACGGAATGGGGTATCGCGCGCACGTTTCAAAATATCCGGTTGTTCGGTACAATGACCGTTCTGGAGAATGTCATGGTCGGCATGCATATTCATTTGAAAGCGGGCGTATTCAGCACGCTGCTGGGTCTGCCCAAAATCCGGCATGAGGAAGCGGCGGCGGTGGAGGAAGCCTACCGTTTGTTGGAATACGTAGGCTTGGCGGACTTGCTGAACGAACAGGCGAACAGTCTTCCTTACGGCGCACAAAGGCGCCTTGAAATTGCCAGGGCATTAGCGACGAAGCCGAAAGTGCTGCTGCTCGACGAGCCTGCGGCGGGCATGAATCCGCGCGAAACGGTTGAGCTGACCGATCTGATTAAACGTATTCAGCAGCAATTGAATATCACGATTATTTTGATCGAACATGATATGAAACTGGTTATGGAGCTGTCCGAACATATTTTGGTGCTCGATTACGGCACAAAGATCGCGGAAGGCGCCCCGGACGAAATACGGACCAATCCGAGGGTCATTGAAGCTTATTTAGGCAGAAGCGCTGCCGAACAAGAGGTGATGTCATGAGCTTGCTGCAGCTTCGTCAGATTCACGCTTATTATGGCGGAATTGAGGCATTGAAAGGAATATCCTTGGCGGTTAACGAGGGAGAGATTGTAACGCTGATCGGCTCGAACGGCGCCGGCAAGTCCACGACGCTCAAGTCGATTTGCGGACAGGTGAAAATCAAAGGATCTGTCATCTTCGGCGGAAAAGATATATCAGCCCAATCTCCTCATCAGACGGCGCTGGAGGGCATTGCGCATGTGCCGGAAGGCCGGCGTATTTTCCCGCGGCTAACCGTCAAGGAAAATTTGGAGATGGGCGCATTCTCGGTAAAAGATAAAAAGCTGATCAAAGAAAGAACGGAGCGGGCGTTTGCCTATTTTCCCCGTCTGAAAGAGCGATATAATCAACCGGGCGGCACGATGAGCGGCGGAGAGCAGCAGATGCTTGCCATCGCCCGCGGGTTAATGATGCAGCCCAAAATTTTGCTGCTTGATGAACCGTCGATGGGTCTGGCACCGATCCTGGTTGAGCAGATTTTCGATATTATTCAGGAACTGAACCGCGAAGGGATGACCATTCTGCTCGTGGAGCAAAATGCGTTCCAGGCGCTCCAGATCGCCCACCGCGGCTACGTGATTCAAACCGGCGAAATAATCATGGCGGATAAAGCCGAATTATTGCTGAAGAGCGCGCAGGTCAAGGAGGCTTATTTGGCTTAAATGCGTCCGATTGTATACGGCATCCTGGCTTCTCTCTTCTTTTCATCTACCTTTGTCTTGAACCGGGCGATGGAATGGTCCGGCGGCAATTGGATGTACGCCGCTTCGCTGCGTTTCTTGTTTATGGTTCCTTTCCTGCTTGCCATTGTCGCGTTCAGAGGCAACTTGGCGGCTTTGCTGTCGGATATGAGGGAGCGATTCGGCACCTGGTTCGGCTGGAGCCTTGTCGGTTTCGGTATTTTTTATGCGCCTGTCTGCTACGCTTCGGAATACGAGCCCTGATGGCTCATTGCGGGAACGTGGCAAATTACGATCATTGCAGGTTCCCTGCTCGCCCCTCTATTTTATAAAGTTGTATTATCGTCGAACGGTCTTGTGAGGGTGAGGGAACGCATCCATTGGAAAAGCGTCGGTATGTCCCTCGTCGCTCCTTCCCGTTCCCTTCCCTCCCGCCTTATCCTGGGTCGGGATGTTCCTGGTCATCGCGGGAATGACCCTTCACAGTATATTTTCGGGCAAGTCTTCATGAAGCCCGTCACATCGATTCAGATTATTAATCAAATTGATAAATAGCAGCTTCAGCGAACGTATTGTCTCCTTTGCTGTCGAAGCTGACTTTTGTAGCGATGCCTTGAAAGTCTTGCGTACCGCGAACCGCATCGCGAACCTGTTCCCTGGAGGGCAAGCTGCCGCCGTTCTCGCGAATGGCCTTTTTCAGCCCGTTTAATAAGACCGTCATGCTGTCATAAGAGAATGCGGAGAGGTTCTCGGGATTTTTGCCGAATGTTTGCTTATACGCTTCGGCCCACTGCTTCCCGCGGTCCGTTTGGGCGATATCCATTACGGGCGAGCTGTAGAATGTACCTTCTATGGCGTCTCCGGCAAAGTCGGCGATTCCGGATGAATGTAAGCCGTCTCCGCCCATAAAGGGAACGGTGATGCCTCTTTCGCGCGCTTGCTTGATTAATAATCCGCCTTCTGCATACAGTCCGCCGAAGAAGATGAGGTCCGGTTTGTTGGCAAATGCCTGATTGATCACGCCGCTAAAATCCTTGTCGCCAATCGTAATCCCTTCACAGCCGACAATCGTTGCGCCCAGCTTCTTGGCTTCGCCTATAAAAGCATCCGCCAAGCCTCGACCGTATGCAGTCTTGTCCTGGATGACGAATATGTTTTTGGCGCCGACCGTCTTCACGGCATATTCAGCCGCTGCAGGTCCCTGAATATCATCACGCGGCACGAGCCGGTTCACCGTTTTGAAATGACGGTCGGTGAGTTCCGCTGCCGTACTGGCCGGGGATACCATTGTGACGCTGTATTTTTCGTAAACGACAGAAGAAGGAATGGATACGCCGGAATTTAAGTGGCCGACGACTCCCAAAATGGCCGGATCGGCGCCGATTAAGGAGGCCCCCAACACCCCTGTTGCAGGATCGCCTTGATCGTCGTAGGGTACGAGCTGCAGACGGAAGCCAAGCTTTTCAAACTCGGCTTTATGTTCATTCAGAGACATTTGCGCCCCAAGCTTTACAGCCTCGCCTTGGACTGCGCTTCCTCCGGACAGAGGCGATTGCGTCGCGATTTTAATCACGGTCAATGAATCGGCTGCGCTGCCGATGTTTATGAATCCTGACAACAAACTTGCAACAATCGCTGCCGTTAACAGAACTGTCAAACCGGTTTTCATTTTCATGAGGACCCACTCCTAACGATTGTCTTTTTGCGGAATAACGGTCTTAACGTTTCGATATTGACAAGAATGATCCCGCTTAGAATAGCGGCAACTCCTGCCAGCATGGTCCGCGAAACCGTCTCGTCGTATAGCAAAGCTCCCAGAAAAAGCGCGATAATGGGAGATATATAAAGCCACGTGGCCGGAAAGACCGGATTAGTCTTGGCCACCAGCCAATAGTAGATGCTATGACCCAGCATCGAACCGACGATGGTGAGATAGAGAAGCGAGCCGAGCGCATTTACGGTCAGGATCGAATCCAGCCGAATGCGTTCCGTGAACAGAGATAACAGAAGCAGCATCGCACCCCCGTACATCATCTGAACCGCATTCAACGCAATGGGAGACGTATGCTCAAAGCGCCGAATGACGTGCCGGGCATAAAGGGTGCCGGATGAATAGCCGATCTCGCCAATCAAAATCATCACGCATCCGAGCAGCCATAGAAGGCTGACCTCCAACGGCATACTGGGCAGAACCAACAACGCAACGCCCGCAACGCCGATCAAACAACCGCATAACGATTTGACCGATATCTTCTGGCGATGAAAGATCGCCTGCAGCAGGATGATCATGATGGGAGCCGTTGCCGACAAAACCGCTGCGACACCCGAAGCGATATGCTGCTCGGCCCAATACAACGCCCCGAACGTGCTGAAGGTCAGGCCCGTTCCCGTGAGAAGCGGCTCCTTGCGCCAAAGCAGCAAGAAGGTCGCTTTTTTCTTCACGATCATCCATATAAAAATGAGGGAGCCTGCCGCAAAGAAACGGATTCCCGCGGAGAAAAACGGAGGAGCATCCGCGATAACAGCCACTTTGATCGCCAGAAAAGTCGTTCCGAAAATGATGCACATGAGCAAATAATAGAATATAACCATGGGTTACTCCTCCTTTTGTCATTTATTATAAGAGTCAAGGCATAGAACAGATGGAAGAGAGTAGAACAGATGCCGGAATAACTAAAGTAAGATGTAAAGAAAAAAGGGAGTGATGGAGATGGAAGTCAACCATTCGAACCGCCTTTTTGAGCAAGTGTACAATCACCTGTTGCACCGGATCGAGCGCGGAGAATGGAAAGATCATGACAAACTCCCATCCGTCCGGCTGCTTGCTGAGGAAATGAACGTGCACCGGCTGACTGTCTTTAAGGTGTATCAGATGCTCAAACAGAACGGGAAAGTGTATGTAAAAGAGAAATCCGGCTATTATGTACAGCCGAACAGCACGGGTGAGATTCCGGCTGAGCATCTGGATTATCCGATCGTTTCTTCCTATATGCAGAAAAATCATCTGTCCGAGATCCATAAAGTGCCGGCCGTTTATCAATTCTCCAAAGCGCTCATCGATCCGAGTTTGCTGCCGAACATGTATCTTTCGGAATACGTAAAGAAGGTATTCGATCTTTATCCGAAAGTGCTTGGCACTTACTCCGACGTACAAGGAGACGAAGAGCTGCGGGAATATTTTTCGCACTATTTCTCGAAACGGCATCAGCTTCACCTTTCGGCAGAGGAGCTGCTGATCACTTCCGGCGCGCAGCAGGCCATTGATCTGATTGCTAAGGTCCTTATCAAGCCTATGGACGCAGTTCTGATGGAGCGTCCGACCTACAGCGCCGCCATTGACATCTTCCGTCAGCAAGGAGCGCGCATTATTCCGGTAGACATCCATCCGGACGGATATGATTTGGAACAGGTCGAAAGGTTGATGGGACAGTTTAAACCGCGTCTATTTTATCTCAACCCTACGTTCCACAATCCGACGGGGTATACCGTTCCGGCGGAACATCGCAAGCGATTGGTGGAGCTCGCCGAACAGTACCGCTGCATATTGGTAGAGGACGACACGATTTATGATATTTATTTTGGTCAAGAACCGCCTGCGCCTCTTTTCTCTTACGATACGGAAGGCCGAGTCGTGTATATCCGCGGCTTTAGCAAATACGTTGCGCCCGGACTGCGAATTGCCGTTGTCGCCAGCCGATCGCCCTTGATGAAATCTCTCGTTACCGCGAAGTCGCTATCCGATAACGGGAGTCCTTTGGTGAACCAAAAAATTTTTCTGCATTACTTCTCCTCCTTGCGGCTTCAGCAGCATTTGGAAAAGCTCCGTATCGCGCTGAATATACGGAAAGACATTATGGAAGAAGAACTGGCGGCAACCGGTTGGAAATGGACATCGCCAAAGGGCGGTCTCAATTTATGGATCAATCTGCCGGAGACGGTTCCGATGGACGCTCTTCTTGCCGCAAGCATCGACCATCAGCTGTCCTTTGTTCCCGGCTCCATCTGCGACCCGCTTCGTGAATTGAACTCCTGGGTGAGACTGAGCTTCTCCTATCCGAATGAACAACAAATACGCGATGGTTTAAAAACGTTTATCCACATTGCCCGTTCGTTGGATACCGAATATTGAGCCCTCCCAAGCCAATTTCAATTTCTTTCCTTTATGTTATACTGAACGCAATAATCGTGTCATACGATAGTTTTGATTATATCTATCGGAAATTTCGATGGGAGGCCGGGTTATGGAACTCAAGCAGTTAAAAGCTTTCTGCACGGTGGCGTCCGAATTGAGTTTTACGCGGGCGGCGGAGGTATTGACCTACGCCCAGTCGAGTGTTACGGCACAGATTCAAAGTTTAGAGCAAAGGTTCGGCGTACCCCTGTTTAACAGACTCGGCAAACGGGTGGTTTTAACGGAAGCGGGACAGCGGTTGCTGTTCTACGCGGAGAAAATGCTGCAATTGGCGGACGAAGCGCAGATCATCGTCCCCGGAAATGAAGAGCCATCCGGTGTTTTGCGGATTGGCGCGCCAGAAAGCCTTTTCACTTATCGGCTGCCTCCGGTGCTGCGCGAATTTCGTTCCCGCTGCCCAAAGGTGGAACTTCATTTTCATCCGGGCGATTGTTCCGGCCTGAGGCGAGACCTCGCGCAAGGAACGTTGGATGCGGCTCTACTTCTTGTTCAGCCATTCCAATCGGATACGTTGATCGTAGAGCAGCTCTTTCAGGAACGGCTGTTTCTTATCGCAGAGCCGAATCACCCGCTTGCCGTAACGGAAACCGTCCTGCCCGGCAATCTCGCAGGTGAAGTCATTCTGGTAACAGAGGCGGGCTGCAGTTATCGGGAGCTGTTTGAGCAGACGCTGCGCGCAGCTGGCGTACATCCATCAACGAAGCTTGAATTTGTTAGCGTCGAGGCGATCAAGCAGTGTGTCATGACGGGGATGGGCATTGCTATCCTGCCGGAAATTGCCGTAAAGGCGGAGGTAGGATCGGGTCGAATGGCCGCTCTCCGATGGGCCGGAGCGGAGCTTTCCGTTGCCACGCTTCTCGCACGGCATAAAGACAAATGGATATCGCCCGCATTAAGCGTTTTCCTGGAACTGGCTAAGCAGCTTCCCAAATCGGAGCTGTAACAACGGATATTATAAGGATGACCTATTAGATTTCCCGCATAAAAGGCGCGTTGTACCTGAAACGGACGATCCTAATAGCGGGAACCAAAAACAATCCATACATTGCCAAATAAAATCCGCTATGTTAAAGTTAAGTTATCGGAATTTAGATTATGGTAACCTAATTCAAATGAGGATGAAACCCATGAACAATAAAAAAATAAAGCTCAATATCCCCAATGCCGAGGGTCAACTCAGTCTAATGTTTACGCGAGGAGGTCCCCGCGACGGAGCTGGACGCAAAGGAATTGGCGAAACCAAAAAAATATCGTTAACCTTATCCAAGGAAACATGGAGCATCATTGAAAACAAGTGCAAAGAACTTGATTGTTCCAGATCAGAAGTATTGCGCAATATTATCGAATCTACTCTTCAATCAGAGGGATAGGAGCTGCCAGATGCTCATAAAAGTATCTCAGCCATTATTGAACAATGCGCTTCAACAAATCGCATATGCCGTACCTGCAAAAAGTCTCACCCCCATCCTTTCCTTTATTAAGCTGGAATCTGAACTTGACGGAATCACACTGACTGCATGTAACGGCAGCATGATGCTGCAATGTAAAATTCCTTTGGCGGAAAATCATGTCCTCGTTCATCAAATCGGAAGCGCCCTCATCCCGGCGCGTTATTTAATCGATATTATCCGCAATCTGACTGCTGACTTGATTACACTTACTATCGACCAAAATATGCGTATCAGCATTCAATCCGGTCATGCCATATATCGTTTGAACAGCATGGATCCGGAACATTTTCCGCGAATGGCTGACTTCGATAATCAGGATCGTATTCAGCTTCCGAATCTTCTGCTGAAAAAATGGATTAAGCAGGTTTCCTTTGCCGCTTCTTCGTCAGAAACAAGGCCCTTACTGACAGGCGTGTCCTGTCAATTTGGCCACAATGAATTTAAAATGCTTGCAACCGATGGCGTACGGCTTGCTTCACGGAAGACTGCTTTAAACCATTCATTTACCGAGCGGAATGCTCCTATTATTGTACCCGGCAAAAATTTGATCAACTATGCCAAAATACTAAATGACGAGGATGCAGTAACTGTTGTCACGATCGCAGGCAATCGAATTCTTTTCAAATCGAACAACCTCATGATGCAGTCCTCTTTAATTGAGGGCACTTACCCCTCCATAGACAAAATTACCCCTAATAGCTATACGACAGAAATTACGGTGAATTCTTCTTGTTTCTTGCATGCTTTGGAACGCGTCTCTTTAATGGCTGAAAAAGACAACATCGTTAAACTACACTTAACTTCTGAGAAGACAGTTCAGCTATTTACCAAAACAGCTGAAGTTGGAGATGTCCTAGAAGAAGTTTCACTCGAGGAAATTAACGGACTTCAATTAACTATATTTTTCAACGGAAAATACATGATAGACATTATGCGTGCTATTGACAGCTTGCAGGTATTGCTTCGTTTTTCAGGAAAATGGAACCCCATTATTGTACAACCTGCTGATAACCTAACAGCTCTTTACGTCCTAACGCCAATCCGGTCGAATTAATTCAGATACATTGCTGAAGCTATTGACCTTCTCCCAACGGAAAGCTTTACGATAAAGTTCATTCCAAAATAATAAGGAGGAAACAAGCATGCCGGATCATTCTGCCATTTATGAGAAAGAAGCGGATCGCTATCATCAATTAATATCGAAGCAGCCGGATCTAATGAAGTGTATCGTCGAGCTGCGGCCAATCAGCGGATTGGACGTTGTTGACCTTGGAGCAGGTTCGGGAAGGCTGACAGTCCCAATTGCAGCAAAAGCAAAATCAATTATTGCGCTCGATGCGTCAGATGCCATGCTGCAAATTACTGCGAGAAGATTAAGCGAAGCCGGTCATACCAACTGGACAACACATGTGGCTGATCATCGAAAGCTGCCGCTGGAGGATAATAGCGCGGATTTAGTCGTTTCGGGCTGGAGCATTTGTTATTTAGGCAGCGATGATATTCCGTGCTGGGAACAAAACATTAAAGAAGTCATGGGAGAAATCAAACGAGTGCTGCGCCCACACGGGACCATTATTATTTTCGAAACGATGGGTACAGGCTTTGAAACACCGACACCGCCTGACTTCCTTAAGCCATACTACGCTGCGTTAGAAATGGAATACGGCTTCTCGCACAAATGGATTCGTACGGACTACCAATTCGACAGCGTGGAGCAAGCTGAGCAGCTCACCCGTTTCTTCTTCAGTGATGATTTGGCAGACAAAGTTGCTGAGAAGAAGCTCGGTCATCTGCCCGAATGTGCCGGCGTTTGGTGGCTGCAGCTCTAATCGACGCTATTAAGTACAACATCACTCTTAACTGGAAAACCTCCCGCTAATTGTGCATTTTGATCGATTTCATCGTCACATAAATGGAAAACATCCCGTTAATTTAATCCGATTCGGTATATGATCATGAAATCCGCCGATTTATCGGGAGGTTTTCCAGTTAGATGAAATCCTCATGATTTCGAAGACAAATCAACGGGAGGATTTCCCTATAAATAAGGCTCTGTTATTAATGATTGTTGATTTTTATTATTTTGACGTTCTCCGATTTTAAAATAGCCCTCCCAGTCTCTTTATGAGATTGTGGAGGGCTATTTGTTCTTATTTTAAATTAGAATCTTCTTGCTCCTGAACCAAGGGACTGTTCTGCAATTTGAATTAATGTTCTTGTGATGTTTCCACCAATAGTACCTGCATCACGAGTAGTCATATTCCCATTGTAACCATCTGGAGACCATTGAATTCCAAACTGTTGTGCTACCTCATATTTCATTTGGTCAAGTGCTGCCTGTGCTTGCGGAACGACTAAACTTCTTCTGCTCATGTATGTTCACTCCTTTTCTGGATGTGAAGTTATTTTGTGGAATGTTTTTATTTTTATACATCAACCTTTGGAGAAATTTTGAACTTTTTTTATCAATCTTGCACCATCCACACCCCCCTGTATGGATATGTGCATAAAACACCCCAAAATAACGAAATAATCCTGCGATTTTCTATCCGAAATGCCGAAAAAAGATATCCACATGGGGATAAGTAAATTGTCCCGCTTACTTAGTCGCTACCTGTTCGCTTTATGAACCTTCAGCTGCTTGCCCTTAATCGTCGTATTCTTCATGATATTAAGCACATGCGGCCCTTTGCCGTTCAAAATTTCAACGTACGAGACGTTATCCTGTATCGTAATAATGCCGATATCGTCGGCGGTTACACCTTCCAGCTTAGCGATTGTCCCGACAAAGTCGACTGCGCGGAGCTTCTTCTTCTTGCCCCCGTTAAAATACAGCTTCATGATTTGTTTATTTAATTGCTCGCGCTTATCTTTTTTGAGAACAGGTCCCACGTTGATCTTTTGCTCAAATTCGTCTCTCCGTTCTTCAACTTCCTCTGCGGACGGGGAGGATGCTCTAGGGATCGCGAACCCGATATACTCTTCAATATCAGCTAAACGTCTGCCGTCATGAGGCGTAACGAATGTGATGGCTTTCCCCGCGTTGCCAGCCCGTCCCGTTCGGCCCGTACGATGTACGTAGCTCTCCTTCTCTAACGGAATATCATAGTTGATGACATGCGTTATATTTGTAATGTCGATGCCTCGAGCGGCTACATCCGTCGCCACTAGGTAGCGGAATTGCCCTCTCCGGAAAGCATTCATCACTTCGAACCGCTCATCCTGCTCCATGCCCCCGTGGATGCGGTCACAAGGATATTCGAGCTCGGCCAGCTGCCTGAACACCTGATCGACATGCTCCTGCGTCCTGCAAAAGATGATGCAGCTATCCGGGTTTTCAACGATGGTTACATCCTGAAGCAAAGCAAACTTGTCCGCTTCCTTCACTTTAATAAGGGCGTGCTCGATTGCAGCGGTCGTGAGACCGGCAGCCTTAATCTCGATATGTACAGGCTCGTCCATATACTTACGGGATAAGTTAGCGACATCCTCCGGAAAAGTAGCGGAAAATAGCATTGTCACTCTATCGCTTGGAAGCTGCTGAATAATCGCCTGCACTTGCTCAATAAAGCCCATATTAAGCATTTCATCCGCTTCATCGATGACAACGAACTGTATACGCTGCAGAGCCAGCGTCCCTTTTTCTATATGATCCAGCACACGGCCGGGCGTACCTACCACGATGTGGGTTCTTTGCTTTAGCTCTGCCTTCTGGATGTGGAAAGGATGCTTGCCATATACAGCTGTCGCTTTAATCCTTTTGAACCGTCCAATATTGGTAATGTCCTCATTCACTTGAACGGCAAGCTCTCTGGTCGGTGTTAGGATTAACGCTTGCGGCTTATTCTCGTTCCAATCCACCAATTCGCATAACGGGATGCCGTAGGCCGCGGTCTTGCCGCTGCCGGTTTGCGATTTTACGACAAGATCCTTCTTCTCCAGCGCAACAGGTATGACCTCGCGTTGAACCTCGGTTGGCGTCTCATAGGCCAGGCTTTCCAATGCTCTTACAATTTCATCACTTAATGCATAATCTTTAAAAGACTTTTCACTCATTTATTAACCTCTTCTACGTCATATTCGTTTATTTATTGATAAACGTTTCCACGATACTTTAATCGTATACATTAACCATTATACCTGATATTGGATAACTTCTGCTTAGTCACGGAAATAGCCGATAAGAAAAACGTCTAAGAAAAAGTATTAGACTGACAATTCGTCATTAAGGTCGGGCAAGATAGTTGAAATCAGTAAGGCTGCCACTTGGCAGTCTTTATTGCGTTCTTGAGCAGAATTCCATTATGACGGACTGTTTCTTTTTGTATTAAGAAATTTTAAATAAAAATGGAACTTTTCATGCTCTTTGTTGTCTGTTTATTGGAGGTGAGACGGTTGGAGGAGGATCACCTTAGGTATCTCTCACAAATCGGAACATATGAAATCGAGCGGCTTATCCATAAATATTGGAAGGATGTGTGGAATTACTCGTATGTATTGACTCAAAAACACGATATGGCTGACGATATTACACAGGATACGTTCATTCGGGCTTTTCGTTCTATTGATTCGTTCCGCGATGAAAGTACCATAAAAACGTGGCTGCTGAGAATAGCCAGAAATATAACAATAAATTATAAGCGTTCGGCGTTTTTTCGCAAAATTGTGCTATTGGGTTACGTACAAAATGATCTCTCCACGCCTTCAGCTGAAACAACTTATTTTGACGAGCAGTTCGTGGACCGGATATGGGAGCTGGTGCTCCGGCTACCGATGAAACAACGTGAAATAATTCTGTTGAACGCCCATTATCAAATGCCAATTGCAGATATGGCAGATATCCTCGGACTGCCAGAAGGAACGGTCAAATCGAGGTTGCATCGTGCAAGATTGAAAATTGATAAGTGGCTGAAGGAAGATCAGTAACAAAGTGGCGGCAAGAGGAACGAATAACAAATAAGGAGCACCATCCAGTTTCGCCATTTTACCCATGAAATAAAGGAGGCGGATTCCTATGAATCCAAATGAACCTCAATGGTACACGCGGCTTTCCGCAGGTCCTCTCCGTCAGGAGCCGCGACCAACATCGGGCCAAATGCAATTGATAAAAGAAGAGGTGGCTAATGTGAGAAAACAACGATGGTTTTGGAAGACATCTGCAGCAGCGGCATGTATTACTTTAATTGGATTTATCGTATTTGCTTGGTTTTTCCCGATGAATCTGACAAATCCGGCTGCTGACCCCGCCATTGATCAGACTTTAAGTCAGGTCATTACAGAAAGGTATCGCACCCTAAACGTATCGGGTTTCGACTTGGATGAAATCGTGCATAAAGAATGGACCGACGATGGTGTACTTGTATTTTATACAAGAGATTACGGTCAAAATGATGATGAATACTTGGATTTGAACTTGGAATATTGGAAGAAGACACTTACGGGCTGGAAATGGGTAACAGGGGGAGGTTATCAGTTCAGCAGCTTGAACAATTTGAAGCAGGATGAGAGCCTGATCTTTGAATATGTAACAGGAACTGAACCGGACGGGTCGGGAGAACCGCTGCTACCGATCGTCTATGGGGAATCGTTTAAACCGGATGTAGTTAATATTGAATTGACTGATAAACAGAATCAATATAAGCAGGTTGCGAAAATGATTCATATTCAAGACGGCCGCACGATCTGGTTTGCCCATTTCCCAATTTCCATGGGTATGAACATCGAAATTCAAGGCCTGGATGAGGCCGGAAAAGCCGTGGTAATAAATAACATGGATATTCCGGCTATGCCTATTGAGAAGTGAATTAGAAATTAAAAAATAAGGTTACGTACGACAAGGCAAGTGGCATTTAAAGATAAACAGCGACAGATCAGGACTAAATGTACGTCCTGGTCTGTCGCTAGTTCTAGTCTCCTAGTATCAACTTAAGACATTATGTACCACCATTACCTTCTCCGACCAATTGCTCTAGCTTCCGGAAGAATCGCTTTCTTTGAAGAAAGGAGAATTCCGTCCCCTCCATCTAATAAGCCTGCTTTACTGAGACTCTTTAAGAAATTAAGATGAATCCCGATGAATCCCGGCTTTATAAGCATCCGTTTGAAACGTGATTGTAACATCCTCCACAGGGGGATATAATCATATTCATTATGATGAATAGAAAAGAGAAAATAAAAGTTATCTTAAAGCTTGCCGTCCCAACGATGATTGAGAACTTTTTACTGACTATGGTTGGATTCGTAGACACTCTCTTCGTATCCAAAATCGGGCTGCACGAGGTTACCGCAGTAGGGATGGTCAATGCCATCATAGCGGTTTATATTGCGGTATTCACCGCTATCGGCATCGGCACCTCTTCGCTTATAGCCAGATCCGTAGGAGCAGGTGAAACCGGTAAAGCCGCAGCAATTGCCGAGCAATCGACCTGGGTTTCCGCCTTAGCAGGACTTTTAATCGGAATGATTACGCTTATTTTTGCCGAGCCGCTGCTGCTTCTCATGGGTACGGAACCGGATATTTTAGCTGATGCTGTTATTTACTTTCAAATTTCGGCCGTTCCTTCCCTGTTTCTTTCGCTGATGACCATTTTCGGGAGTGTGTTGCGTTCTGCAGGGGACAGCCGATCGCCGATGATGGTCGGTATTTGGATCAATTTAATCCATATCGGCTTGGATTACATACTGATCTTTGGCGCGGGAGAGTGGGGCGGCTGGGGAATTGCCGGTGCGGCATGGGCAACCACTATTTCTAGAATGATAGGAGCTGCCGCATTGTTTGGATACATACGCAGGTCTCAATTGTCCTTTTCCTTGCGTAGAGGCCGTTCCTCTAGCGAATATGTTGTCCCGCTGCTCAAAATCTCAGGCCCTGCGGCTGCCGAACGACTCATCATGCGGCTTGGGCAATTGTTCTATATGGGTCTCATCATTAAAATCGGCACCGACGTCTATGCCGCCCATCTGATTGGCGGAAATATCATTTCTCTCTCCTATCTTCCCGGTTACGGGCTCGGCGTTGCTGCTACCACGCTGGTCGGCCAGCATTTCGGCGCTAACCGGAAACGCGATGCTTATGAGTATGGCGTGTTAACCGCATGGATTGCTGCCGTATTCATGACGATCGTCGGCATTATATTTTTTATACTCTCTCCTATCGCAGCTACTTGGTTCACTGACGACCAAGCGATCGTCGGCATGGTCCGGACGGCTCTTGGCATTGATGCTTTTGCCCAGCCTTTTCTAGCGATCAGTCTGGTTCTTGCGGGAGCTTTGCAAGGCATAGGGGATACCAAAAGCCCCATGTACAGCACGGCCATCGGCATTTGGCTCGTCCGCACCACTTTTGTGTATGTTCTGGGCCTGAAGCTCGGAATGGGCATCGCGGGCGTTTGGCTGGCCAATGCCATTGACTTAACGCTTCGTTCTATATATTTAAGCTGGAGATTCAAAAAACAGTTGAAATAGTGCATTCCTCCTTTCCTAAAGTCTTGTAACTTTGCAGGAACGGTACTACAAAAAGTGGGTACTAGTTGCCTTTTGTACGGGTTATTATAATACAGACATACCTATACGAAAGGCAAGTGAGTGCAATGCTCCGTTTAAATGTTACCCGAGTCGGCTTTCTAATGGGCGTCTCCCTGCTGCTCGCAGCCATTATTTATTTCTTTGCCGCCAACTGGAGCGGACTTGGGCGCGCCGACAAAATTCTCGCTTCCGCAGGAATTGTCGTTCTATTCTATGGCGTGTCCTATGCATTTTCCAAAATGAAAATCATGCTCGGCCATCATTCGTTTCTTTCTGCCATCTTTCTCGTGGGGGGCTGCATCTCCTTTGGCGCCGCGGTTGCTCTGCTTAATCAAATCTATAACTCGCACGCGGATAACTATGAGCTATTTCTCGTATGGTCAATCCCGGCACTGCTGCTCGCTTGGATTACCCGATATAATCCGTTCTATCTATTAGCCTATACGCTGGTCCATCTGACCTTATGGTTATATTTCTTTCCTTCATCGATGTATTTCGCTCATAGCGATGAGCAGATCATGCTGATCGGCGGCATGTTCGCTTTACTTAATCTCTTTCTATTCGTCCTCACGGAAACCAATCGTTTAATGTCGGTACCGCTAAAGGTTGTAAACTTTATCATTTTCTATGTTGCCTTGCTCGTCTTATCAAACTCATTCGAGTATGAAGACTACGGCGTTTGGATGAATATCCCGATCGTTGCCGCTCTTGCCATCGGATTTTATTATTTTACCCGGGTACGTCTGAACAAAACGATGCTCACTCTCAATGCGCTTGCCGCATCCGCCTTTGCCGTATTTAAGTTTGTAGAGCTTGCATCAAGGCATGCTTCAACTTTATTCTTTGTATTTGGACTCGTATTCGTTGCTCTATTGCTGACGGGAAACGTGCTGTTCTTTCGTTGCCTGAACAAGCTTGGCACTGAATCCTCCGCTACTGAGGAGCAGGCTGCCCACGAGCAGCAAGGCAAACAGAAGAGTGTTATTGTAGGCAAAATCGTATCCACCATCGTCACCGTAATCGGCGTATTGATCGGAAGCATCTCTTTAACCGGCTTAGTGTTCATGGCTTCAGGGGATATCGATCCCCAGCATACGCTGTACGCCTTATCGCTTTTGTTCGTCATTCCCGTCATTTTGCTGCCTCGCGTAAATGTGGTTATTCGTTACACGGTGCTCACGATCGGATTCGCGGCAGGAATGATCTCTATAGTATGGATAGACATGGTTAGCTTGTCTCTATTGTTCCTGATCTTAACGGTCGCCGGTTGGTTTCGTTTAAAAGGCCGAGCGCAGCATTTATTTACCTATGCGCTTATTAATCTGAACATCGCGATTATTTTGTTCCAGCTGTTCGAATCGGTCAGTGAAGCCGGATCATTCATTGTGTTTATTTTGGCGACGCTGAATGCTGTCACCTATGCCTCTCACCTCCTGCTGCGGGAAAGCATTATGAGACAGTATGTAAAGGAGAGCGGTCTGTTCTTCACCTTGCTGTTCCTGTTATGGTTAACGTTCATGAACGATATTTTCCCTTATTCCTATGAAGCGTTTAACATAATCAACTTCATCTTTGTAACCGTTCTGGTGTTTGTGTTCGTTCGCCGCAGCCAAGCGCTGGAGGCCGCCGTTAGCTTAGTATTCTGGTTCGTCTTCATAGCCTTCAAATATTATGATTTGCTGTGGACGCTGTTGCACAAGTCGATTACGCTCGCCCTTCTGGGCATGATCGCTATAGCAGTCACTTATATCTATGCCTATCGAACGGATGCGATTGAAACAGACAAAACGGGCAAGCATGACGGCTTTATACGCAAAAGATCTCTTTTAATTGCAATCCTAGTCGTGCTGCAGCTGGGCTATGTCGGGTATCATGCGGCCGCAAGCGAATCCTTACTTTCAAACGGAGTATCGATTAAGCTTGAGATTGAACCGCTCGATCCGAGATCTTTATTGCAAGGCGATTATGTGACCCTTAACTACAGTATTTCTACTCCGCCAGACTCCTTTGCAAACGAATTGGAATCACGACGGAGTTTGAGCAAGATTAAGGTCGTGCTTCGTCCGGATGACAGAGGGGTATATATCTTTGATCGTCTGAACAAGAACGGAGAAACATTAACCGGTAAAGAGATTGTCATCAATGGAAGGATAAGCGGATGGAATTCCATCTACTACGGCATTGAGACATACTTTGTCCCAGAGGGTACCGGAACGGAAGTTGAACGAAACGCCCGCTTTGCTTATATAAAAGTTAGCGAAGACGGAGATGCGCTGCTAGAACGATTGAGTAACGAATAACTAATTACAAAGGAGCTGACCCAAAAGGTTATAGACCTTCAGGGACAGCTCCTTATTCGCGATCTTACGGATAAACGGCTACATTGGATTCGATACAGGATAGGAGCAGAAATAGGTTGGCGTGCTGCGCTATTCCATCAATTAGCGAGCTTGCCCAGCTCAGGATACTCTTCCAAATAACCGTTTCTGTAGAGCTCGGATAATGCTTTACGAATGCTGTGCTCGTCCTCGCCAGACTGATCGGAGAGCATAAGCAGCTCGGCAATCGTAATCTCCTTATGCTCCTTGCAATAGGTGAGCAGTCCTTTCGCGGCCCAAGATAAGCGGTCGTCCTGGAACTCCCCAATCATTTTGCGGAACAATTTATGAGGGATGAGCTGTTGATCCACTAACGATTGCATCGCTTTAACGGCCTGCTTCGGCGTCATCCGGCCTTTGCCGGCTACCTCGGATAGCGTTAGGGATGTAGAATCTGAGGTGCATGAGCTTAACACTATATAGATCATCTGTGAATAAATATCTAATCCTGGCTTAAAAAATATTTCAGTGGATACGGTAAAGTTGCGTATGCTGCTTGGTGAGACTTCAGTTGTCATATTATTACTCTCCTTTCCGACTTTTCTATACAATCATAAAGGTTCGAATATAGGGTTTCAATTAAGGGTTTATTAAAAATTTATAAGAAATCATGGCCTTGGATCGTTGGATGAAATCGGTATTTCCCCAGGTCGATACACCCGTTGCCGGTCGTTTCAATGCCTTCATTGTTTAAGTAGAGCGTCTGCATAAATCGGGATTCCTCATCCTGAATGGCAATTTCCCCTTTAGCATTCACCACTCTGTGCCAAGGAAGGTTGTGAATGCCGCTTAAAGAATGCAAAATCCGCACGACCTGCCTCGCCCCTCTCGCGCTTCCGGCCAGCTCGGCAATTTGCCCGTAGGTCATCACATAGCCCTCAGGTATTTGCTTAATAATATCAATAACCCGCTGCGTATACGGCTGCATCCGGTTTCTCCTTTCACTGCCGTTTTAGAGTGAATCGGCTAACGTGATTTTGTTTTTTCCGTTTTTCTTTGAAGTATATAGAGCCTTATCTGCCTGCTGAAACAACTCTTCAAACGTCATGCCGTTTCTCTTCGCATAAGCGATTCCGCCGCTTACTGTGACTGTAATTTGCTTCTCCTCATTCAACCTCACTTTGCTGTTACCTATCGTTTCCCGCAAACGTTCGGCAATCACTTGACTCTCATCTTCGCTTTTACCTAATAGAAATACTGCAAATTCTTCGCCGCCCACTCTTCCCGCAATTCCTTGACCAGCATAAACTTGCTTCAATATGCTCGAAAATTCGATCAGCACCTGATCTCCCGCTAAATGACCGTGCTCATCGTTAACCTGCTTAAAATCATCGATGTCCAGAAGCAGCAGCGAGGTAGCAGTACTTGTCTCATTTAGCTGCTCTCGGACTTTTTCCACGAAGTGTCTGCGATTGTATGCACCCGTTAACCCGTCAAGAGTCGCTTGAGCAAACAGTTTTTGTTCCGTTAATCTGGCATCAATGGCTTCCTGGATTTTATGGTCCATCGCTTTCTTCAAGCGGTTGAACACATATACGACGGCTATGAGAGTGGACATAAAGAGCAGCAAAACAAAGCTATGAATTAACATGGTCGTTGTAAATTGGTTGTATGCCGCTTCTCCCATTTCCAGCTTTTTTACGGAGCTGAGCTTTTGTACAATGTAAACCCCGTTCAGCGTAAATACGCAAGAACATACGATTGTCATAAACAAACGATCAAGATACATGCAAAATAGCGTTGCCAATGGAAAAACAAACGTAAATGTAACCGACGTCGTTGCCGTCAGCAATGTAAACACGTACATGATAAAGAATCCGCTAAAGGCTGAGTATCTCACACACCGGGTTAACGGATCTTTTAGGAAGAATACAGTTCCCAGCGCAACAGAAAGAAAACCAACCGATAAGATCGGGAGCACGAAGCTGAGGGCACGGGTCCCTTTAAAATATTCAATCATAAAACCCGCGGATAGGATGAAGATCATCACCCAACAAATAATAACCACTATAAAATTTACAGCGCTTTCATAATGAAAAGCCTTCTGGTGTTTTATCTCTCATGCACCTCTTCGCGGAGTCTGTTTTAGCTATATGGTATAAGGAAATGCATGACTTGTCACTAGTAATCGGGATACCGTGCACGATTACGTAACGCTCGATATGACAAAACACCACCGGGTATCATCAAGTGATGTTTGGTGGTGTTTTGTATTGCTCGGTATTACCGAGTGTTACTCCGTAATTCCTTAAAATACAGAAGATCCTTACTAAATCCACGCCTCAATATCATCATCGTCGATTTCTTCTTCTGCGGGCGGTTCCGGCTCAAGCTCGGGCTGCCGCTCGTCCCGGCTCTCCGTAGAATCCTCCACAGCTGCCGCCGATTCATGATTCCCTACAGCGTGGGGAACGTATGCGATTTCTTGCGGCATCGCCGCAGAACCTTGCAATACGTTCCTTTCGACCGGGACAAACACCTGCAAATTTCGCACGCCGTTCTGAATAATCTCTCTTTCGATTAGATAACGAAGAGAATCCATGAGATTGGTTTGTGAATTAAGCCATTGCATCACCAACGGATCCTCTGTTTTTTTCGTTTTCAAACTAATATTATCACCGGGCTGTTTTGTCTTTTTCACTCGAATCACCTACCGGAATTCCTTAGATTGCGCGAAAGCATGCTCTTATGCAGGCTGTACCGCTTTATTTTTAAGAGCCTCGTAAATTTTGCCGCGCACAAAGGCATCCAGTCCCAACGCATTTAATTGCACCGCATAGTCGGCCGGTATATACAACAGCTGCATTTCCCGCTCAGCGCATAATTCCTTCAGCTGCGGATACAATACCGATCGCATAAGGATACTTCCTCCTCCGTATACGCAGATCAGGTCAATTTCATTGCGGGCTTTCGTAAGCTGGCGCTTTACGTTCTGAATAATTTGCCTCACTTGGCTTTCGAGCGGCCTTTTCAACGTCTTGAGCGCCCGGGCGTAATATTTGTGCTTAGGATTTTTAATGACGTCGCTGAAAAATTGCCGCGGACTGTCGGGCAAGTGAATCAGGCGATTAAATTCGTCCAGCGCTTCCTCGATTGCATATCCCGCTCCATGATGGCTGCCATGCACAAATTGCCGTAAAAACTTATTGCCTTCCGTAATGGGATATTCGGTTGAACCGTCCCCGATATCGACATGGAGAATTCGTTTATCTTTAAAATAACTACCGTTGAATTTCTTCTCAATGCCATAGGACTCGATGAATTCCTTAAAGATTTCCCCTTCTCTCCAATTACCGTCGCCGTCCTTCTGAAGCGTGAAAATGACGGGTGTCGCTTCCGGCACCACTTTTACATATGGAAACACGATTTTCACTGCTACACGCAAAATGCCTAAATGAACCGTTACATGATGGGAGCCCGTTGTAAACCGTTTTTCGAACTTCGCCGACGTTTCATCCGTATGCTGCGTGACCGGCAGAGCAGTCGCCATATCTACTTCCACATCGATGTGATCCGGTATCGTCTTCTCTTCCTCGTAAGCCTTCTGTACAGCGATAGCCGCAATTTGAGCCAAAGTATTAATAACCGGCAAATCCATATCGCTCTTCAAGTCGATTCCGATCTGCAGGTTATCTAAAATTTCTCCGCTTTCAAGAGCAAACTTGCCGACATAATACATGCCTGGTCTTGCTGCCGGGGAATCGATCGTTACGACCAATTGGTCCTGCAGATTTTTGATAAAGCTTTCCGGTGACTGCTCTTCGCTCCATGGGAGCTCGTCCACCGTACAATTGACATTCGGCTGCTGTATCAATTTACCGTCAATAATCAGATCGTGTTCACTGTTTCCGTTATCGTTGCCTACAAAAAAATGATAATTCATAATAGCCTTCCTCCTAAAAAGTTTTGTAGGTGCAAAACTCGCTTCGTTAGCGTAAGTTTAAGTTTTGTGGGTGCAAAACTCGCTTCGTTAGCCTAAGCACATTAAAAATGTAACTCTTAGTATTACTTTGCCATACGAAGTGTTAGCCTGCATCCCGCTACAGTCCCAGAATTGGGTTAATATTTTCTCATAAAGAATTGTCGGAATATGCATATATGAATCGGTTATATGGCCATGTTGTCGGATCCTTCTAATTCGATTAAATAAAACAAAAAATTCGTCTTTCCTCTTTCAGATATGATCGTTTTAATGTTCTGGGAATGATCATTTACTTTGGCTGTATTCTGTGCAGTCATATGGAGAAGAGAAGCTCATATCGGGGCTTTGGGTGGATTTTATGCAGGCTAATGAACATAAATCGGCTTGTGTGGACTAAGATTGGAATTAGACTGTATGTTTTCCACTCAAACACAGCTTTAGCAGCAAACGAGCCCGCTTTAACTGGATGAAATACAGGTAAACGAAGCGCTGGAATGGATGAAATAAAACGAGTTACGCCGCAGAAGCCAGAGTGCTCCTGCGCGTAATGGGCTTTCGTCTAAGAGACCATTTTTCCGCTTTTATGCATGTGATCAGAGCTGATCATTACGAACCTGAATCAATATAACCTCATAAGAAGCGGCGACGCCCCCCGGTATGCTGAACTTATCCTCATACTTCTTAAACATCTCGGCAAACAATCGACGGGAACCGAATCCGCGCGATGCTGCTTGCGATGTGCTTGCTCCAACCGCTTTGACTGAAAACAGAAAATCCCTTACGGAAGCATGCCTTTCCTGTTCGATATAACGCTCGAAATGTATGCTGCGAAAGCCTGCTTCTCTAAGCATAATTTGCCACTGGGCTGCCGGTTGAAAAGACAGTCCGTGCCGCTGCGGCACCATCCCGCCGGCACGGTAAACTTCAGCAAATGACTCATGCAGTTCGCGGAACGTATCCGGTCCGAAAGTCGTGAATGCCAGCATTCCTCCGGGGCGGAGCAGCCTTCGCAGGAACCCCAGCGTTTCCTTCGGATTTCGGAGCCATTGAAAGCAGGCGTTGGAGACGATGAGGTCGAACGAGGCCGGTGGTGCTTCAGCTGCCCATGTTTCTACATCGGCAGGCAGAAAGCGAACACGGGCCGATTGACCAACAGAACTGACTCGCTGCTCAGCCGCCTCTATCATTTCCGGGGCAATATCAAGTGACGTAATGGTAGAACAAGGCCAACCGTTCAGCAAAAGTTCGGTCAAAATACCAGTGCCGCAACCAATCTCGAGTATAATGCTCCCGCCCGCTTCCCTTTCATCCATCCACCCATGAAGTGATTTTGCAAGCCTGCCAGCCATGCTGCGCTGCACGAGTGCATGGGTATCATACGAGCCCGCTGCGCTTCGATTAAATTGACGTCGGATCGAGTTTGTCCTGGTATCCATTCCACCATCTCCTTATTTCCCCGGCTATGCCTTCCTCCCTTCCCAGAAACGGCACATGCCCGCATTCCCCGATTGTGATTAACCTCCCTTGCGGCAGTTGCGCGAGCATCTCCTCCGCAGCGCCATAAGGACAAATCTTATCCTCGGCTCCATGAATTAGAAGCACCGGACAATGGATTTCCGGCAGGAAGGACAGACACTCCTCATCACGCAGTACTTGAAGACCGGTTATTAATGCCGATGTTGTCCAACTGCCGATTGGGGGAAGTACTTCACCGAGCCCTGATTTCATTTCCGCGTCCGTAAACAGCATCTGGCGAAAATTGTTTTCTACGGCATGCGGATCCTTATTAAGTGCAGCGATCATCTGCCGAACATAGACATCCGGCCAACCCCGGTCGATCTGTTCCTTCGGACGGGTGAAACGGGCTGTTGCAGCCAGCAGTATAAGACCATCCGCAAACCCTTTTGCAGCGAGCCGCAGCGCGAGTAATCCACCAAGCGACCAACCACCGATCAATAACGGGCGTTGCAATCCAATAAAATCCACAGCAGCAGATACCCGGACTTCCCTTGCAGCTGTTTCCGTCAGGGCAAGCATTTTCTCCAGCGAACCGGCTTCACTGTAATTTATGGAAGCATGATCATACTCCGGAAGCAAAGCCTGCAGCTTGTCAAATACCGAATTAGGCATGCTCCATCCCGTAAGCCACAAGATGGTGCCGATCGTCCCCCGTATCTTCATGATTTCAGCACTCCCAGTTTGATACCGATTTTACGGATACTAGCTGCCGCATCGCTCAGTTCTTCATCGGTGTGAACGGCCGACAAGGAAAAACGGATGCGCGCTGTACCTTCAGGCACTGTAGGGGGGCGAATCGCCACCGCCGCGATGCCTTCCTCAGCAAGAGTACTGCTGAAACGCAGAGCCGTAACGTTATCGCCGACGATAACCGGTACAATGGGTGAATCGCCGGCACCGACTTCAAATCCGGCCTTGCCAAGCAATGACCGAAACAATCGGCTTGCCGCGTTAAGCCGTTCACGGCGCCATTGGTCGGTTTGCACCAAAGCTAATGCTTGTGAAATACCGCTTACGAGAGAAGGAGGCAGCGCTGTCGAATAGATGAGCGGCCTCGCCTTGTTGATTAGCCATCGAATGAGCATATGGCTTCCACTGACATAGGCGCCATAGACCCCAAACGATTTGCTGAACGTTCCCATATGGACGTCCACCTCGTCCGACAGCCCGAGCTTATAGCATAGTCCCTCGCCTTGCGGACCATAAATGCCTCCGCTGTGTGCCTCATCCACCATCAGCATCGCTCCGTATTCCTGTTTAAGCGCAGCCAATTCATGCAATGGCGCGCAATCGCCGTCCATGGAGAAGACAGCGTCCGTAATAATCAGCTTCCGCCGTTTATCTCGGTGCTTGTTTAACAGCAAGCGTAAATGCTCCATGTCGTTATGGCGGTACCGGGCATGCTCCGCGCGGCTCAATGTAATGCCATCCACTATGCTGGCATGGTTGAGCTGATCGCTAAAAACAACATCGCCCCGGCCCGCGAGCGCCTGAATGACACCCACGTTTGCCGCATAGCCGTTGGCGAAAACAAGCGCTGCCTCGCTTTTCTGCCAAGCGGCTAGCGCTTCTTCGAGATGACGGTACGGCAGCCGGTTGCCAGTCACAAGACGGGATGCGCCCGAGCCGGCTCCCTCGATGAGCAAAGCCTCCCGCATCGCCTCAATAATGGCGGGATGCCCGGCAAGACCAAGGTAATCATTCGAGGATAAGTTGAGCAGCACACGCTCTCCCCTCATCACATAACCGGGACGCCCCGGAACCGGAGCGCTGGAGGTCAAGGAACGCTCCAGCGCTTGCTCGGTCAATGCCTCAAGTTCTTTCTCCATCCAGTTCATCATTGGTTAAACCGCCTTATAAGGCACACATTTCGATCTCAAAGCCTAAATCTTCAATCATCTGATGATCAGTCAAGGCATCTTGGCCTTGCGTCGTCAAGTAATCGCCTACAAAAACTGAATTCGCAGCGTACAGAGACAGAGGCTGCAGCGTGCGGAGATTAACCTCGCGGCCGCCCGCCACACGGATTTCTTTGGACGGACAAATGAGACGGAATAGCGCCAATACCTTCAGCGCTTTCATGGCCGGTGTGCGGCCCGCTTTTTCCAGCGGCGTTCCCGGTATGGCGTTCAGAAAATTGATCGGAATCGAATCCGCATCAAGCTCCCTAAGCGCGTAAGCCATTTCAACGATTTCCTGATTCGTCTCGCCCATGCCTATAATCACGCCGGAGCAGGGGGACATGCCGTACGTTTTCACCTTTTCCACCGTCTCCACACGTTGGTCGTATGTATGAGTCGTTGTAATCGATGGATAGTTTGCTTTACTTGTGTTCAAATTGTGGTTGTACCGGTGTACCCCGGCTTCCGCAAGCCGTTTGGCCTGATCGTCCTTCAAAATGCCAAGGCATGCGCATATTTTGAGCGGCATCGTATCGGCTATTTCTTTGACCGCTTCGACAACTTGATCAAGCTCTTTATCCGTTGGGCCTTTTCCGGCCGCTACGATGCAATAGGTACCTGCTTTGCGCGCCATCGCTTCACGTGCCCCGGCTAATAGCGTATCTTTATCGAGCAGCGTGTATTTCTTGACCGGCGCAGTCGACACAATAGATTGTGAGCAGTAGCCGCAGTCCTCCGGGCAAAGGCCGCTTTTGGCGTTGATAATCATGTTTAGCTTCACTTTTTTGCCATAAAAATGCTGCCGTACTCTATAAGCCGCCTGCAGCAGCGGCAGCACCTCATCGTTGTCGGCCTCAAGCACAGCGAGACCTTCCTCTAATGTTAGACATTCCCCGTTCAGCGCTTTTTGGGCCAGCGACAGCCAATCCTTATTTGCGGCAATCGTTATCATCCTAATCAACCTCCCATGTTATGTACGGCAAGCGCCTGTCTGACAGGCCATAATTCAATCGTTTCCCGTACGGCTTGGATTAGCGTTTCCGTATCGGCTGTATAATGTAAGCTCGGGAAACGGCCAAGCACTTTACTACCGCTGTATCGTTCGATCAACTCCGCGTTCGTGGCGATGCTCGGATCGTCCTCGTCCTGCTGATCTAACAGCTCTCCGTCGTTCATGACAACGCCTACGATCGGGATATCGCGTTGCCGCAGCATGGACACGGTCAACAGCGTATGGTTAATCGTGCCGAGCCCGGACCTTGCCACAATAAGAACCGGTAAACGAAGCTGCGCAATCAAGTCCGCCACCATGGCGTCATCGGTTAGTGGAACGGCGACGCCTCCTGCACCTTCAACAAACAAAGCATCATAACGTTTCATAAGCGGTTTGCCTGCCGCCAGTATTCCTTCCAACGACAACTTCACACCAGCCTGCCTGGCGGCGAGCATCGGTGTAAGCGGCTCTTTGAATGTATAGGATGCTACCATCTCAGGCCGCTCCATAATACCCGTGCTCTGCAGCAAACGTTCGGCATCCGTCATTCCGCTCCCAAGTGACCCGCCTGATTGCACCGGCTTCCAGACACCGACATGCTGCCCCTCAGCCCGCAGCGCAGCGACGATTGCCGCGGTCACAACCGTCTTCCCGACACCGGTATCCGTACCCGTAACGAATATTCCACGAAAGACCGTTTCGGCTGCCATCCTGTTCATGCACCCCAACCATTCTCGGTCACGCTTATGATGGCATCTGCCAAAATATCGGTCATTGCGTCAAGCTCAGCCTCCGTGCTCACGAGCGGGGGAATAAAGACGACGACGTTCCCAAGCGGCCTCGTCAGCATGCCAAGCTCTCTCGCCCGCAGGCTCGTTCGAACGCCGATACGTTCCGTCCAATCGTATGGCTCGCGCGACATCTTATCGCGTACAAGCTCGATACCCACCATAAGACCCTTTTGCCGGATATCGCCGACGTGCGGCCTATCGATTAGCGATTTGAGCTTCTGTTCTACAAACGACGCTTTTACTTTGACGCCTTCTACGATGTTTCGCTCTTCAAACAACTCCAAGCTGCGCAAAGCAACGGCGCAGCCAAGAGGATTGCCTGTGTAGGAATGGCCGTGGAAGAACGTTTTCTGCTCCTCGTAATCCGCGTAAAAGGCGTCGTATACCTGATCTGTGGCAAGCGTCGCAGCCACAGGCAAGTAGCCGCCGGTAAGCCCTTTTCCAATGACCATCAAATCTGGTGAAACCTCTTCGAGATCGCAAGCAAACATGGCGCCCGTCCGGCCGAACCCGGTGGCGACCTCGTCCGCGATGAGCAGCACGCCGTGCTTGCGGCACAGCGCAGCCATTTCGCTTAAGCATCCCGGAGGCATTACCATTATGCCGCTTGCCCCCTGAACGATTGGCTCCACAATAAGAGCCGCAATCTCATCCGCTCTCGTCTCGAGCAGAAGCCGCAAGCTGGACAGCGTTTCTTCCATCGCAGCCGCTGCGCCTCCTTGACGATAGGCATTAGGGTACGGAATGACATGCGAGGGAAACAACATAGGGCGGAATATATCATGATACAGCGGAATCGCGCCTACACTAACCGCTCCAATCGTGTCACCGTGGTACGCCTGTTTCATGGTAATGAACGATGTTTTGCCGCGCACGCCCTGGTTATGCCAATATTGAAAAGCCATTTTCAGAGCAATCTCAACACCGGTTGCCCCGGCATCAGAGTAAAACACCTTATGTAATCCAACAGGAGCGATTTGTACAAGCTTCTCCGCAAGCTCGATGGCCGGCACGTTGGCCATTCCGAGCAGGGTGGAGTGCGCGACACGCGTCAGCTGGTCTGTTATCGCCTGATTAAGCTCCGGTACATTGTGCCCATGAACATTTAGCCAAACCGACGAGAAGCCGTCATAATAAGCACGCCCCTGGATATCATAGAGCATGATGCCTTCGCCTCGTTCGATGATGAGCGGGTCGGAGCTGTTATAGTCTTTCATCTGCGTGAAAGGATGCCACACATGCGCTTTGTTCAAGGCAGCAAGTCGTTCTGAACGCAAAGTCACGAAGTTCCCCCTCCGATATGTTAACCAAATTTATTATTATTAGGTTAACAATTAGTTGTAGCTATTCTAGCAGACCAAGATCTCTCTGTAAATAAGATATCAATTCTTCATATAGGGGCAGCGCCACATCCCCATCAAGCTAAGAATTTAAAATACCCCCAAACAGGAAAAATCGAATCTTCTTCCTGATTGGGGGTTATTGATTTATTGGCTTAATGGGTATGTACACAAACACCTAAAACTCATTAACCATTATTATCGGATTTGTATAGACCGAAACGTTTACGTATAAGATGGACCGTTAAAAGCAAGACGGGAATTATAACGCTAACAAGAGGCAAGAGTATACCCATGATAACTTTTTGCCCTTTCAGAGAAAACTCGGCCCAGTTGCCTGCTGTCATCATTGAGGAGAAAAGAATTGTTATTCCTATTGGGAACACCAACCTTTGCGGCTTCTTCACATGGAATAAATCCGCTGCGATGATCACTGCGGCATAGCACTTAATAGCGCATTTGAAAAAAGCATTAATAATTAATGTGAGAATGACAATGGCATCCAAACGCTGTAGAAAATCCGCTATGTTCACTTTGCTGATCGTTAAAAATAAAGGAAAGGTGGACCGGCTATAAATACTGGCCCCAAGAACAGAGATCTCAAGAGCATGTGTGAAGCTTAATATGAGGCCACAGAATAGCAGGGCAATTACTCCCGTCCTCCTTCCCGACTGGATTTTATTCAAATAGGGAAGAATTGTCGTAAAACAAATCATCTCACCGAAGGGAAACAAAAGTATATTCCGAAATGCGGATTCTACAATAGGCTTCCACCCCTCACCAAACAAAGGAAACAGATTGCTAATATCAATGATACCGGAAAATAAAACGGAAAGATTGCCTAAAACGCCTAAAATAATTATGATTAGCAGGTAGATTTCTCCCGTTCTTGCCAATACTTCTATTCCTAAATACAGTACATAAATAACCGCCAACATCAACATCGTATTGATCACAAATAGCGGCGTCTGGTCTAATGCAGAAGTTACCAGCAGCTCACCGGTTTCCCGCAAAACTCTTGCGTCATTATGTATGAAGAATCCAAGATAGAAGAGACACACCGGCCAACCGATATAGTTTCCGAAAATTTTGCGGATGTAACCGCTTATAGGCAGACCGGGGTACTGACGATAAAGATAATCATAAATAAGAAATAACAGGACGCCTCCAACTAGAGCCAATAATATCGATATCCAAACACTCTGTTCCGATACAAATCCTATTGGTACAACAAGTGCGGTTCCAAATTCAAACAAAACGATCAAGGCAAAAAGTTGCCTTACGTTAATTCTCGCGTTTTCCATTTCGTCCCGCCCTTCACTCTTCCTCTTATTCCTCTTGTTCAGACAGATAAGGTTTTATCCGCATGCCTGAACGCCGGATGAATGCATCTACCTTGACGTCTACCTTGCTTTTGGCAAACGTCTTGCCCCACTCTTTCTTCATTTTCTTCCACGCTTTCGGGTTTTCCCGATTGACGGCTTCCCCAAAACCAAAGATATCGCTTTCCTCACTCTGCGCGGTCTTCACAGCCTTCCTGACTTCCTTCTTTGTCTCCAAGGCCCATTGTTTTTCCAGTTTCGTGATTTCCTCTCCCTTACTCAAGTCCAATGGACATCTTGCTTCACTTACATTTCCTTCTTCCCGTATATGAATATCGAAAACCGGTTTTCCGTTTTGGACTTTCACGTTAACCTTCGTATGGGAACGAACAATTTCAATGCCTATGGCATCTTTTTTATCTTTACAATCTAGATCAACAACGGTACTCTTCATTTTATTTCGAATCCATAAGGCCCCGCGTCCCTCATCGCCATTCAACCACCGTTTCAGCTTTCCGTTCTTAAAAAGGGCGATTCCCGTGATATCCACCCGGGTTGGCAGATTAGTTTGTCGCATATTTGAACTCTTATTTCCAACTGCCGGGTCTCCTACGATTTTCACCCCGCTGATTATCGGCTCTCCTGCGCTTATTAAGGGCTTTATCACATCATCAAGTTCGACTTTTATGTTCTCCGACCAAATCTTTGACGTCGATTTCATTTTACCCGCAATATCATTTGCCGGAATTTTCTCGAGTGGCGTAAGAACTCTGACAATCGACTCGGCTTCGCTTCCTCTGGCGACGAGCACCATCGTAGTGAGACGGATTTCGTGGGACCGTTCAAAAAAATCAAACAAATCCTGAATTCCTTGTTTCGCTAATGATTCTCCTATGACCAGCAGTTGTAAATGCGCAAAGAAAAGCTGCCGCGGTACTTTTTGCGATGCTTTGCGGATTGCTCCAAACAGGTTATTTCCTGTGCCCGTATAGACAGTTACCGGAGTAGCAATTTGCGATCCCCCTCCTGCTACTACTCCTGTCGCTACGGTACCTGGGTTGACAATTTGAAAAGATACCTTATATTTATTAGTTTCTGGAACTTTATCTACCCCCATTGCTGTAACAATGGACAGATCTTTCAGCTCTCTTCTGTTCCAGCAGCCTGTGAGCAGGGGCATAATACATAGAAACAAAACGATTAAAATTGACCATTTAGTTTTCATCCATATCCCCCTTGGACTTGGTCTCTTCAGGAACGGAAGGCTGCAAATCCGGCTTCATCCGAGTCATGTTATTTTGGCTGATCAAGCGGGGACGAGTAAGGAATGTCCATAACGGCAAACGGAGTACAGCATCCTTTTGATCTGCCGGAATAAACGGGGCAAGCGGAGCCATATAAGGTACCCCAAAAGAACGCAAACTGCATAAATGGGCTGTGATGATGATAGTGATGATCACAAGCCCGTAAAAACCAAAGGACGCAGCAAAAAACATGAGCAGAAATCGGAGTAAACGCACAGAAATCGCCATATTGAAAGACGGGGTGACAAAATTGGCAATCCCCGTAATAGCGACCACAATCACCATCGATGAAGAGATGAACCCCGCTTGTACCGCTGCCTGTCCCAATACAAGCGCTCCAACGATCGATACCGCTTGGCCGATTGCCCGCGGCATGCGAACGCCGGCCTCGCGCAAAATCTCAAAGCTGGTCTCCATTAGGAAGGCCTCGACAAAGGCGGGGAAAGGAACACCTTCCCTTTGTGCCGCCAAACTGATCAAAAGAGAAGTCGGAATCATTTCCTGATGGAATGTAATGGCCGCGATATAGAAGGAAGGTCCTAATAATGAAATAAAAAGGCATACATACCTTATCAACCGAACCGCTATTCCAATATCAAAACGTTGATAGTAGTCTTCAACAGACTGAAAGTACATAAAAAACGTCGAGGGTAAAAGAAGGGCAAATGGTGTTCCATCCACCAAAATAGCTATTCGGCCTTCCAATAAATTCCCGACTACAGCATCCGGCCGCTCGGTATTGTAAACTGTAGGAAATGGGCTAAATGGGTGATCCTGAATCAACTCTTCGATATAACCGGACTCTAAAATGCCGTCAATTTGGATGTCATTCAGCCTTTGCTTTACCTCCTGCACAAGTTCATCGCTTACGATTCCTTTAATATACATAATCGCTACGGTTGTTTGTGTGACATTACCGATTCTCATTGGCTCCAACCATAGATTGGGACTCTTGATCCGACGGCGGATAAGGGATACATTGGTCGCAATAGACTCAGTAAAACCGTCTTTAGGACCGCGAATGACAACTTGGGAAGACGGTTCCGACAGTTCTCTCGATTTTCCGCCTCTCGTATCGCCGCTGATTGCTTCAGCCGAGCCATTAATCAGGATGACCGTATCGCCGGACAAAAAGGACAGCATTAATCCATTCCAATCCTTAATGACTTGAATATCTCCCATGGCCAGAGCATTATCTTTAATAAAATCAAAGACATTCTTATCAGATGCTATGTTTTTGAATGCCTCTTGAGCGGTGTCGATCATCAAGGAGCGCATGACAAAATCATCGACTAACGCCTTGTCGATTAAATTGTCGATAAAAACTGCGGCTGCTTGAATCTGGGGGCTTGCAATCTCAAATTCTCGGATTTTGACATCGGCACTATTTCCAAGTTCCTGCTTAATATGTTGAAGGTTCTCTTTTAAATCTAATGACAGGGGCCGCGGATTCGTGTAACCGGTCATTTCTTCATTTTTGTTTCCTGTTGCCCCGCTTTTAAGAAATCGATTCCGATTGAACATGCTGATCCCCTCCTTCTACACATGATATTTATTTACGTTTGGAGTTGTTTTTATACAATTTCGGAATATATTTGATGCTCCAATTGTCAATAATATCAATGATTGTGAAATAACAGGAAGGTGCTGTTTACATGAAAATATCAGGTATCTTTTTCTTCGTTTTTTTATTAAGTTTGGGCTTTGTTTACATAGTTGATCTGCTGATAGGACTGAAATTTTCCAAGTCTTTAAGAAATATGGTTGGCCCTTACTCAGTCATGACATTACCGGAATACGTTATCGTGATCGTCTTATTGTCCATGATGTTCGTTCCATTCATTGTTTCTTACTTCAAGCAAAGGAAATAAACACATAGAAAGGATGGGTTCCCATGAAATCTACTCCTCTTTCTATCAGCGAAGAAATGCATTTACTATACGGTACAAAACGAGCGAACACCGTAGAAAAGAACGATCTTTGTATTCAAGATTTGGGATACTTTTGTTTAGATGACTTCGAAGAAATGGAGCGGAGAGGACCATTTACGTTTCACGGTTAGTTTTAAGTTTGTTCAGCATAATGTTATATGGCTATAGTGGGTCTTCAGCTGAAGATTACTAAAAAAATATATCTATATACGTTGAACTAAAGTTTGAAAAAAGATAATAATCCAACAGAGCGCATGCGGGCAAGATTAACAGGAGGTTTTCCCGTTCTTTTGCCGGACGCTTACATGGAAGTGGAAAGTGCGCGATTGCTGAGCCGGTTGCTGTTAGCAATCAAATAACACACCTGTGATTCATTAGTTCAACTTATATAGATCTTAAAGGCAAGGAAATTGACCCATTTCATTAAGAAAAGTACCTCCGGAAAGATCAAAATTTCTTCCTGGAGATACTTTCTTTTCGAAGGCTAAATATGTGAGAGTTTTAGATTTGCTTTTAGTCTATTGGAGTCATAATTCATTTAAACCGATCAAGGAATTGCTTGACAATTCCTTCCGTAAGGATATCTGCCAGCATAATAATGTGGTTCTCCGCTTTATCGAACACCATAATATCGGCTTCCCAATTTTTTGCGAGCCTTGCTGCGACATCGTCTGCAAGTAACTGCAAATGGATGTCCAACTGATCCTTTAATTGCTTATGCGTCCAGATTGGATTGGCGTTGCTAAGAAATTTAGCAATATCATCGGCGTTTTTGTACCATGCTTTATTGTATTTTTCCAAGTCCGCCTGGTTCCCGCTCTTTGCTGCATTTACTATTTTCCCGGCAATGACGATATGCTCAGTTAACAGCTCAGTCAGCTTATTGCCAGCTGCCTCCCCATAATACGGCTTTATTGCATTTCCAATATCCTTCTGATTCCTCAATAGCCTTGCCAGCACCTGCTCCTGATCCAGCAGGCCTGCAAGATTGCTTACAATGTAACTTCTCGTCCATATCACATGATCGATCCAGAGCTTTCTCATATCGCCCTTGAACTGTACCATGGACGGGCTCAAGCATTGCTCATGCGTATGATTGTGATCATTTTCTGCAGCTACGGCCCTCATTGGAGCCAAGCTCAATATAAGAGTAAGAGCCATACCCAACAAACCTAACTTGAAAAGCTTGCTTTTCATTAATCTATTCTCCTTTTCATGCATGAAATGACCAATCTGTTATATTTTGGACAAATCAATTCTTTTCATACACGCCGGAGATCTTTTTAAGTTTATATACCGTCTACATGGCTCTTATTTCAAGCAGCTCGTATTTAATGACACCCATCGGGGCGTTAACACTGATAATGCTGCCTACTTTTTTGCCTATAAGCTCCTTGCCCAAAGGACTTTCATAGGATATTTTATTTTCGGCGACATCCGCTTCTTCCGTACCGACAATTTGATATTCGATTTTCTCGGAAAATTCAATGTCATTGAGTATGACAACAGATCCAATGTTGACTTTCGATACATCTAATTGATCTGAATCAACGACCCGCGCCTTCTTTAACATTCTTTCGATGGTAAGAATTCTTGTTTCCATGAAGGCCTGATCTTCCTTGGCGGAATGATACTCGCTATTTTCCTTCAAATCGCCAAAACTAATAGCCAGTTTAATACGGGCGGCTAATTCTCTGCGCTTCACATATTTAAGATCATCCAGTTCAGCTTCTAATTTAGCCAAGCCCTCTTTGGTTAAAATAACTTCCTCTTTCGACATATATACAGCTCCTATTTGCTTTGTTACATCCATTTTAACCTATATCATGTGAACATGCGAAATTCTAAAGCCATTACCGCATACTTTATTTTACCTATAACGCCCAATCTTAGTTTTGACCTTCTCAAGAATAGGTGCAGCCATAGCCCTTGCCTTTTTAGCTCCTTCAAATAGAATATGATCAATTAGCTCTGGTTCTGCCATCAATTCATTGTATTTTTTGCGTGGTTCCTCCAAATAATCATTCATGACCTGAAACAGCTCCTGCTTTGCCTCCCCCCAGCTAATGCCGTTTAGATATTTATTCCTTAACTCTTGGATTTGTTCAGGCGTCGCGAATTCCTTATACAATAAGAATACGTTAGATATGTCAGGATCTTTTGGTTCGTTTGGAGGTGTTGAATCAGTTTTTATTTTATTAATTAACTTTTTAAGTTCCCCAGATGATTCAAAAAGCGGAATCGTATTATTATAACTCTTACTCATTTTTCTACCGTCAAGGCCAGGGATTACAGCGGTATATTCATCAACGACATATTTCGGCAACTTGAAGGTATCCCCATAATTTCTGTTAAATCCTTCTGCAATATCTCTGGCTATCTCTACATGCTGAATTTGGTCTTTTCCCACTGGAACTTTATCGGATTGAAATAACAATATATCCGCTGCCATCAAAATCGGATAGGTGTACAAACCCAAATTAACCCCTGTATCCATATCCACTCCCAATTTTTCATTTTTATCAAGAATTGCTTTATACGCATGGGCACGGTTCATTAATCCTTTTGGGGTCAGGCATGAAAGTATCCAATTCAGTTCGAATATCTCAGGCACATCCGATTGTCTGTAAAAAATCACCCTCTCTGGGTCAAGTCCCATAGCAAGCCACGTCGCAGCAATACCGTATGATAAATGATTAAATTCCTCTTTGTCCTGAATAAATGTTAGTCCATGATAATCAGCAATAAAATAAAGTGCTGTACAATCACTGTCATTTGCGATTTGGAGAGCGGGTTTCATTGCCGCAATGTAATTCCCAACATGGACTTTCCCCGTGGGCTTAATTCCCGTTAGTACGATTTCTTTATTCATGTTCTCCCTCCTCGATAAATAAAAAAGGGGCTCTCATCCTAGAAAGGACGAGAAAACCCCGTGGTACCACCTTAATTAGCCCGCATTAAACGGACTCACTTAGCGTATCGAAACATACATGATGTTTGAATACGTGTCTCTTGTAACGACGAGACTTTCGCCAAAGCCTACTCAACATTATTTTTCGGTTTGGATGCTCAGAAGCCCACTTCGGCATAATCTCTACACTGATTCGCACCAACCATCAGCTCTCTGGAGTATTTACTATGCGTACTCTCTTCATCATCGCAAAATTGTTTATTGTATTACTACATTTTTACAACACAAATGGAGGAAAGTCAATTACTCATATAGATATTGGAATAACAAAAGGATTGTTCCAATGCCTATTTTAAGGGGTACACTTCAGTATCGGTGCATAAATTAGATTTTATTTATCATATCGACTATTAACCCTACCCATCCAATCAATGATACCCATAAAGGAATAGATAATGTGGTACCCCAGAATAACCCGATAACTAAACTTCCATCCTTATTCATAGGCGTCACCTCCTGAGTAAGCTGCCGTCCATTTCTTTTCTGTGTGGTTAGTTATAGTATATGTAAGCGCTTTATAAAATACAAGTAACTTTTGTACTATTCTAAATATTCTGTAAATTTAATTTCAAGTTTAAGGAATTTAGAATTTCCTATTGGTGGAACGGTTTAAATAACAAATCGGACAAACTAAGATCCGGTGTTATCTTTATAGTTTTTAATAGTTGAGCAACCTGTAGTCATGGAGCTAGGTGTACGCGGACATGGAATCCGTTATTTTTCCGTTTTGCCCCTCTTTTGAGGTACTTGCGGACATGGAATCCGTTATTTGCCTTAAAACAGTTATTTTAAGTGCAATTTAAGGCGTATAGCAGATCCTATGTCCGCAAAGTTTGCATTTTAGGCCTATTTTACACAAATAGCGAATCCTATGTCCGCATCCGCATAAGTATGACCTGGTCGCCGTTTAATTCAGGTGTTTTATGGAGTCTGATTATTTCTACTATTTCCTCTTTAATTAACTAATCCATTTCGCGGCTGATCCGATAGCACGAACAGGAAAAACTCCAGCTAATTTTGCCCGGATAGTCCCTATTAGATCATTTTAAGGAAAACCTGACGTTAATCATGAGAATAATCGCTTATAATGGGTAAACCTACCAAATTACCGGGAGATATTCCAGTTAGGCCGGACTTGCTCGCTGATAAGGACAGAATAGCGGTATTTTTTTCAGTTAGATTTGTCATATATCCTCAGGAGAGACGCAATTTTGTCAAAAATCAGCCGCTTTTGGGTGAAGTGTATCATTGGCAAAGGTGAGGCTTGGTCTGTTCAAGACTGCTGCGCTCTCTTATACACTCTCTCCGGCCTGCCGACGGTTCCATAGGAGATGTCGGCAACCAGTTCGCCCTTGGCCACAAAATATTCCAAATACCGCCGGGCGGTCGTGCGGCTGAATCCGGCCTTCTTCCCAAGCTCCTCCGCGGTCAGCACCTCCGGACCTCCATGAATGAAGGCGAGGATCTTCTCGCTCGTTATCTTATCGATCCCTTTGGGGAGATAGGTATCCTTGTCCGCTCTGTCGCTTGCTCCCCAAAGCAGCTGATCGATACCCTCCTGATCCACCTGCTTATTCGCTCCTCCAAGCAGCGCCATTTGGCTATGATACTTTTGATAAGACTTCAGCTTCTCCTGAAAACGTTCAAACACAACCGGTTTGATCATAAAATCATATACGCCGCCGCGGATTGCTTCCCGTACCGTATCAAATTCCTTAGCCGCCGTAATGATGATGACATCCGTTAACGGGTTGTTTTTCTGAATATAATGCAGAAGATCAAGTCCATTCATATCGGGAAAATATAAATCGAGCAGAACGAGATCCGGAGCCAAAATATCCAAATGCTCGTGCGCCAGCTGCTCATCCGTTGCAATGCCAACTACTTCGAATCCCTCTATTTTTTCCACAAAACGGCGGTTGATCTGCGCAATTCTAAGATCGTCCTCAATAATGACCACCCGTATCATAGCTCTCTCTCCTTTTCTTTTGGAATAACGACGGTAAATACGGCTCCTCCCTCTGAAGGAGAATGGAAGCTTATATGCCCCTGCAGCTTCTGCACAGCCTGTTTAACAATGGCAAGTCCAAATCCCCGATTGGCCTCATGCTTCGTTGAGAAACCCACTTCAAACAGTTGATCGGCCGCTTCCTTCGCTATGCCGACCCCATTATCTTCGATAACAATCATTAAAGATTGGCATACATCAGTCAAATAGACCTTAACTTTTTTATTGTCATTGCTAGTAGCGAGTACTGACTCAAGAGCATTATCGATTAAATTACCGATGATGGTTACGAGATGATTGCGGCTTATGCCGCTCGGAATATCTTTGAACGTACTCTCCTTATCAATTTCTAAACTTACCTTTAGTTCATTCGCACGGTTAAACTTGCCGATCAGTATGCCGCCAATAATAGGATCCGGAATTTCCTGCAAAAGAAAATGGATAAGGTTTTGATGGACATCCGTTTCATGGGTAATGATATCCATCGCTTCCTGATATGATTCCAGCTGGATGAGCCCGTATATCGTATACAGCTTATTGGAATATTCATGCGTTTGCGAACGCAGCGCTTCGGTATATCGTTTCACTTGCGTAAGCTCCTCCGTTAAACGAAGCAGCTCTGATTTGTTGCGGAAGCTTGAAACGGCTCCAACGACCTGCTGATGACGATCAAAAATCGGCAGTCGATTGACCACAACCATACTATCATTAATGACCATTTCCTGATCGATTTCAGCATGCCCGGATTTGATAACCTCGAGCAAACGGGAATCCGGTATGACGTCCCGTACATGCTTCCCGGTAATCTCCATGCGCTCCAATGGATCGATCAGCTTTAATGCCGTATGATTGGCGAGTGTAATGGTTCCCTCTGTATTAATAGCGATGATCCCTTCATGTATGGTTTCCAAAATGGCTCTCTTCTCCTGATACAACAAGCCGATTTCCTTAGGCTCGAGACCGTGAATGGACCGTTTAACGCCGTTCGCAATCGCTATCGCACCACCGCAACCAACCATAAGCGCAATTGCCGCAAAAATAATCATCGCATTCCGGTAGGTCGCAGCCGATTCATGAATGTCTTTTAATAATATACCAACTGACACAATACCAATGATTTGATTATGATCATCGTAGATGGGCGTTTTCCCCCGCAGTGAGGGCCCCATCGAGCCAACAGCTTCCGAAATAATCGATTCCCCGTTTAATACCGGTCCGTTATCTCCGCCGATCATTTCTTTCCCGATCCGGTCCGGCAAGGGATGAGCATAACGGATACCTTCCCGGTTTCCAATGACAATGAACTCGGCATCCGTTTCCATTCTAATTTTTTCAACGATCGGTTGAATGATTTCAGATGGATTTTCCTCGTCAAAAGCATCCTTTATCACATCCATTAACGCTACCGTCTTTGCTATTTTAAGTGCTGAGGCGCCCACATTCTTTTGCAGTGTGGTCACCAGCATTCTCTCAAAACTAAAGGTTAACGCAATAATAATGATAAACAGCAGCGTTCCAATCAACAAAATAAGTCTGGTTTGTAATCGCATTCAATTACCTCCTTGCAAAGAGAATAATACCTTACTGAATGGCATTGCCTATATTGTATTCTACATATTTCCCTGAACATAGCCCCTGAAGCCGATTACGGCCGTAAATTTTATGAACAAAATTAACAATATGATTACTTTTCAACTTATGTCGTTATTCTGTTCAACTCTAATAAGCGATGCTAGTATGAAGCATATAAGTTGAGTAAGCGCTTTCACCATTTTTCATACGTTTACTTGATGGATACTAAAGGGGGAATTATCGAATGGTTCTCAAAACAAATAATTGGAAAACAATAGTAGCCGCAGCTTTGGTTGCCGTTAGTCTTACAGCTTGTGGAACAGCATCGAATACCGGTGGCTCGGATGCCGCCAAATATCCGGAGAAGCCTATCGTGATCACGGCCCCTTCAGGAGCCGGCGGCGGATGGGATAAAACAGCAAGATCTCTCTCCAAGGTACTCGGTGAAACGAAGCTGGTCGATCAGACGATGACCGTAGAAAACAAACCCGGCGGCGGCGGGACCGTATTTTTGGCTGAATATATTGCGAAAGACAAGGATGACCCTTACAAGCTGTTTGTAAGCTCACCGCCTATTCTCATTAACAATCTCAAAAAAGAAGGAAACAGTCCGTACGGATACAAGGATGTCACCCCTCTCGCACAAATAACGAAGGATTACGGCGCAATCGCGGTTGCTGCGGATTCCAAATACAATGACATTCAAGCTCTTATCGACGACATTAAAGCAGACGCTTCCAAGGTTACGCTTGCGGGCGGTTCCGCTCCCGGTTCCATGGACCACTTAATCAGCGTACTGCCGGCCTTCAAGCTGGGCGTCGATCCGAAAACGGTCAAATACCTGTCCTATGATGGCGGAGGCGAAGCCATTGCCGCATTGCTTGGCAAAAACGCCGATGCGATCGGAACCGACATCTCTTCACTCGGCAGTTATTTGAAAGCAGGCAAGATCAAAATTCTTGCGGTTACTTCAAATGAGCGGCTCGGCGGCGACTTTAAGGATGTGCCTACTTTAAAAGAGCTGGGCATTGATGCAGAATTCACGATCTGGCGCGGCGTATTGGGCCCGAAAGGCATGACGGAAGACCAAATCGCATATTGGGACAAAACGTTGAAAGCTCTTTCCGAGAATGAAGCCTGGAACACAGAACTCAAAGCAAACGATTGGGCGAGCGAGTACAAAAATTCCACCGATTTCGCAGCCTTCCTGGCTGAACAAGAAGTTGTTATTCAAGAGCTGTTAACGGCGCTCGGCATGCAAAAATAAAATGGCCTAGGGAGGGAGCATGTCTCTCTCCCTTTCTTTATTTATTCTTTGGAGGTGCAGAACTTTGAACAAAGTATTCGATCGATACGCCAGTATTATATTTTTTCTTCTAGGAATCGGTTTTATGTGGCAGAGTACGGCTATCAGCTCCTCGGCTTATGGCAGCACCGTAGGTCCCAATATTGCCCCTTTCGGCCTCGGAGCCATTCTAGTCCTTTTAAGTCTGCGTTTGTTCTACGAAGTATTAAAGTCTAAAGGCCAAAGCAGCAAGGAAGAAAAGCTCGATTACAAAAGGTTTCTCATCATCTTCGCTGCAGCTTTTTTATATGCCTTCTTCTTGGAAACGATCGGTTATATCATCGGGACCTTCCTTTTCCTCCTCGTCAGCTTTCAAGTATTGGAAAGAGGAAAATGGCTGAAGTCGATCGTAATCTCCGGGTTGTTTGCAGTAGGCGTTTACGTCATCTTTGTCGTCATTCTGGAAGGTTCGATGCCGGGCTTTCCGGTATGGCTATCGTAATAAAAGGAGGTACATGAATGGACACATTACAATTTCTCGCAGACGGTTTTGCGACCGCCTTCCAATGGCATAATCTGCTGTTCGCTTTTATCGGCGTGTTAATTGGTACGGCTGTTGGGGTACTTCCCGGTATAGGTCCCATGAGCGGCGTCGCGCTGCTTATCCCTATAACGGCTTCAATGACCGGCGGATTGCCGCCGGAAGCGGCGGCAACAAGCTCCATTATCCTTCTTGCCGGCGTTTATTACGGAGCGATGTACGGCGGGTCAACGACGTCCATCCTGCTCAATACGCCGGGTGAATCCTCTTCCGTCGTGACAACCTTGGACGGCTATCAAATGGCCAAGCAAGGAAGAGCAGGAGCCGCTTTATCAATATCTGCGATCGGCTCTTTTGCCGCAGGCTTATTTGCTGTCATTGCGCTCATTGTTTTAGCTGAACCGTTATCGGAGGTTGCGATTAAGTTCGGACCCGCGGACTACTTTTCCTTGATGCTCCTTGGACTATGCGCCGTCAGCGGTTTGGCCGGAAAATCCATTACGAAGGCTCTTATTATGACCGTACTCGGATTACTTCTGGCTACCATCGGCATGGATACGGTATCGGGTGTCGCCAGGTTTACATTCGGCATTCCGCTGCTTTATTCGGGCCTCGAGTTTTTGACCGTTGCGGTCGGCCTGTTTGCTTTGGGTGAAGTATTCAAAACGATATTGGAGAAGGATTACTCCGCCGGCAAAACAGCGAAAATCGAACGCATCCTTCCGACAAAGCAAGATTTAAAGGACAGCGCAGGACCGATTGCCCGCGGCTCGGTATTAGGCTTTTTTATCGGCATTCTGCCTGGTGCCGGTGCCACATTGGCTTCCTTCTTCAGCTATATTTTGGAGAAAAAACTGAGCAAAAATCCTGAATCGTTCGGCAAAGGAAATATCGCCGGCGTAGCTGCTCCTGAGTCCGCGAATAATGCAGCATCCGGCGGAGCCATGATCCCTTTGCTTACACTCGGCATACCGGGCTCGGGTACGACAGCTATCCTGATGGGCGCCTTAATCATGTATAACATTCAGCCAGGCCCTTTGTTGTTCGAGGAGCATCCTCAAGTGGCATGGGGACTAATTGCCAGTATGCTAATCGGAAATCTCATTCTGCTTGTTCTTAATATGCCGCTTGTTAAAGTGTTTGCTAAAGTCATTCAAACGCCGCCGAAATATTTGATCCCGATCATTATCGCTATTTCGATATTTGGCGTTTACGCCGTGCAAGTGCAAATCTTTGATTTAATGCTGCTGCTTGGCTGCGGGGTTGCCGGGTTCCTGCTTGTGCGGAATGATTACCCTTTAGCGCCTCTCGTGCTTGGCTTAGTGCTAGGGCCGATGATTGAAAATAATATGCGCAGAGCGTTAACGACTTCCAACGGCGATTTTATGATTTTCCTGCAAAAACCGCTGTCACTCGTTTTCTTAATTATCGCCGCGCTTTGGATTATTGTTCCCATCTTGTTGAAAAAGAGAGGGAAAGAGGTTGTCGTTAACGAGGAAGGTTAGAAAAAAAGGTCATGATGAACCTATTAGATGGAGGTAGCCATGGATAACAATAGACTCGGTGGAAAAAGCGTTATTCTCAGACTCGAGATGAATACGAATGAGGTTCACTTCGGTCAGGTCGCATCCTCCATATTCGAAGCCGGTGGAGATATCGTGGCCATCGACGTCATTCAGACCAGTCAAAATGTGACGGTGCGGGATATTACGATAACCGTAACCGATACGGTCGATATTGGCATTATTACAGAAATGGTTAAGAGCTTAAACGGTGTCCGGCTGGTGAACATTTCGGACCGAACGTTTCTGCTGCATCTTGGCGGCAAAATCGAAACGAAGCTTAAAGCGCCGATTCAGAACCGTGATGATCTCTCCCGCGTGTATACGCCAGATGTAGCGCGCGTATGCATGGCTATCCATGAAGAGCCAAGAAAAGCATTTACATTAACGATCAAGAGAAACACCGTTGCCGTTATTTCGGACGGAAGCGCCGTCTTAGGGCTTGGCAATATAGGTCCTTATGCGGCTATGCCCGTTATGGAAGGAAAATCGATGCTTTTCAAGCAGCTGGCAGACGTCGACTCCTTCCCTATCTGCTTGAACACGCAGGATACTGAGCAAATCATAGCCACAATTAAAGCCATCGCCCCCGGCTTCGGCGGGATCAATCTTGAGGATATTTCTTCTCCGAGATGCTTTGAAATCGAACAGAGGCTGCGCGAGGAACTGGATATTCCCGTATTCCATGATGACCAGCACGGCACAGCGGTCGTATTGTATGCCGCTTTAATCAATGCTTTGAAAATCGTAAACAAATCGATCCATGAAATTAAAGTGGTTGTTTGCGGAATAGGAGCGGCCGGCGTGGCTTGCAGTAAAATTCTTTTGTCCGCAGGGGTTAAAAACATTATCGGCGTGGATCGGCATGGCGCCTTGGCGGCCGGAACCACTTATGACAATGGCATGTGGCAGTGGTATGCGGAGAATACCAATCCGAATCGCGATCATGGCAGTTTACGGGAAGTGATTCAAGGAGCTGATGTATTCATCGGTCTTTCCGCTGGCGGACTGCTTCGCCGGGAAGATGTGATGGCGATGGCGGACAATCCGATCGTTTTTGCAATGGCCAACCCAACACCGGAGATTAGGCCAGAGGAAGTGGAGGATATCGTTGGCGTAATCGCCACCGGACGTTCGGATTATCCTAACCAAATTAACAATGTGTTATGTTTCCCGGGTATTTTCCGCGGTGCTTTAGATTGCAGAGCGACGACCATTAATGAGGAAATGAAGCTTGCGGCTGCCGAGGCTATTGCCTCCGCCATTTCCGATGATGAACGAAGCCGGCATTATATTATTCCGAGCGTCTTCAATCAAGCTGTCGTGAAAGCTATCCGTGATCTCGTCATCAAAGCAGCCATGAAGACGGGAGTCGCCCGAAGAATACCCCGGGAGTATAGATGATTGAGTTGAACTGAATTGAAGTAACAAGTCATGAACGGAGGTTGTTTTATGAAAGCTGAAATTCGATCTATTGTTGACATTAACCAAACGGCAGCCGACTTTAAATCAAGCATCGTCCTGCGCGTCAGTGATACGAAATTCGTCGACGTCAAAAGCATCCTTGGCCTAAGCATTTCATTATACAAAAACCTTGCGTATAAGCTTGAAATCCATGGTCCCGATGAGGAAGAAGCCAAATTAGCCATGATCGAGGTTTTCAACAAATACCATCTCCAAGTAGAAGTAAACCGATAGTCGCCAAGAGGTGAGTGGATTCCCGCTCACCTCTTTCTATTTCGTTACACGCTTCTCCTAAAGCGGCTCGAAATTACCGAATTGAGCTGATATTACTGTACCAAATGGGCCCGACTGCTTTGTTTTTCACATATGATCATTATGTGGGTCGGCGCTTTATTCGCATCTCCCTTACTCAGGATGTACCAATTCAAACCCGGTTTGTTTAAAGATTTTATGGCTGATTGCCGTTTTACGGACCTTCTCTCCGGGGATGTCTTAGCCGTACTCCTCATGATCGTCATTCCAAGAGTACACCAAAAGCTAAAACCGCTGATATTCGCCCTTGTTGCTTGTATCGGAATATCCTTCGCACTTTTCTCTTACTATCAGGGATGGCTGATCTATCACCAATGGAATCATTTTTTAATGGTGCTCCGATATATCGTTCCTATAGCCTTGATTATGATCTACGATCGCTGGGAATCGGGCTATTCAAAGATGTCTAGCTTTTCATAAAATCCATATGTTTGAAACCCCATCCGCACATATCGGTCAAAATAGAACCTAATGTGTTGCCGTAATCAGATATCGAATATTCAACCTTCGGAGGTATCTCCTGATATACCTTGCGCACAATGAGTCCATCCTGCTCCAACTCACGAAGCTGATTGGTCAGCATTCCTTGTGTAATATTGGGAAGCAGACGTCTTAACTCCCCGAACCGCTTGGTTCCATCATGCAGCAAAATAAACAATATAAGCGGCTTCCATTTTCCCCCGATAGCTTGAAGTGTCATCAAAATCCCCTGTGTTGTATGAGATTCATGTATAGCCGTTCGCATACCCTCAACTCCTTGGTTACCTTATTTACATTCCCTTTTCTGATACTTTATCAAAGTATCACGATTTCAAACAGTACTACACTTTCCGGTACATAGTACGGTTTAACGTACCGCGACGGAAAAGCAGGCAGCGTCTAAGGTTTGTTCTTGAGGACTAAGTATGAATAAAGAGCGTACTTTTCAAGAATGAAAATTCGCTTAATAATAGGGGCGTAAACGATGATTGTTCAAACCGCGGGAGAGGACGATAAAAATGAAAATAATGGTTATTATAGCACATCCGGATCTTAAGCAGTCTCGAGCTAATCAAGCTCTAGCACAAGCGCTTAACGGGCAGACTGACACTTTAATACGTGACCTCTATCTTGAATATCCAAATTGGAATATCGATGTGCAAAAGGAACAACAATTGTTGCTGGAATATGACCGGATTGTTTTTCAATTCCCTTTTTATTGGTATAGCTGTCCACCACTCTTAAAAAAGTGGTTTGATGACGTGTTAACGTATGGTTGGGCTTTTGGGCCCGGAGGCGAACATTTGAAAGGGAAAGAATTTGTGGTTGCAACTACGACAGGTGGTCCCGAGAATGGATACCGTTCAGGCGGGGACAATTGGTTCACGATTAGCGAGTTGATAAGACCCATACAACCTACCCTAGTTAGATGCAACGGTACCTTCCTGCCTATCTTTGTCACCTATAACGCTTCCTTTGGCACGGATACCTATCTCTCTCAAGAGGCAAGAAGGTATGCGGAACATATCCAAACTTCGTTAATAACGCTAGCCCGTTAAATTTCAAATGCACTTTCATGAAAACAAGCATCTGAGCGAATTCGCTTAGATGCTTGTTTAAGTATAAAGACGCTTAACCCAAACACTATAAACAGCATCAGAATAATAGACATGCCAGCCGAATAGATTCAAGTTATATTGATCCAAAGACTGACATCTTGTCTACAAAGGGGGAACCCAACATGCATCCGGCACAACAATATGCAGCAACCGTTAATAATCATACCGTTGCAACTTTCCGGGCGCTTGTCGAAGCGATTGTCCCGAATACTCCGGCGCTAGCCATGTACGGAGCGGAGTATTCGGCAGGAGCGGTAGAGCTGCACGTTCACGAGTATATGATTTGGGAACTGGATCACAGCCTTGCGCTTTTTCTCGGAACACATCTGACCATTGTGCCATTATCTGCTTCTACCTCCCAATTGCTCAATGCGGGCGCTGTTCAACTCGTCGCCTCGGGAAAGGCGCAGAACGCACCGAACCACGCGCTTTGGGGAAGCAGCCCGTTCTCCGCACTTTCACCGGCCGACAGAATCCGGACTCTCGCCATGCTGGAAGAGCTCTGTGTAGATCTCGGTACACTCCCTCCACCTTACAAGGACGACGGCGGATTGATCACATTTATTGTCGATTATTTGAACCGTGGAACGATGTTCGGCTTCTACTCGGAGTGGCCGGCATACGGAACGACGCGGCTGGCGACCCCAACCGAACGGCGGCTGGAATATTTTCCAATTGGCTGGAGGCAAACGGGTTATCCTGGCGTTTCTTTAGGCTATCGCGCTAATCGCGGTTTTTTATTAACCATCGTACGTGAAGGAGGGGAATCCACCATTGTATGATGCAGACGTAATCGTAATCGGATCCGGCGGCGGCGGCGCTGTCGCGGCCAAGGAGCTTGCAGAAAAAGGTCTTAAAGTATTGGTGCTTGAGGCAGGTCCCTTTTATGGAAATAAAAAATGGCAGAACCCGAACAGCGAGCGCGGCGGAGAGTGGAGCTCCAGTTACAACGATTTGGACGTGGGCATTTACAAGAAGATCTACAATTCGTATGAAAACAACATGAATGATGTAGTGTCTGGCACCTTCCGCTTCGGACCGGCCGATCGAAGGCGCGCTCCTTGGCACCGGGTTATGCGGCAAAAGGGTGATATTTGGCAGGTTTCCGGAGTCGGCGGCACGACGCAGCATTACTGGTCGCAATCGCCAAGAGCTTTTCCTGCGGCGATCGATAATGTATGGCCGATCAGTTATCGGGAGCTCGTTCCTTATTACGAGAAAGCCGAAGCTACATTGCCCGTTCAATTTTCACCGACGACTCCCAAGGAAGAGCTTTTTTACTACGGCGCCAAAAAGGCCGGATGGTCGCTGATCCCGACGCTTGATGTCGTTACTCCGGGCTATCGCCCGAACCCCAATGCGATTCTTCGCGCGAACGAGCATCTGATGGACCCTAATTATTCCATGGAGCAATTGAGCCATATGGAAGGATGCACGCTCAGGGGACATTGCGTCAACGGATGCACGACCGGGCCAACATTGGACAAAATCGCCAAACGAAGCACGCTTGTCAGTTATATCCCGCTTGCTCTGAAAACCGGAAATGTCTCGATCCGGCCCAATTCCTTCACGATTAAAATATTGACCGAGCAGGATCCGAAAGAAGGGCTTCGCGCAACCGGCGTGCAGTTCCGAGATACATGGACAGGAGAAATCGGCGAGCTTACGGCCAAAACAGTCGTAATGGCTGCCGGCTGCATCGAATCGCCTCGCCTATGGCTGAATTCAGGGCTGCCTCACAACCCGTGGGTGGGAAGAGGACTGACTAATCATTATTTCGATTGGGTAGGAGGCGTATTTGACGAGAAGGATTTGATGAGCATACTGGGAACGCCGTCCGTCTATCCGTATGTCGGACATACGTCGGGGGCCAGAGTCGATATTCCGGGTACAGGCATATTCCAAGTTTCTTGCCTCAGCCCCGGATTAATGTCCTTCTTAACCTATGGCTTCAGTGAAGCCGGATATGACGCACTTAATCCGCCGGAACCGGGCGAGCCTTGGAATATTCGAGGCAGGGTCGTCGGTCCGGAGCTGAAAGAATTAATGCACAACTACACTCGAACAATGACCATGCTCCTCCTCACCGATGATGAAGTGCGCTTCAGCAATAGAGTCGAGGTCGATCCGCTGCTGAAAGACGAAAACGGTCCGATACCGATCATTTACTATACGCCAAGCAAAAAAACGCTGCAAAGGCGCGACCGGTTGGCCCGGCATGCATGCGAGACCCTGCAGCATGCCGGCGCCAAAAAAATCATCCGGTCGGATTTACCGACCGGGTTCCTTCTCCATTTGGAAAGCACGATGCGCATGGGGTTCGTAACGGATACGAACTGCGAAGCCTTTCAAGTCAAGCGGCTTTATATCGCCGATAACAGTGTCCACTTTGACGGGATCGGCGGGCCTAATCCGACCCTTACAACACAAGCGCTCGCAACGCGCACGGCTGATAAGCTAGCTAATAAATATTTCGGTCATTCCATCGAAACGGATAAATAAAGTACCGCCCCTGATAAAGCGACAATAAATAAAAAAGCGACAGCCTTTCCAAAACCTTTCATTCCTTCGCCCTTCCCTCTGTTTACTATCATTCGATATGCATTAGCATGCTCGTCAGAAGGAAAACTATTCCTCTGCACGATTAAGCTCACTGGAAGTTAAGCCTGTGAAGGCTTCCTTCCAGTGGGCTTTTGCCTTTTCTAGAATAATTCGGAAAAATATAGGGAAAGTTACCCTCGTATTCATCATGAGCCTACTTTACAGGGAGAACCTATATGAATAGAAAAAAAGGCCTTCCAGGACAAATAGACCAAAAGCTGAAGGAAATTGAATATACAACCGAAGAAGACCTGTCCGACAATTTGGCCATCAATGAATTGGTGCTGCGGCAAACCTTTGCCAACTGCAGCGATCTTATTATACGGAAAATTCATGTTTTCGGATCGAACCTCTGTATGGCGGTTTATCTCGATGTGTTGGTTGATGACACCATGTGGGACGCTGGTTTGTTAGGCCCATTAGTAAACCATGAAGCAGTGGATTTCGATAATCCCGCCCAGCTTATCGAACAGCTGCGATACAAATTGGCTTCTGTTGTAAAGCCGAGTGTTGTTGAAAATCTAAAAGAAGTCGTTCAACGCATTGTCAGGGGTGAAGTCATCCTATTCGTTGAAGCTTCCAAGCAGGCGCTCTCTTTTAGTATCAAGGATCAATTGCAACGTCAATTGGATGAGCCGAGCACGGAGGCGGTTATTCGCGGTCCGCGGCTCGGGTTCATCGAGAAGCTCCATATCAATATGGCCTTGGTCCGCCAACGGATCCGAACGCCTCTGCTGAAGATGGAGAAACTCAGCGTAGGGACGGTTTCCCAAACCGAAATGACGATTGTCTACATTGAAAACAAAGCGCCGCAGAGTGTAGTTGAGGAAGTAAAGCAGCGTCTGGCCAAAATCGATATGGACAGCATTCTGGAATCGGGTTATGTCGAAGAGTTGATCAGCGATCATCCCTATTCGCCTTTCCCGGTCATGCAGACGACCCAGAGGCCTGATTTGGTTTCGGCATCCCTCATTGAAGGAAAAGTGGCGCTTCTCATAGACGGATCGCCGATTGCACTGGTCATGCCCGTCACATTCTGGTACGCGTTCCAAACCGTTGAAGACTACTATATGAATTTCATATTCGCTACAATGCTGCGTTGGCTGAGGTTTTTGTTTGCCTATTTGGCGCTGGCTCTTCCATCCATCTTTGTAGCTATTACGACCTTTCACTCGGAAATGATCCCGACAAGCTTGACTTTGAGCCTCGCGGCAGCGCGGGAGGTCGTTCCGTTTCCGGCGATGGTGGAAACCTTGATTATGGAGGTTACTTTTGAAGCGCTCCGCGAAGCGGGAATCCGGCTGCCCCGTCCGGTAGGCCAAACGATCAGTATCGTAGGCGCGCTTGTCATTGGACAAGCCGCAGTTCAGGCTGGCATCATATCCGCCCCCATCATCATCATCGTATCGTTGACGGGAATCGCCTCCTTTCTCATTCCCCACCCGGGCATGAGCCAGGCCGTCAGCATTTTGCGTTTTCCGATGGTGCTTTGTGCCGGAACCTTCGGCCTTTACGGGGTCAGCGCTGCCATGCTCGCCATCCTGATCCATCTGACCAACCTATCTTCCTTCGGCGTTCCTTATTTATCGCCGCTTGCACCGCTGGGTCCGTCCGGGTTATGGGACGTATTTATCAGAGCCCCTTGGAAGCTCATGCATAAGCGGCAGCAGCACATTCGGCAAAAAATGGAGTTGGAGAAAAAATGATCCTGCGAAAGATTTTGTATGGATGCTTTGCTCTTATCCTCTGCCTTGGCTTTCTCACAGGCTGTTGGGACCGTAAGGAGATGGATGATCTTGCACTCGTCATGGCCAGCGGTCTCGATCTTGCGGATGACAACCAAATTGAAGCTACACTGCAAATTGCTCTTCCAACCGGAATTCCGAGTTCTTTGCAGTCCGGGGGGAAAGCGGCAAAACCCGTATTGGTTATTTCAGCCAAGGGGAAAGACGGGATAGATGCATTCGGCAAGCTGCAGCAGCAATTGTCCCGGAGAATCAATCTGGGTCACAGGGGGATAGTCGTGGTCGGTGAAAAATACGCCAGACGCGGCTTTGATCAGGTTTTGGATACTCTGATGCGTTCTCCGGAAAGCCGGTATAACAGCTATATGGTGACCGCATATGGAACGACGGCAAAAAAGATCTTAAACGCATCGTACCAAATGGAGATCATACCGGCTATCGGCATCAACAAATTACAATATGAAGACTTTGGCCTATCGGTCAAAATAGACAAATTTATTGACGCTCTCGCTTCCTTCGGTCAATCGCCGGTTACCGGAGCCATTCGAATCATTAATCAAGGTGCTGGCCAACAAACCTTCACAATCGATAAAGCGGCGGTATACCAACGCAATAAACTGGTCGGATTTCTATCTGGTACAGAATTAAAAGCATTTCGCTTAATGACAGGGAAAATAGACGGCATGAGACTTACCACGCAAATGGAGCCGCCGCAGAAGCAATATCATGGAACCATCACGATTCATTTAATGAAGGCCAAGCCGAAAATACGAACCCGCATAAAGAATGGAAAACCGGAAGTATCGGTCTCATTTAAAGCTGCAGGCAGAATCATATCAAACGATACGAGTCTGGATATGAGCAAGGTTATCCCTCGCGTTGAAAAGAAATTTTCGGAGGATATAAAGAAAGAAATCGCAAGAACGATCTCGCACACCCAAAAAAAATTCAAATCGGATATTTTCGGTTTTGGTAATCAAATTCATATCGAACACCCTTATGCCTGGAAAACGATAATGGATCATTGGATTGAGCTCTACCCTAAAGTTCCCGTTGAGGTAAAGACTGAATTCCGGATCGAACGGGTCGGCCGAACGCAAGCCCCCGCACATCAGCAGAAGAAGTAAACGACCGAATGGAGGAGGGTACAAGATGAAAGTGACCGGCATGCAAGTATTCTGGATGATCTTCATAATGGATTTGGGGATGACGTTAATCATGACGCTCACGCCAAGCTTGCAGGCCGCTAAACAAGATGTGTGGATCTCCATTCTTGTTGCCGGGTGTATCATCCTGCTGGCCACTGTTTTGGTGACGAACGCGTCGCTTCTCCATCCTGAACAGAACTTAATCCAGCTTAGTCAGACTGTTTTGGGGAAATGGATCGGCAATATCGTCATTGTCATCTATTTTGTCCAATGGTATACGATCCTTCCGATCGTACTGCGCCAATTTGTCGATGTGATTCATACCATGATCCTTCCTGCGACGCCTAAATCGGCAGTAATGATCATTATGATCCTATTGATCATATACGCGACCTATTCGGGAGGTATCGTATCCATCGCCCGCTGCAGCGAGGTTCTCGGACCGATTATTATATTGATGGTTATCCTTGTTCTGGTCGCAAGCATCAACAATGCGGACTGGAAGTATCTGCTGCCGGTATACGCGGACAGCGGGATGATGAAAATCGTTAATGGCGCGTTGCCCCCTGCGTCTTATCTCGGACATTCCGTCGAATACCTCATGCTTGCGTCGTTCTTGTATCAGCCCCGCAAAGGATCGCCATATGCTTATTGGGGAGTCATTGCCGCCACTTTATTCGTGCTGATCTCTATGCTGATGGCCACCGTTACGATGGGGACCAATCTCGCCCCAAAAATGTGGTATCCGTTTTTCGAAATGTCCCGGAAAATATCCCTTTTCGGTTTCATTGAAAATTTCGACCCGCTTACGATCGTGATCTGGGTAGCCAGCGTATTCATTAAGCTCGCCATATATTTATTCATCACCAGCTATGGAACGGCCCAGTTTCTGCAAATCAAAAATTGGAGGGTCATGGTTTGGCTAATCGCTCCGGTTGTACTTGTGTTTGCGTATTTTCCGAGAAACGTATCGGAAGCAACCGCCAATTATTTGCTTAATTACTGGGTACCGTATGCGCTTCCGATCAATATGATCGGTCTGCCATTGCTCCTGCTCATCGTGGGAAAAATAAGAATGGGGAACAACTAGAGGTGGATGATATTCATGAACCAATTATTTCAACCCGAACAAGTTGAGATGCTTTCATGCAGCCTTCAGCATAATATCGAAAGAATCAAATCGCTTACGGGCAACAGCTCGGATTTTATCATTCGTACGTTTCAAGGTGCAAATGGTTTGTCTATGGCGATCGTTTATATTAACGACCTAACCGATACCGCGGTCATTAATGACAGCATAATCAAGCCGATCCTATCCGGAACGGAAGCAGACACGGATGGGCAAGGGTCTTTGACCGATTCTTTTACGGTCACTAACGACATGCTCCTTACCGTCGGCGCTACAAATACCGTAAACAAAATAAATGACTTTATATCTGCTTTATATAACGGTAATACCGTTATTCTCGCAGAGGGCTGGGACCATGCCATATCCGCAAGCACGTCCAAATGGAAGATGAGAGGCGTAGAAGAACCTTCTTCCCAATCCGTTGTCCGCGGTCCCAAGGACGGGTTCACCGAAAATATCAGCACGAATGTAGCGTTGCTCCGGCGCAGGATTAAAAGCCCGAATCTATGGAAAATAGACCGGAAAATCGGGCTCGTAACCCAAACCGACGTTAGCGTTATGTATCTAAAGGGGACAGCCGATGATGCTGTGGTGAAGGAAGTGCTTCAAAGGCTCGATCGGATTGAAACGGACAGCATATTGGAGAGCGGCTATTTAGAAGAATTTATTCAGGATCAAACCTTCACCCCGTTTCCAACGATCATAAACACGGAACGTCCCGATAGTGTTGCGGCATCTATCTTGGAAGGGCAGGTCGCCGTACTTGTGGATGGCACACCGTTTGTTCTTGTGCTTCCCGTCACCTTCTTCAAGTTTTTCATAGCCAGCGAAGATTATTATCAGCGATTCGATATCGCTTCCTTTCTGCGTATTTTGCGCTTCTGCGCGTTTACGGTATCCATGTTACTGCCTTCCTTATATATTGCAATCACGACTTTTCATCAAGAAATGATACCCTCCACCCTTCTGGTCAGTCTTGCTGCGCAAAGGGAAGGGATTCCTTTTCCCGCATTCTTTGAAGCATTGATGATGGAAATCACATTTGAGGTACTAAGGGAAGCAGGCATCCGAATGCCCAGAGCAATCGGTTCGGCGATTTCTATCGTTGGAGCTCTTGTTTTGGGGCAGGCGGCCGTTGAAGCCGGACTTGTATCGGCAGCCATGGTGATCGTGGTAGCCTTTACCGCGATCTCCAGCTTCGTCGTTCCGGCGTTTAATGTCGCGATTGCCGCCCGTTTAATTCGTTTTGCATTAATGTTGCTTGCCGCAACTTTAGGCTTGTTCGGGATTATGTCGGGGCTTTTCTTTCTCTTGATCCATATGTCGGCACTACGTTCATTCGGGATTCCCTATTTGGTCCCTATATCCCCTTTTGTACCGAACAATTTGAAAGATACAGTCATTAGGGTACCTTGGTGGATGATGGTTACCAGGCCGCGTCTTTTCGCCAAGAAAAATAATGTTCGCCAAAACGTCAATAGGCGTCCTGAGCCTTCCGGCAAAGAAGAGGAGAAACCATAAATGAGACGAGGGCTAATCCTGCTGTTGACCATCAGCCTTTCATTACTTGTAAGCGGTTGTGGAAGCCAAACCGAATTAAACAAATTAGGCATTGTCAGCGCAATGGCTTTCGATTTGGACGAAACGAATCAATGGATCATGACCTTTCAAATCATAAAACCGCAGTCTGCTCAGAGCAAAAGCGGCGGGGGCGGCTCCCAATCTCCGGTTACCGTCTTTTCTTCGAAAGGAAAAACCATATTGGAGGCGATTCAAAAGAGTGACTTGGAAACCTCACGCCGTCTCTTTTTTTCTCATGTAAGTGTCGTTATCATCAGTCAGCGTGTTGCTAAATATGGTGTCAGCCAATTATTAGATTCTTACTTGAGAGATAACCAGCAGAGAGAAACTGCGAATGTTCTCATTTCGAGCGGAGACGCAAAGAAAGTGCTTGAGGTTCTTACCCCATTAGAATCCAATCCCGGAAACGCCATTGCCAATTTGATTAGCGAACATGGAGACGGTCAATCCAGCCTTGCTCCGTCCAAGGTACATGAATTAATTTCCACAATGACGAATCCTTCCGCGAGCTCCATCTTGCCTGAAATCAAAATCACAGGCGAAGGGAAGAGACAAGCCTCTTTAGATGCACTCAAAGAAACGCGAAGCCCTGCCGTATTGAAATTGGATAGAGTCGGGGTGTTTAAGCAGGATAAATTTGCGGGTTGGTTAACCCGGAAAGAAAGCCTTGGGATACCCTGGATAATGAATCGCATAAAGAGCACGACGGTTGTGTTCCCCTGCCAGGGGGAGAACCGTAAAGAACAGCTCTCCTCGTTTTTGGTTGAAAAGTCGCGCGCCAAATTAAAGCCGGCCGTTTCGGGCGGTCATTTATTGATGTCTGTAAATATTGATGCGAAAGGGAGCTTGACGGAAACGGCATGCAAGCTGGACCTTGAAAAAGCCGAAACGTTAAACAAACTGGAGGAACATATCCAGGAGCAGATAAAAAGCGATGTAGAGCATTCGTTTCAAGCCTTGAAAAAGATGAAAGCGGACGCGCTGGGTTTTGGCGACGCTTTCCACAAGGCCTATCCGCAAGCTTGGAAAAAATGGAGCAGCAACTGGGAAAATGAGTTTTCAAAGATCAGCATGAACGTTACGGTCAAGGTGACGATCCGGCGGACCGGAATGATTAATGACTCCTTTCCCAAAATATCCGGCAAAGCTAAATGAAAATGGAGGCATCCTATGGAGCGGATAAGCAAATATCAATTGGGCGCGATGATCATCTTATTTCAAATCGGGAGCACTCCTTTATTTGAGCTAGGGATAAAAGCCAAACAAGACGCCTGGTTGGTGGTCATTGTTAGCATGATAATGGGGCTTCTGCTGCTGTTACTCTTCTTGGCGATTCAGCGTAGGGAACCGGAGAAAAACTTGAGCCAGCTATTGGTTCACTACTTCGGTTCATTTGCGGGGAAAATCGTCGTATTGGTCTATGCCCTTTATTTTATTTACGAAGCCTTTCGAAATGTGCGGGACCTTGGGGATCTTACCCTCATAACCATTCTTCCCCGTTCTCCCATTTCCCTCATTATGCTTATTTTGATAACCTTGTCGGTCTATGCTTTATATAAGGGACTTGAAGTCTTCTTTCGCGTAGCTGAATTTATAGTGGCAGGAGTACTGGCTTTTTACTGTATTTTGATTATCATGTCCTTTATTTCGGGAATTGTGTATTTAGATCGGCTTCTTCCGATTTTAGAAAATGGAGTCAAACCGGTCCTGCAGGAAAGTATGAAGACCTTCTGGTTTCCATTCGGACAAATGTTCACTTTTCTTATGTTCTGGAGCTATTTAAACGAGAAACAAGAAATGGCGAAAACGTCGATTCGATCCTTCTTCATTTCCGGAATGGTTATCCTGCTCACGAATACCATTAACCTAGTCGTTCTGGGGCCGCAATTCACGGACATCAGCACCATTCCGCTGCTTCAATCCGTCCAGCTGATTCAGGTCGCCGATATATTCGAACGTTTTGACGCCCTTGTCATTTTGCTTTTCTACGCCGGGATATTTATCAGATCAACCCTATGGTATTTGGCTGCCGTACTTGCACTAGCCCAGTTATTTCATACCGGTTATCGGAGATTTGTCCTGCCTGTTGGAGTCGTTGTTTATTCCACAGCCTTACTCCCGCCAAGTTGGCAGTCGCATTTGGAGGTCGGGGAACTTGTAGCGGATAAATTCATGTTGAATCCGATACTCATGGGGATGATTCCAGCTGTTCTATTTATCGTTATGCTGATTCGAGGTAAAACAAACAAATGACTGAACTGACCTAACCGTCTTATAGGATATGCCGTTACTCTTTTCAGGAAACTTCATATGTTAGAGGAGGTGGTTGTCGCAATAGTTCTCCTCTAAGGAGTTCCATATAAAGGGGCTGGTTCAACTTGGCGCAGCAGCAGAAGGGCGTTTCTATCATTACCTGTACGAAGCGGCAAGACTATATCATGAATCTGTTTAAAAATTACCATAGACAACGATATCCGATAAAAGAGCTTATCATTGTTATAAACAACGACAAAATAAAAATAAGTCTTTATAAAGATTTGGCTAAGAAATTTAAACATGTGCAGGTTTACCAGCTTCCGGAGAAACTGCCTCTTGGAACATGTTTGAATTACGCTGTAAAGAAATCACGATACAGCTATATTGCCAAATTTGACGATGATGACTACTACGCGCCCTATTACCTCACCGACAGCATACCGGCGTTTGATAAATCAAAAGCAGATATTATCGGGAAACGCGCCCATTTTATGTATTTGCGGGGCTCAAATATGCTTATCCTTCGTTTTCATTTAGATGAGAACCGCTATGTTTCCATTCTTCCCGGCGCTACTCTCATTTTTAAACGAAAACTATTTCACAAGGTCCGATTTGCTGACCAAAGCATTGGAGAGGATACGCAATTTTGTTTGGACAGCATAGCAAAGGGTTACAAAATTTATTCTACCGATAAATACAATTTTGCCGCGGTACGCAGGAAAAATTCCGAAAACCACACATGGATTATTAACGATAAAGAATTATTAACGTACATGGACAATATCAGGTACCCTGATGTTCGTGATTATAAAAAATTTGTTCGAAGACGCCCGGAAGATTCCAACTAATGAGCAACTATTAGGTTAGGCATCATATATAGACAAGCCCAAAGGGGCTGTCTCTCAGGTTTTTAGACCTTTGAGACAGCCCCTATCCTATCAATCGCTTATTTAGGATTAAAGATTAAAAAAAGTAACGAAGATAAACATAAACGCTCGAAAGAAGTACGGATAGCAGCATGAGCGGAAACCCGTATTTGATGAACTGGAAAAACCGGATCGGGTAGCCTTCTTTTTCCGACAGACCGGCCACGATCAGATTCGCGCTAGCCCCGATAAGGGTACCGTTGCCACCCAAGCAGGCTCCTAGCGATAAGCTCCACCATAGGGGCTCCAGATTCGTAATCCCTAAATTCCCCATTTCTTGAATCATCGGGATCATCGTAGCGACAAACGGTATATTGTCAATGAAAGCGGAAGCGATAGCGCTGAGCCATATAATCAGCATGGAAGTGGCTACCGGATCTCCTCCGGTCCATTCCATGGCTTGTCCGGCCATTTTCGATATAACACCGGTCTCTACAAGTCCCGAGACGGCCACGAACAAGCCTACAAAGAAAAATATGGTCGTCCACTCCACCTTAGATATCGCCTTCTCCATGGAATGCTCACCGGTCAGAAGAAGGAGAAGGAACGCTCCAGCTAAGGCGACCGTTGCGGAGTCCAATTCCAGCATTTGATGAAGGAAGAATCCAAGTATTGTAAGTCCGAGTATGAGGAGGCACTTATAGAGCAGCTTACGATCCGTAATGACCCCTTTTTCGTCCAATTGCATAATGCTTTGCTTCCGTTCCGGTGTTGCCCGGAGTTGCTTGCGGAACAGAAAAATAAATATAGGAATATGTACAGCCAGAATAATGATCACAATAGGCGCAAGATTGTTGATGAACATCATAAACGTTAGTTCATCAACCTTGCTCCCGATCATGATATTCGGCGGGTCTCCTATCAGTGTAGCCGTACCGCCGATATTCGAGGCCAGAATTTGCGAGAAGAGAAACGGAAACGGGTTAACCTGCAATTGCCGTGTAATGCTGAAGGTTACAGGAATCAAAAGCAGAACCGTCGTAACGTTATCAAGGAATGCCGAAGCAATCGCCGTGATCATGAATAGCGTGATGAGGATGCGTATAGGGTCGCCCTTTGCTTTCTTGGCGGAGTATATGGCGATATACTTAAAGAGCCCGGTTTCCGCCGTAACATTCACGATTATCATCATGCCGATCAGAAGTCCGAGCGTATTGAAGTCGATGTGGTGAATAGCCGTTTCCTGGTCGACTATTCCGAGTGTGACCATTAATATTCCGCCAAGCATGGCCACAATGGTCCGGTGTATTTTTTCGGCAATGATGAAGCTGTAAATGATCAGAAAAATTCCGATCGCCCAAATAGCTTGCTGTTCCATAAGTTCCTCCTAAGCCGGTTCGAAGCTCGGCCTCTATTCAACTGATTCCAATTATAGCTCAATTGTATACCATGGGACAAAGGCATATTTCCGAAAAAATACACCTCTTGTTATAACGAAACTATTTTCATTTCCGCGCCCATGGTATAATAAACGCGATATATCGACAGAATTATCCAATTATTTTTGTAAGGAAAATGTCGAATTTAATGATGGGGGCACCGCATGAAAAGGCTATTCATAACGATTACTCTGGTTATTGTACTCGTATTGCAGACGGGCTGCAGTGAACATACGATGGCTGAGCTGGAAATGCCCGAACCAGCGGAGATTGTAGAAAAACCTAATCTCGATTTGCGGATCGAAATATCCGGACGAAACGCGACAATTTACGTGACGACCAATATGAAAATCGCGAAAGAACATGTTGGTATGGAGCGTCAAAACGGTGAAGGTCACATTCATATGTACGTGGACGACGGGGAGAAAATTTCGGTCAAAGACAACAAATACATGATCCAGAATCTGCTGCCGGGCAAGCACAAGGTGAAGGTATCGCTGCACAATAACGACCACACACCTTATGACGTTGCCAAGCTGATAGATTTTGAAATTAAATGACAGGGGTGCGAACATGTTCCGATCCTTCAGCATCCAGTTAAAGCTTATTTTGTTTGTTTCGCTCATTACGGCTGCGATGACGGGCATTATCGTCACCTTTCATGCGCTCAGCCTTGAGCAATCCGTACGCCAAACCTTTTTCAGCCAGCTCACTGCCATAACCACCGCGATAAACGGCAGATACGAGGAGTCGCGTTCAATCGAAGATGTGCAGCAAATATTCGATTATATCCAGCTGCGGAACAAAAAAGTGCTGGATTTGACCTTACATAAAACTGACGGCAAGGTTTACGCATCTACCGAACGGTCCAAAATCGGCAATGCCTCTCCCTCCTATGTGCAAAGGTCGCTGACGGAGAACAAGGCTTTTGTCGAGCAGCAAACGAAGGAATACGGCATTTCGTCAGTCCGCTTAATGGCTCCGTTGTTCGAGGATGGCGCAACCGTCGGAGTGATCGAGCTTATGTTGGATTCAAGCGGCGAAGATGCGCTTATCCGGGAAAAAGTGCGTACGGACATTGTAATAGCCATCCTTTGCAGCGTGTGCTTTCTGGTCCTGTTCTGGTTCTTTCTGCAAAAGGTGCTGGTCAGACCGCTGTATAAGCTTCGCAAGGCCGCGGTTTCAATCCAAATGGGCGGGCGAAGACATAAGGTCAAGATGACCGCTTCTTCCGAGATTACCGAAGTCGCGGAAGCATTTAATGACATGGTCGAAAACTTGGATACCCGTTACACCGAACTGCAGCAAGCGCTTGTGACGCTTCAGACGACGCAGGAGCAGCTCGTACAAGCGGAGAAAATGTCGGCGCTCGGCCGATTGGTCGCGGGCGTCGCGCATGAAATCAATACTCCAATCGGTGTAGGTGTAACGGCTATTTCGTATTTGGAGCAGCGAACGAAAGAATTTTCCGAGCTGTACGGTCAAAATCGCATGAAAAAGTCGGATTTGGAAAGCTTCGTCAAATTGTCTCAGGAGACCGTTGATATGGTTCAAACCAATTTGCGCCGCGCTTCCGAACTGGTCAAAAGCTTTAAACAAGTTTCCGTGGACCAATCAAATGAGGAGAAACGAACTTTCCGGTTACTCGATTATATCGAGGATACTTTACGGAGCCTGCAACCGACGATCAAGAAGACAAAGCAGCGGATAGTTGTAATCGGCGATCATGAATTGGAAGTGAGCACTTATCCGGGCGCAATCTCCCAAATCGTCACGAACCTTGTGATGAACTCGCTAATTCACGCTTATGATACCGATACTGAGGGCTATATGATCGTAAACATCCAGCGGAATGAGGATCGTCTCATGATTCAATACGCGGATGACGGCAAAGGAATGCCGGAAGAAGTGGCGGAAAAGATTTTTGAACCATTTTTCACGACGAACCGCAGCAGAGGCGGCACTGGGCTCGGCATGAATATCGTTTACAATCTTGTTACGCAAAAATTAGGCGGGACGATCCAATGCGCAAGCGTTCCAGGCCGCGGTACAACCTTTATACTCGAATTCCCTATCAGACAGGAGGAAAATCATGAGCTACAATCCGCATGAGGAAGACGAACTTATTTTTGCCGACGAAGACGGAACTGAATCAGGAAGCCTATCGGAAACGTGGAAGGTCATTATCGTGGATGATGACAAAGAAATTCACCAAGTGACCAAATTGGTCATGAGCGATTTCGAATTTGACGGCAAAGGGATCGAATTTATTAGCGCTTATTCCGCCAGGGAAGCGCGTGAAATACTGCCGCTTCACAAAGACGCCGCATTCATTTTGCTTGATGTTGTCATGGAAGAAGATGATTCAGGCCTTCAATTGGTTAAATACATTCGGGGCGAATTGAAAAACAGCAGCATCCGCATCATGCTCCGAACCGGCCAACCGGGACAAGCGCCCGAGAAAACGGTCATTCTTGAATACGATATCAATGATTACAAGGAAAAGACAGAGCTGACCAGCCAGAAGCTGTTTACCATGTTCGTATCTGCATTGCGGGCATATCGTGATATTACCGTCATCGAGAAAAACAAATTAGGACTCGAGGAAATCATCAAATCTTCAGCAAGGCTGTTCGAGCTGCAGTCGCTCGGGAAATTTTCTTCCGGGGTACTGACGCAACTGACTAGCTTGCTTAACCTGCATCAAAATGCGATCCATGTCGGCAGCATCAGCAGCCTCGCGGCTACGAAAGGCGGCAAGGATATCATCATCATGGCCGCGACAGGCGATTATTCGGGTCTTGTTAACGAGCGGGCGCAGGGCACCATTCCCGCTGACGTCATGCAGGAAATGGAACAAGCATTCGAAAGCAAGCAGAGTACGTTTAACGATTCGTATTTCGTCGTGTTTTTTGAAAGTAAAACCGGCTCCGAGAACGTTATTTACTTACGCGGTAACCACCGTCTGAGTGAGTGGGACCGTTATTTGATCGAAATCTACTGCGCAAATGTCTCGGTCGCTTTTGAAAATATTTATTTGAATACAGAAATGGTAAACACGCAGAAGGAAATTATTTTTACGATGGGGGAAATTGTTGAGACCCGCTCCCATGAGACCGGCAATCATGTCAAACGCGTCGCAGAATACTCGAAGGTGCTGGCACTCAAAATTGGGCTGCCGGAAGAGGAAGCTGAACTGCTGCGGCTCGCTTCCCCGATGCACGATGTAGGTAAAGTCGGGATTCCCGATTCCATATTGAATAAGCCGGGCAAGCTGACAGACGAAGAGTTCGAGCTCATAAAAACCCATACGACGATGGGCTACAGCATGCTGAACCATTCACAAAAGGATATTATACGGACCGCTGCGACTATTGCGCTGCAGCATCACGAGAAGTATGACGGTACCGGCTATCCGAACAGGCTCAAAGGGGATGAGATTCATATCTTTTCACGAATCACGGCAATTGCCGACGTGTTTGATGCGCTTTGCAGCGAACGTGTCTACAAGAAAGCTTGGCCGGTCGAGGACGTCATCGACTTGCTCCGTTCGGAGCGGGGCCGTCATTTTGATCCGAACCTGGTAGATGTCTTTTTTGCGCATTGGGATGATATATTGGCAATCAGATCCGCCTATGCGGACCGGTAATGAATTTAAACGGCATCATTCATTTTAATATAAAATGAAAAACGAGGCTTATACGAAGCCTCGTTTTTGGTCTTTAGAAATTTAAGAACGGATTTGAAGCGAATAGATATCCGTACGGCGATCCCGGAAAGTCAGCGCATCCTTAGACTTACGATAACGCTGCAAAGTCTCCATATCTACTTCGGCCATGATGACCGTTTCCGTATTTTCGCTGCACTCTCCCGCAATACCGTCGCGAGGGAATGAAAAATCAGCAGGTGTGTAGATGCCCGATTGAGCGTATTGAATATCCACGTTGTCCACATGAGTCAGGTTACCTACTGTGCCTGACGTAACGGTAAACACTTGATTCTCAATGGCGCGCGCTTGTGCACAATACTTGACACGAAGAAAGGTCTGCCGGTCCTCCGCGCAAAATGGCACGAAAATGATTTGCGCCCCTTCTTCGGCGACAATACGGGAAATTTCCGGGTACTCGATATCGCTGCTCAATTGAATGGAAATTTTCCCGCAATCCGTATCAAACACTTCCAATTTCGTTCCTCCGTTGATTCCCCACCATTTGCGCTCATTCGGAGAAATATGAAGCTTATACTGCTGTGCGATCGTTCCATCCCGGCGGAACAAGTGAGCCACGTTATAGATTCGGTTATTATACTCTACGAAATGAGAGCCCCCAATAATATTCACGTTATATTTAACGGCTAATTCAGAAAACAATTCGACGTAATCTTTAGTAAATGTGCATAACTTTCGGACAGCTAAACTCGGGGAGCGCTCATCCAGAAATGAAAGCAGCTGCATCGTTACATTTTCCGGAAATACGGCGAAGTCCGATTTGTAATCGGAAGCTACATCGACATAATGCTCACATTGCGTCGCGAATTCCTCGAAGGAGTCAATCTTTTTCATCATATATTGGATAACGCAGATGCGGACAGGAAATGACATTTTATAATGGGTTTTGTTAATGTTCGGCTTATAGTCAATGTTATTCCATTCCAGTAGGGCAGCATAGTGCATGGAATCTTCATCGTCCGGCAAATAATTGGTAATGATGCGCTTCAGTGTGAAGCCGTTCATCATTTGAAAGGTCAGTACCGAATCGTAAATATTTTGCTGCAGTACTTCCTCAGCATAATCCCTAGGGGACATGGAATCGCTGTATTTGTGATAACCCGGAATACGCCCTCCGACTATAATACTCTTGAGGTTCAGCTTTTCCGCCAAACGCTTTCGCGCTTCATATAAACGTCTGCCAATTTTCATACGGCGGAAGTTCGGGTGAACCATGACCTCCATCCCGTACAAGCTTTCGCCGCGCTGGTTATGATTCCGGATGTAACCCTTATCCGTAATTTCCGAATACGTATGCTGCTCCAAATAATCGTCAAAATTGACGATCAGACTCGAGCAAGAGCCAATAATCTCCCCATCCAGCTCGACACATATTTGTCCTTCAGGAAAAATACGGATATGACTCTCCAGCTGATCTAATTTCCATGGCTTCATGTTCGGAAAGCAACTATTCTGCAGCTCAATAATCTTATCAAAATCCTCACGTTCGATGTTTCGAATGATCACTTTTTTTTCGAATTGTGAAATTTGATTAGATGTCATAGACTGACTCCTTGTAAAGATGTTTACCCCCATCATACGTTTGGAGTTTCATGGTCGTATTAATTAACGTTAGTTGATTTGTAAACTTTTCTGCTAAATCAAGTTTTCGGTGTATGTTATAATACATGACACATAATTGTTAATATGCGGCAGAAAGGATCGTGATTGATTATGAAAATGATTAAATTGAAATTTTTATGTTATGTTTATTGACATGGACGAAAAAGCGATTTATAGTAGCAATATAAGATTTCAACCGCTCAACGGCACAATGATGTGTCAGTTCCGGCATTGCAGTCTATCCATACAATAGTGTAGACGGGTAGGCTTTGTATTTTACATCGATTATTAATAAAGTCAGTCACGACGGCGTGGCTGCAAACGGCAAAGGGGCCGATTAACAGAATTCGCATTTGCGCGGTTCTGTCAGTCGGCCTCTTTTTGCCCAATGACTGCCGAGAAATGGAGGGAATACCGAGAATTAAAGAGTGAGTTCGTAAAAAGAAGCAATTATGGCAGCAGCATCGAACCAACGTGAACGATCCCGGCCAAAGCTCTGATTTAGCCGAAAAGAAAACCATGGTTTATCAATTATAGGGGGAATAAAAAATGGAAGCACAAAGTTTTCGTAAGTCTGGTCACTTTCCAAGTTTGTTGTCATCTTTTCTCTATTTTGATGTAAGCTTTATGATTTGGGTATTTTGCGGAGCTTTAGCACTCTTCATTACCAAAGATTTTGGTTTGTCGGATACTCAGAAGGCTACGATGGTAGCAATCCCGATTTTGGGAGGTTCCATTTTCCGGATACCGATGGGGATATTGGCGGACCGTATTGGCGCTAAAAAAGCAGGCCTTATCGGGATGGGGCTTACCACTATTCCTCTTCTCTGGGGTTGGCTCGGCGGAACAAGCCTGATTCAAGTTCAATCGATCGGCTTCTTGCTCGGCATCGCGGGCGCAAGCTTTGCTGTCTCGCTTTCCTTGGCCAGCCGCTGGTATCCTCCACAATATCAAGGTCTGGCGATGGGAATTGCCGGAGCTGGGAACAGCGGTACTGCGCTAGCTACATTTTTTGGGCCTCAGCTAGCGACAGCGTACGGATGGCACAGTGTTTTTGGAATGGCACTTATACCTTTGATCGCTATCATGATTATTTATGCGATATTAGCCAAGGATGCTCCAAATGCTCCTGCTCCTAAAACCTTGAAGGATTACCTCAGTGTATTTAAGTTTGCGGACACTTGGTGGTTCTCCCTATTCTACTCGGTTACATTTGGCGGTTTTGTCGGATTTGCCAGCTACTTCAGCATTTTCTTCTATGATGTGTATGGCGATGGTGTAAACCCGGGCGGTTTAACCAAAATACAGGTAGGCTACCTGGTTACTCTTACCGTCATAGCGGGCAGCTTCTTTAGACCCGTAGGCGGTTGGATTGCAGACAAGATTGGCGGCATGCGATTCTTGACCATATTGTTTAGCGTAGTTACAATATGCGCATTTGCGATTGCAACAATGCCTAGTTCATTCCTTGTTATGCTTCTTTATACAAGTGTTATGATGGCTTGCCTCGGTATGGGGAACGGATCGGTGTTCCAGATTGTACCGCAGCGCTTCTCCAAGGAAATCGGAGTTGTTACCGGGATCGTCGGAGCTGCAGGCGGTTTAGGAGGATTCTTGCTTCCTAAATATATTCTTGGTCCATTAAAAGAATCGACAGGCACTCACGTTACCGGATTCCTTGTTATCGGATCGATTGTATTAGTTATGACACTTGTTTTCTTCGCAGTATCGCGCTCTTGGAAAAAGTCTTGGGCTACAACAGAATCCGGGGTTAATTTCTAAGTATCAGACAGAGAATGAATCAATGATCATAATAGGGTTAGAAGAGGACAGTCCGAATATCATTCGGCTGTCTTTTTTCATGTTGACCGTACATAAGTTGGTTGCCAGTGACATGGACAAAATTTTTAATACAGACTCACTTGATTTAATGCACAACTCTTATGTAACTACTTCTCAGTATAATGCTTCTTATGGTTATGGTTGGTTTATCGCAGACGATAAGTTTGAAGATATTACCAGAAAACGAATTGGTCATGGTGGCGGCATTTATGGATTTAAGTCTGAATTTAATCGTTACGTTGACGATGAAATTGTCGTCATCGTTCTAAGTAATTTATCGATCACTCCGAAAGAAAAAATTGCTTTCGACTTAGCAGAAATATTAATAACTGAAACAAACCACTTTTAAAGTATTATAATCCAGCTCGAGTCGATTAATGGTTAAATATTCCTGAATGATTACTGAAAGTTTGTGATACGAAAATAAAGGGCACCCTGCCGGGTGCCCTACGCTTTTCTTCATTGCTTTTAATTCTGGACTCTCACAGTCGTTTCACCGATTACCAGCATACCGTTGACATATCCTCTAAAATGTAGTGTAGCCTCAGCAGCCGTCCAATTGAAATCGGAACGTTCGAATTTGAATTGTCCGAGCTTCGCCTGATTGTAGTAGCCATTGTTGCTGCTAAGAGCCTTCACGCCATTTAGAGTCACAGTATTTAGATTGAAGCCTTCAGAACTGTAGCCATTCGGCAAATCTACCCGGACGGTAAACACGCCTTTATTGCCTTTAATGACATTAGGAGTCACTGCTATGGTGGCCGGGATGTACACAACAAATTGTTTTTTCAATGTAGTGCTCAGACCCGCAGCATTAGTAACGGTCACTGTAACGGTATAGACACCCGGCTTGTCCAATACAATCCCGCTGTTTTGCTCTGCTTCCTCGGTTGCTCCGTTTGGACGGGTCACGGTCATACTATTGGCAACGATACCCGAAAGCGTATCGACTGCCGAGTACGTCAATTGCAGCGTCGACCCTGCCTGATACTCATCCTTAAGATTCATTGTAATGACCGGTACGGTCTTGTCGATTTTCACCACAGTCGTATTCGCTGCCTCGATGTTTCCGGCCAAATCAACCGAGTAGAAAGCCACTTTGTGAATACCTTCATCACTGACAATGAACGAACTGCCTTCTTCGTATTCTGATCCATCGATCGAGTAGAACGTTTTGGCTATGCCGCTTAGCGTATCCAATGTGGTTAAATTAACAGTCACATCTTCTTTCGACCAATCTGCAGGAGCGCTCGAAGATGTAACAGGAGCCGTCCGGTCGATTTTCACCAAAGCCGTATTCGCAGTCTCGATGTTTCCGGCCAAATCAACCGAGTAGAAAGCCACTTTGTGAATACCTTCATCACTGACAGTGAACGAACTGCCTTCTTCGTATTCTGATCCATCGATCGAGTAGAACGTTTTGGCTATGCCGCTTAGCGTATCCATTGCGGTTAAATTAACAGTCATATCTTCTTTCGACCAATCTGCAGGAGCGCTCGAAGATGTAACAGGAGCCGTCCGGTCGATTTTTATTTCGATGGCGCGAGCCGCTTCCTTATTGCCCGCTTGATCAACCGAATAGAAGCTGACTTTGTTAATGCCCTCGTTATCTACCGCAAACGAGATGCCTTCCTGATAATCGGAGCCGTTTATCGAATAGTACGTCTTCGCTATGCCGCTATGTGCGTCCGTTGCGGTTAATTGTACTGCCGCTTCTTTTACCCATAACGCAGGAGCTTCCGAAACAGTCACCGGAGCCGTCCGGTCGATTTTCACTTCGATGGATTGAGCCGCTTCGGTGTTTCCGACTTTATCCACCGAATAGAAGGAAACTTTGTTTACGCCTTCTTTGTCCATCGTAACAGAAGTTACTGCCGTATATTCACCATCGTTCAGGGAATAGAACGTGTTCGCGACTCCCGTTTCATTATCCGTGGCCGATAAGGTGACGACCTGGTTTTGGTTCGTCCAGCCGGCAAGGGCTTCCGCTTTCGTCACCGGCGCTTCCGTATCGATAATCAGCTTGGCAAGGACGGTATTTGATGGCTCCGACCCGCCGAACGAGTTGCTGTACGATGTCACAAAGTACTCATGGTTCTTATATGATAAATCCGATACCGTGTAGGACAGATTGTTCAGCTTCTCCGTCAGCAAAACCGGTTCTCCGTCTATGATTTCATATACGTTATAGCCGTTTGCGTAGGTAACGAAACTCCAGGATATCCGGGCGCTCGTGCCGCTTAACAGCTTCAAGGTGGCAACCGGAGGCTGCATAACCGGGAATACAATCGTTTCGGTCACACGGTTCGAAGACACCGATTCACCGAAACGGGTGCTGAAAGCAGTCACTTCATACTGATGGGTATCCTCTGACAGATTATATACTTTAAAGCTTAAGGCCGTACCCTTATAAATCAATTTCCGGGTACCTCCTGTCAAATCATAAACGCGATATTCGTTTGCCCATGTAACAGCAGGCCAAGACAGCGTTATATTGTTGGCGTTAAAGACGCTCCCTGCCAAAACGGGCGGTAGAACCACCGGCCATACAAGTGTAAAATTGGAGGTGCTTCCGATCGCTGATTCACCGAAGCGGTCGCTGTAAGAGTGCACCACGTAACTGTAATCGCCAGCAGGCATATTGACGTACGTAACGGTCGTGCCGGTTAACGTGCTTTTCAGCACTTTTTGCCCATCGACCACTTGGTACACCTTGTACGCCGTCGAATAAGCTGCCGCATTCCATTTCAAGACGATGTCGTTTCCGTTTGAGATGGTCTTCGTCAAATTGCCCGGCGCTTGCATTACCGGCCAAATCAAGTTGAACTTGAGTTCGCTACCTTCCGGCGAATCACCGAAACGGCTGCTGTAGGAGCGCACCACGTAAGTAAAGTCGCCCTCAGGCTGGTTCGTCAACGTAATACTCGTTGCCGTCTGAGATTTCACCAAAACCTCTTGCCCGTCAACAAGCCGATAAAGCTTGTATCCCGTCGCATAGGTGACAGGGTTCCACCTTAAGATGATGTCATTGCCGTTTGCAATGCTTTGCGTAAAGACGCCCGGTGCTTGCATGGTTGGCCAGACTAATGTGAAGTCGAGCTTACTGCTTTCCGGCGATTCGCCGAAACGGTCACTGTAGGAGCGCAGCACGTAGTTGTAGTCGCCCTCAGGCTGATTCGACAACGTAATATTTGTTGCGGTCTGAGATTTCACCAACACCTCTTGCCCGTCAACAAGCCGATAAAGCTTGTATCCCGTCGCATAGGTGACAGGGTTCCACCTTAAGGTGATGTCGTTGCCGTTCGCAACGCTTTGCGTAAAATTACCCGGTGCCTGCATGTTTGGAATATTAAGCGTAAAAGTCACCTGGCTGCCTTCTGGCGATTCGCCGAAGCGGTTGCTAACGGCATGAACGATATAGGTGTGGTTGCCGCCTGTTATATTCGATTGCGTCGAAGTCAAAGTTGTAACCGTATTTTTCAGAACCTTCTGACCGTCAACGAGCTCATAGACTTTATAGGAGTTCGCATAAGTAACGGTCCCCCAAGTCAATACGACGTCATTTCCGTTCAAAATTTTGTAGGCAAAATTATTGGGAGCAGCCACCACGGGATGATCCAGTATAAACGTTATTTTTGCACCTTCCGGCGACTCGCCCAAAATAGTCGAAACAGAGTGGATCTCATAGATTAAAGGACCCTCCGGTTGGTTCGTATAGGTGACGGCCGTGCTGGTTACCGTGCTTTTCAGCATCTTTTGCCCGTCTACCACTTGATAAATCTTGTAGCTGGTTGCGTAAGATACGGCTGTCCATTTTAAGGTAATGTCATTTCCATTAGTTATACTGTATGTCGGATTCAGCGGAGCTTGCATGACTTGTCCGTCAAGCTTCATCGTAAGCTTGGTTCCTTCCGGTGATTCTCCGAAACGGGTTGAAACCGAATGAACTTCATACGTATATTCGCCAGGTGACATGCCAGTATATGTGACGTTTAGGCCGGTTACCGTGCTTTTAAGCACCTTTTGTCCATTTACGATCTGGTACACCTTATAGCTTGTCGCGTAGGCGGAAGCGTCCCAGGTCAGGGTAAAGTCCGTCGCATTTTTAATCGTTTGCACCAGATTAGCCGGCGGTTCCATCGTCGGGTAGATCAGCGGGACAGAAACTTGGCTTCCTTCCGGCGATTGACCGAAACGGGTTGAAAACGAATAAACTTCAAACGTGTAATTGCCTTGCGGCTGATTTGTATAAGCGACCGTTGTTCCGGTCACTGTGCTTTTCAACACTTTTTGACCGTTCGTGATTTGATAGACTTTGTAGCTGTTCGCATTTGCTGCGGCATCCCAGGTCAGTACGATATCGTTTCCGTTTAACAGTTTATACTGAAAATTGCCTGGTGCAGCCATGATTGCGGCTTCCAAAGTCAACGTAACAGAGCTGCCTTCCGGTGATTCACCGAAGCGGGTCGAGACGGAATGCACCTCGTAGACATAATTACCGGCAGGCTGGTTCGTATAGGTGACCGTTGTGCCGGTTACCGTACTTTTCAATACTTTTTGCCCATCGATAATTTGATAAACTTTGTAGCTGTTTGCGTTTGCTGCAGTCGCCCAAGTTAAGACGATATCATTCACGTTCTGCAGCTTGTAAGTTAAGCTGCCAGGCGGCTCCATGGTCACGGCACCTAGCGTAAAGGTGACTTTACTACCTTCCGGTGATTCACCGAAGCGAGTCGAGACGGAATGCACCTCGTAGACATAATTACCGGCCGGCTGATTCGTAAACGTAACCGTTGTGCCGGTTACCGTGCTTTTCAACACTTTTTGCCCATCGATAATTTGATAGACTTTGTAGCTGTTTGCGTTTGCTGCAGTCGCCCAAGTTAAGACGATATCATTCACATTTTGCACCTTATAGGTTAAGCTGCCCGGAGGCGCCATGATTACAGCATCTAAAGTAAAGGTGACTTTACTGCCTTCCGCCGATTCGCCGAAACGGTCACTGAACGAGTGAACCTCGTAGACATAATTACCGGCCGGCTGATTCGTAAACGTAACCGTTGTGCCGGTTACCGTGCTTTTCAGCTCTTTTTGACCGTCGGTAACTTGATAGATTTTATAGCTTGTGGCATAAGTCGCGGCAGTCCAAGTCAGGACAATATCATTGACGTTTTGGAGTTTGTACGCCAGATTGGCCGGTGCTGCCATAGCAACGGAGCCAACGGTTACAGCGACACGGCTGCCTACCGCCGATTCTCCGAAACGGTCGCTGTACGAATATACCTCGTAGACATAATCGCCGGCCGGCAGTTTCGTAAACGCAGCCGTTGTTCCGGTCACCGTACTTTTTAAAACCTTTTGGCCGTCAATAATTTGATAAACCTTGTAATTAGTAGCGTAACTGGCGGCATCCCATTTTAGGTTGACGTCGCTGATGTTCGTAATAGTAAAGGTGAAATTTCCGGGTGCCGCCATCGCCGGATAAACAATGGCAACTTCAACCGGAGCGGAAAGCGGCGATTCACCAAAAACGGAATTCGATGAGGTAACCGCATACTTGTATGTTCCCGCAGGTGTATTTGTAATCGTATATGTACGTGCCGTCTGCGTTTTGACCAGTGTCGTTTGACCGTCAGCCTGGACTTGGTAAAGATTATAGCTTTGGGCATTAGGGGAAGCTCCCCAGCTTAGAATAATGTCGTTTCCATTCTGAATGGCAGAGGCCAAGGTTGGGGCAGTCATATCCGGGTAAGTGATATCCACCGTGATTGGTGCGCATGGACCGGACTCGCCGTCTGGGCTTAAGGTTGACACTACATAGGTATACGATCCTTCCGGCAGACTGTTAATGGTAAAGGAGGTCGTTGTCGATGTACCGCGTGTGATGAGCTGGCCGTCCGTAATCTCATAGACCTTATAACCGGTAGCTCCAAATACGGCGCTCCATGTCAGCTTGATATCAGTCGGCGTCAAAGACTGATAAGCCAAATTGCTGGGAGGCAGCATGTTGTTGTTTGTCTCCGCCGCAAATACGCCTGCCGCAGGAGATAAAACCTGAATTAAAAGAAGCAGTGAAACCAGGAAAGAAAGCTTGTTAGCAACTTGACTTTTTTTCATGTGTGTCCTACCTTTCTTTGTATAAACGGGATATAGGGCAAAAAAAATAAACCTTTGACAAGGTTCATAGTAAACTGCCTATGATTCCTTGTGGCAACCGGCTGCCTTCCACTCATGCGTGGTTCAGGCCCGTGGCTTTGCGTCTCATGATTTCTCATGATTTGCCTTTTTCACTTGGTTATTTTTAACTGAGACTTTAATTCTATAATAAGCTGTCGAATCTAGTAGTGTGAATAGGTACAAAGAACTAGAATAGGCGAGATTAACTATTATTACGGGAATAGAGGCTTATTTATAACAATAAATCCCCTAATGTCTACAGTGTCCACTGCAGCTATAGGGGATTTTTTATGAACCTTTTTAACCATATCGGCCAATCAGTTAATTGTAATATCATCTGCAATTGGCGTTTCCATCATTTTTTTGACCTCTCTGAGATCATTGGTCTTGCCTAACGCCCACATCAATTTGGGAACAATCGCCTCTGTATTCATATCCTTCGATGAAATAATCAGCTCCCCGGCCGCTATTCGCCCTACCTCATAAAGCGTCCGGTCTTCGCCCTCTTCAAGACATTGCGTAGTCACAACGACAGCTACTCCCGATTGGAGAAGCTCATTAATTTTCAGAACAAGGCTTCTCCCTTGGTTAGGCACACCTCCAAGTCCGAAACCTTCGATGATTACTCCTTTATAATGACGCTTGAGAAAGTCAAAAAGCTCCGGCTTTGTACCCGGGTGCAGTTTCAACAAAAAAACATCCGGGCATAAGGAAACCTCTAATTTCAACTCCGTGCTGCGTGCTTGCGAAACGGGCTTATTGTACCTGATTTCACCCGCTTCAATAAAAGCGGCGTATGGATGATTAATACTTTCAAAGGCATGATAGCTACGGGTTCTCACTTTCACGGCTCTAGTCCCATTAATCACCTTGCCGTCAAAAACAATAAATACCCCTCCGATGTCTTCGCAGGCAAATCGTGCAGCATCGACAATGTTTTTGCCAGCATCAGTATTTTTATAATGAATAGGAACCTGAGAGCCTGTCATGACAACCGGCTTAGCGATATTTTGCAGCATATAGGAGAGGGCTGCAGCTGTATATCCCATCGTATCCGTCCCATGCGTGATGACAAATCCATCATAATCGCCGTAATTCTCATAGACGGCCTCGGCTATACGTACCCAGCATTCGGGCTGCATATTTGTGCTGTCTATTTCCATCAGCGCTTTACTTTCAATTTTATACCTGAAATTTTGTTCAAGTAAATAGCTCACTATTTCCGCATCCGTTATGCCCGGAATCAGTCCATTTGCCCCTGATACCGATGCGATGGTTCCGCCTGTAGTCAGCAAAAGTATTTTTTTCATAAAAGTTTTCCAAGGAAAGCTTTCGTACGTTCATGCTTCGGGAAATCAAATATTTCGGAGGGAGTCCCTTCTTCGACAATATATCCCCCATCCATAAAGATTACGCGGTCTGCCACTTCACGGGCGAAGCCCATTTCATGAGTGACGACAATCATCGTGATACCTTCGCGGGCCAGCTCTTTCATGACCAGTAAAACCTCACCCACCATTTCAGGATCTAATGCCGAGGTCGGTTCGTCGAACAACATGACACGGGGATTCATGGCCAAGGCTCGGGCAATAGCTACACGCTGCTTTTGTCCGCCCGATAAACGGTCAGGGGATTCATCTTTTTTCTCCGCCAATCCCACTTTTCCCAACAGCTCTACCGCTCTTTTCTCATTGAGCTGCTTATCCATCTTCTTAATGTATTTGGGAGCAAGCATAATATTTTTTAATACAGTTAAGTGGGGAAATAAATTAAAGCTCTGAAACACCATCCCTACATTTTCGCGCAATTTATCAATATTCGTTTTCGGTGAAGTGACTTCCACTTCACCGATCATAACCTTCCCGGACGTTACCTCCTCAAGAAGGTTCAGACACCTGAGGAATGTGCTTTTACCCGATCCTGACGGCCCGATAACGCAAACCACTTCTTTCTCCCGGATCGTTGTGGATATATCCTTCAGCACTTCCAATGAACCAAATTTCTTTTTTAAGTTTTGTACAACAATCATGAGCTGAACCTCCTCTCAAGCAGACGGAATAAACGGGTTAATATATAGATAATCACGAAGTAAAGAACGCCGACGACACCCCATATTTCAAAAGAGCGAAAATTTGCAGAAATGATAATTTCCCCATTCTGCGTCAATTCCCGAATTCCAATGACAGACAGCAGGGAAGTATCTTTAAGGCTAATAATAAATTGGTTCACAAAAGCAGGGATCATTCGACGTAACGCTTGCGGCAAAATGACCAGCCTCATAGTCATAAACCGGCTTAACCCTAAAGAACGAGACGCTTCCACCTGGCCTTTATCAATGGATATAATACCGCCGCGAACAACTTCCGCAATGTATGCGCCTGCATTTAAACTAAGTGCCGCAATTCCCCCAAGCTCTGCCGATATTCTAATATCCAAAAGAGCGGGTAAGCCCAAATAAATAAAAAAGATCTGAACCAGCAGCGGCGTGCCCCGAATGAGGTCAACATAAAACGTTGCAGCACCTCGAAGGATTTTATTATTGGAGGTATTCATCAATCCTGCAATTAAGCCTATAACAAATGCTATACATAACGAAATGACTGCCAGCTTCAGCGTTATCAGAACACCTTGCAACAATATCGGTAATGCTTCTAAAATAACTTGCAACGAGGACATCAATATATCCCCCCCTTCTTCTTGTAAATCGATTATCTATTTTGCCGATGTTCCTATATAGGTTTTAACAATTTCATCGTATTTCCCGTTTTCTTGCAGCTTTTTCAATCCATCGTTTAATTTTTTCAGCAGCTCTTCATTATCTTTACCGACAGCCATGCCATAAAAATCACCGTTCAACCGGTCTCCGACAACCTTCAAATTAGCATTTGGGTCAACTGCAATCTTGTACGAAATAACCGGAAAATCTTCCAGCGTAACGTCGGCGTTTTTATTGACAACTTCCTGGTACATCGTCGGACTATCGTCGAAATATTTGATTTCCGCACCGTGTTTTTTCGCCAATTCCTCAGCCATCTTAGCGCCTGATGTTCCTTTTTTAATCGCAATGACTTTTCCAGCCAAATCTTCCGGACTATTGATCGTCGTGTTGTCGGACCGAACGATTAGTGAAAGTCCCGCTTCATAATACGGATCAGATAGGCTGACAACCTGTTTACGCTCGTCTGTAATGCTAATGCCCGCAATAGCGCCATCCAATTGGCCCGCTGTAATCGCCGGGATAATCGCTTTAAAATCCATTGGTTTGAGTTCAACCTCGAAGCCCTCTACCTCGGCAATGGCGTTGATCAAATCGATATCAATGCCGATGTACTTGCCATCCTTTTCAAACTCGAAGGGAGGGTATGTTGCGTCAGTGCCAAACGTATATTTCTTAACCTCTTCCTTATTTGCTGCAGGCTCAGCCGTATCCCCAGATGTGCTTGCAGTGGACTTTTCATTTCCGCAGGCACTAAGCGTTAACGCGATGACGGCCCCAATCAACAGTAAAACGATCTTCTTCATATAACTCCCTCTTCTCTCTTCTTGTTTTTTTTGTAAAAAATGTTCCTTATCACGTCTTTATAGTACCTCCTCCGCTACAGCAACCTACAGCATCCTACAAAAATGGTTACACTAAATGTAAATAAACCTAACACTAATGCTTAATTTGTTCCTTACGGTAAAAAGAAAAAGAATCCGAACGTTCAATCTGAACCCTGACAGATTGAACATTCGAATTCTTTAATGATGGAATACGAAAAATGATTCAGTTTTTCATTTTTTCCAGTACCTCTATATAAAAGACCTGCAAAAATTTTTTTATGTTTACTTTCCCTTTTTCAGGCTGCAGTTCTTCGTCCATAACCTTCATTTTCATCCGGATATCTTGAAAATCAAAGTAAAGCGGAGCATAATATTCGAACTTCGGGTTACTATAATCCGTTAGACCGATGGAAGCCAAATGATTTAACGCCGCCATAACGGTCCGCCTGATCCGCTGCTCAATCGCTTTACTCTCTTTCTCAATATCAGCCTTGCTTTGTTTATAGGTTCTGGCTGCGAATTCATACAATTCTTTTAGCGGCGGAAATTCGGCGGCCTGCCGGTGTTCAATTAAATATTCCATTAAAGAAATGATATCTTTACTGCCGATTTCACCGATTATTCCTAAATCCATTAGAATAGGCTTCACGACTTCACGCGCGGTTGGTTCCTTACGAACCGGTATTAATTCTACGGGATCGAATTTCGCTAAAGATTGCTTGATTTCAATAATTTGCCGCTCGTACTTCCGCCGTTCATTTACTTTCAACAATACGGCTTCCACTTCCAAACGGTTTATCGGCTTATGGATAAAAAATTCAATCCCTTTTTGATAGGCTTGTCCTACCAATTCTTTATTTTCAATTTGCGAAATCATAATAAACTTTCCATTATAGCCTCTGTCTTTCAATTGCGTCATCGTCTCGATCCCATCCTGATTAGGCATCAATAAATCAATCAACACAATATCCGGCTTCAGTTCAAGAATGATTTGGGTCCCCTCCATTCCTTCTTCCGCCGTACCTGCAACCTCACCAAGCTTGCAATGTTCAATAATGTTTTGCAGCATCCGCCTGCTAACTGCGTCGTCATCCACGATAACGAAAGATATCGACATCGGCTTCCCCCCCTTTTTGTAAAGCGGTTATTGGAATATGAATGAAAAACCGTGCACCGGCTGACTTCTCCGATGACTCCACTTCGATCTCGCCTCCGAAAGTATGAACAATATCGCGTACGTGAGAAAGGCCGATCCCTGTTGCCGCAATTCCCTCTACATTAAATTTTGTCGTAAAGCCCGGTTCAAAAATAATAGGAATATCTTTTTCAGAAATGCCTTCCCCTGAATCCGAAACAACAAAAATAATTTCTTTTTCCTTTTCAACAACTTGCACACTTATTGTACCATGCTTCTCAATTGCTTCTACAGCATTGGATACCAGGTTGTTTAGAACCGTCAATACGGGAATATAATGCGGGGTACAGAAGTTTACCTCAACTTCTTTTAAGATCGCGATTTTTTTCTCCAGCATCTCGCTGTATTTTTGATTTCCTTTGACGACAAAATCGAGAATCTCCGACAGGCTCAGGTCAACCACGATTTCAGTGTCATATAATTTCAGCAAGCCTGCCAAAATACGCTGGGAATCTTTCTTCACTTCGTGGATTTGCTGGGCAACCCCTAATGCTTGTCCACTGTAGCCGTTCAAGTTCTCTTCCTTTAATTTACGGGAAAGATTAAAGCTATTTACGGTAATAGACTCAATCGTGTCCATTGATTTTTTTAAATAAAAGACTTCTCCATATAAACCCGATCCGATATTTATCATTTGCTCCATCCGTTTTTGCTGCTCTGCATGAAGGAAACGCATTTGACTAATCGAAATGCTGCTGTACAGTCCGATCACAAAATAACTTCGTACAACCGCTATCGCCATTAATTGAAACCATTCACCCAGATAAAATGCATGTGTATCAAGCAAAACACCTCGTATTAAGAGCTCAGTCACGTTAGAGGCAAAATCAATGACTGATACAACCGCGCCTAAAAGCAGAGGGTGAAACTCGTTTATTCTATTTTGAAACCTGCTCATTCCAAATGCAAAAACGACATAATAAATACCGGCCGCCAAGTTATTTTGAATGCTTTCCAATATAGAAAAAGTATTCGTAGCGATCATCCAATCTGCTGCCTGGAAGACCATGCTAAATATTCCTGTCAGGATCCCAATCGTTAAATAAGGCAAGTGGCGCATAAATAGTAAAAAAAATAAAAAGATACTGACACCCAGACCGATACGGAAATAATCGCCGCTGAAGGGGTTAATCTTGAATTGCGCACCAATGGCCGTCGCCAAAGCTATAACGATCATTTGCAGTCTTTCATTTTTGATAATATTATTCATCCTTTGATCCGCCCCTGTTGAGAGTCAGACATCAATTCTCTTACATGAACCTATCTTCTTAATAACATATATACTAACATAGATTTCACATTTATTGAATATAAGGACTAAGTCTAAAGGGTGGAAAGTTATGGCGGAGAGTTTGCCATTGAACCAAAAAATTCCCTATTAGCATATTAGCCAATAGGGACATCGTTTTTTTGCCTAGTCTTTGATTGTGATACTCTTACCGTTAAACGAATTTAGTCTCAAGTCTTCTCGCAATTAATGACAGAGCATAATTAACGGTAAAGTATAGAACCGCCGCTAACAGGAGAACCGGGATAACATAATCATAACTTTGCCCGATGACAATTTTCGATTGATTCATGAGCTCCGGCAGTGAAATCACAACGGCCAACGACGTGTCCTTCAATAAAGAGATAAATTGACTGACCAGTGGCGGCACCATTCGTCTAAGACCCTGCGGTAGCACAATATGCCAGAGGGTGCGAATGAAGCTCAAACCTGAAGAACGAGCTGCTTCGATTTGCCCCTTGTCAATGGAATTCAAGCCGCTGCGGACGATTTCTGATATCATAGCTCCTTCAAACAAGGTCAAAGCAATAATCGCCGCGTACACCGGACCAAGTTGAATGCCGATATCCGGCAACGCGAACCGCGCAAAGAAAATAATGAGTAGTAGAGGCAAATTGCGCAGGATTTCGACGATTATGCCTAGAACCGGCGATAGAATTGGAAATTTTGTATACCGGATGGTTCCGACGATACAACCAAACAGAAAGCTCAAAATGATAGATATGAAAGCGACTTTAAGCGTCATGTAAAAGCCTTCAAGGATAAATCTTAAATTATCGATGGAGAAAGCATTGGCAAAATCCATCTGACCCTCTCCTTTCTAACCGATTTTAGCCAGTCTTCGTTCCAAATGAAGCGCCATGTAGCTTAAAGGAAGAGTCATTACTAAGTAAAATAAAGCGACAAAAATATAGGTATCGAAGGTGGCATACGTTTTACTCGCGACTTGATCACCGAAATACATAAGATCCAATCCGGCTATAACCCCGAGCACCGATGTATTTTTAACTAAATTGATGAACTGGTTGCTAAGCGGCGGAATGACGATTTTTAACGCTTGCGGAAGAACGACATGCCTCATGGTTTGCACATACGTTAAACCGGAAGACTGTGCCGCCTCCGTCTGACCTTTTGGAACGGACATAATGCCGGCACGAATTGCTTCCGCTATAAAGGACGCTGTATACACCGTAAGTCCGATCGTTCCGCAGGCAAATCCGCTTAATGTAATCCCGAGCGAGGGCAGCCCGTAGAAAAAAACAAAAACAACAAGCAGAAGCGGTATGTTTCGGATAAATTCAACATACACCGTACCTGCCCAGCGCAAAGCCTTAATGGAAGAAATGCGGAAAATCGCAATTAACGTGCCCAGCGCAAAGCTGCCGATCAATGCAATAACGCTCGAGTAGATCGTATTTATAAATCCTTCCATGTACACGTCAAAGTATTCGGTTAGGATCGAGAAATCCGGCATGAGTATCCCCCTTGCAGTTCTGACATATAGAAGAAGGGTGGCCTCGGCCACCCGCCCTTATGTTTGGACTGTTTTTTATTCAGTCGGCGCTTCACCGATCCATTGCTCATAGATCTTAGCGTATTCGCCGCTTGACTTCATCGCTGCGAGCGCTTCATTAACGGCATCCACTAGCGCAGTCTCGCCTTTTTTGATCGCAATGCCGTACGGCTCATCCGTAAACGGTTCACCAACTACTTCATAGCCGGGATCCTGCGCCATCATTCCGTACAGGATCGCGTTATCTGTTGTTAACGTATCCCCTTGACCCGCTTTAAGCGCGCTGAATGCATCCTGGTAGTTATCGAACTCGAGCACGGTCGCATCCGGAGCTTTTTCTTTAATGTTATCCACGGAAGTGGAGCCTTTTACAGCCAATACTTTCGTTCCCTTAGTAATGTCGTCGATACTTTGAATCGCGCTTCCCTTTTTCACAAGCAAAGACTGTCCTGCATTAAAATACACGTCGGAGAAATCGACTTGTTCCTTCCGCTCTTCCGTAATCGTCATCGTCGCAATAATCAAATCAATCTCATTGTTATTCAACATCGGAATACGGGTTTTAGAGGTAACTTCCTTCAGCTCAACTTTAGTCTCATCTCCGAGAATGGCTTTAGCCAAAGCTTTCGCTATGTCCACATCAAAGCCTTCGACTTCATTGTTCGCAGGGTTCTTCAGGCCAAACAGCTTGGTGTCGAACTTTACTCCGATAACCAGCTTATCTCTGGTTTTGATTTCATCAAGCAGCGTCGCAGGTGCTGCCGTCTCTTCGCCAGCACCAGCGCCAGCGCCGGAATTACTTTCAGCCGTATTTTTACTTCCGCCCCCGCACCCCGCCAATATAAATACCGACATTACGATCATCATCAAGCTGACAGTCATCCATTTTTTCAACATCATTCATCATCTCCCCTTTTATCTTAATGATTTAATACACGATTTAGAAACAAACGTGCCCGCTCCTCGCGCGGATTGGAAAAAAATTCAGCTGGCGATGCCTCCTCAATGATATGTCCTTTATCCATAAATACGACCCGATCGGCTACTTCCCGGGCGAAACCCATCTCGTGAGTTACAACGACCATCGTCATGCCCTCATTCGCCAATGTCTTCATAACATCCAACACCTCACCGACCATCTCCGGATCAAGCGCGGAGGTCGGTTCATCAAACAGCATCACTTGCGGCTTCATCGCCAGTCCCCTGGCAATCGCTACGCGCTGCTGCTGTCCTCCCGACAACTGGGCAGGATACTGGTTCGCCTTTTCCCCAATTCCGACCTTCTCCAAATAATACATGGCGGTTTTTTCAGCTTCCTGCTTCGTCAGGCCAAGCACTTTAATAGGGGCTAATGTAATATTGTCGATTACTTTCATATGGGGATACAAATTGAAATGCTGAAACACCATCCCAATATCCCGCCTGAGCTTGTTAATATCCGTCTTCTTGTCATTAACCGTAACATTGTTTACGGTCAGCTCACCGCTTGTGATGGTTTCCAACCGGTTAATGCATCGCAGCATCGTGCTTTTGCCGGAACCGGATGGTCCTACTACGACAACCACTTCTCCCTGCTCAATCTGAAGATTAATATCCTTGAGCACATGGAAATTACCGTAATGCTTCTCTACTTGCCGGAATAAGATCATTGGACCCTCTCCTTCCCCAACATCATCAATGAATCGATTCCTCGTTAGATATATGTCAGAAAACCTAACTTAAATACTACTGATAAACTACGTAAACTTATAAGATCCTACATTTTTTTCAGATATTTTTCTAGTTTCAGAACAAATTCCTAAACAACAAAAAAAACGTACCCAAATGAATGGATACGCTTATACTCTATGCCTAAGTTTTTATCCTAATGCTAAATGATCTGATTAAGGTCATGATTCATTTCCTTGTCTTCCTTGATCTGTTTGCTTCTTAACTGTCCGCAGGCGGCATCAATGTCTGTCCCGTGTTCCAGGCGAACACTGACGCTAATGCTTTGCTTCTTCAGCGCATCATAGAAGGCCAGTATGGACTCCTGCTCGCTTCTTTGATATTGGCTGTGCTCATCGACAGGGTTATAGGGGATTAAGTTAACATTGACGAGATCCCTTCTGACGCTAAGCAGGTCGGCAAGCTCAAGGGCATGCTCCACGCGGTCATTGACATCTTTCAGCAGAATATATTCGATCGTAATTCTGCGCTTCGTCTTCTCCAGATAGTAATCGATGGATTGCATTAATTTCTCGATTGGAATCGCACGGTTTATTTTCATAATCCGCGTCCGAAGCTCGTTATTTGGCGCATGCAGGGAGACCGCCAGGTTTACCTGTAAATTCGAATCGGTGAACTCAACGATCTTATCGGCAAGGCCGCTGGTCGATACGGTGATATGCCTTGCGCCAATGGCTAATCCTTTATGGTCTTTGACCACATTCAAGAAGTCGACCATGTTTTTAAAATTATCGAAAGGTTCGCCAATCCCCATCACCACGATGTGACTGACTTTTTCACCTTGCTGCGCTTTATCTAAATGAAGCTGGACCTTCATAATTTGCTCCACAATTTCGCCGCTGGATAAATCACGGCTTTTGGCCAATAATCCGCTCGCACAGAAGCTGCAGCCGATGTTGCAGCCTACTTGCGTTGTGACGCAAACCGATAAACCAAATTTATGCCGCATCAATACCGTTTCAATTAGATTGCCATCCTTCAGCTTGAACAAAAACTTATTCGTCCCGTCCACTGATTCCTGCTTTAAGTGCTCGGTTAGCGTTTGGATGGCAAAATGGTCCGCTAATAATTGAAGGCACTCTTCCTTGACATCAATCATGTCGGAGAATTCCGTTACCCGTTTCCGGTAAAGCCAATCCCACACCTGCAATGCCCGAAACTTCTTATGTCCGCGCTCCATAAGCCACGCTGTCAATTGATCTAATGTTAATCCGTATATGGATTCTTTACTCATTCGTTTTCCTCTTTTCAAAGCTTTACTTAAGCAGCAGCCGAAGCTAATAATCTGTATCTTATTGTCCCAAAATTTCTTTATTAAAACAAGGGGAAGGGATTCAACGGGAAAACATCCGGCTATTTGATCTGATTGGTCAATATCGAAATCATATTAATGGAAAACCTCCAGCTAATTTAATCCGATTCGTTCAATATCATGAAAAACCAAGGATTTACATGGAGGTTTTCCCGTTAAAGGGCATACCACACGTTTTGAAGACAAATGAACAGGAGGATTTCCCTTTAATTAAAGCTAGGGGCGGCACCCATCATAAAAAAATGACCATCAGATGGTCATTTTTTACTTCCAGAAGTCCTACTCCGTTTCAATAAACCCTTCAAACGCTCGGCAGTGGCCGGTGAAGCCGTATAAATCATAATCTTCAGATCAGGATGATTGGGCTGCTGTAACGTCACGTGCTCAAACTCCATCTCTCCTATATAAGGGTCATCCTATCGTTTATGGCAGTCGGAGGCCAATTGAACGTCATGTCGCGGCCAATAAGAACGGAACAGATCGCTTATCTGCATAAATTCCTCTGTCCGTCTCCTAAGTCCCTCGTCTTGAGGAAAGTGCGCGTAATCCGCACGAAACCGCGCAATCATGACCTGTGCTTTGGCTTCCCAATCCATATTGTTCGCTCGAAGAGACGGATCGGTCAAAAACCGTCGCAGCCAGTTAGGGCGATATGTCATTTCCTTGGTAAATGCCGGAAGCCGAAACACCATTTCTGCCGCTCGGTTCCACATCAGCAAATCCCAGCTCCGCCCCAATATGAATACAGGATTCGGTTCAAGAGCCAGCAACATCCTCTCCAAACCGATACTTACCTCTTGATTGGGTTCTGCTTCACTCATCTCTGTCCTGCTCCAAAGAGACATACCACGAGATGCCTATATGGGCAAGTTGGGCCACTTCCTCGCGCCGCAGTCCAGGCGTTCGACGCCTCCCATATGACGGTAAACCCACTTCCTCCGGGGTAAGGCGCTCCCGACGTGCTCTTAAAAATTCTCCAAGAGATAAACTGGAAGAAATCTCTGTCATATGATATCCCCTTTATCCTGATACTGCCAATCGTACGATAAGAGCAGGAGGGCTGGCAACTCCAGTAGCTGTAATAATACGGTTAGTATAACATCAACAGAATTAAGGGAGGAATTTGAATTTGAATGTTTTTGTAACCGGGGTAACAGGAAAAGTAGGAAGCCGCTTTGTTCCACGCTTACTGCAGCGCGGCCATAACGTCAGCGTTTTGGCCCGCGAGGCTGCAAAGGCGGAAGCGTTCCAGCAGCTAGGTGCCACTATTATTGAAGGCGATCTTCTGCAGACGGAAAATTTCGCCAGCGCGCTGCAGGGCGTAGATGTCGTGGTGCATTTGGCGGCGCAGTTTCGCGGGGTAAATGAAGCAACTGCACGAAAGTCGAACATTGATGCCAGCATCGCTTTAGCGGAAGCTTCCCTAAAGGCGGACGTTTCAAGGTTTGTTTTTGCCAGCACTAACTTAGTGTATGGCGCGGGGAACCATAGCAGATCGAGCCTTGAATATGACCCCTTGCAGCCTGCCTTCCCCTATCCTCAGACCAAAGCGGCAGCTGAAGAAGCTTTGCTCCGGCTTCATCTCGAGAAGGGACTAGGACTTCGCATCCTACGGTTCGCTTTTGTCTATGGAGAACGCGCCCCCCATATCTCGGATTTCCTCCCGATCATGAGTAAATGGAATCCTGCCAAACGGCTTCATATGGTTCACCATGCGGATGTAAGCCAGGCGCTGCTGCTTGCCGCCTCCACGTCAGGCATTGATGGCCGCATATATAATGTTGCCGATGACTCCCCCATTACCACAGCTGAGCTGTTTCAGCTTCATGATCAGACCGACCAAGTATCGGCAGAAGCCTTTCAGCAGGAGTTTAATCCGTGGGACATGATCGTAGATACCACACGCATAAGGGAGGAGTTAAACTATCGTCCCATCTTCCCTTCGTTTTATACAGCAAGAGATGCAGGAACATTATGATTCTTCTTTTTTCAGACGGACCACGAGAATTCCATCACTCTTTTTCCAACATAATGCTACAACACATTACTACATCAAGAACTCGATTTTTGTTTTGAATGCTTCAAACGATTACATGCCGTCAGCGTCCGGAGCGTCATTTTTTATCGTTCATGAAATCGTTGAAAGTCAACCGTATCAAGCTGTTTCCTCATATTGCTTAGCCCCAACAGACCTGTTGCAGGGGTCGACATACGGACAAAGATTTTTGTCTAAATATTTTTTTGTACATGGTTCACAACTCGACAGAACTTCTATTACAAGCTTGCTATAATCTAGTTAACTCTTAATACTAGGTTGGGGGGAATGGAATAATGGAAGCTATTTTATTCTTCATCTGGAATCTTATAATGGCAGTCAAACGGGATCTTGCAAAACAGACCGATACGGGTAAACCAGCTTGTCTTGGCTTAGTCTTTTCATTTGAAGCTTACATGGTTGAGAAACAAACGGTATCCGTCTTGCCGGACAGGCAAAAGAATAATGAGACGCTGCAGCCGTTCATCCCTATACAGAAAAGCCCGCTACGCAACCCGCGTACAGAATGGCAGATTTGGTGCGAGAATAATAGAATGTTATTCCAGAGTTCCGCTTAATTGTCGTATAACACGGCATTGACTGTAATTTGTTGTTGGTATAACGTGGTTAACCTATTTTTCAATTGGGAGGAATGGAAAAATGAAAGCTATTTTCTTCTTTTTCTGGAATCTTATGCAGGTACTCACACAAACCAATATCAAACAGACTGATAAAGGAACAGGACCTCTTGGCCAAATCTATTCGTTCGAAGCGCATATGATTAGGAAACAAACGTTATCCCCGTTGCCGAATAGACAGAAGCAGCATTACAAAACGATGCAGCCGCCCATCCCTATCCAGGAAAGCCCGCACAATAACCCGCGTACCGATTGGCAGATTTGGTGCGAAAATAATAGAATGCTGTTTCAGAGCTCCGCTTGAGAGACTATGAGACTATTATCAGCTTAATATCAATTGAACAAAATAGAAGGGCACCCCCATTCGGGTGCCCTGATAAAACTTTAATCGTCTTCCAATAGTTCGGCCAATTCCTCGCGGTCCGCTTCATCGGCCGTCTTATGAACGGTGCCGTACGGGTGCTCGGAAGGAGCGTAGATGCTGTAGATTTTGAGCGGTTTGCTGCCTGTATTGATGACGTTATGGAACATGCCCGCGGGAACCATAATGGCATAGTCCGTTTGTGCTTGTTGTTCGAAAGAAAGGTCATTTTCCCTGGGTCCCATTTGCACGAGTCCATCGCCGTCCTCAATCCGCAGGAACTGATCGATATTTTTGTGTACTTCCAGGCCGACCTCGCCGCCTACCGGGATAGACATGACCGTGACTTGCAGCTGCCGGCCGGTCCAGATCGCCGTGCGGAAATTATCGTTTTCAACCGTCAGCTTTTTGATATCCTCCACGTACGGTTTGCGGCCAAAATCAGTCTTGCTGTTATAATCGCGCTGCTGAATAAAGAACAGGTATGCTGCTAGCCCTACTGCCAGTAACCCGGTAATCGCAAAGACAATTTTAGCGCCAAAGCCAGTCCATGTTAAACCAATCACAAGCGTACCTATAAGTGTAGCGACAGCCTGAAAGGCCATCATTACGCCAAGGCCCGAAGCGCGCTCTTCCTGCTTAATATGGAGAGACATCCAGGCACTCGTCAATCCTTCGTAAATGCTCTGGAAGACCGCATAAATAATGAAGGCGACAAAGACGAGCAAGAGCGGCAGTTCGCTTTGGCTTAGCAGCATATAGGTTGCGCCCAGCGATAACGCACCAATAGCAAAGGTTTTGGCAAAGCCAATCCGATCGCTTAGCGAGCCAAGGTAGTAGATGATTAGTGTGCCCGTTAGGTTGTAGGCTACATAGGCGCTAATAATCAGCAGATCGCTCAGACCGAGCTCACGGGCGCGGAGTAGCAGGTAAATGTCGGTGCTTTTTATCAGTGTAATGACCGAAATGAGATACAGGACGCGTTTATAAGCGGGTGAGGCTGCCCTGTAATGAGTCGTTAGGCGACGGTATAAGCCCTTAATACCGCCCTTTTCAGCTGTAGGCAGATCCGTCTTTTTCTTTGACTCCTTAATAAACCAGCCGGCAACGACTGCACCGATACCTGGAATGACCGTAAGACCAATAATCAGCGGAATGTTTTCACTGTAAAAATACATAATCGCCAATGTAATCAATGGACCGAGCGTCGCGCCAAGCGTATCGGCAGCGCGATGAAACCCAAATACCCGGCCGCGATTAACTGGTGTAGAGACATCGGCGAGCAAGGCGTCACGCGGTGCATTACGTATACCCTTACCAAAACGGTCCAGCAGACGGAAGCCAAAAATCGCCCAATAGGTTGGGAACAGCCCCATCATCGGTTTTGCGAGCGCGGAAATGCTATAGCCGATATTCACAAGCCCTTTACGCTGCTGCAGATGATCCGAATAGACGCCGCTTGCCAGCTTAATCACACCGGCAACAAGCTGCGTAATACCTTCAATCAAACCAATCAGAATAATGCCGTAACCGATATCGCTGAGATAGAGCGGCATAATTGGATAGAGCATCTCGGTTGCGATATCCGTAAAAAAGCTGACGATCGACAAAACAATGACATTGCGGGATAAAAAGGAGACGGTTTTTCGTTTCGTGTTTGTATTCATCGTTTAGTAGGCCAGTACAAAGGCTCCCCCTGCTACAATATGGTTTTCATCAGAAATACTAGTGAGTTTCGGAGTAGAGTTATAGTCGGTTGTTTCGATTCCCGGCGTTTGACTGTTTTTATTAACCCCCCACGCCCATACACGCCCCTCTTCGTCGAGTGCCAGGGAGAAATCATGGCCGGCGGCAATACTAGTAATCGTCGGCAGGCCCGCAACCACTTCAGGTTCAAACACCCCTTCAAGATTGCCAAGGTCTTTTCCCAGCTGCCCGGAGTTGTCGGCACCCCACGCCCACACCTTCCCGTCACTATCCAGCGCCATAGAGTGGCGTGTGCTGGTTGCGAGTTCAACAATACCTGACAGCTCCGGAATGGTCTCGGCCGGTACAATATCAGCCGTCGGATAACCCAGCTGTCCATATGCATTACAGCCCTTTGACTTGACTGAGCCGTCTGCTTGCAGCGCCAGCACATGGCCAAAGCCCGCCACAATTTGGGTACTGCCTGCCAGTTCAGGAATTTCAATTGGCGTCAGGCTGCTTACGGCCACAAATCCCTGAAACTCACAGAGCTCCTGCGTATCACTGCTGCTTGGGTCAGCATTGGCATCGACATAGTAACTAATACCCGTAGCCGACTGGCCGATCAGCTGCATGAGTTCGGCAAACGTCCGTTTGGTGTCGTTTTCACACTTGGCGCCCCAGCCGTAAACTTTTTCATCAGCAAGCGTCACCAGCGAGAAACGGTGACCGGCGGTTATGCTAGTGACTTTACCCGGCAAACTAATTTGGGTTGGTTTGCGCAGATCAGCGCGGTCACCCGTACCAAGCTGCCCCGCGATATTATTGCCCCAGACCCAAACATTGCCGTCACTATCGAGCGCCAAACTATGTCGAAAGCCTGCGCTAATTGCAGTAATTTGGGGAAGTCCCGCAATCTTTTGCGGACCGCTCACAATACCCTTGGCGCTGTTAATACCGACTTGTCCGTAAGTATTATCGCCCCAGGCATAAACCGTACCATTCTCAGTCAGCGCAAGCGAATGGTCAAAGCCGGCTACCACCTGTAAGACCTTTTCGGGAATATCAATCCTGCTGCTCGTGCCGCTAGTTGAGTAATTGGCGAGCTGCCCGTGGGCATTCTTACCGTTACCCGAAATGACTGTCTCACTGGCAACGCTTTTTGGAAACAAGCTATAAACGACGCCAGCAACCACGGCGAAAGCTGCAACCGCAAAGATAACCGTATACGGGGTAATCTGTCTTCTCATATACTAGTTAGCGGCGATTCGGTAATTAAAGGTAGTAGTAGGCACGCCGTCAACAGTCATGAAGGTGACTTGGTTGTATGCCGGCAAGCTTTGGGCAATATTATCCTCATCAGCGGTCATATCGTCGCCTTCCAGACTTGGAATGATCAGCTGAGTAATCACGCCTTTGTAACCATCTGCCGTTGTGTTGGTATGAATATGGCGCGTACGGCCTCTGTATTCGCCTGGATAAATGGTCGTGTATTCGTAGTAACCGTTCTCGTCGGTCAGTACATAGCCGCGAAGCGATATCTCACTTTCACTATAGCCGCTGGCCGCACCATTGGAATTGGGGTGGTAATTACCGCTATCGTCTGCATGCCATATCTCAACCTTGGCGCCCGCGACCGGTGTTGTGCCCGTTTCACCCGCATAGACATAACCTTTCACCTTGATTGTTTCGCCTGTCAGGTTGTCATAATTCAGATTGCCGTCAGTCAACTCGTTAGTGCCAGTAACATAATAGGGACCTTGAGTGACCTGCTGGGTCAGTCCGCTATCATCGGTGGCCTCTGTTGTGTCGGAGCCTGTAGATGTATCGTCAGTAGATGGTGTGTTGCTGCTATTTGACGGTTCAGCAGAATCGTCGGGGGCTTCTGTTGGAGCATTGTCGGCAGACGTGTCATTAGTGGATGGCGTATTAGCGCTATTTGACGGCTCGGGGGAATTGCTTGTCGAACAGCCTCCAATAATTAGCATCCCTGTTAGTATTGCAATAATAATTGCTTTTTGTTTTTTCATAAGTAACATTCCTTCCTTAATGTTCATTTTAATAACATAATTTCACATGATTATAGCACTATTCGTTTCGATGAACCTGAAGGTTGACTGAAAGTTTGGTGCTTATGTGATTTAAAAAAGAGCCGCTTGACCGGATCAATCCGGTCAGGCGGCTCTGTAAAGGTCTGGCTTGCTCTATGAGCGGGAAGGCTTAAGACGTGTAGATCGTGTCCAGCCATTTTTCTTTTGACCACGCAAGTTTACCTGCCCCTGCACCGTCAGTAGCAGTCAGTCTGTCTTTCAAACTAGACGGATCGTCTGCCATGTAATTGTATGGCAACGATGTAAATCCGTTCCAAGCAAAAGTCTTGATGTCGGCCGGCACAGGTGAGAGCGGGCTATCGGGAGAATCACTGTTCCCTCGATACGTTGTTCCATCCAACGAATAAATCGTATCTAGCGCCAAAATTTTACCTGTATAGGCAGCATTGTCCACATCAGCCTGATTATTACGCAGCGGATAAACGACATCTATAATGACGGATTTCTCAAGCAAAACGGCCCCATTTTCTGTAGAAATTGCTCCGTTACTCGTTATCCCAAAATGGTACCATTTGGAACTAATTGCCTTTTCCATAGCGGAGGTTATCCGTCTCTTCGCTTCTCGCGCGCCTGCGTTATCCATTACGATATTATAGGCGTGGACATTTCCTGCGCGAAGGCGGGGCATACGATCCTGCACATCTTGATAATAGTTGTGATGCAGAGTCACTTCAAGATCGGCATTATCCATTGCGAATTCGGTCGCCCCGATCAGATGCCCCTTCTTTTGGCTTGACGCGATCGCGATGATATCGTTCTTGCTTAAACCTACTGCACCGCTTCTTAAAAAAGCATACATTGGATACGCAGATAAATTGGATTCCATTGCATCTATCTGCTGCGTTACCCAGCTGTTAGCGCTTCTGTCATCCCCTACAAATCTCGACCATGAGATGGTGACGCTATTGCTGCCTTTTTTCACATCAACAAGTCCGTCATAGGCTTTATTGAAAGTGCAATGATCAATCCAAATTTTGCTGCTGGTTTCTACAGTTATATAGTCCCAATCATTTTTATCGTAATTGCCTTTTGTCGCTTCATCCCATTCCCACAGTTCATCGAATTCAAGATTGCGTAGAATGACATTTGAGCTTCTTTTAAATGTAAATGCCGCATGTTTAATTTTAGCGCCATTGGCCGAAAAAATCGTTAAACCATTAAAGCTGTCAATGGTAACTTTGCTGATCCCCGTCTCGATTAACACCGGGTGGGTTAAAGCGCTGTTATGAGCGCTGAAAGGAGACACTTTCGCTGAGACGGGAAGTTCGTTCCACCCCAGGTCGAGGTCATTCATGATTTCAATAACTTTATATCCTGATCCTATCCTTAGTGCAACAGCAAGGTCCGCTGCATCATATACTTTCATATAACGGGAATCCGTTTCTGAAATGGCCCCTCCTCCCGTATTGCCATCGGCAAATCCGGTGAGATTGTAATTGTTACCGTACACCTGATCCGTTACTGTTGGTGTTGGCGTTTCTGTTGGTGATGGCTCTGAGGAGGCATCCGAAACGATCACATTATCAAACTTCGCAATTGATTTAAAAGTGACCAACCCTGCAGCACCGGCAGTTAAGCTGGAATCAACAGCGGAGAGCTCTAGCTTGCCGTTTACATACATATTGATGGACGTTCCGCTCATTTCGAGTTTCACGTTATACCAGTTGCTGGTGGTAAGACCGTAATTGGACTTGCTTGCCAAGGTTGTAGAGGATCCGCTAACCTTTTTTCTAATTTCCAGCGTGCCGCCATTGCTATTATACAAGGATGCCGCATAGTAATTGTTGCCGTCTTTGTATCTTCCCGTAACATAGGTCCTTGTAGATCCATTGAAGTTCACGATTTTCATATCGGCTGTCACCGAATAATCCGTCCAAGACTGGCTGCCAGCTGAATTGCGCCCTTCACTACTGCTGGATTGATAGTAAACATAATTACCATTCTCATTCAATACTGACCAGCTTCCGGTGGTTGGCGACCAATTGTCGGCCCTTCCATCATCGAAACCGTCTTGCAGAAAGGTAACTGCACTTGCTGGACTAACAAAAACCAGCGGCAGAACAAGGGCGAGACTTAGAACTATACTCGCAATTTTATACCACTTTCCAACTCTCATTAACTTTCCTCCAAATATATCTATTTATTTTTCACTATATTAATATCGGTATTAAAATTTATAATTTTGTATAGTCTATTGGACCTCTTTTCCACTGTGAAATTAGGAGTAAATTACTAAATGGATAATTTTACTTATCATTTATTTTTTCTAAAAAAGCCCATCATACATAGACCGTTTTCGTCAGATACGGTCCCTGCTTAACGGATTTAGTTTCAGAAATAAATAAAGGCTGTCCGCAAGCAGTTGAAATCTGCTGAGCGGGCAGCTTTTATTTGCTGCAGCTGCTTCACACGGCTGTTCTGCCATAGATCTCCTTTATCACTTGCTCGATCGGAATGTTGTTGACATTGATGTCATGTACCGGGAAGAGACGGAATATATTGGCGATTTCCGACTGCAGATCACTTTTCGTCAGATCAAGCTCCAAACTGGCGGTAATGCCGTTAAAGGAATTAACTTGGTACTGTGTCAGTGCCCGCTCTTCAATCGGCCTGGATAACCGGATGTCGATGATTTTCCTTTCGGAGAAAAACATTTTCATCTGTTCGATGGCATCGTCAAATACGACGGTTCCATGATTGATGACCGTGACCCGATGACAAAGATCTTCAATGTCGCTCATATCATGAGTGGTTACAATAAAGGTTGTTCCTCTTTCTTTATTGATCTGTTTAATGAAAGTCCGAATCGCCTCTTTGGCCAAAATATCAAGACCAATCGTCGGTTCGTCGAGGAATATCAGTTCCGGCTCGTGCAGCATCGCGCAGACCAGCTCGCATTTCATTCTTTCTCCCAGTGATAACTGCCGAACCGGCCGGTTGATGATGTCGTCCAAACCGAGGATATCTTTGAATTCGTCGATCGTTTTGCGATAGGTGATGTCGTCGATTTTATACATCACTTTGTGCAGCGCAAATGTATCGAATGCCGGAACGTCCCACCATAACTGTGTCTTTTGGCCAAATAACGCGCCAATCTTCTTGACATAAATCTCTCTTTCAAGCCATGGAACATGCCCCATCACGTTAACGCTGCCCCCGGTGGGATGCAGAATGCCGGTCAACACCTTAATAGTTGTTGATTTCCCAGCCCCATTTGGCCCGATTAAACCGCGGATTTCCCCTTTATTGACGTGAAGATCGATCCCATTGACCGCTTGTACATGCTTATACTTCCGATGAAACAACGATTTGACGGAAGATAACAGCCCTTCTTCGTCCTTTTGCGGGACCTTGAACATCTTGCTAAGCCCCGATACTTCGATGATACCGTCACTCACCTTATTACCCCCCTGCACTTGTATACTTACGAATACAGCTATTCCAAAACTTCAGGCTCAGAACGAAAATCAACAACGCTCCGAAGCTGCCCCAAATCATGCTCCAATCGAGCCGGTGAAGCAATGCTTGCGTGGGCAGATAAGCCAGTACGGCCAGCGGCAGCAGCGTCACGAAGGCTGTTCGGAACAACCCGTTATAAATTTCAATTGGATATCCGGCAAACCGCAATACATTGTTGAAAAAATCTCCAAGCCGGCCCATCTGAATCAACACGATAACTACTCCGCAAAAGATGATCGTCAATCCCATGTAGACAAATACTGCGGCTGCGATGAACCATAAAAATAGAACAATATCCGTAAAACTCGGCGTCAAATGCATTTTGACGAGCATATAGGATGTTATGACCGTTCCGGCAATCAAAGATCCAACGTGCTTTAATGAAAAACCGCCGACAAGCAGCAATCCGATTGCAGGATACGGCTTGATCAGATAGCGGTCAAAGTCGCCGTTACGCATAATATCTACCGCTTTTCCCCTGACTTCGCTCAGGACGGTATTATTAAAGCCCATCGACAATAGAAGAATCCCTTGAAAGAGAAGAATTTGATCCGTATTCCAGCCGGGATATCCGTTCGTTTGCGTAAAAATCAAGTACTGTACAATCGGGCCCATACTGGTAAACACGAGCGATATAAGCAGATTTAGAAAAAAATCGGCACGGTACGCCATATCCCGATCAAGGCTAAGCTTGCAATTGCAATAAAATAGATGGAGAAGTCCTGAAAGCGTCCGAATCAATCGTTTTCACCCCCCTACAGCACAAAAGTGCTTAATGACTTTCGGCCAGACTAGTTTGATACCAAGGAAAAACACACCGATCCAAAGCAGCTGCATCCCTAATACATGGACGAAATATCCCCACCCGCCGGCGGCCTCCCGGTTCAAGAAAAATTGCAGCGGCTCATAGTATAAGTATCGAAACGGAAGAATCTCCGACAACCGCTGCAGCCAGTCCGGAAGAAACTCAATTGGAATAATGGTTCCTCCTGCAAATGCGGTCAAAATTATTTTTAAAGCAATCATGGAGCTGTTATTTTTCATATAGAACGCCGTCATGCCGACGGCAAAATTCAGCAGAAAAAAAAGAAAGAAGGAAAGGAATACGCAAAGAATAAACTTCAAAGTCGATCCAATAGTGATGAAGCTCGGGAAAAACAATATGATTTGAATAATCAGTATCGGGAAAAACTCAAACAGGATGCCGACTATTCTCAGGGCTACGGCGTTCGCCAGCTCGAACAGAAAAACAGAGGTAGGCTTCAGCAGATGAATGGATAACGAACCATCAAGAATTTGGTTTGAAAGTCTTCCCGCTGAATTATTCCATATAATGGTGCCCACAATTTGCATGCCGCCGATATACCATACGATCTGTGCAAGGCTGTACCCGTGAATCGCCTCTAAATTGCCGAATGCGTATACACTTGTAAAGATGACGGCCCCTACGACTAATTCCATCGGATGAATAAGCGCCGACAGAAGAAAGGATTTCCGGTATTGAAACATGATTTTCATATTTAATTTGATATAAGCAGCTAAAAGATTCAATTTCATCCCCCAATGTATGTTTGTTTGTTTGTAGCATTATTCCAAAAAACTTAAATCGAGAATTTATTCTACTATATTTTACATAAACGAGATCATTTGTTCGATTGTAAATTATTTCGATTTCCTATAATTACTTTCAGAGCAGTTTCACATACCTACCAGTTAAACACTTGACATCCGGATCTGCAGCATTTATTATCTACATGAACTGTGATATTTTCATTTACAGTTAGCTACATACATCATAGATCACTTGACTGCTTCATATCAGGCTGAATTGCTTTATCGCTTAAGAATCATACTAAACAAAAACAATTTGGAGGGAATCATTATGAGTCAACAAGCTGTAAACTCAGAAGTTTTGAAAGTTCTTGCAGAACGTCACTCGGTCAAAGAATATCAAGCCGGGCATAAAATGCCTAAGGAGCATCTGGAACAATTGCTCCTTTCTGCTACGCAAGCGCCATCCTCTTGGAACTTGCAGCATTGGAAATTCATCGTTATCGAGGATCAGGCTTACAAAGAAAAGCTGCATCCGATCGCATACGGTCAAAAACAAATCGTTGATAGTTCCGTCGTTATCGCTGTTCTAGGCGATCTGGAAGCCAACAAAAATGTGGAGCCCGTGTTTGGTCCTCTTGTTGCTGCAGGCCATATGCCTAAAGAGCTTAAAGATACTCTTGCCGGCCAAATCGAAGGCGCGTACCAGCATCCGCAGGTTCCACGCGATGAAGCGATCCGCAACGCTTCTTTAGCTGCTATGCAGCTCATGATCGCCGCGAAGGCTCTTGGTTACGATACATGCCCGATGGGCGGATACGACGCCGCTCGTTTTGCTAAAGAATTCAATGTACCTGAGCGTTACGTGCCTGTTATGCTGATCAGCGTAGGCTTAGCAGCCACACCTGCCAGACCGTCCTCAAGACTCGCCTTGGATCAGGTAACTGTGTCAAACACGTTCTAACTAACAAAAAAGGCATGAGACTCCTTCTCCAGGATGTCTCATGCCTTTTATATTATCTTGACTAGTCTCGACTCCGCAGCTTGGAGAGCAGACGGAGCATCTCAATATACAGCCATACCAGTGTGACCATCAAACCGAATGCCCCATACCATTCCATGTATTTTGGAGCGCCTTGCTGCGAGCCGGTTTCAATGAAATCAAAATCAAGCACGAGATTCAGTGCTGCTACGATGACGATGAGGACCGAAATACCGATCCCGATCAAGCTATTATCATGCAGGTAAGGAACAGTAACGCCGAATAATCCCAGAATAAAGCTTAGCAGGTAGACAAGCGCTACGCCTACTGTAGCAGCAAATACGCCGAGCTTGAAGTTTTTGGTCGCCTTTATGATTCTTGTTTTGTAAGCTAGAAGCAAAGCGACGAATACGCCCATCGTCAGCAGCGCAGCCTGCAAGGTGATTCCATTATAAAGAGATTCATAATTCGCAGAGAGCGCGCCAAGGAAAGTTCCTTCCAGAATCGCATATATAGGCACCAGATAAGGAGCGGTTTTTGGTTTGAAGCTGATGATTAAAGCAAGAATAAAACCAGCGATCGCGCCGCCTATGGCATAAGGAAGCACGTTCTGTCCCTTGAAGTACATCGACCAGGTGGCAAATGCGCCTCCCAGAAGCAATGCAAGCATAATGAAGGCTTTATTCACAGTTCCGTCGATTGTCATTGCGTCTTGTCCGGAATAATATCCCGATTGTTTGAACGTATTGTCTTTCAATGTTGGATTGCCGCTTCGACCTATCAAGAGTGGATCACCCCATAAAGTATTTTGTCTCCATTCTAACACACTCTAACGCCTTCTCCCTAAAATTTTGTGCGAATCTTTACATATGCTGGAGACGTGAGTATAATGGTCTCAAATGACATAAACGGATTATCGGAGGAGCCTGCCATCGGTGGGCTTCTTTTTGCTTTTTTTGCCCTCCGAAAGGGATAACTTCATCATAATCCGAGTTTTGGGGATTAATAAAACAATACTTACTTTCAGGAGGGCTTCATGGAACAACAGGCTATTTTAGCAATCGGTATCTTTCTCGTCATTTATGGATTTATTATTGCCGAGAAAATCCACCGCACGATCGTAGCCATGATCGGCGGGACATTAATGGTTGTATTGGGAATTGTAGAAGACCAAGAGACTGCGCTGCATCACATTGATTTTAATACGCTTGGACTACTTATCGGCATGATGATTATAGTAGGCGTTACGGCTGAAACAGGGCTGTTCAAATACATTGCTGTTGTCGCAGCCAAGAGAGCTAAGGGTGAGCCTGTCCGGATTCTGATTTCCTTAGCACTTATTACAGCAGTGGGTTCAGCTTTTCTGGATAATGTCACCACTGTACTTCTCATGGTACCTGTGACTTTCAGTATTACGCGGCAACTTCGCGTGAATCCTATGCCTTTTCTTATTACGCAGATCATTGCTTCTAACGTAGGAGGTACAGCAACACTGATCGGCGACCCGCCGAATATCATGATCGGGAGCGCGGTTGATGAATTATCCTTTATGGATTTTATCATCAATCTAGCACCGCTGGCGGTATTGGTGATGGCCATCTATGTGCCCATTTTCATTATTCTGTTCCGCAAAAAAATTCAGACGACGGATGATTTAAAACGCGGAATTATGGATATGGATGAAAGCCAGCTTATTACGGATCATTTGCTCTTGCGCAAATGCTTGATTGTTTTGGGATTGACGATACTGGGTTTCTTTACACACCAGCTGCTGGATCTGGATTCGGCAACAGTCGCTTTGGCTGGCGCCTTCCTCCTGCTGCTGCTTACCGGAGAACATATGATGGAAGAGGCTTTCTCCAAGGTTGAATGGACAACGATATTTTTCTTCGTCGGTTTGTTTGTGTTGGTGTCCGGCCTCATTGAAACAGGTGTGATCGCCGAGTTAGCTGCGCAAGCTATCGAACTGACTGGAGGGGAGCCGGTCGCGACCTCCATGCTGATCCTGTGGTTAAGCGCCATCGCTTCCGCCTTTTTAGACAATATTCCGTTTGTAGCGACGATGATTCCAATGATTCAAGAAATGGGCAATATGGGTGTCAGCAATCTGGAGCCGTTATGGTGGAGTCTCGCGCTTGGAGCGTGCTTAGGGGGCAATGGTACGCTTATAGGCGCGAGTGCCAACCTCATTGTAGCAGGCATGTCCGGAAAAGAAGGTTATCCGATAAAATTCGTACAATTTTTGAAATACGGCTTTCCTTTGATGCTGCTCTCAATCGTTTTATCAAGCATTTACGTATACCTTCGTTACTTAATATAGCTTTAGAAAGGATGGCGGCAAAATGCTGAAATACGAATATGACCACAATGTAATTCAAGTGAATGAGATTGAGAATGGAAATGACGTGGAATTTCGTATTCATATTCTTCAGGAAGAGCCTTACCTTGACAGGATAAAAAAGGTGCAGAAGGAATTTGAAGAAAACAGCGTGTATACGGACGTTTTGTTTTACATCTACACCAATCATGAATATCGGATTATTGTCCGCAGGGATTACTACGATGATTTTGTCCTCGAACTAATGAAGCAGCGCCTATTGCAGAGCGTGAAATGGACAGAGTAGATGTCTTCACCAGCATGGATATATAAAGAGGGAGAGCCGGTTTCGTCGGCTCTCCCTCTTTTCTATTGTTGTTCTATGACCCGCCCCGTTAGGGAGTGGATGAAAACTTTTTGATATTCATTATCGGATTCCCGGCTTTTCAAATTCACCACATAAATCAAAGGAGTTCCTGCGCGCGAGGGGAGATAGTACATGTCAGCGACTGGCTCTTCAAGTTTCGCTCTATCCACTTTCGCGAAAGATAAGGCAATTGTAATGGCTTTCTTTTTAGAGTAGGCGGCATGCATTGGACGGTTAAAAATCTTTTCCTCTAAATGAGGGTATATTCTACCCATGATGCGTTGGATGATTCCCTGTTTATTGATTTGAATCACCAGCTCATCTTTCCAAACAGGCGTTTTATACAGAAAACGTTGAAGTCTTACTTGTATCAAATTGTCAGAGCTTCGACTAACCTCCGTTACTTGCATATCCGTTCTTGGATTCTTTAAACCGTATAGCGCTTTTGTTTTATCCAAGAACTCAAAAGCAATCCACTGGGGTGAATGGTTTGACGGTTTTGATAAATTACCTTCAATTAAGGATGGGGTGTTCGTATTTTGATTCCAATGAATTGTGAATGTATCCCTGCTTTCTCTCTCCAGCTTTTGCAGCACCCTTTTTGCAGAGCCTGTTAAATCCTCAGCCGCAGCTGACGAATTTATGGGAGATGAGAAGATCGTCGCAACCAACAAGATAAGGATGAGTCTCATTGACTACCTCCTTTTTTTAAAATATGTATTATTTGATAGTTTCGGCGAAAAGTGAAATAAATATTCGTTAACACAAAAAAGCCGATTAACTTGTAAACAAGCTAAGCCGGTTTTTAGGTAAGCCTCTTTTGTATTATACTTTGCTATATGACAAATTGTATTGGAGTTGAGAATGACAATGAAAACTGAGATTATGTCCAGATTCATCTCTTATGCACAAGTTGAAACGCAGTCCGATGAAAGCAGCGACACCTGCCCCTCCACTCCAGGTCAGTTGACGCTAGCCCGTATGCTCGTGGATGAATTGAAAGTAATTGGCATGCAGGAGATTACGATGGATTCGAACGGCTATGTCATGGCTACTCTTCCGGCAAATACGGACAAAGAGATTCCCACAATCGGTTTCCTTGCCCATATGGATACGGCCACCGATTTTACCGGCGCTGGCGTGAAGCCCCAAATTATTGAACAATATGACGGGCAGGACATCGTCTTGAACGAAGCACAACATATTGTTCTGTCACCGCGCGATTTCCCGGAGCTTGCGGGTTATAAAGGCCATACGTTGATTACAACAGACGGTACCACCCTGCTTGGCGCTGACGATAAAGCCGGCATTGCCGAGATCATGATTGCCATGGCCTATCTGATCCAACATCCGGAGCTGAAGCACGGCAGAGTAAGAGTCGCCTTCACCCCGGATGAAGAAATCGGCAGAGGTCCGCATAAGTTTGATGTGGACGCCTTTGATGCTGCCTATGCCTATACGATGGACGGCGGTCCACTCGGCGAGCTACAGTACGAGAGCTTTAACGCGGCTGCTGCTCATATAACGTGCAAGGGAAAAAACGTTCACCCCGGAACAGCCAAAGGTAAAATGGTCAACGCCGCCAAAATCGCTATGGAGCTTCACGGAATGCTGCCTGCGGATGAAACGCCTGAGCGGACCGAGGGCTACGAAGGCTTCTATCACCTGACCTTCATTCAGGGCGACGTCGAGCAGACGCAGCTTCGTTATCTCATCCGCGATCACGACCGAAACCGGTTTAACGATAGGAAATCCTTGCTGGCTGATATCGTAGAAAAGCTGAGGGCGAAGTACGGAGAAGAGCGTATTGAGCTCGAAATCAAAGACCAATACTTCAATATGGGGGAGAAAATCGAGCCCGTGAAAGAAGTCGTGGACATCGCCGAGCTAGCGATGGAGAATCTCGGCATCCGTCCGATCATTCAACCGATTCGGGGCGGTACGGACGGCTCTCAGTTATCCTACATGGGATTGCCGACACCGAATATATTTACAGGCGGGGAAAATTATCATGGCCGGTTTGAATATGTTTCGGCAGACAACATGGTGCAGGCTGTAAATACCATCGTTGAAATCGTTAAGCTGTATGAACAAAGAGCTTAGAAGCATACAACAGAAAAAAATCGTACGGATAACCGTACGATTTTTTCGATTTTCCGCTTTTATAAGCTGTTCTGTGCTAAGTTTGCGATTTCTGTTGGTGATAGCGCTCCTTCATAGATACGCAATTCATCTATCAAGCCCTTGTACGGAGTATCCCACCAATTAACACCTAAGCTGAAGCTGGAATCGGTAGTCGTAAATAGATTAGGGAAGTTCGTTCCTGTAAACTTCTTTACACCGTTAACATAAACATTAATACTACCGTTATCAACGGAGAATGCCAAATGCGACCATTCCCCTTTATTGATTGTCATACCAGTGACAGCATCATACCAATTACTGCCGGACCAGACCATGGTGTTTCCGCCTACCGGTCCATTCGGAACGAGGCTCACCCAGTTATTGCTGTCTCTGGCACCGAAGAAAGTCGTTGTAAAAGTCGTTAATTCCTCAGGCTTTAACCACAACGATACAGAGTACGTGTTGCTTGAGATTAGCCCGTTCGGTAAACGTACACCGGAGGCTCCATTAAACACGGAAGCTTTACCATTCTTACCGTCAACATAAGAAATTGTGCCGCCTGTATTATCAATTCGATTACCAGTTACAGTTCCTGTGCTAAACTTACCCGTAGTGTCACTCAGGTTATCTTCAAATGCATAATGAGCCGCTAAACCGGCAGCTTTGTATGGCAGCACAGTAATTGTAAAGCTTTTAGTTGCATTTATGTTACCCTTTGAAATAGTTGCAGTAAGTGTAGCCGTCACAGAGTCAGAGCCTGCCTCCGGCCGATTGATGACTCCTGTCTCCGTGACTACGCCGGAATCTGAAGTCTCCCAAGTAATTCCGGCATGCCTTGTACCTTCTGTGGGGAGTGCCAAATTGGAAATGACGTTCGTTGTATCACCAAGATTCAGATCATTCAAAACATCGGCTACAATTTCCGCATCTGTTTTATCGGGCATTTTACTTCCCCAGACGGATACTCCTTCTTTTGACATCGCTGTAAATGTCATAACATAACGTTCCGAAGCTGGATCCCAAAGACGCACGGATACTCCGTCATAGGTGACTCCATCCACGGTTATTTCCACTTGGTTACCGTTAGTCTTTTTCCATTCGCCATTAACATCACCAGAAATGGTATTGTCCTTGTTTAAACGAATGAATACAGAGTTTCTGATCGTTGCGGAATTGTCTTTGCCATGGTTAATGAATTTGTATTCGCCAATCAAGTCTTCTGTGTTCACTTCGTCAAGCGTTTCACCGGCATAGCGGTATGGCGCAACCACTGGCCAGCCATCTTTATTCATAAACATTTGGTGAACCCGAACCTCGTGCATCTCACCTGTTTGCGGGAAGCGTGAATGGAAAATCAAGAACTGCTGGCCTGTTTCAGCATCATAATAAACAGAATTATGTCCTGGAGAAACATACCCGGTGCCGATTCCTGTTCCCGGGTCTCCAACTTTTCTCTCAAATAAGAAGTTGCCCATAAGTTTGTTGCCATAGGGAGCATTATCTGTATTGCCTGGTAAAACTGCACTTTGTCCTTTTGCATCTACATAAGGACCATCAGGCGTCTTCGACCTGAACTGTCTCATATTATAGCCGCCGTCTGCGCCTAACCACCCATAGGTTACATATAAGTAGTAGTATTCAGTATTCTTATCATACACAATATAAGGACCTTCGCCTGATTTGAAATATCCGCCTGCAATCTTTGTTCCGAAATAGCGATCGATAAGCCTACCGTCAGCTGTCGTTCCGTCTTGGCCTGGATAGATAGCTTTACCTGTGGTTTTATCGATTTCAAGCAAGAAAATTCCGCCGGACCAAGACCCGTACGTCATCCATAGTTTCCCATTCTCATCATAAAATAAAGTAGAATCTATCGCATTTGGATAAATATGATTCGCATAAGATCCATTTGCATTAAACCATTCAGATCTTGCTCCTGTTAACGTACCGTTATCTATAAGCTTTTTAATATTCGTATTCGTCCATTTCTTATTGATCACACTATTGTTATCATAGGCGTCATCTCTGGTAAAACCAGAATATACAACGGTATCCCCATACTTATACGGTCCTTCTATATTTTGAGATACCGCAAAACCGATCGCGGAACGTATATAAGTAGAGGAAGCGCTATAATACATCATATAAGCACCGGTTGTTCCATCCTCATTCCTATAGTCTTTATTCCAGAAAACATCAGGAGCCCATACGGAATACCCGCCCTTACTATCAGAATCGTTCTCTCCTGCCCAAGCAAAAGAGCCTGCCAGATTCTCTGATAAATCTCCAAATAATGTATTGCCGGGCGTAGTATATCCATTTGTAAATCTAGTCCAATTGATCAAATCCGTTGACTTGGCAGCATCAATATGAGAACCGAACACGTAATACGTGTCACCGTCTTTTATGATCGAAGGGTCGTGAACAGACACATTTTGAAATTCGGGAGCTGCACCTTGGTAATCAAGGTAAGGCTGGTTACTATCTTCGCTAGGCTGACTAGCTGGTTCGTCCGCACCCTCACCAAAAACAAGATTGGGTATTAGCAATACAAGCATTAAGAAAAGAAGTGTAAATCTTCGTACCAAACTTTTATTCATTCCAGTGTTCTCCTCTCAATTCTAGCTTTAATGAAAGCGCATCCATTTAATCAAAGATTGTCCTGCTCTTTTCCAAAGCATGTAGGTCTGATCATCGCCTCCTCTATTTAAGGATTTACTACTACTTATTAAGCGCTTACAAATTACAATATTGTTAATGTATTTATCAACATATTAATAATACTATAATCTATATAAATCTTCAATAAAGACATTGTTATAATTGTAATAGTTAAAGTGATTAATAAATTTATTAATCAGACATGAACAAAGAGCTTAGAATAGTACAGGCTGCCGGATTCTCTCCGGCAGCCTGTTTGTGTGTGCTTAAATCGTTTCAATCAACTCTCGATATGCATCTTTTTGGATGCGAATGTAACGGCGAGTTATTGAACCTGTTGATTTACTTTTATGCTTAAAAGTCTGGTTCTTGTTACCATACCCGCACTCTCTAAAGTTCTCTTCGAAGACTCATTATAATACCAACATCCGCTAATCGGAGTTAAATCGTTGTTATAACACCATGTTTTCAATTTGAGAATGATATTTCGCCCAATTCCTTGCTTTCTATATCCCTCATTCGTAAACATGCCTATACTTGCGATTCCATTAAGCATTCTGCTTTTTTCAAGTACTCCAATTCCAAGCAGCATAGAACCTCTATCGTACGTGAAGAGTTCTCCTTTCTCAATCCTTGCTTCATAGCGATCGATAAAATCTCCACATAGCTGCTGGATCCGCAGCAGATCATCCAACGCCGCGCGACCAAAAATGTCGCTTTTCAATGCATCATTCTCTGGTACATTCACTTGACTATCTTTAAAGAAATAGGCTTGCTTTGTGACAGTAAATTCTTTGTCTAAAGCTAAACTTATAAATAGTTCATCACAGGTTGGAACGAATAGAGACTGCACGGAATGATTTTCAATGACTTGGCTGAAGAGCTCTTGAGCGTGCTTCTGATAGAATGGACGGATGAAAAATTGGGTAAGTTGATCATTATTGTTAACCGCGTAATAACCGGCTTCCCCTGAATTATCAAGGATAATGTAAAAAGTTGATTTGAGAATTTGCTCTTCCAAGAATGAATCAAAAGGCGAGGATAGCGTATGGATATATTCTTGAACGAGATGTTGTATTTCATTGAAAAGGCATTCTTTTATAATCACCTTAATCACCCTTTCAAGATATGGGCGGACTCTTCTTCACAAGTGATTTATCTTTTAGTGGACAGAGAATCCGCTATTTAATCCTATTAACCTCATTTTTGTGGTCTTGCGGACACTGGTTCCTTTATTGATACCATTTTGGTGGGAAAATGGTGGATTTACTTCGAATAGCGTCTCCTGTGTCCGTATAAATCTCCAAACCCCTCAATTTCCCTAAAATAGCGCATCCTATATCCACATTCACGAACCATCTGCCAGAGATTCAAGCCTCGTCATGGTTTTTTACCAAAAACATCCGTCAGAATGTATAATCTGACCCGTAATCCATTCAGCGTCGTCACTTGCCAGAAAAGTAATTAAGCGCGCGACATCTTCTGGAAGGCCAATACGTCCCATTGGGAATCTCGGTAATAATATATTTTTTATTTCATCCGTCATCCAACCAGAATCAGTAGGACCAGGGTCAACAGCGTTCACTGTAATTTTGAGCGGTGCCAGTTCAGCAGACAATGATTTTGAAAATGCTGATATCGCTCCTTTTGTCGTAACATAAGCAATATTCCCCGGCATGGGTGCTTTATCTTGACCAGATACCAGATTGATAATGCGTCCTCCGTGTTTTCCTTCTAATCGTCGGGCGAACTCTACGGATAACATACACGTTCCTCTAACATTTACTGCATAATGGGCATCTAAAATATCATTGTTTAATTGTCGAAACCCTACATCCACGCTATATGTAGCATTGTTTACCAGAATCGACGGGGTACCAATTCTTGCTTCTACTTCATCCAAGAGTCTCGAAGAGGAATCTAGACTAGATAAATCCAACTCCATATTTTCTACCCGTATATCAAAATTGCGTAATTCTTCAGAGAATTGTACAGACCAATCATCTTCAACATCATCGTATTGAATTACATTCTTATCATAACTCGAAAAGTGGGTAAAAAATATGTCTGCACCTTCACTAGCCAAAGCTTTACAAATGGCGGTACCAATACCTTTTCGACGGCTTGCTCCAGTAACAATAGCTATTTTTCCTTTTAACCGACTCATAGGATCCTCTTCCCTTTTTTGAATATCGCTTAAACGCTTATCCCTGGCTCAAACTCGATTTACATTTGCATATATCTGCCTTGTCGTATCCCATAACATACAAATAAGTACTTAATGCATGATAGCAAGCAATGGAGTGCTTGATCGGAAATAGGGCGGAGTTAATTTCTATTCCTGGCTCAATATGCCGGTAACCGGCTATTTCCACAGGCACATCAGGAACGATATCCGGGTGGTTGAAAATACGTGTATTCTTAATATTCATCTGCTGGAAAGCTTCAACAAATTTACGATCCCCTACCCGTGGCGACGCAAATGTCACCAACTCGACATCGATCTGTTTACTGCCGGCTACAAACGCGTGCAAGGTAGCGAGCGAGCTTCCTAAACTATGACCCGTAACGACGAGCTTAGTTCCAGTGGGCAGTCGATCGAGCGCCGAGATTAGCGACTCGGAAGGTATGCTCGAATCTTCATATTCAATCTCCATGCTTCTGTAAAGATTGGTGAACCCTCTTTCGGTTTTACCGCCATGAGGAACTTCATGGAACGATTCCAATAAAAACTCGAAGTCAGACAACCAGTCTAGTCCGCTTTCGGTACCCCGAATAACGACCACTTGCCGCAAAGGGTTATCCAAGGACCTGGCAATGTAACCCGCAAACTCTTTTTTCTTGAGTGACACTAAGCGGGGCGTCATCGATAAATTGGCCACCCGCTCCCAACCAGATGAAAAATTAGGAGGGGTCGCAGGTGAGACCGGATTTTGCGCATACATTTCATAAGCAACTTCAACGAATTTTCCCCAAAAAATAAACGGTTCCATGTCTACTTGATTGTCCATTTAAATTGCATCCCCTTTATTGAATAGCGCCCGCGAAAGAGCAGCACCTCTATGCTTTCTAACCATTAATTCTACATAAGACAGAAAATCTCCTAGCGGGAACCCTTTTTTCGGTGATGATTTAATAACGTGTCATTATGGGGAGTTGTTATAAGGCTTAGAGGAATATTTCGTTTCTCCGGAATGGCGGAATTTTTTCATTTTATACCTATCCCCATGCTGACAGGGCGCTCTGTATACTTCGATATTATGCTTTACAGCTAATAACGACAGTACGGACTGATCGTGACGATGATCTTTAAATTCCCGGAAATTTTTTAAACCGGATCGGTTTGGAGCATCGCTTATAATGTTTTTATTGCAGCAATAGGCAAGCCATTCCTTAACAAATTTTCTGTTTTTCACATTATTAACGAAAACGGAGAACGAACCCATCAATTGTTCCTCATTCCAGTACTTCGGGGAATCACATTTCATCAAGACGAAACAATCTCTTTTTGTCCAAGCTTTATTTAGCAGAGAGTGGGTTCTGAAAAGCATAATTCCACCTTTGCGCTTGCAAATGTCCAAACTGTCCCTGGAGGTCGACGTTAACAAATGGCGGATTTTTGCTCCCAAGAATCCCGCCCTCAGTATGATGTGATATGTAATCTATGATTATTGGGTTGAAGATGTGATCGTATAAAAAGTCTATATAGAGGGCTAAGCGGGGATCCTACTGCATAAAGAAATTTGTCAGCCCAACTATGTATATCCAACATAACTTAGCCTTCTCTACCGGAAGGAACGGTTTGCTCGGGGCTCTGCAACAAAGTTGAGATTCTTATATTTTTTAAAAAAAGGGTTGAGCAGATCCCTGCTCAACCCTTTTTTCACGACTGAATAGGGAAGACGCCCATTTGCATCGGAATTATTCGATCAGACTCTCCTTTCGCGACCTGCAGGCTTGTGACCGCGGGCAACGTTTCTGCGATGACGTGTCCGCTTCGGAACACGTACCGCGGCGATAGCCGCTGGCGGATCAGATCGCCGGAGTCCTTCACGTCGAACAATAGGAACGAGGCGGGGGCTCCATTCTGGAAGACGCCGCCTTGGAAACTGTAAGCCTCCAGATTCATTGCCGCAGCCCCGCCCTCCGTGATCATCCCGAGGAGGCTTCGCATTTCGGCACGTCCACTCATGTGGGCCAGATGGGCAGCCATGTGGGCGGCGTCTAGTGGATTGCCCGTACCGAGGGGATAGAACGGTGAACGAATATCGTCGTGGGATAGCGCAACGTTGACACCAGCGCGTTGAAATTCCTTGATGCGCGTAATTCCTCTTCCCTTGGGGTACCCGTCATAGCGCCCTTGCATAACACTGTTAATTAGCGGACAAGCGACGATCGAGAGACCGGACCGTTTGACCAGCCCGAGGGTTTTTTGGAAATAGGATTCATTATAATAAGCCGCGGCGTTTGCATGCGCCGCCGTCACCCGAGAGCCAATCCCTGTAGATAGCGCCAAGGAGGCGCAGACCTCCAGATACTTGGAATTCTCATCATCCGTCTCATCACAGAAAACATGAACGTACGCACCTCTGCGATCCGCAAGGTCGAACGCCTTGCGCAAGGACAGCACCCCTTCCTCGCGGGTGTGCTCCAGGTGCGGTACGGCGGACACTCCGTCCGCTCCCATTCGCAGCGCCTCCTTCATCCGCTCCTCATTGGCCGGGCAACACATGATTCCGTCCTGGGGAAATGCCGTAACCTGGATTTCTATCTGCCCACGATAGCGCTCTTTGAGCTCGATTATGGCTTCCAGTGCCGTCAGCTTTGGATCCCCAATGTCGACCATCGAACGCAGATGAAGGACACCGTAGCCGAGATAAAGGCGAATCGTACGGTCCGCTCTTGCGGTGACATCCTCCTTCGTGAGCGTCACCTTGCGTGAAGACCAGATTTCGATGCCTTCCGCCAGCGTACCACTCTCGTTCCAGACGGGATTCCCCGCGGTCAGCGCCGTATCTAGATGGACGTGCGGCTCAACGAACGGCGGCACCAACAGCCTGCCGTCCGCGTCGAGCGTCTCCGCGGCAGCCGCTTCTGTTAACTGGCCTATTCCCGCAATAAGCCCATCCCGTATCCCAATATCGACGCTTGCACCGTCTCCAGTTAGAAGGACATTTCTCACAATCAAATCATAAGAGTTCATCATCTCATCCCCGCCATTCATTTGATGCCTTTAGTCGCTTCGGCAAATCGCGCCACGCGGGCGCCCAGCCTGCCGGCCATAATTAGCTCACGCTCGTCGGGAGTTCTCGAACTGTCCGGTCCCGCCAACGTAGAGGGCCCGTAGGGAGAACCACCGATAGCGTCCGCCGTCAAATATTCGGGATTCTGCGAGTAAGGGAGACCGACGTAAATTAGACCGAAATGAAGCAGCGGTACGATCGAAGTCAGAATCGTCGCCTCGTGGCCGGTATGGATCGAACCAGCGCTCGTCATGACTCCAGTCGGCTTGCCCTCCAATTCTCCGCTTGCGCACAGACTGCCTGACATATCGAGGAACGACTTAACCTGCGCCGGCATCGAGCCGTAATAGGTCGGGAAGCCCCAAACAATGCCGTCCGCCCAGCGCAGATCGTCATGAGACGCTTCCGGCACCTCCTTTTGCTCCTTTTGGGACGTCTCATACTTATCCCATCTTGCACCGACTCGGAACTTGCCGAACAGCGAGTCTTCCCCGCGGTCTTGCCTGCGGCTCGGATGGTCGAGCAGTGCCGTTACGTTGTCGGGGGAACGAAACTCTGGTATGCGCACCAGCCTCACCTCGTGCCCTTCGTCTCGGGCTCCCTTTGCAGCCGCTTCAGTCATCCGATGAATATGTCCGTATGCGCTGAAATAGACAATCAAGACCTTCGCCATTCCCGCCCCTCCCTTCTTTAAAAGACGACAGGAGCCGCGGTGTGAACGCGTACGGCCCCTGTCCAATTCCTATTGTCTTGCCGCGCTCCCTCGGTGAAGACCCACAAACGCGGCCGCGATTGTCCCGTACGATTTCCGTGCCTACGGCCCAGCCCCCTCAGTCCTACCGCTTACAGCTCGTTATTTTCCGGGAAGAAACTCGTTCGTGAACACATCATCAATCGGCTCAGCTTCCTTCAGAATGCCAATGTCGACCAACTGCTTCTGTAACTCTTCCCAGATATCCTTGCTCATGTAACCGACTCCGTTTGTCTCCGCGTCCCCGCCGTAGACAAGCGGCTCCTGGGCTTTCGCACCATACGCCATCGCTTCCAGCTTCAGGTCCGGGTTTTTTTCCTGCATTGACTTATTGATTTCCTCGGAATTGTCCTTGTAGTAATCCCAGCCCTTAATGGATGCTTCGACATAAGCTTTGACGATATCCGGATGCTTCTTCATGTAGTCTTCCGTGGTGAAAAGAATGTTGCCGTACTGCTTGTAGCCAAGATCATAATTGAGGAAGTACTCGACGTCCACGCCCTCCACCTGCATCGAGAACGGCTCGGAAGTTACATATATTTGCGTGGCGGAGTCTGGTTCAGAAACGAAATTGGCGAGCGAACCGGTATACTTCATCTCCTCCACCTTGTCCAGCTTGTAAGCCTTCTTGAGATATTCCCAAAATGCTACGCCGCTGCCTACGTACACCTTATGACCGTTCAACTCAGAGATGTCCTTGTATTTACCTTTATGGAACATAATGCCTTGCGGGTTCTTTTGGAATGTCGCCGCGATTGCCACGAGTGGAATTCCGTTTTCCCGCGCTATCAAGATCTCGTCCGCCTGCCCCATTCCGAACTCGGCCTTGCCGGAAGCAACGATCTGCGACGCGGAGACCCCCGGCCCGCCGGACTGGATTGTCATTTCAAGCCCCGCGTCCTTGTAAAAGCCCTTTGAGAGCGCTGCATACTGCCCACCATGCTCAGGCTCCGCAAACCAGTTCGTCACCTGTGTGACTTCGGTCATCTTAACTTCCGCAGGCTTGTTGCTCGGCGATTCGCTGCTCTGAGAAGAGGCTCCATTCTCGTCAGTTCCGCAGGCCGACAGCGCCATGACGGCCACCACTATTAGAGATAGCGCCCCTAACCTGATCTTCTTGCCTCTCGTACTTTTTGCCAGCATGTTTCTTCCTCCCTTATCCTTTGAATATCTATATATGCATCCGCTTATTACGCGGATAAGCACCTAAGGAATTCGGCCTCTCTGGGTTCGAAGCTCTAAATCAGGTAAACAACGGTTAGCCTAAGGTAAAAGAGACAAATAGACGCACCCTCCGAAAATCCAGCAGGGCTTATTATCGGAGACTTGCAGCCGCAGTGTTTAATAACGGGTCCATCCACTGCCGCTTCAACTCGGACGCATAAATCCAACGCGTCTTGTTGTATACCCAGCGCGTGGCGGGAAGCTCCTGGAAGAGCTCTTCTCCTGATACGGCGTCTAAGACGACGAAGCCCGCCGGATTGCCGGCAGAAACACCGTACTCAGGTATACCGGCGATGGTCGCCGGGAGATGTGTCAGCATCCGCAGCACCGTAACGATATCCTCTTCACGGGCCAGATGTGCTGCATAGGCAGTCATAAGACCAATCTGAAGCATGTCTCCCCGACCGAACGGATGGAAAGGATCCTGGATGTTATCGGAGGCTGCCGCAACGGAAACCCCGGCTTTCGCCAGCTCCTTGACCCGCGTCAACCCACGTCTCACGTTGCCCTGATCACCGCGGCCCTGCAGGTACAGGTTGACCGCGGGAAGCGTGACTGCTCCAATACCAGCCTCCACCATCTTGGCAATCAGCCGGTCCGCCTTCTTTTGAGCCATAGCGGATAGTGAACAGAGATGGCCCGCCGTTGCCCTTCCTGCATAACCGTGAATTTGGACTTGGTCGCAATAGGCATCGATCGTCTTGACCTCAGGATCGTCGGATTCATCGATGTGAAGATCGATCGGCCGGTCAAACGCCGCCGCGAGCTGGAACGCCCAGCGAATTCCCGCTTCCGGGTCGGGTGCCAGATGCGGCGCCCCGCCGACGCCATCGATGCCCATCCGCAGCGTCTCCTCGGCGAACTCAGTGAGCCCTCGTTGTTGGGCGGGATCATAAAAATACATCGGAAAGTACTGAATATCGACCAAATCTTTCACTGTCTCCCTTGCCTCCAAAGCTGCCTCCACCGTACGCAGTGCAACCTCGCGGCTAAGATGGAAGGGGACATCGAGATGACTGCGAAGCGTAAGGCTGCCGAAGGAAGCTGCTCGAAGCGCCGCCTTGACGATCCGTTCCCTAACCGATTCCTTGCTGAAGGTCGGGGCGATGGAACGGTAATTTTCTATCGCTTCCAGAAGAGTTCCCGAGCGATTGCGCACATGTTCGATCGAATATGCTTTGTCCAGATGCATATGAACGTCTACAAATCCGGGCAGCAGCACCCGCCCCTGCAGATCGATCTCCGGGACTGTCCGAAGCTCCTCGAAGTTTAGTTTGGAGATCGGCACGTGCCGATCCGAGACAACGGTCTCTTCCTGGGCTTCAACGGAAGACCACTTCCCGTCCTTGATTATTAGCTTGAACAAACCACCGCCCTGTGCAAGGGGCAACCTTGCATTGACGGCTTCCAGATCAGCCGGCATGGCCGTCACCATCCTTTCGCGTTATCGATCTCTACCCGTCCGACGATTTCATCTCGGATTCGTGCCAGGAGCTGAGCATCCACTTGGAGAAGGCATTGACCAGCAGGAAAAAAGTGATTCCCAGCAGAGACGCCGAAAAACCGCAGGCGAACAAATATGCGGTTCGAAGACGGGAAGCGGCGACGGTGATCGCATAGCCTAAGCCTCCCTGGCCGCCTCCGATGCCAGCGATGTATTCACCAACGATTGCTCCGATAACGGCAAGTGTGCAGGATATTTTGAGTCCGGCGACGATGTAAGGCAGCGCAGACGGCAAGCGCAAACGGAACATGGATTGCAAAGGCGAGGCATTGTAAAGGTAGAATAGGTTCTTCATATTGTGGTCGGTTGAGTTGAGCCCGATAAGTGTATTGGACAACATAGGGAAAAAGCCGATTAGGAAGGTAATGATGACGATCGCGTTGATTCCGGCACCGAACCAGATGACGATGATCGGTGCGATGGCGACGATCGGAATGGTTTGCATAATAATGGCGTATGGGTAGACACTTCTCTCGACAAGCTTGGAACTCGCCAAAATGATCGCAAATCCGACTCCTAGCACGACGCTGAGTAGAAATCCAAGCACCGCTTCGGTAATTGTCGTATACACCGATACCCACAGATTAGCGGCGTTCTCTGATGCAGCCCGAACGATATCGGAGGGCTTTGGCAGCAGATAAGGCTTCATTTCGGCCAGCCGGCAGAAAAGTTCCCATCCTCCAATGAATATTACAAACGCTACGATGGGAGGCAGCACCGTTTTCAACCATGCCAGCCTGGATTTGTACGATTCACTCGTAGGCCCCACTCTCCGGTTTGTCTCCGATAGAGAATAAAGGCTGGGGTCAGCGGTATCCTTAACGATCTCTTCCCTCATCTCTCATCACTCCTTATCGTTTCCAGTGCAGCGGGAATCTGCAGTTTGCCCGGGTTAAGCAGGGAACGCGGATCGTTCGCTCGCTTGGCAGCAAGCATCGCCTCCATTTGTCCGCGTCCGCCCATTTCGAGCATCCACGTGTGCGGATCGTTGATTCCGACGCCAATCGAACGGAAGAACGCGATGATCTCGTATAACCGTTCGCGAGTCGTATAGCGGACGATAGGCAGCGCGGAGGGGATGATGACGCCCGCCGAACGCATGAATTCAAGGTGTAAAAGTACTTCATCGCCAAACTCAGCCTTGATTTGACCGATTTGCCGGGGGAAATCGACCGGATGGAAGCCCGCCTGGAGATAAGTGAGCGAAGGATCTGTCTTTAGAGCCCATAAAGTGGTGTGGTTCCATGTGAAATCGGATAGGCCTATGGTTTTGCGGTATTGATCGGAGGGTATGACATAGCCGATGCGTCCGCCAACTGAGGCGGCATGGGCCGCAATCGCATTCTCGGTGCCTTCCTCGGTCTCCAGCAAGCACGCGCTCGCCCCTGGCTCGAGCTGCTTCGCGATCGGTTTGAAGAACGATGGAATTGGCCATTCTACGGGAGTGACCAGCCGCTTGCGGACGGAATCGTCCGATGCCACCGCATGAGAGAAACGGTAAGCCGCTTCAAAATCGTCGAATTGCACGACCGTCTGTCTCCAGGACACCTTCGTTGAGATCGGGATCTTTAGCTCCGTTAGGATGCCGCTCGTTCCGTAATTATGAATGTAAGCTGCCAGCTCCGGCCCGTGGACGATAAGCCTCCGGGGCTTCTCCTCTATCGTGTACAGGACGACCTCCAGCACATTGCCGTCCCACAGGTTACCCCAGGTGATTGAGCCGATGCCGCCAGAGCCGCCGCAGACGAAACCGCCTACCGTCGCCTTCATGAACGTGCTCGGATAAATCCGAAGCTCCTTGCCTTGCTCACGAAGAAGCTTCTCCAGTGCTCCCAGGCGAACTCCCGCCTGAACTCTGGCGTATTCGTCTGTCACCTCATGCACAGCATTTAGTCGGCTCAGGTCCAGCACAATGCCGCCTTCCAGCGGTACAGCCTGACCGTAATTTCCAGTTCCCGATCCACGCGTCGTAATCGGAATTCCATGGCGGTAAGCAAAGGCGAGCACCAAGGCGACCTGCTCCTCCGTCTCCGGAATGACGATCGCGTCGGCTCTCTTGTCCCGGAGCAGCGGCTCCAGCACGGGGGAATACCAGTAATAATCCTTCGACAGTTTGTCAACTTGGTCGAAACCGAGGAGCAGCCTTTCTTCCCCGATTAAATCCGCCAATTCCTTTGTCCATACAACCGTCATCAGTTGACCCTCCTCTCCATTCCTGTTCTATGAGTCAGTGCTTCAGAGCATCCGATACGGAACGAACAATCTGCCCGAATTCCGGGGTGGTACGGAAAGATTCGTTGCGTGGAAAAGGGACCGGTACGTCAATTACAGCGGCTATCTTACCAGGTCTGGGGGTCATGACAGCAACACGGGTGGACAAAAACACGGCTTCGAAAACGTTATGCGTGACGAAGAGTACGGTCATTTCCTGGTCACGGCTCCAAAGATCGAGCAGCTCAAACTGAAGCGTCTGCCTCGTAATCTCGTCCAGCGCGCCGAACGGTTCGTCCATCAGGAGCAGCTTGGGCTTGGATACGAGCGCCCTGGCAATCGAGGCCCTCATCTTCATCCCCCCGGACAGCTGTCTGGGCATTGACTTCATATAATCTTTCAGCCCCACCAACTCAAGCACGCGCTCTGCCTCCAGCTGACGTTCCTTGCGGGACACGCCGCGAAGCGCCAACGGGAGGGCCACGTTGTCAATGACGGAGCTCCAGGGCAGCAGCGTATGGTCCTGGAAGACGAAGGCCGTATCACTCTGCTTGCGGGCCTGCTTGGGAGTGGTTCCCATTACCTCAAGCGTTCCTCCCGTCGGTCCGGATAAGCCGGTGATCATTTTAAAGATCGTCGACTTGCCGCAGCCGGACGGACCGACAAAGCAGAGAAACTCGCCTTCGCTAATAGAGAGATTCACGTCCTGAACGGCGACGGTTCCGTTCGGATACACTTTTGACAGCCGCCCCATTCGCACCCTTTCTTTTCTGACCGTGGTCGCTTCCATATGCTGTCACACTCCTCTCCTTATTCCTTCATAGATCCCATGTCAAATGCTGCAATCTCCAGCAGAGCTTCCGCCAGAAGCGGTCCCGCCTTCTTAAGCATCGCCTCTCCTCGTTCAGGATTCGCTTTGGTCGCGTCGCCGGCGATTCCGCTGCGGGAGATATCTTTCATAACCCAAGCAAACGATTTGGAGCGGAAGGAGAATGAAGTCGATTGGGGAAACTTCGGCATCTCCCTTAGAGCCAGCTCGGGATGGACCCAATCCGGACAGACTGCCATTACTAGAGAGGTCTCCACGTCACCTGCGTGAATGCCGCCCGCCTTCTCCTCGTCATCGGTGAATGAATCGCTGTAACGGACCGCACCCGGATCAAGGCGGTACACAGCAAGCCCGGTTGAGAGTCGGATCTCCCTCGACATCATGCCGAGCAGGTCGGCGTTGCCCCCATGGGTGTTGAAGAGCAGCAGTTTCTTAAACCCGCTTCTGGCGACAGATGCAGCGATGTCCTGAAGCACCATCATCAAAGTCTGGGCCGACAATGTAAACGTTCCAGGGAATTCCGCGTGCTCGGTACTTTTGCCGTAACTGATAGAAGGCATCAGCCAGATTGGGGCATCCTCAGGAAGGTGCTCGAATGCTTCCGCCATCAACGCCTCCCCAAGCAGAGTATCCGTGTAGACAGGCATGTGGGGCCCATGCTGCTCGATGGCACCGACAGGAAGAATGATCAGCACTTCATCCTTCGGCATCGCTTCGATCTCCCGGGTCGTTAGCCGGGGCAGAAAGCGGCGATCAAAAGCGTTTCCGTTATATCTGAACACCAAATCACTCACCTCGTATTTCAAATTTTATTCATGTAAGATAACATAACAACAAATGGTAAAGTAGCCCCTTATCACAATAAAACATGCACCATTTCAAGTTGATTTCAGAATAATCTGTTAATTAATGTGACACTAAAATAACATTCATATAGCATATATATCACATAAACGAAAGTTTGTATAGCACTAATTCACATCAAACGAACATATGGATTGTGCATTTTCTTGCTGACAACAGAACTGAAGAAAGATATAATGGCAAAAAAACGACCGGCAAAAATCCGGTCAGGCCGATTTCGGGAGGATTCAACATATGCTCATGGGAACAAGACAATATGAAATTATGAAATTGCTTGAGCTCAAGCAGCAGATAACGATCATGGAACTCGCAGAGAAGTTCAACGTCTCGCAGATGACCATACGGCGCGATCTGGACCAATTGCAGTCCGAAGGCAGAATTCAGCGGTCTCACGGCGGGGCTGTTAAGGTTAAAAGATTCATGGGCTCCGATTACGATCAGCGGGCGAACGAAAACAAAGCTGAGAAGATTGCCATTGCGAGGGAAGCCGTGAGCCATATCCAGGACGGGATGAGCATTATTCTGGATGCAGGGACGACGGTCGCGGCCATGGTGGAAGAGTTGGAGAAGTTCAAAAGTCTGAAAATCATAACCCGTGATTTGCACACGGCGCTGCTTCTCTCGAACGAACAGAGATTCGGCAGTTTCGACGTCTACTGTACAGGAGGCCGGCTAAGCAAGTGGGCTTACAGCCTAGATGGCATCTATGCGGAGAAGATGCTCGCTTCGCTAACGGTGGATGTGGCATTCCTTACTTGTGAAGCCATCTCTCATGCCAAAGGAGCCATGGCCTGGTCGCCCGTGCTCGTGGGCGCCAGACAGACTGCCATGAACGCGGCGGATAAAAATATTCTGCTTGTCGATTCGACCAAGTTCAGTTATAATTCGCTCGCGATCTTTGCGAGTCTTGACTCGTTCGACGAGATCATCACCGAGACTGGACTTGATAAAGACGAAGCCGATGTTTATAGGACTGCCGGCTATCCGATTCGCATCGTACCCGTCTCGTAATCGCTTCTATAAGTTACTTTTCTTTCACCTACTATATAATATTTCAGCTCTTACGCAAGACTATTAATTCAGCTATACTTTTTAAAGATCAGCACTACAGGAGGCATGAATCATGAGGACAATAAAACTAGGAAACAGTACATTAGAGGTGCCGGTTGTAGCAGTCGGCTGCATGCGTATTGATTCGCTGGATAAGACAGAGGCGGAGCAATTTGTCCAAGCGGCGCTGGAAGTAGGCGCGAACTTCTTCGACCATGCTGATATTTACGGCGGCGGAGCCTGCGAGGAAATATTCGCAGACGCCATTCATATGAATGACGATGTTCGTGAAAAGATCATTCTGCAATCCAAGTGCGGCATTCGGAAGGGAATGTTCGACTTTTCCAAAGAGCATATTTTAGAGTCGGTGGACGGCATCCTGAAGCGGCTGAGAACTGACTATCTGGACATTCTGCTTCTGCACCGTCCAGATACTTTAGTAGAACCAGAAGAAGTGGCTGAAGCTTTCGATCTTCTTGAACGCTCGGGGAAAGTGCGTCATTTCGGCGTTTCCAATCAGACTCCTATGCAGATCCAGCTGCTCAAGAAGTCGGTGAAGCAGCCGATCGTTGCAAATCAACTGCAATTAAGCATTACAAACGCAAACATGATCTCTAATGGATTTAATGTGAATATGGAAAATGACTCCGCTGTGAACCGGGACGGAAACGTACTTGATTATTGCAGACTGAACGATATCACTATTCAGCCTTGGTCGCCTTTCCAATACGGCTTCTTTGAGGGCGTATTCCTCGGAAACGACAAGTTCCCTGAATTGAATAAGAAGATCGATGAAATTGCGGACAAATATGATGTTAGCAACACAACCATCGCCATCGCGTGGCTTTTGCGCCATCCCGCACACATGCAGCCGGTCACCGGTACGATGAATATCAATCGGCTAAAGGATTGCTGTAAGGCAAGCGAAGTTCATCTGACACGTCAAGAATGGTATGAAATCTTTCGTGCAGCAGGCAATGTGCTTCCTTAATCGCGCGGATCATGAACATAGCAGCCTCCAGTCTTCAAAGACTGGAGGCTGCTTTATTTTATCGCATGAACCTATTCTTGGTTTGACAGACGATCCTGTGCAAGACGAATCATCTCCCGGACCATCGAACCACCGATCTTGCCGCCAATATGGCCAGCCGATTCTGTCGTCAATTCGCCATTGTCGCCAGGCTTTAGCGGGATACCGAGCTCCTTGGCTACCTCGTATTTCACATCGTCCGGTCTATTCGGGTTAACGTCATAACCTTCGCGTTTCATTACATCTGCTTTGAATGCTTGCATTCCCTGTTCCGCTCCAGGCACAACGTATCTTCTTCTCCTAGCCATTAAGATCACTCCTTTATTTTTTTAAAGGTTGCCCAATAGCTGACCATAATACCCGCTGCCAAGCTGCTTCATCTAAACGAATAGTCCCTACTCTTTCGAAATATTGATTTTTCGGGCAACAGGGGTGTCTTTTTCCTTCTCCATCGTATCGATGACACTGTCGATCACTGATCGCGAAGCAAGCAGCCATTCCTTGACGGCGTTTCTTACATGCCGCTTGGCTTGATGGCGCTCCAGGTTTTCTAACAAACGCTCCAATCGAATCAGATTATCCATCACTCGTTCCCTCCTAAGCCCGGGGCTTCTCATTGATCCTCAACCTTTCCATGAGCAGTCATTTCCCGTTTACCAAAACGGATGATAAGCCGGTCCTCCGCATACCTCGCGCCTACGACTTGGCGGCCCATCAACGGTCTTGGTAAAATGACCTTGCGTTTGTAGGCGCCAGCATCTACCGTCAATTCGTCGCCTGTCTGCGTTAAATCTAAATCAGCCTTGTTGACAAAGGGAATCATAAGCTCCAACAGCATTTCTCCGTCCTCCTCCCGGATCGTCTCCGTTCTGCCACGGTAAAACATTGCAGAAGGGGCCTGATCTCCATAAACGATATCCGCTAATTCTTCAAGAATGGGGAGTCCGATAACTTCCTTTTGCATCATAGGCGCTTTCAGAATCGGAAGCGGCCGGAAGTTCAATACGATTTCTTCCTCGTATTTTTTTTGAGTGTCCCGCCAATGTGCGAAAAATCCATCTCCTGCCTCATCCGGCAGCACCCGGTTAACGATTACCGCATCCGTATTGAACCCGAACAAATTCAAATACGTGAACGAGCGCTTCGCTTCGGCAAGCACCATCTTTTCGGGATTCAGCACGATCCTGACCGACGTAATCTCCGGATCCAGAACGATCCTATGCATTTCCTCCAAAGCGCGTGCAAAACGCTCTATACTGTCCAGCACATTATCCGAAGGAAGCTCTATATCGCTCACGAGCTTGGCGACCGGTCGAACGAGCTTGATCAGTTTGCGTTCGTGCGGGAATATTTTCTCCAACCACCAATTCAATACGTTCGGGTAGCTGAGCAGCCGAAGCGTCTCTCCGGTCGGGGCGCAATCCACCACCAATACGTCATATAGTCCGCTTTGAGCGTGTTCCTTAATTTGCAGTAAACTGAAGAGCTCCTCCATACCTGGGAACACGAGCATTTCTTCCGTAGTGATATCTTTAAGCTGCGCTTTGTCGAGTAATTTCGTCAGCCAGCCCTGGACGTTTCCCCAATTGCGCTCCGTCTCGCGGATGGCGTTCACCTCCTGCCCCCATAAGTTTTCACTTATCCGGACCGGATCCGGACCGATCGGTACCGCCAGCGAATCCGCAAGACTATGTGCCGCATCAGTGCTGAGAATAAGGGTTCGTTTGCCTTGTTTCGCCAATTTCACTGCCGTCGCCGCCGCTATGCTCGTCTTGCCGACGCCGCCTTTGCCCGTGTAGATGATGATCCTCATGTCCACCGCTCCTTTTAGTACGATTTCGTAGTAAATATTCAAAAAAATCCGGTTTGAACCGGTTATTCCTCGATCTTAATCTTTATTGGATGATTCTTTATCTCTTGAGGCTTTACAGGTCCCCCATCCTGGAGGACTCTAGCTGCCTTGAACAGGAGTGTCGTGAATTGCTCCATTTCTTCCGGCGTAAAGGCCGCCTCCAACCTGCCTAGCATCGCCATCATGATCTGCTTCCATTCTTTCGCTAGCTGCAGACCTTCCTGTGTCAGCGTGACGAGCTTAACGCGTTGGTCTTGCGCAGATGTAGCCCGGGCGATAAAGCCCTTACGTTCAAGCCGCTTAGCAATGCTTGTCATAGAACTCAGAGGTGCCCCCATCTCGGCCGCCAACTCCGACATCGTCAAATCTCCACGGAATTGCAGAATAAGCAGCGTTGACAGATCTGAACGGGTCACATTTTGTTCTAGTTGCTGTGTATCAGTCATGAAAGCGAACGGACGCAGACCGGTCTTGAGGAAGAGGTCGTATAGGTGCTGTATACCGGTCACTCCTTTTAGTACGATTTCGCAATAATAGGTCTGCGTTTATTTTAATACGATTTCGTAATAATATCAATAACGAATCATGTTCTTTCTTGAACTCTATTGTTGCCCATGAAAAGTGACACCACACGTGATGGGGCATTTAGACTAGCGGGTAAAATTCATTATTGACAGCACTTCATACTCAATGTTAAATTGATCTCCAGTCATTACTACGGAATCGTATTAATAATCACTGGAGGTGTATGGAAATGGATTGGAATAGTATTGCCTTAACGATGGCCGGAGTCATCGGCAGCGGCACGGCGGTAGTTCACGGCCTTCTGATGCAACGGCTGATAATCAAGCCGATAGAGGCGGTTTTTGTGGCAGATGGGCGGATATCTGCGCCACTGCAAAAGCTCGTGACGTTGCTTCTCCATTTCACCACATTCAACTGGTTACTCAGCGGGCTTACTTTGATCGCCGCCGCAATCTGGTTCGAGCAGGATGCAAGGCTCGCGACGGGCCTGCTTGCTGGCAGCTCTTTTCTGTATGGTTCTATCATCTCACTTTGGGTAATGCGCCGCCTTCATCCTAGCTGGATCTTGATGGCCGTTGCGCTCATTCTGACCGTCTTGGGACTAACGCTGCGCTAGACTCTAGTACAACCACCCTATCATCTACATGCCGCTACACCATTATAATTGATAGACCCCTTGTTCTATTCGCTGGATACAAGATTCGGCAAACTTGTAGTAATCAAAGTCATGATGACTTTCCTCCTTAGTAAGTCCGCTGTAAAACATTCCCCACGCAACTTCTCGAGCCATCGACACGAATTTCATGTCCTGAAAAATGTGGAATGTTTCCTCCTCGAAATATCCGAAGTATAATTTCAACCATTCACGCTCATCTGTTTCACTGAACTGGTTTGTAAATGGAATGAGCGTCAATTCGAAAAACACATCTCCGACTCCAGATAACTCCCAATCAATGAATTGCAACTCTTGTCCTGTGTAAATCATATTGCATAAAAAGGAATCATTGTGACAGAATTTTTTGTTATATTCTTTGTCATTACTCCGCTCATGCGCGATTTTCTCTACTCGATGCAAAATTCGGTTTAATCCATCAGGATGCTTGACTTGAAACTGATCTGCGCCTTTCAAATATCCATGAATTAAATCGTAAGGAGTACATTTTCTACTTTGACCTTCCATACGATGTATTCGTTTGAGGCGATCCATAATCATTCCTTTGATATTATCGTCTTTCAGATCATCTTTCTCAAGCATTCGACCTTCAATAAATTCCGTGACTATAAATTGTTCCGGATTATGACTGGAAATCACTCCAGGAGCAAATCCCTCGCGGTTTGCCTTCTTCATCACTTCTACTTCAGAGCGGCGTGTCAGGTTCAAATACTCATTTTGCCTGCTATTGATGCGAAGAACGTATGTACTCTGTTTGGTTTGAACCTTATAGGTTTGGTTGCACAACCCTCCACTAAGATTTTCAAAACTTAAGAATTCATGTTTTAACTCTGGTACTTTGCGAATAATTTCTTCAACTTTCTTGTTCAACAGGATCATCCCCACTTGTACGTAAACGTTTACCTTATGATAAATCCTCTTTACATTTAAAGTCAAGGTAAGCCAAATCAAAAAAATGGTTGGACCGGATGCAATATGCAGCCGGCCCAACCATTTTCACTTTTTGTTTATTACGCTTTATTTGAAGAACCAAACTCGCGCATTTTACCTTGAACCGTTTGTTTGATCGCTTCACGGCCTGGAGCCAAAAATTTACGTGGATCGTATACTTCGGAATCCGAAGTCAAAATTTCACGGGCAACCTTTGTAAAAGCGATTTGGTTTTCTGTGTTTACGTTAATTTTTGCAGTTCCCAGCGAGATTGATTTTTTAATATCGGCAGTTGGGATTCCTGTACCGCCATGCAATACCAATGGAAGCTTGATTGTTTGGCAAATTTCTTCCATTTCTTTGAAGCCCAGGTTTGGTTCGCCTTTGTAAGGGCCATGTACAGAACCTAGTGCAGGAGCAAGGCAGTCAATTCCCGTACGCTCAACTAGTTCTTTACACTCTTGAGGATCTGCATAGATAACGCCATCAGCGATTACATCGTCCTCTTGTCCGCCAACTGTACCAAGCTCAGCTTCAACGGAAACGCCGCGCTCATGCGCGTATGCAACAACCTGTTGCGTCGTTTTCACGTTTTCTTCGAATGGTGAGTGGGAAGCATCTATCATAACGGAAGTAAAGCCTGCATCGATAGCCGCTTTACATTTTTCAAAGCTTGAACCATGGTCCAAATGAATAGCAACCGGAACCGTGATTTTCATTTCTTCAATAAGAGATTTTACGATCGAAGTTACAACTGTAAAGCCTCCCATGTAACGGGCAGCACCTTCAGAAACGCCAAGAATGACAGGTGATTGTTCTTCTTGAGCAGCGCCAAGGATTGCTTGTGTCCACTCCAGGTTATTAATATTGAATTGACCAACAGCGTAACCTTCTTTTAATCCTTTGTTCAACATTTCTTTCATTGAAACTAATGCCATTGTTAAATCCTCCTTCAAAATAATTGCAATTTAATGACTCGACCTTTCAATCATACCCAATTCATCTGCAGTTTAAAATTGCGTTCACAAAGCTGCAGATATACTGGCACGAACGGAATGGGCTTATCCACGTTCACGTTTTACTCATCGGTCTACATATTATCACAAATTTCAGTATAAGACTACCTGTTTTCGTTGCCAGACGATGAATGTAAAGGTCGAATGTGAAAGAAAAATCTGTGCTGGGAGGACAATCGCTGATTTTCGTCGTAATCCAATGATCGAGAAATCCAATAAATGGCTTATTTATGATATACCCGCTTGTGTTTCAGCCTTTTCATACGAAGCTGGCTTCACATGCATTCGAAACATTGGAATAGTTATTAATGCACTGATCAAGAACAGTACACCTGCTATTTCGTACATCACAAGCACAGACAAAGCATCCTTCAACCATCCTGCGAAGCTCATGGTCAAGACCATAGCCCCCATGAAGAGTGGAGTAAGTATGCCATTAACACGTCCAATAAAAGATTCTTCCGTATTTTTTAAAATTAAGGTTTGAATAGCTACTTGAAATGCCGGAGTAACAAAGCCAATAAAAAACTCCGCAGAGAATGTTAACCAAAAAAAGGTAGACATCCCTGCTGCCATTAAGCATAGGGCATTAACTGCAAACCCTGTGGTCAACAAATAAATAGGGGGAACTCGCTTGCTTAATCCCAATGATACAACACCTCCGAGAATCATACCAATTCCTTTTGAGGCGGCAATCCATTGGAAATATTGTTCTGGTAGATGCAGACGATCAGTAATAACGAATATCCCTAGCGGTACCACTAGTCCAACTGCTAAACCTGCAATTAAAAAGGAAACTCCAAGATAAGTTAACAGTCTATTTGAAAACAAATAAGTAAGTCCCGCTTTCATTTCTTTCAGCAAATTCGTTCCCCTGACTTCCTCAATCTTAGGCCCTGAAGGGATAAAGGTTAACACGATAGCCGAAAGTAAAAACGATAATCCCATAAGCCCGATACAGACCTGAATCCCAAACTGTTGATAAAAAAAAGTTCCTAATATAGGTCCCAGTAACATAAAAATAGCCATTACGGTTTGAAACATAGACATGCCCGCTTGAATATTATCTGCACTAACATGAAGCTTAAATAACTTCATCCCCGATGGTTGAGAAAACTGTGACAGAATCGAAGATACCAGCGTTGCGAAGAATATCGCTTTCCATGTTCCGTACATAAATGCAAGCAGCACGAACAAGATCGAAAAGGCACTTAATAGATCACACCATACCATGGTCTTTTTCGGGCTCCATCGATCTGCGAAAGCTCCCCCAATAAAAGAAAACACGAAGATCGGTAAAAATTCTGCAACAGAAATCATAGAAACCGCAAACCCGTCCCCATTCGTTTGATCCACCACATAAAGTAATATAGCAATATTTCGCACCCATATCCCAAGCTGCAGGAAAAAGGTTGATACTAAAATGATCCCTAGGTAGCGATTAACTAGCATTCCTTACACTCCTTTTCATTTAAACGTTTACGTAAACGTTTTCTTGCTTGGAGTAATTATATGTATCACTACCATTTAGTGTCAAGATAAATCACAGGACCAAGCCTTTCTTAACAAGATGATGCCGGTTTCCATCTCGGCTTCACTAACTCCGCCAAAACCCAAATAGATTTGGGGATACCCGGATTGACTTCGATTTAACCACATACTGTTAAGATCATGTACCCGAACGCCCTCATTTGCAGCCAATGTTACTAATTCTTCTGCAGTTCGGTCCGTTTTTATGCTCACTTGAATGTGGAGCCCTGCACTATGCCCTTTAATATCAACACTTTTCGCAAAATAGGTATGTATCAATTCTATCAATCGGCGATGTTTCTCCCGATATTTTTTGCGCATTTTACGAATGTGACGATACCAATGCCCTTGCTCGATAAATGATTGCATGGCCCATTGTTCTATACGCGAAGGACCAGCTAGCAGATGCTGTATGCTCTTCATCTTATTTAACAATTCCATAGGTAAAACCATATAATTCATGCGCATTGCAGGTGTAAATGCCTTCGAGAATGTACCAATATAGATGACCCTTCCCTCACGGTCGAGACTTTGCAAAGAAGGGATTGGTTTGCCGAAATAACGAAATTCTCCGTCATAATCATCTTCTATGATGTAAGCATTTCTTAAATTCGCCCAGCTAAGCAAATACTCTCGTTCGGCATAGGGTAGAATGCTGCCGGTAGGAAATTGATGAGAAGGTGTGACATAGACGACTTGAGCTTTACTGTTCTCCAGTTCTTCCAGTGAAATCCCCTTATCATGAACGGAAACCGGATTCAAATGATATCCGTGCTCTATGAACAGTTCCCGTACAGGTGCAAAACCAGGCTCCTCAAATGCAACATGTTGTATGCCTTTCAGGAGTTTTATGAGAATACCAATGCTGTATAAAATGCCAGAACCGATCACGATTTGTTCGGGTGAACAGACAACACCTCTTGCATTTCTTAAGTAGTCGGTCAGAACACTCCGTAAACCGTATTCCCCCTGGGGGTCTCCACGCTGACCAATACTATCTGAATTATTTTCAAGGACATTATGAAGAATTTTTCTCCAGGTCCGAACCGGAAACATATCTTTGTCAACAACAGTGGGATGGAAATCAATGAGGTATTTCTGCGGTGCAGCAGTTCGGATGGACTGCTGCTGGTCTCCAGGAGGATGATCGTGATCATCATTTTTCTGTAAAGAGGATCTTATCGTATGCGGATTTATCGCAAAAATCCCGGAACGCGGTTTACTGACCACATACCCCTCAGCCGACAACATTTGATAAGCCGTTTCAATGGGCGTTTTGCTTATGTTCAATTGCTGTTGTAACGATCTGACGGAAGGCAGACGGATACCGTCCGAAATGACCCCACTTCGAATATGATTGCGAATTTGCATATATAGCTGCATGTACAGCGGTCGATCCGTTTGTTCTGTAAGTAGGATATCGAACATAAAAACACCTCGCGCCATTGCCTTTTTAAAAACCACAAAACTGACCATTTATTAATGGTCAGTTATATTTTAAAGTTTATTATAACTTCCATCAAAGTACAATTGTCGAATAGAAAAACGATTTGAATAGGAGTGATTACGGGTTTATGATGACGAAAGAACAAATTAAAGCTTATTTAAACCGAATTGGCATTACGGAAATTGAGGCTCCTACAAAACCATATTTGTTCGAACTGCATAAAGCTCACGTAAAAAGCATTCCCTGGGAAACGGTTGACATATTTGCGGGAAAACCTGCTGCTATCGATTTTAGTGAATCCGTTCAACTGATCTTAAACGATAGAAGCGGTTATTGTTTTCATTTAAATGGAGCATTCAGCGTGCTTCTCCGTTCATTAGGTTACAAGGTTTCTTTGCATCGGGCTGGAGTTCAACCGCCTGGAGCCGAGCCAAGAGTTAATTCTTTTCACCTTGGGTTGACTGTCCATTTAGTAAATCAACAACTAGAGGAAGAAAAATGGATTATTGATGTTGGACTAGGCGATATGCCGTATGAGCCGCTTCCCCTTCAATCCGGTATTTATAATCAGGGTCCTTTTATTTATAAAGTTACAGAGTCTTCTGTAGTTAGGAATGGTTGGCGCTTAGAGCATGATCCTCTGGGATCATTTACTGGAGTGGATTTTGACCCTGCTGTTGTAGATGATCTTGAAGAGTTTAAACCGAAGCATGACCACTACAGCCGGTCTGCAGATTCACCTTGGATAAACATGTTTCTGGTCAGGCAAAGGCATGCTGCCGGAAGCAATGAACTCAAAGGTTGTATATGGAGCAAAAGAGAGAATAGCGGCGTTGAGAAGACAGAGCTTACCACAAAATCACGATGGCTCGAAGTCTTAGGAGATGTATTTGGCGAGCGCCTGGTTAACTATAGCAGCCATGAACGGGACGAATTATGGAAAAAGGTACGATTCATTCATGAGGAATGGAAAAAATCTCTTAGACTTTCCAAAGGCTCTTAGCGGTCGAGTGTCTTGAAATATCGATATATTTTATTTAATTTTTCTTCTTGCCTTCCCTTTGGACTTTCCATATTCCCAAATTCAAAAAACTTCACTTTTTTAATACCGACATAATTAAACAAGGCTCTCTTCATTAATACTTTGTGCGCATTGTTCAACCATAATAAAGGATAATGCGCCGGTCCCTTCATCGTTGAAACACAAACAACCGACTTCCCTTTCAATAGTCCTTCCGGCAGAAGTCCGCCCTTATCTTTGTAGGCAAAACCTGAAGCAAACATTTGGTCTATATACCCCATGAGCATTGCGGGAGGCCGCCCCCACCAGATCGGATATACGAAAACGATTTTATCGGCCCATATCATTTGCTCCCGATACTTTGCCAGCCCGGGATCGGCGTGCATATCCCTTCTGCGTTTGTTCTCATTGAAAATCAGGACCGGATTAAACCCCTCCTCATATAAATCCAGCACCTTTATCTCCGTTACATTGGGGTTCTCGCCACTTCCTTGGATGACCTTTTGCAAAAATGCATAACTTAGACTCTGATGATTAGGATGCGTATAAATAACAAGCGTTTTCACCATGCCACCTCTTTACTTATCATTTGATAAGAAAATCGTAACACATCCCATTTTTAGTTGTCAAATGATAATTGTTTTATGATAAATATTTTGTTATCGTGTCAATAAGAGGTGATCCCTGTGGACAATAAAGATTTTTTTCATAAATTTGTAGCCTTTTTAACAGCTGTACATCAAGTAACCCATGAAGTGACTAAAGATGTTAAGTCCGATGACCTAACCCCTGTACAATACAGCATTCTTGAATATATAGCGGTTAGCCAGCCCGTTACCCTTAGCCAAATTAGCGATTGTCAGCATATGTCGATGCCGAATACAAGCCGTGAAATAAAGAAATTAAGCGAAAAAAATCTGTGCGAAAAACTTGCCGTTGCTGAAGATCGCCGCAAGCAATATGTCCGACTTTCCAAAGAAGGGGAAGCCATGATGAACGACGCTTTTACACGAATCGAAGCCCGTTTTCTGCAGCGGATCAAGGATGCATCCAAAGAAGAACTGGAAGAAATCGAACACGCCTTGGATGTGCTCCACACCAAAGTGTTTTATTCAGACAAATCATTGTGATCCCTTCACCTTGTCCTTATACTCTGTAGGGCTGCAGCCTGTATATTCCTTAAATACTTTGGAAAAGTAGTACTATCACTGAACGATAACACTTCCGAGAGCTCCTTGATTTTCATGTCCGGTTTAGCTTCCATAAGCCTGCAAGCCTCTTTGATTTTCAGCTTCATATAGTAGTGCACAAAGAGATGAATGATGGGAGATACATGTAAATATATATTGTACAATCCCCTAGCGGTGCAAACAAAAGGCGCAACGGAGGCATTTGACCAAAAGTTGATGAACATATTGGTCAATTTCATGTACAAAATAATCGGACAACCCGTTGAGAAAGCGGTAGAACCTATTCTTCATCTACTTGACTTCCCGCCTGAAACTTCTCTTACTGCTTACAAACTATACAAAAAATTGGATATTCCCCAATCTATCGTAAACAATAATCAATCAGAAAAGCTGCTTGACATCACATTAGATCTCATCGAGCGAAAACACGGGAAACTCAACCTAAACTAAGAAGTTCATACCTCAAAACTTGCATCTGTAACGGCAAGTTATAAGGCCATCCATTGCCGGATGGCCTTTTCTTTGAAAGATTTAAAATAAAACTATACCACGATAAGTTTTACACAGCATCTTCCGTTACATTGCCTGCCTTAGAAGGTTTGTTGCTGGGTGCAAACCACCCAATTAGGGCTATCGCCACCAATACAACATAGAAGACGGAAGTCCAACCCGTGCTATGGGGAAAATGATGATCCAAAACCCCAATATCCTCATGGGCAAGCGTAATGACGGCAAGCTTTACCCCAACCCAGGCAACGATTGCGTAAGCCGTTGTCTCAAGCGCTGGGCGTTGGCCAAGCAGCTTTACAAACCAGGTAGCTGCATATTTGATTAAGACTAAGCCGGCGATTCCGCCAAGCACCACTACAATAAATTGTCCACCGTCCATACCGCCGAAATCTCCAAGCGGCGAGTCTGGTAGTCCAAGCGCAAGCGCTACCGCAGCTAGAATGGAATCAATCGCAAATGCGAGGTCTGCCAGCGCAATTTTTCCAACAGTAGGCCAAAATCCTTTCCCTGCGGCTTCTTGCTTCAGGTCTTTGTGAATATTCTCATTCTTCTTACCGAAACGCGCTTGGATGATGTGCTTTAACCCTAGGTATAGAAGATAGGCTGCACCAATAGCCTGCACCTGCCATACATTCGCGATAAAGGATATCCCAAAAAGGGCAGCAAAACGAAAGACAAAGGCCATAATGATTCCATAGCTGATCGCTCGTTTCTTCTGTTCGTCCGGTAAATGCTTCGCCATGACCGCCAACACGAGCGCATTGTCAGCCGACAGCAATCCTTCCAAACCGATAAGAATGAGTAAAGCCCACGCGTACTCTAACCACAATGACTCCAACTTGAATTTCTCCCTTCTATATCCATGGTAGTATAGGCAGTCAACAAAGTCATATGTAGATAATGTTCACTTGCCCGACAATAGGTATACGTAAAACGTCGTCGATGGAGTTCAACTTTTTCATCGAAACCGATAGTTATGCTTGGCTGGCTCTAGTCGCGTGGTAGGCATCGACAATCGTAATAATAATTGTTGAAGCATCTGTTCTTCTCACAGGTGGACTCACCCCCACACCCATCAAGCGGTTAAGGTGAAAAACCTTGCCTCATTTATGATACGCTCTCCCCGCAGTATTTCTAAACACATAGTACAAATTGACCATATGATCTATATCTCCATATAGAGAAATAACCACTCCTTATCATTGGAGTGGATTCTTCATCTGCTTATGGATTTTATCTTTTATACAGACGCATTTATTCAAATGCAAAAAAAGATGTCTAGTTGCTGGCATTAATACCAACCCCGCAATAGTCTTCTTGTTCCAATAATCTGTTAACCACTTTGCGTTTAGTGTAACAGCATGTTCTTCATCCAGTCGTTTGATTCATTTTTTTTTCAACTTTGCTCTTAAACTGTCCTGGTTTCAAGGAAGATATGATTTGTCGTGTGTGCCTGCCAACAGCTACTCTGTATGCTAATAATGAGTCGAGGTTTATACTTGAACTTAGTTCGGCAATGTCCTCTTGACTCATGTCATTACCAGAATGGAGAAATCTAACATTCTTTTTTTCAAGCCAATTCCCAGAAGTAAGAACTTGTTGATCATCAGCAACCAAAATACTCATAGTCATATCCTCAATTCGAGCAGTATGCCATAGGTGCCATGCGATCGAGTTTTTAGTGGCAGGGGTAGCTACGGGATACTTTCTAAATGTTATATCATCCAAATTATTTAGCACTTCATCTTCCAAAGTTGGCTTGCCCATATCCCCAACCTCTGAAGAGTGCAGCAAGGCATGCTGAGAAAGAAATAATTGAACCGCTCGAGAATGTTCATCGGGTTTTAATATGATTTCTGTTAACAACTTATGTTTTTCATTCCAAGCCTTTCGTTGTTCCAAATCCAATAAAATCAACCCACTCCGGAATTTGTCGCCTGTAACGGCAAGTTTTAGAGCCACCTTTTGCAGGATGGCTCTTTCTCGGGTAATCACACAGTGTTTCTTCTTTTATTAACAAATCATACTTTATCAACATAAATAAATATGTTTCCATAGTTTTTCATGAATCTTTTATACTCGGAATTTCCTTTCAAAACGATGATGGTCGGATAAGCATTTACTTTGCGTTGTTTTAATGATGCCAACAACTCCTGCTGAACGGTGCAATAAAACTTTCCTTCCTCATATTGAATAAGAAGCGGTGGGGGAGTAGATACATCTTCATCACTTTCGCCTGCAAGGTTCTCCCCGATATCGTATCCTTCGCGCTGAATGAGACGCAATGGAAACTTAACGACTCCGAAATAGAGAGGAGCTCCCTTTATGAGATCATGTACAAAGGGAGCAGCTTTCCGGGTAAGCAGCAAATAGCATTGAATCCACTCTTCGATCAACCCGGCATTCGCATATTTCACAGCCGATTCTAACGTCGGAGAATACGTTAACATGTTATCATTATTCTTCGAGTAGATGATTTTCTTAATGGAATCCAAGGATAAGAAGTATTCGTCCGCAAGTTCCGAAACCGTGAGCCCATGAGCGTACTTATTGCGAATCATTCGATTGCGCCTTCGCAATTGTTCCCGGTAGCCGGACGTTTCGCCCCAAGCCCTTTTTTCCTCCCCGGAAGGAATATAAAGAAGTTTTCCTGCCGCGTATTTCTGGATTTCTTTCAATAATTCCTCAGGGATTATATCGCTGGCATTTTCATATTTCATCCCATCACCATCTATAAGGCGTAAATTCGATCTTTCAGTTCGCTTATGGATTTCATGATCGACGTGCAGGACTCCGTGTCATCAATCGATGCATGCCACCGCAAGACATCGATCCCTTTATAATAAGCCATACATAAGAATCTCTCTTGAAAATCCGGTATGATGATGTCTCTTTTCTTGCAATAATCGAACAACAATTCCGGGATGTGCAAGTACGGCTTATTCAGGTCCATAATTGCAAAATCAAGAAGGAAATCGCAGATGCCGGATCTGCTCCAGTCAGGAAACCCTACCGTCGTCTTCCCGTCCGTGATCATATTTTCGAAAAACGTATTGTTGTAAACCAGATAGCGTTGTCCTTCACAATAAGGAATTCTGTCCTTCATTTCCTTCAAGTACTTCTCGAAGAATTCTCGCTCGAGAACCGTTGTCTCGAACATTTCCCTCCAATTATACCAGTACCCCTCTTTATCTTTTGCGAATGTATCGATCAAAAATTCCCCGCAAGTCCCATATTCCGTTTTACAATCCTCATTAAACTGTCCATAGCCCTCTACTCCCGTTATATCGGAAGAATGAATGTCAAGGATCTTGTCAAAAAACAATTCGTGACAATCAGAAAACTTTTCGGGGTTTAATTGATCGGCAACAAAACCATTCGGCGTCATATTTACCTTTTCGGAAAGCATTGATCTAATGACATTATCCTTACCCATCTTTTCATCATCCTTTTCCATTATAAAACTAAGATTCATCAGGTGCGCATCTGATATAGGGTAAGGATATCATTGGATTTGTGTGGAATATAGGCAGTGAATAGCTTTAACTAACTTTACACAGTCCCCAAAGAAAGTTGCCGTTACTTGTGATTTGGTTCAGCATATCACTCTGAAGACGAATTTTTAGGGCACCCTCGTCGTTGAGGATGCCCTAAGAATTGAGATAAAGATTCCCACATAATTACTGTGTATTACGATAAGCGGAAACTAGCCGGTGAATGTTCGCATCTTTATCAGCGATATATTTATTCAAATAGTCATTTCCATTCCGAGTATTAAACGCTACAGCTATAGAATTAATTTCATTTTCTATCCATTCCAAAGTTACTATTTCGGATTCCGAGAGTTTTTTCCTCCGCCTAGCCTTGCTCCATTGCTGAAGAAAGAGACGAACGGAAAGTAAATATTGAAATCTATCCCACGGCATTTTACTCTCTAATCCTAATCGAATCGTTCGTTCATATAGTTTTACAGCCTTCTTCAGATCCGTTACCGTGAAGAATTCCATGAATATACCATATTCCTCCAGATATTCTGGCCCCTGAATTGATCGGAATGCTTTATTCGCTGTACTGATTGCCCGATCATATTCACCCAATTTCAGCAGCGGACTAATAATATGACTGTAGGTGGTTTGTGGAACGGTACGGCATTTTATTTTTCCTTCTAATATGGGTTTAACGACTTGCAACCCTTTTTTATTATGATTGATTGTAAAATAGTATTTGCCGAGCAAATTCTGCTCACAGGCTTTGCAATCGGATAATTGATCTCTCGGCGTAGCTCTCCATTTCTTATAATAAAGAGCCGCTTCCTGCGTTTTCCCTTGCGACAGCATAAGGTTTACTTTTTGTTGATAATAAGGTCTTAAAGAATAATTATACTTTAAGCACTTTTCTCTAAAATCATCAAAAACCAATTCTATCTGTTCCAAACTAATTTGCGGCAAGCGCCAAATCTGGTTTAATACCCACTTATAATGCCACATAATCATGAAACTAGAATGCTCGCTAGGCTGTTTCTCAAATTTGGATAAGCACCAAGAGAATGATATGAATATTCTCTCCGGGCATCCACATTCTAGGGAAGCCGAGGAATAATCCATTCTGGCATCATATGCATCTTCTTCAGTCAGATACTTGTCAGCGATACGAATGGTTTCTTCCATTAAGGCTAGCTTCTGTTTTCCATTTGGCATTCTCCACGTCTCGCGCTTTAAGCCATCATATCGGTTTTTCATTCGTGTACTTCACCCACCTGGTCTAAGCCCATGTTCATGAAATGCAGTAAAGATTCGTTCATTAGTTTTAATTCATCAGAGCTCATTGTATGGTTGCCCATCAGCAGCGCTTGCGTATAGAACAATTCTATACAAACTTTCTGAAGCTTGGAATTACCCGAGGCGATAGCCTTCCGAACGATTGGGTTGTTATAGTTATAACAAAGCCGTGCGAATGGTTCCTCATATAACTCCGTTCTTATCACATGCACAATATTAGCGAATAGTGGATTCGATTCCTCTTCGCTTTCTTCCGCAAGCTTAAAGAAGTTTACTTCCTGATTCGTATTATAGAGCACGGGAAGATCCGCGGGCTCAAACCACCGTACTAAGCTTCGGCACTGAAAATTCTGAAGCAACCTATCAGATAGATCAAGAAACGGTTGAACTTCTTGCTGCTCCTCTTGAATCAATTGTTCAAACCGATTAGAGAATTCAAGAATATCTAGAATGGTGAGATTCACTTGCTCCATCACGTTTGAAATCTTGCGAACAAGTTCAAAGTCGTGGACATAACCTCCATTAATGACCATTACATTCTGGGATTTAGCCACTCTAGCTATTTGCCTGAATTCATCTATAGTTGAAGTCAACATAACCGAAGAATGACTGTTCACAATAGTCGTCATATCCATATCACCAAAAGAGGTCTCGAATCTCAGATGAGGTATAAATAATTCGTACAAATCGTCATCTTCAACAGCCATAGCTTTTATTGAGGTATAGTGTACAAGAATGATCCGTTTGAACAACTCCGGATTCTGTTCTGCTAATGAAACAAGATATTGTTTGATGCCTTCTCCTAATTCATCTCTAACTGAGAAGAACAGATCATTTTCTTGAAAAGATTCGCGAGATGCGGTCGGCTTCAAACTTTCCGTGTTGATGATTCCATTAACGAAAAACGCCCACTGGGGCAAGATGTTATTCATCTTGTCGGAGAGCAGCATATTTTTCAAATATACTTTATGTTTCTTCTCTTCTTGCAAGCTAACGGAGTACGGAAGTATATAGGCAATTCCTTCTATTCCGCCTATAGCAGAATATAAATGTATGATATCCATCGGTTTGTTATAGGTCGATTGCTCTAAAAACTCCAATGCAGCTTGTTTGTCCATTCGCCACGGGGGTAACGATTCGTTAATCCTCCGTTTGTATTTCTCTTCAGATAGATATATGGGAGTAGCCAGAAATTCTCCGAATTTTTCAAGCAGTTCCTGCACCCGATAAAACTCGAAATATTCTTCGTATTCCGGTTTCGCCTTAATATATACCGTCGTTCCGATTGCAACTTGTTTTTTTAATTTTTTAATAACATAGGTGCCGTCCGGCTTTCCACGCCACTCTAATGAATCACCTTCCAGAGCAGAGCGAGTAATCAATACGATCTCATCGCTAACCACGAAACAGGATAAGAGTCCAACACCGAATTGACCAATAAAGTCATCCGATGAATCCATGTTGTCCTTCTTGGTCGTGCTTCCAATTCTAGCGAGGAACTGCTCGATTTCAGATTCCATTAAACCGCACCCATTGTCCTGAAAAGATAGTGTATGGTTAGAAAATATCTCGACCGTAACCTTCTCATCAAAAGTATGACCCAGTTGCTTTCTAGCGGTAATCGCATCTACTCCGTTCTGAAGCAACTCTCTTATAAAGACACCAGGATCAGAATATAAATGGTTCGATAGAAGATCGATTATCCCTTGCAAATTCACTTGAAAATTCATGTCATTGTTCATCATTTACCTCTTTGATCAATTAGAATGTCCGTACTATTGTTAAAGGGCTTTTTATATCTCCATTTTAGCATATCATCTGTATGTGTTAACTAAAAAAGCACTCTATGGGTTTTATTTACACATAGCGCGCTACTTATTTTGTCTATTCGTGTAAAGATTCGGCGTTTTAAGAAGCTAGCCACATTCTTCGATTTATTTTCATGTTTATCGTATATTCTTAAAAATGGCTCTTTAGTAGGATCTACCCGTGTATCTAATAATCTGATCTCCATATAGAGAAATAACCACTCCTTATGATTGGAGTGGATTCTTCATTTGCTTATGGATTTTATCCTTTATACGGACGCATTTATTCAAATGCAAAAAAAGATGTCTAGTTGCTGGCATTAATACCAAACCCGCAATCGTCTTCTTGCTCCAATAATCTGTTAACCACTTTGCCTTTAGTGTAACAGCATGCTCTTCGTCCAGTCGTTTGATTCGTTTTTGTTCAACTTTGCTCTTAAACTGTCCTGGTTTCAAGGAAGATATAATTTGTCGTGTGTGCCTGCCAACAGCTACTCTGTATGCTAATAACGAGTCGAGGTTTATACTTGAACTTAGTTCGGCAATGTCCACTTGACTCATGTCATTACCAGAGTGGAGGAATCTAACATTCATTTTTTCAAGCCAATTCTCAGAAGAAAGGACTTGTTGATCATCAGCAACCAAAATACTCATAGTCATATCCTCAATTCGAGCAATATGCCATAGGTGCCATGCGACCGAATTTTCCGTGTCAGGGGTAGCTACAGGATACTTTCTAAATGTTATATCATCCAAATCATTAAGCACTTCATCTTCCAATGTTGGCTTTCCCACATCCCCAACCTCTGAAGAGTGCAGCAAGGCATGCTGAGAAAGAAATAATTGTACCGCTCGAGAATGTTCATCGGGTTTTAATATGATTTCTGTTAACAACTTATGTTTTTCATTCCAAGCCTTTCGTCGTTCCAAATCCAATGAAATCAACCCACTCCGCTTATTTGATAAGTAGTCATTCGACTTGGTTGTTTCAATTCCTTCTAATTTATGTTTTACAATTTAGAAAACAATGGGATTGTCTACTTATGGTACGGTTCTCCGTACTGTCTGTAACGGCAAGTTTGAAGGCCATCCTTTACGGGATGGCCTTTCCGTTGAAGTTCCGAACTAACCATTCGGTTAGTCTTTTGATTTGAAGTAGTGGATCGGACGAATCTCAATCCCCCATCCAAACTGCTCCCCCGCGTTTAGCTGGACAGTCGGATGCAAGGAGGCTATCCGGATTGCTTCCTCCATGTCTTTTGCTTCTATCAGAAAAGCGCTGCCGATCATTTCCTTCGTTTCGATAAAAGGACCGTCCGTTATCTTTACCTTTCCATTCGCCCGCCGCAAGCATTTCGTTTCGGAGGAAAGACCGGCATCGATCATCACTTGGCCGCTCATATAAAGTTCCTCTAGGTGGGGCTGACATTCGCGCATGACAGAATCGATCTCTTCCTTGGGGAGGGCATCCATTTTAGCCGAATCCAGATACCCCAAACATAGAAATTGCATTTTTTATTTCTCCTTTAAGGTAATATTGAAGCATTTATTTTTGCCTCTATATAATCGACGAATAGTATGCGATAAAATCGACATCCCTTTAAAAATTATTGATGAAGATCACGCTCTTAAATCTCTGCCTTTGGCGCACTCCGCGGCACGTTTCAATAGAAACTCTTGATCCCGGGTGTTGCCCGCAAGCGCCGCGGCTCGTTCGAATTCCGAATAGGCTTCGTCTAGTCGGCCCAATTTCACGAGAAGATCGCCGCGGACGCTCGGTAATAAATGATAGTTTTTCAAGGATGGTTCCGTTAGCAATGTATCGACGATCTCAAGTCCTCTGGCCGGTCCATGCGCCATTGACATGGCGACCGCACGATTTAACTCTACGACGGGAGTTGAAGTTATTTGAGAGAGTGCATCGTAAAGCCCTAATATCTGCACCCAATCCGTTTCCGAAGCGCTTCTGGCTCTTGCGTGACAAGCAGTGATAGCCGCCTGGAGCGAATAAGGACCAAGTTCGACGCCAAGTCGCTCGGCCCGATCAAGCGCAGCCAGTCCGCGACGAATATGAAGATCATCCCAGAGCTCCCGGTTTTGATCCATTAACAGAATAGGCCCCCCGTCCGAGTCGACCCGCGCTTTAAACCTCGATGCTTGAATCTCCATTAGCGCAACAAGTCCATGGACCTCGGGCTCGTCTTGTACGATTTCCGCCAATATGCGTCCGATTCGCAGGGCCTCTTCGCAAAGAAGGGGCCGCATCCACCTATTGCCTGCGGAAGCGGAATATCCCTCGTTAAACATGAGATAGATCACCTCGAGAACCGAGAACAGTCGAGCCGTGAGTTCGGCCTTGGGAGGAACTTCAAAGCGCACCCGCACCTCCGAAAGCGTCCTTTTAGCTCGCGTGATCCGTTGTGCGACCGTTGGCTCCGAGATTAGATACGCTTTGGCGATTTCCTCTGTCGTCAGTCCTCCGAGCAGTCGCAGCGTAAGCGCCACACGTGCTTCCACCGACAGAATCGGATGGCAGGTCATGAATATAAGACGCAGGAGATCATCGCCGATGTGATCATCCAGGGCCGAGTCAATATCCGGTTCTTCCTGCGCGTTCAACTCATAGCCAAGCTCTTCATATTTGCGGTCCCTTAATTTATTTCTACGCAATAGATCGATGGCCCGACGTTTCGCGGTAGCCATCAGCCATGCGCCCGGGTTATCGGGTATACCTAATATCGGCCAGCGCTCGAGAGCAATAAGAAGCGTATCTTGTGCTAGATCTTCGGCAAGTCCGACATCTCGCACGATGCGTGTTAGACCTGCAATGATCCTGGCCGACTCGCTCCTCCAGATCGCATCGACGGAGCGATTAATAGCCGTATCCATCACGAAAAATCCTCCTTTATGCGCTGAATAAAAAACTTGCCCTTATTTATGGTACGGTTCCCCCCGGTTTATCTTCACCGCCCGATAAACCTGCTCCACCAGCACCAGCCGCATCAGCTGGTGCGGCAAGGTCATGCGCCCAAAGCTCAGCTTCTGCTGGGCGCGCTTCAAAACAGCGGGAGCCAGACCCGTGCTCCCGCCAATAACAAAAGCCACGTGGCTCCGCCCATACGTGGCTAACTTATCGAGCTGGTCCGCGAGATCCTCGCTTGACCAGAGCTCGCCTTCCAGCGCGAGCGCGACAACGTGCGCATCCGGCTTCAGCTGCGCCAGAAGCCTCTCGCCCTCTCGCTCACGCACAATCACTTCCTCCGCCGGACTCATCGTCTCCGGTGCCTTCTCATCGGGCACTTCCGTGAGCGTAAGCTTCACGTAAGGCCCTAACCGCTTGGCATACTCCGCAATGCCCATAACCAAATACTTTTCCTTCAGCTTCCCTACGGCAGCTATCTGTATATGCATGTGCTGCACTTCCCTCTATAATCTCGGATACTCATTTGCATGCGCCTTATCTCTCTATAACCTCTGATACTCATATGCATACGCCTTTTCCCTTTATTATCTCGGATACTCAAGTGCATGCACTTCACATCCCTCTATACCTCGGCTTTTCAAGCTAAACCACTAAAAACGCGGCAGCCTCGTCGCACAAATCGCACTTGCGAGGCGGATCCCAATCCGCAAATTGCGTCTCCTTCAAGTCCACCACGTCCGGCGCGTCTTCATACTCGTCCACAAATCGATCCAATGCTCGCTCAATATGCTCTTTACACACACAATACATTGTCTACACGCTTCCTATCCCTAGTTGATTATCGTACAACCTGTCTATACACAGCATATCAGAAAATGCCGCCTCATGTGAAGAACGCAATCTGCTGGTTGCTCCTGAGCTAAAGGGATAGTGGACCAAAGGAACAAAATACCCCATAATTCTCCATTTTCCCGAAAAATTCTCCCGGCGCCCTCACCGCTTCACCGAACGACTCGACTCCATCCCACAAAAAACACCGCAGCACACAAACGGTTTCCCATTCGTACACTGCGGCGCTATCGCCGAAACAAGCTATTCCTCGTTCTCCTTCTCGCCAAGCTTGAACTTCGTTACCTTCATTTCCCCATCACGGTAAAAGGTAACCTCAATCTCGTCGCCTATCTTCTTCTTGCCGTACAAATATTTGCGCAGCTCCATCGTGCTTCCAATAATCTGACGATCCAGCTTGACGATGACATCGTTGAAGGCTAGACCCGCATCCATAGCGGGACCAACTGCTTCAAGCACGATCACCCCGTCATACACCTCATCCGGCAGATTAAGCTCAGCAGCCCCATCCTCTGCAGTACCGGTATCATCCTTCTCACCGCCGCCGTCCGCGTCTGCACCCTCTTCATCTGGAGCGGCGCCATCAGGCTGCGCGTCTTCCATGCCCTGCTGCTCCCAGTACTGCTCCAAATCCATCGTATATACGCCAAGATAGGGACGAGACACGTATCCGAGCTTGATCAAGCTTTCCACGATCGGCATCGCATTGTTAATCGGAATCGCGAAGCCGATACCTTCTACACCCAAATCCGCTATTTTCATACTGTTAATGCCGATCACGCGGCCGTTCAAATCAATCAGAGGTCCGCCGCTGTTTCCTTGGTTAATCGAGGCATCGATCTGAATGACCTCCTGCTCCCAGTCGTACACACCGTCCTGATTCAGTGAAACCGGCACAATTTGCCGCGTCTTGCTGATGATACCTGATGACACCGACTCGCCAAGACCAAGCGGATTGCCGATTGCAATGACATATTCAGCTGCGCGCAAAGTCGACGAATCTCCGATTTCCGCAACGACATCTATGCCCTTCGCATCAATCTCGAGCACCGCGAGGTCCGTGATTTGGTCTTTTCCAACGATACGGGCTTCCCGCTTCTCGCCATTCATCAGTACAGCCTTCACCGATTGCGCGTTATCGATGACATGATAATTCGTCACAATAATAGCTTTTCCGTCTTTTTTGTCGATAATAACGCCTGAGCCGACACCCGCTTCTTGCAGTGCGCCTTCCCCTTCCGCATTATCCTCAGAAGCCCCGCCGCTGCCTATTTCAAACGGAAACATCTGCTCATTAATGATGCTAACAACGGCAGGCCTAACTTTCGCCGAAGCTTGAACCGGGCGCTCGAGCGGATCATCCGTCTGAATGACGCCTGATGCAGTCACTGCGCTTCCCACGCTGTTAGTGCTGTCCCCTCCGCCAAAAAACACGCCAAACAGCAGGGCTGCGGCAATTGCGCTCGTGAAGGAAGACACAAAGGCTATACGAACGTTGGACCACTTGCGTCCGCCGCTTCTATATGGAAAAGCAAAGTCTTCCCTCTTGCTCTCGCGAGCAGCACGCCTGGAAACTTTGGTCGAATAAAAATCATCGTCGAATAAGCTCATTACTATCTCTCCTCTCGATGCCCCGGACATCAAGACTATTTTTTCAATCTAGGAATGTTTTCGGAATAAATGACTAAAATAATAATAGATTCGGACGATGCAGAACATTTATTTTTAAAATATAAGAATTTATAAGTTTCACACTTATAAATAAGCTTATATTTCACCGCGAAACGTAAGCTGCGCCTACAAAGGTCGGCGACAGCCGTTTACGCTTGAGCCTCGGTTTATCGTCCAGACGACAAAGGAGAGATGCTGTAATGAAAGCCAAAACGCCCGCCGCTTGGGAGCAGGTGCAGCTCGCTGCAAAACTCGCAGATTTGAAGGATGACCACTACCGTACCGTTTTAACCCTGAGCGCAATGCTAGAGTTGTTCATAGACAAAGGGTTGATTACAAGGGAAGAGCTGAGCGCCAAGGCCGATGCGCTGGATGCGCAGCTGGAATCGCTTATTTCCGCTTCACTTCATCCCATGGCGTAGGCTTGTCGTGGTACGTTGCCCGCAGCGGATGCTCTTCTTTCTTATAAAATATTCCGTGATCTTCCAATATATTATTCACGGTCATCATCGCTATATCCATCATGTTATGATCAAGGCTCAAGTGAGCCAAATAGACGCGTTTCGTTCGGTCCGTCATGAGCTCGATCAACGCTTCGCCCGCTGCCACGTTCGATAAATGACCGACATCGCTGAGTATGCGGCGCTTTGTATTCCACGGATATCTGCCCATGCGCAGCATTTCCGTATCGTGATTCGATTCCAGCACGAGCACATCCGAATCAATAATTTGACGTTTGACCTTCTCGCTGACATACCCGAGATCGGTCGCGAGACTCAGCTTCTCGCCCTGCTCTACGAAGCAGTAACCTACCGGCTCCGCCGCATCGTGGGAGATTGGATACGATTGTACGACCATCGACCCAAACGACACTTCTTCGCCTGTTTCAATATATACCCGCTTCTCCGGGGCAATTGTTCCTATATGCCTCTCCATTGCGCCCCATGTTGCCTCATTCGCATAAATCGGCAATTCATACTTGCGGGCGAAAGCCCCCAAGCCTTTGATATGATCGGAATGCTCATGCGTGACGAACAGTGCGTCCAATTCATGGCCCGCTACGCCTCGTTCACGCATAAGCTCATCAAGCTTCTTCATGCTCATTCCCGCATCCACAAGCACTGTCTTCTCGTTTCCTTGCACGATAGTGGCATTGCCTGTCGATCCGCTTCCCAGTACCGTAAACCGCAGTCCCATATTGCTCTTTCCTGTCCCTTCTCCCGCTCCCGTTAACGTAAACCGTTCGCTGCCGCTTCCCCTTGCTCTTCGTCCGTTGCAACTTCCCCGCTAATCGCATGCACATAAAACGGACTTCCATTCTCTAATAATACACGCCACGACGGCGCCGAAACCTGCTTCTCCGAGTCAAAGATTTGACCGTGATAACCAAGCTGGATATCGGTAATGACCGCGCCATCCGGCAAATAGGTTTCAATTAAGCTGGCTACTACTTTCGCTGCCGGCAGCACCTGTCTGGCATCACCCGTTCCGAGCAGCTCGACCCGGTCCTGCTGAAACGCTGTTATTTTCTGACTGCTGTAATACAGCTCAAGCTTCACATCGAACATCGGAAGGCCATCGACCATACGATGCAGGACGAACACGCCATCACTGCTATTAAGCGAATCAAATTGGTATTGATCAAGCTCCGGTATAAAACTGCCGAGCGTCTTCACCAATTCCGATTTCGTGAAAATGATCGTACTATCGGCCGGTATATCCAGTATAACAGGCTCCGCTTTCTTTCGGCTATCCGATTGAAGCAAGTAGGTTAAATCCCCGAGCTTCGGCGTTTCCAGCGGCAGATTGGCTTCCAGCGAAATGCGCTTCTGTTGCATCAGCAATACCGTGTCCTGCGGCAGCTCCGCCGTATTCACATTCACGTTTAGCTGCTCCTTTATATCGAGCCACAGCTGATAGCCAAGCAGAATATTCAGGAGCAAAAACGATATAATAAGCACGTTCTTCGCTCGTCCCCAATCCAACGCCTTTACCCCCATCCGCAGCTTCTTACTCTATTGTTTAAAACTCTCTTTATTAGACCGCAGTTGACTCGCTCAGTCAGCAGTCAGCGTATTGACTTCACTCTGCACGGCGCCGACAACCGACGACTCCAGCCCGGCCGAAGCTCCGTTTGCCGCGCCTTCCCCTGTAGTAACGTCTTGCTCAAGCTGCTTGGGAGGCTCGTAGCCTTTAGGATAAGCTTCAATCAGCACTTCTTCCGTTCCGTCGCTGTGCCGCACGGCCCATACGGGTATGAACCTTAGCTTTTTCCCATCAATTGGCGCAGCCTGCAGTGCCGGGAACAAGGCCGTCACCTCACCTCGTCTGGCATGCTTTTTCAACCGCTCCTCCAGCGCTTCGCCGCCAGGCAGCCATCTGACCTCGCGCGATTCCGATTGCGGCGCAAGCGTAATCATCGACCTCGAATACTCTGTCACTACGCCTTGCTGCAGCGTCAGCCGCATGTAGCCATATCGGAATGGCGGCGTTTCGATGACGGGATACTGCTCCACATACTGCTTGAATCTTACGTATTTGCCTTCGCCTCCAGGCTGAGGGTTCACGAACCGGTGAACGCCGTCCCATCCGCCATGCTCATTGACAAAATCGACCGAGGCGTACACGTTATCGCTAAGCAGGTTTTCCATACTTTGCGGCGCAGCCGGATCGGTATAACTAATCCACATGCCGTTCTGCTCCACCTGCAGTCCCCGCTTGCCATCCGTAAATATTTGCGAGCCGCTTCGATCCTCGAATGCCCTCGTCGTACTCGGGTCGAAGAACAAGCTCTGCATCAAATCCGGCGAATAGGTCTCATATAGAAACACCATATCCGTCGACTGAATCGGCGCGACAGGAATGTACAGCCCGTCTGCCGTCATCGTATATTTCGGCTGGAACTGTCCAAAGCCTACGTAATCCTGCACATCGCGTACGGTAAGATCGGCTCGCACCGACTCATACACCATTTGACCGTCCGCGCTAAAGAAAAACGTCCGAATCTCCTCGGTACCCGTCGTCTTGAAAATCCAGATGCGGTCGATCGTCTCATTCAAGAACAACAGGTCGCCCTCCAGCTTAAGCAGCTTCTGCAGAAGCTCCACCGGAAGGCCATTATCGAACCGCAGCTCAATTCCGATATCATTCTTCCGAATTTCTTCCCAATTGAGAACGTTGGACGGGCTGCGTTGAAATCCTTTGAACTCTCTGCCTTGAATACGCTGGTTGAGGATCATCTCGTAAAACTGCGTACCCGGATAAATCACCGTATGCTGGTTGTCGCCAAGATGAATGATTAGCTCCTCCGGGAAAATAACGCTCTCCACGCTCGTTGCGGGTCCCATGGGCTCTGCATTCACGTAATCCTGATCGCTTCTAACTGTTGCTCCGAGCCCCGGCATACTGTACGCGAGCAAGTAGCTTTGCAGAAAGCTTAGCGCCACAAGTACAATGAGCGCTGTCGTCTTCAACTTCTCCATCATGCCGGCTCACCCCCTTCCTGCAGCAGCGGGAGGGTGAACGTAACCGTCGTTCCCTCATTCAGTTCAGAATCGAGCGAGATCGTGCCGCCATGCGCCTTTACAATTTCCCGGGCAATCGAAAGTCCGAGCCCCGTTCCGCCCATATTGCGCGAGCGGGCCTTGTCCACACGGTAGAAACGGTCAAAAATCCGGTTCAAATCCTTTTTGGGAATACCGATACCGGTATCCTTGACGCTAATCGCTAGCAATGCCGAATCGGGCGGCTTCTTCGCCGTTAATTCAATCGTTCCACCGTCCAGCGTGTATTTAATAGCATTCGAGAATAAATTATCGAGCACCTGATCAATCTGGTCACGGTCAAGCCAAGCAGACTGCAGCCCGCGTTCAACCCGCACCGCTGCTTTGATGGACTTCTGTCTGAGCTGGAACGAAAACCGGTCAGCCACCTCGTCCAGCATGTCATGCACGTTAGTCTGCCGCCGTCTAAGCGGCGCTTGATTCGAATCGAGCCGCGACAAGTGCAGCAGATCGGTTACTAGCCTGATCATCCGTTCGGTTTCATTACTTATCACGCCAACGAACCGTTCGGATAGCTCCCGCTCCTCTAGCGCACCGTCATTGAGCGCTTCCGCGTAGCTCTTAATCGTCGTAAGCGGCGTCCGGAGCTCATGCGATACGTTCGCTACGAACTGGCGCCGCGACTGCTCCAGCTTTTCTTGCTCCGTTACATCCTGGAGCAGCGCAATGGTACCGGTAATTCCTTTGTCGCGCCTGTGAATCGGCGTAAACGTTACCTTCAGGATACCTTCGCTGCTGCTGCTTGCCTCCTGCTCATCTGTATCGTCGCGAGAAACGAGCAGCGTTTGACCGCGGCCCTGCTGCAGCTCAAGCAGCTTTTGCTGAGGCAGGTCGAACAGGTCAGATAATTCGCAGCCCTCGCAGGTTCTCACATCGAGCAGCTCAAGCGCCCTGCGGTTCCAGACAATGACCTTGCCATGCTCGTCCGCCGCAACAACGCCGTCACTCATATTTGATAGAACCGAGGCGAGCTTCTCGTTCTCTTCCTCATTAACCGAGAGAGCTTCCTTCAAACGTATCGTCATATCATTGAACGCCATGCTGAGCCTGCCGATCTCATCATCGCCCAGCACTGGTACCTTCAGATCGAACTTCCCTTCGGCAACCGCCTCCGCTTGCTTCGTAAGCCCCTGAATCGGACTCGTAATCGTATGCGCCAGCAATATGCCCAGCACGCCTGTCAGACCAAGCGCAATTAACGTACCCGAGAAGAAGATTTGATTGACCCTGTTAACCGTCTCATACAAATCATTCATGGACGCCACCACATAGACAGCACCAACGACTTTGTCGCCCAGCGTCACAGGCTGCGCTATCATTTTTTTACGGATATTATCTTCATCTATGATTTCTTCTTCATTATCCCGTATGTTTTGAAGCGCCCTGCTCACGGCAAGCGATTTATTTTTCTTGCCGATATACGACTGATGGCCCTGCAGCGAGGTTGCCACCACTTTGCCGTTCGAGTCCAGCACTTGAACCTCGGCTCCGCTAATACTGAACAAATTGCGTACGACCAGGCTTAAATCCTCGGTCGTGCTCTCTATGGAGTCACCTTCTATATCCGGCTTCGCTGCCAAGCTTGGCGCAGCGAACTTGGACAAAATATCGGCCTGCTCCTTTAAATTGTTCGTGAAGCTATCGATTAACGAGTTTTTGACCGTACTGATGAAATAAACGCCGATCAGCTGCATCGCTACCAATATGAGCAGCAAGTATATGATAACGAGCTTGACTTGAATCGTGCGGAAGAAGCTTTTGCCTTTCATCCTTAACCGAAGCCTCCGGACTTGGAATTACGCATCATATATCCGAGCCCCCGCCGGGTCATAATATAATCGGGACGGCTCGGATCATCCTCGATTTTCTCGCGCAGCCGCCGAATCGTCACATCGACCGTCCGCACGTCACCGAAATATTCGAAGCCCCATACCGCTTGCAGCAAATGCTCCCGCGTCATCACCTTGCCGCTGTTGCGCGCCATGTAATAAACAAGCTCGTACTCACGGTGGGTCAGATCAAGCGGCTCGCCGTTTTTGTAGACGACGTACATATCTGTATCAATAAACAAATTAAACAGCTTGAAGCCCTGCTGCTCCTGCTCCGCAGGACTTTCCAAGGCGGCAGCGCCATTAACGCCGCTATGTCCCGCAATTGCAGCTGAAGGCTTCTGCTGCCTGCGCAAATGCGCTTTCACGCGCGCCAGCAATTCCCGCGTGCTGAATGGTTTCGTGACATAATCATCCGCGCCAAGCTCAAGCCCAAGCACCTTATCAATTTCCGTGTCTTTTGCCGTGAGCATAATAATCGGCATATGCAGCTTCGAACGCACCTCACGGCATACGTCCATACCGTCCTTCACCGGCAGCATCAAATCAAGCAAAATCAGATCAGGCTGCTCTTCGAAAGCAAGACGAACCGCTTCGCCGCCGTCGAAGGCGCAAATGACCTGATGCCCTTCCTTCTCCAAATTAAACTTGAGTATATCTGCTATCGGCTGTTCGTCATCGACCACTAATATTTTACCGTGCATCGCTACACCCGCCCGTCGCTAGTCCTTAGTATTGCTTCTATTCTATCACACGTTAATGATTACTTCACAATGAAACTTCCCTCATGAATGCAAGGTTTTTCCTGCGCTTGGCGACGCTCTTGCAAATAGAAAAGGAGCACCGTCTCAGCCGATGCGAGAGCGGTACTCCTTATTCGCGTATAGGTATAATTTATAAATATTTCAGTGGATTTTGAGCGACGCCGTTTTTAAGAATTTCAAAATGTAAATGAACGCCTGTCGAATGGCCAGTGTTGCCCATAATACCTATTTTGTCACCTTTTTCCACAATGTCACCCTCGCTTACATTATAGGAATTCAGATGACCGTATAGCGTTTTGTATCCATTTTTATGATTAATTATAATGGTCTTGCCCGTTCCGGTCCTATCTCCGACAAATTCGACAACGCCGGTATCCGAGGAAAGAATGCTTTTACTGCCTGTCAAGTCAATGCCTGTGTGCATCCTGCCCCACCGCGGACCGAATTTGCTGGTCAAATTGCTTCCGGAAACCGGCATTGCAAATCGGCCGGAGCCTTCGCCCAAAATAACCTTGGTACCCCTCATGACAATGGTCGGAATCGCTTCCTTAAGGACTTCCTTGCTAACCAGCTCCTCGGTAACGACATAACCGTTCTGCTTAACAATCCGATACGTCATTCGTTTCGAGCCTGCCGCGCCTTGTGAAATGGTTTTTGATTCACCGACACGCATATCATCGTTCTTCTTCACTTCCACCGGCGGTTCAATCGTTTCGACCTCAACCAGACTCTCAACCGTCTTCACCGTCACCTCCGGCTGGAGCACCGTTAAATCAAGCACATCGCCGATGGTGAGCTTATCGTCTTCAATCCACCTATTATTCTCATAAATGACCTGCGGTGAAATATCGAATTTCTCGGCAATACATCCGACACAATCGCCCTCTTGCACCGTATACTTCGTTGGCTGAATGCTGCCTTGGACAAGCTTCTTATAAATATCTTCGGCCGCCATAATTTTGGTTGGATCCGTTTCGACGGCGTCCGTCTGCACGGTCTCCACGAAGCCGACATCCGTAACTGCGAGGCCCGGTGTCTTCGCTGCGGATTTTGCTGCAGGTTGCGCTTCTTCGTTCGCATCGAACGATAGCGCCGTAACCTCTTTCGCTTTCTTCTTCGCTGCCGCCAGCTCAGGCGCAAATTTGCTCTGTACCCGAAGCAAAATATCATCTGCCGTCTGCTGGTCTTTCACAACGCCGATTACCTTACCGTCAACCTTAACTTCAACGCCTACCGCATGAGAGGTAAACATACCCTCGAGTTTTTCTAAGGTCGCGTCCGTTTCAGGGGCTGCTTGGAAAGCGCTAACGATTTCGTATGTAATCTTCCCTGTTTCGAGTATCATGTTGACATCAGGATTTGCTTGCTGGGCTTCCTCGGTTTCTTGTAAAACAAGCTGTTCTACTGTTTCTGGATTGCTTACGGTTCCAACGGCTTTTCCGTTCATATATACGTTATAAAATTCGACTGTGTTTGCTTGGACATACTGGATGCCGCTAAATCCGGCTACTGTGAGGAGTACGAGCGCCCCGCCCGTCAGCTGAACCGGCTTCTTTCGCCAAAAAGGCATGCTGACCTTACCGCTTACGGATTGTTGCTTAGTCTTGCCATTCAAGTCTTGCGATCGGCTTTTCTGAAAGTACTGAATCGTCTGATCCCATACTTTCTTAATCCGACCCTTGTCCCTGAAATCGGTCATGATTGTCTCCTTTTCGCGCTTATGCAACTATTTTTCCGGTTTCCGACATGAAAAAAGACGAATTATCCTGTCGGATCACTCGCCTAATACTTTAACATACCCCCAACAATTGGGGCAACCTTTACACTACGTTCAAAATATTAATATTTTTTTAGAATCTCCATCATTTCCCCATATTCGGTCTTGTCGAGATGCTGTGCCATAATTTGTTGAATAGTCGTTAATTCTTGCTCCGTTAGACCATTTTCGACATATTGTGATATGGTTTGCCACGATTCCTGCGGTAATTTGCTCATTAATAATCCGAACAATTTTTCCTTATCCTCATCGCTCATTTGCTCTTTCACTTCAGTCAAATCCTCGGTTGTGACTGCCGTTTCCGTACCGTCTATCCCAGCGGTTCCTTCTTGAACGGCTCCCTCTTCGGGTGCTGCCCCGCCGTTTGCCTGCGTTCCGCCGCCAATACCTATGTCTGTCAAAGGCGGCTCGGTCGCTTCCCCGAATGCATCAACCGCTACCGGCGCCTCTCCGTGATCATTACCTGTTGCTGCATCATCAGGCTGCGTTGTTCCATCAGCAGAAGCCTGCTTGTCACCCTCAACTTTCGTATCTGTTGTCAGGAGCGGATCTGCACCCCACAGCTTGCCCCATACGCCAGACATGGCCATTGGCGGCACCTCAAGCGGCATATTGTACTGCTTCAACAGCGTTTCTAAATAACTGGTTACAATATACCCGGTTGTCCATATCGATAGAAAGCTCAATATAAGCCCAGCTGCGACTAGTTTTGAAAGCCATCCGATTTTTTTAAGCATGATAATCTCATTCCCTTCGTTCAACAGCTGAGTAATCCTCCAGCTGCTGTTGTTTCCATAATCTGCTACTATCATTATGGTCAACAAAAAGGGAGTACATTCTCTTTTATTCTCTTATTAATGATAATGTCTGCTTTTTTGGAGCATTTTTAAGCACCTTTGCTGACACGGCATTAGAGGGGAAAAGGAAAAATAACAGGAAAACATACCTCAAATTATTCTATTTTATTGATGTCGTAATCCTATAAATGGAAAACATCCCGTTAATTTAATCCGATTCGGTCCATTATCTTGAATAACCAAATATTAGATGGAGGTTTTCCAGTTAGATGTACCCCTAACGATTTTGTAAACAAATTAACGGGAGAATTTCCCTTAATGCAAAGAGCTGAAGCGATCACTTTGAAGCATTATAACGCGCGGCCACGCAGAGGTGCTTTATATGGAGTGGAAGGAGAATTTGCACGAGACGGAAAACTAAAATATTTATTTCATAATCAATAAAAAAAGGATAGCCTGGGCTATCCTTCCTTTTCATTATTTATTTAGGTAAATTCGTTCTATTCGTAAATCGGACGAACCGGATTCGTTTGTTCACGGTTGCGGCCTACAGAGAAAATCGCAATCGGAATGCCTGTCAGCTCGGATACGCGGTTTACGTAGTTGCGCGTGTTAACTGGCAGGTCTTCAAGCGTCTTCGCACCGGAGATGTCCTCCGACCAGCCTGGAAGCTCCTCGTAGATCGCTTCGCATTCGGATACTAATTTGAGGCTTGCAGGGTAAGTCTCGATAACTTCACCGCGCAATTTGTAGCCTGTGCAAATTTTCACCGTTTCCAGACCCGTCAATACGTCAAGCGAGTTAAGCGACAAGCCCGTAATCCCGCTAACGCGGCGCGCATGGCGGACAACAACCGTATCGAACCAGCCGACGCGGCGCGGACGACCTGTAACCGTGCCGTATTCATGGCCTTTGTCACGGATCAATTGGCCGATTTCGTTATCCTGCTCGGTTGGGAACGGGCCATCTCCTACACGGGTTGTGTAGGCTTTGGCAACGCCGATAACCTGTTGAATCTTAGATGGACCGACGCCGGAACCGATGCACACGCCGCCAGCCGAAGGGTTGGAGGATGTAACGAATGGATACGTGCCTTGGTCAATATCCAGCATAACGCCTTGAGCGCCTTCGAATAAAACCTTCTGTCCCGCATCAATGGCATCGTTAAGAACAACCGAAGTATCCGTTACATAAGGACGAAGAACTTCTGCAAAGCCGAGGTATTCGCTAACGATTTTGTCGGCGTCAAGCGGCTCGCTGCCGTATACTTGCTCGATTAGCTGGTTTTTCTCTACCATGATGCTGCGCACGCGCGTTTCGAATTCTTCCGCATCCATCAGATCGGCGATCCGGATACCGTTACGAGCAGCCTTATCCATGTAGCAAGGGCCAATACCTTTACGGGTCGTACCGATTTTGTTCACGCCCTTACGATCTTCCTCAAGCGCGTCCAATACAAGGTGGTAAGGCATGATCACGTGTGCACGGTCGCTAATTTTCAAGTTATCCGTCGAAAAACCGTTCTCATGAATATAGTTAATTTCGTCAATCAGCGCTTCCGGATTAATGACCATGCCGTTACCGATGACGCAAGTTTTATTATGATTGAAAATACCCGATGGAATCATCGTCAATTTATATTTTTTGTTATCAATGAGGATCGTGTGTCCGGCATTGTTACCTCCTTGGTAACGAGCGACGACGTCGGCTCCTTCTGCCAAGAAATCAGTGATTTTGCCTTTACCTTCGTCTCCCCACTGCGTTCCAACAACAACTACCGTAGACATAATCATACCCCCGTCCGGTGTTTATGAACACCGAAAATTACCGCCCTGAAATCATAACACCGTTACGCCTTCAATCGAAGGCTTGCGTGATAAGAGTCAAAAGACAGCATTAATAGTGTAGCAGTCCAACTGCGAGAAGTCAAACAAAAAACGAACAATTGCACTAATGCCCCTGCAATTGTTCGGATATTCATGATGCGTGCGGATCCTGATGCGTACGGTCAATACTTACGAATTTATTGAACTGTTTGAGAAACGCCAGTTCGACCGTGCCTACCGGCCCGTTACGCTGCTTGGCAATAATGATTTCGATAATATTTTTCTTCTCCGATTCTTTATCGTAGTAGTCATCCCGGTAAAGGAACGCTACGATATCAGCATCTTGCTCGATCGATCCCGATTCCCTGAGGTCGGACATCATCGGACGCTTGTCCTGCCGCTGCTCGACACCCCGGCTAAGCTGTGACAGCGCGATAACCGGAACCTCAAGCTCACGCGCAATGTGCTTCAATGTACGTGAAATTTCCGAAACCTCCTGCTGCCTGTTCTCGCCGGCTTTGCCGCGGCCAGAAATAAGCTGCAAGTAGTCAATTAGAATCATACCGAGTCCGCGTTCCTTTTTTAAACGCCGGCATTTTGAGCGAATCTCAGCAACTGTTATGCCCGGTGTATCATCGATATAAACCTCAGACTCCGACAAAGCTCCGATGGCCATCGTCAATTTCTCCCAATCCTCGCCCTCAAGATGCCCCGTCCGCATCCGCTGCGCATCGACATTGCCTTCCGCACAAACCATCCGCTGTACAAGCTGGGCAGCGGACATCTCCAGACTGAAGATGGCGACGGTCTCCCGTGCGCGTATGCCGACATTTTGCGCTATATTAAGCGCAAACGCCGTTTTACCTACCGATGGACGAGCCGCAACGATAATTAAATCGCTGCGCTGGAAACCTGCCGTCATTCTATCCAAATCGGTAAAGCCCGATGGAATTCCCGTCGTATTTCCTTTATTCGAATACAGCAATTCGACCTTCTCAAACACTTCCATCAATACGTCTCGAATGGAGATAAAGCCGCTGCCTGAGCGGCGATTGGATATCTCGAGTATTTTTTTCTCTGCGTCGCCGAGCAATACGCCAACATCGTCCGAGTTAGCGTATCCATCGGATACGATGTTTGTTGCTGTACGGATAAGGCGCCGCAGCATCGATTTTTCTTCTACAATTTGCGCGTAATAATCAACGTTTGCCGCCGTCGGTACCGAATTTGCCAGCTTTGCCAAATAACTGACGCCGCCAATTTCCTCAAGCAGATGCTGATCCTGCAAATGAGCGGTCAAGGTTACAAGGTCAACCGGCTGGTTGTTCTCCGCTATCTCGACCATGGCTTCATATATTTGTCTATGAGGTCCGCTGTAAAAGTCTTCGCTGCGCACCCGCTCCATCGCTGTAATGAGCGCTTCCGGCTGCAGCAAAATCGCACCGATGACAGCCTGTTCAGCTTCCAGGTTTTGCGGCGGAACACGGTCAAACATCAGCTCTGTACTCATGGGTTCCTCCTAATTATGACTTTACCTGTTACTCCTCGGCTGCTTGAACGCTTAGCTTCGCCTTCACTTCCGGATGAAGCTTCACGGACACCTGAGTTACGCCAAGGGTACGAATAGGATCTTCCAGCTCAATTTTTCGTTTATCGATCTTAATGCCTTGCGCAGCCAGCGCTTCAGCAATTTGCTTGCTCGTAATCGCGCCGAACAGCCTTCCGCCTTCGCCTGCCTTCGTCTTAATAACGACCGTAAGCTCATCCAAACGTTTGCCTAACGCCTGAGCGTCTTCCTTCTCCTTCTCCTTGCGCTTTTGCTCCGAAGCATTCTGTACCTCAAGCGTCTTCAAGTTACCGTCAGATGCCAGCTTCGCCAGTCCTTGCGGTAATAGAAAATTTCGTACATAGCCTTCGGAAAGATCCTTCACTTGCCCTTTCTTTCCCTGTCCTTTAACATCCTGCAAAAAGATTACTTTCATTCAAATAACCCCTCTTCCGATTCAATATCGTCTAAAACCTGCTTCAGAAGCTCAGCCACTTCTGTGACAGTCCCTTCAAGCTGAGCGGCTGCATTCGTTAAATGTCCGCCTCCGCCCATCCGTTCCATTACTACCTGTACGTTCATATGGCCCAGAGAACGGGCACTAATGCCGATAAGCCCGTCTGGCCGCTCCCCGATAACGAAGGAAGCCAATATATCCGTCATATTCAGCAGCGTATCCGCCGATTGTGCGATGAGAAGCTGCGAATATTTACGACCGCTTTCCGTTACGGCAATTGCCACGTGCTCGTATAGCACCTCAGCGTGCTTAATAATCTCCGCCTTGCGTACATACTCCTCTAGATCTTCCTTCAGCATCCGCTGAATCATCATCGAATCCGCGCCGTTGCGGCGCAGGAACGAGGCCGCCTCGAACGTTCGCGCGCCTGTGCGCAGCGAGAAGCTCTTCGTATCAACCGTTATTCCTGCAAGCAATGCCGTCGATTCTCTGACATCAAGCACGACACGGTCATGAATGTACTGCAGCAGCTCCGTTACGAGCTCGCATGTCGATGAAGCGTAAGGCTCCATATATACCAAAATCGCATTCGCAATAAACTCTTCGCTGCGACGGTGATGGTCGACTACGACAATACGTTCCGTTAGCGTCAGCAGCTTTGGTTCCTTGACCATCGATACTTTGTGCGTATCAACGACGACGGCAAGCGTCTGCGGCGTTATAAGCGACAATGCCTGCTCCGGCGACACAAACCGTTTGGACAGCCGCTCGTCTTCCTTGATCAGCTCCATCATTTTCTGGATAGCCGGATTGACGCCCTCTAGCACGATATAAGCCTCTTTGCCGAACAATTGCGCCGCCTTCATCACGCCGATAGCCGCACCGATCGCATCCATGTCAGGCATCTTGTGTCCCATGATGACGACATTGTGGCTCTCGCGAATCAAGTCGCGCAGTGCATGTGCGACGACTCGCGCTCTGACGCGCGTCCGCTTCTCTACCGCATTGGACTTGCCTCCATAGAACGACTGGCGGCTGCCAACCTTAACCGACGCTTGATCGCCGCCGCGCCCAAGCGCAATATCAAGGCTCGTATGCGCCCATTGACCAAGCTCAATAATGTGATCGGCGCCAGCCGCGAAGCCGATGCTAAGCGTAACCGGAATTTTGTGGTCGCCGGTTATTTCTCTTACTTCATCCAGCACGATAAAACGTGACTGCTCCAGCAGCTTGAGCGTCTTCTGGTCGGTCACGAGCAGGAACCGGTCTGATGTCAGTCTCTTCAAATAGATATGAAATTTCTGCGCCCATTCCGTAATTTCTGCAGTCACTTTCGAGAGCATCGAGCTCCGCTGGTGATCGTCGAGGCCTTGCGAGACCTCTTCGAGGTTATCGATCATAACGACGCCGAGAACGAGCTTTTCATCCTCATATTTTCGGCCTAGCTGCCATAGGTCGGTAATGTTTTTGACGTACAGTATCCGTTCCTTCTGCTTGAATATCAGCTGATACACTTGTGAGCCGACAGTCGCTTCAATGGTGCCCTCGCGTTCCTTTACTTGCTGCAGTGTCGGAAACAGCTCCGTAAGCGGAGCCCCTACGACGGATTCCCGCTCCAGAATGGCCGCAATATAGGGATTATGCCATTCCACCGTACGTTCTTCATTATATAAAATAATTCCGAACGGGAGCTCGCTGACCACATCGTTGCCTGCCTTCTTCACACGATAAGAAAGCGTTCCTAAATATGATTTTAAATCTTTGCGGAACGCTCGTTCAGCCAGAACCGAATAGACCCCCACTGCGCCCGTCAATAGCAGCCCGAGCAGTCCGAGCAGCCATTCAAACCAAGCAAGCGCAACCGTCATGAGCGCCATTAATACGAAAGCCCATATTTGATGCATTCCGTGCCATCGCGTAATTAAAAACTTCGGCATTTCCGATCCGCTCCTGTGCTATGGTTTCGTAAACGACTTCCGGATTGGAAAAGCGGTATCAAGCACGCCAATCAAGCTAAGCGGCGGAAAGATAAGCACCGGAATCGCAATGAGAATCGGCACCGCTTTGTTCCACCCCCGCTGGTGAGCGAGGAAGAAGAAAAATCCGACAGCCTGAATCGCAAAAACATAACTAAGAAGAGGCACTAAATTCATTAGTGCTATCGCGAAAAAAGACTCGCTAGTCTTAGTCGAGAAAAGTTCAATGGAATAGGCAATTAAATAAATAATGACAAGCATACGAGACAGACGCCAATCTTTCGCCCGCGTAAACCTTGGAACTTCCGGCCCACCGCTCCACTTTACCGCTCTGCGCGCGATATATTGCGTAATAATCGTGTATCCAAAAGCAATCAAAATAAACGTAACAGGTATCGAGCCCACCATCGTACGAATCATCATTTCCGTTAATTCAGAATCCCACTCTTTCGGAAGCAGCCCCTGTACAAGCAGATCATCAACCGTTGTTCTTACTAATGAACTCATTTCCTGAATGAGCGAAATTTTCAATATAACCTCGAAAATAAACAATTCAAGCAGCAGCCCGGCTAGAAATACAACGCCAACAGTCCGAATGACCTTTGAGGCGGGCTCTTGTTTCATATACAAATGACCCATCACGATTGCCGGTATGAGAAAGAAAAAACCGATTATGAGCGTTACCGGCCCTCCAATGAAAAACGCAAGCAGCCACACGGGAATCAGATGCAGAACAAACGATTTTGGCGGCAAGGTGGTATACAGCACAACATAAGGCACCATCAAGAGCAGCAGAGTAATGATGTTTAACAGCGGTAAATGAATGGACAATAATAAAAGGAGTGCCGCACAGCTCCACAGCACTGGTTTCAAGCCGGTTTTCAAACCGTTCACCTCTTGCGTATTTAATCTGGTTTCTTACGAAACTTTTACATCTCATTATAGCATAAGCAAAGCAAAAAGACGGAACATCGTTCTCACTCCGTCTTATTTCATTTTATTTTGTCCATACCGGTTTGAAAATAGTACCCCTGCGCGGCCGCGTCAATCGTTTTTTGCCGTTCATTATCGGTCCTGCAGTACGTTATGCTGCTCCATAATAAGCTTTTGACAATAATCAATAATCTCGCTTCTGCGTACAATGCCGATAAAACGGTTCATATCATCTACGACTGGCACAAAGTTTTGCGCCTTCGCTAATGAAATCAAATCATCCATGTTCGCGTCTATCCGCACCGTCTTGTTGTTCATCCGCAGAGGCACATCGCTGAGCTTAACTTTATTCGTTTGCTCAAGCGTCAGATCCGCATGATTTTTAATAAACCATAACAGATCACCTTCTGTGACGGTCCCGGCATAACAGCCGTCATCATTAATAATAGGCACCGCACTATAGCGATGATATTCCATTTTTTCAAGCGTCTGCCTAAGCGTCGCATCCTGTGTCAAGCATACGACCTCCTGCTTCGGCAGCAAAAAAAACGCGATATTCATTCCCTAACAACTCCATTCCGTTTGCTCATTCCATTATACTTCGATGAAAGAGGCAGACCGGTTTCACCCTCATTATAGACGTTATTTTGACGAAACAGGTTACAAAACTTTTACAATTTAATAGTACCAACTATGGATATATGATCTGTTTGAAAATAGGTCTATTGCGGACTTTGGACGAATACAATCATTGCAAGAATATGAATAATAGAAAGGGTGAAAACTCGTTATGCATCCAGACAACTCGTCGACAGGCTTAGATCCAAAAGTAGCAGGCTTACTTTGTTATTTAGGAGGCTTCATCACTGGTATTATTTTCCTTGTTCTGGAGAAACAAAGCCGATTCGTCAAATTGCATGCCGTTCAGTCTATCGTTGTTTCCGTCGTACTCATCGTACTTAATATTTTGTTCGGCTTCATACCTATTATCGGATGGATTCTCGGTTTGCTGCTCGCGCCTGTCGCCTTTATTTTATGGATTGCGCTTATGCTGCTTACCCTGCAGGGCAAACTAGGTAAACTTCCTATCATCGGAGACTGGTCGGAGCAGCAAGCGAATAAGTTTTAAGCTTGTCTAAGCTCCGCTCGAGCCAGCTTCGTTAAGCTTGCAACAACAAGCTCATACGAATGGTCAATCATCGCTTGCAGCTCAAGTTCGGACAAGGTGCCGTCAACGGTAACGGTATTCCAATGCTTCTTGTTCAGATGATACCCAGGCTGAACGGCCGCGTGCTGCTCGCGCAAATTCTGAGCAATTACCGGATCACACTTCAATGAGATGGATTCGGATGAAATGAGCGCGAACATTTTGCCCGCGACCTTCATGACAAGCGGCTCAGGTCCAAACGGGTAATCACGCTGAGCACCCTGCTTCTCTTCGCAATAATAGATAAGTTGATGCAACCTGCTTCCTCCTATATTCATTGTCCTGCTGACTCTATTATAACGAAACCGACACCCACTTCGCATCTTCCTAATAATGATAAAAACCGACGATAGGGTATCGTCGGTTTTTTCATTCTTCCTGCGTCCAAAGGACCTCAGAAGTAATTGCAAATATTCAGCGTCTTGTTGGACATATCACCTCGGATTACTTCCCCTAGTGGCTAACCAATCAATATTTTCTCTTCAGCATATCGATATGATTGTTTATGAGATGCTTGAGCCAACGCAAATGCTAACGTAAGCGGTCCAAGTCTTCCAATGAACATTGTAAATATAATAATAATTTTTCCTAAGGGTGACAGTTCGTAGGTTAGTCCCATGGATAATCCAACGGTGCCGAATGCTGAAGTTGCTTCGAATAAAATCGTTAAGAAATCAAAGTTATCCATGGCGTTTTTCTCAGTAATGGTCAGTAAAAATGTGGAGATCAGCACCACGCCCAAGGAGATGATAATAACAGACAATGACCGCATGACAAACTGAAGTTCAATTCTTCTTTTATACATCTGAGTATCACTCCGACCTCTAATAGTAGAGAAAACAGAAAGTACAAGAACGGCAAATGTATTCGTTTTAATTCCGCCGCCAGTTGAGCCTGAAGAAGCACCGACGAACATTAAGAAAATAATAAAGAACAGAGAAGGTGCCATCATGGACGTTATATCCAATGTATTGAAGCCAGCAGTTCTAGGAACAACCCCCTGAAAAAAACTTGCCCAGAGTTTATCCGCTGTCGACAAGTCTCCGAGTGTTGCAGGATTATTATATTCGAGAGCAAATATCATTATGGACCCAACCACAATTAGCATCGCTGTTACAGACAAGACAATCTTGGTATGTAAGGACAGATCCTCCCATCTTCTTTTACGCCAAACATCTAGAATTACCGTAAATCCAATACCGCCCATAATAAAAAGGAATGTAATCACCAGATTAACCACAGGATCACCAACATATTGCATCAAGCTGTCAGACCACAGTGCAAAGCCGGCATTGTTAAAGGCTGAAATCGAATGAAAGACGCCATAATAAAGCGCACGCATGAAACCGTACTCCCCCATCCAACGGAATGTGAGGATTAAGGCTGATATGGTTTCGATAACAAATGAAATAAGAAAAATGTTTAAAGATAAACGCACAACACCTTGAGCTGAGGAAGCATTGGTGGACTGCTGTATAAGTAATCGTTCTTTTAACCCTATTCTTTTTCCCAAGAGGATCGCAAGAATAACTCCAAAAGTCATGAAACCAAGACCACCTATCTGAATAAGAAACATGATCACGATCTCACCAAATGTAGTGAAAGCAGTGGGTGTATCTACTACAATGAGTCCTGTCACGCATACAGCCGAAGTAGACGTAAAGAAGGCATCTAAAATGCCTATGCTTTCGCCTGTTGCTGATGCCAGCGGCAGAGCCAATAAAATGGTTCCAATCAATATGACTAAGCCAAACCCCATTATAATAATTCTCGGGGAAGACATTCTTGTTCCTTTTGTGTTTATTTTTGATTGAATTGTTTGCAATGTGTCACCTTTTCTGAGTTCTGCTTTACTAGCACTATAAGTATGCCAGCAACGACTACTAAAAATACTGCTACTAGAAAATTAGCGGTTTTCTTGTTCATGAAACACTCTCCTAATAATTAATACAAGCCTACTCTATGCACAATAGTAAGGCGTCCATAAATTTCCTTGGATCTGCTTTCACTGTGTACGAATAAACACCTTGCTTCGTGTGCAGGTACAACATGCCTCCTTCGCCCCCTATTTGTCGATACGAAATATCAAATACATCATCAATGGGAAATTCACGAAATCCGGTAACAATTTTATTTTCGTACAAATAAATGAAACGGTCATGCACAACCGTTTTTTGTTCGATACCTGTTACTTCTCTTTCCACTTTATAATAGGGCTGTACCGCTATCCATTTCATAAACCGCCCTCCCTACTGCCATTCCTGCTAGAATCAATATAACAAAGTCTGCTTGACAAATCATCTCTGTCCGGGTCATTATGAATATAAAATAAAAATATTCATAAAATCATTAAAAGGGATGAAGGTCAAATGCCTAAAAAATTTAATGATCAGGAAAAGGATTGGATTCGGCAAAAGCTGATGGAAGAAGCCAAACGACATTTTGAAGCGGTAGGTTTGAGAAAGACGAGTGTTGAAGATCTGACAAAAGCTGCAGGAATTGCGCAGGGCTCCTTTTATTTGTTTTTTGCATCCAAGGAAGAGCTCTTTTATCATATTTTACTGGAAGAGGAAGCTCTTATTCGTGAGCGTCTTCTTCACTCCTTACAGTCAGAGAACCGTGTAACAAACGATACCATCAAGCAATTCATGCTGGATTCCTTTCGCCTATTGAGCGAGAGTCCGTTAATGAGACAAATGTATCTCCAGGGTGAATTCGAACAGCTTGTGCGAAAACTTCCAAAGGAACTGCTGGAACGTAATTTCTCTGAAGATACGGACGCTTTGATGCCAGTCATTCGCAACTGGCAATCGGCAGGCATATTGACAACTACAAGGCCGGAACTCATCGTGAGCCTGATAAGGGCACTCGTTTTGCTATCGCTGCATAAGAAAGAGATCGGAGCAGAAATATACGAGGATACGATAGAGTTATTGATTGATTTGATAGCTAAAGGCATGTTTGTCCATCACGGGATAAGGAGCAGCCAACATGGTGATTGAAGTCGATCAGTTACGGTTTACTTATCCGGGAACAACCGATCGAATCCTGCATGGTCTCGACTTTTCTATCGCCCGCGGCGAAGTATTCGGTTTTCTCGGTCCGTCCGGAGCAGGTAAAAGTACGACTCAAAAAATACTTATCGGAGCTTTGAAAAACTATGAGGGCAGCGTCAAGGTGCTGGGAGAACAAATGCGGAACTGCGGTCCGAGCTATTACGAACGAATCGGAGTCGCTTTTGAATTCCCTAATTTCTATCACAAGTTTACGGCGCTTGAAAATTTAAACTTGTTTCGTTCGCTCTATGCCGGAGAAACGGAAGATCCCAAGCATTTGCTTGATCAAGTGGGACTGCTAAACTCGGCTAATTTGAAGGTTTCCCAGCTTTCGAAGGGTATGAAAATGAGACTTAATTTTTGTCGCGCCTTGCTGCACCGTCCAACGGTTTTGTTTCTTGATGAACCTACTTCCGGACTGGATCCGGTTAACTCTAAATTAATAAAGGACCTCATTCTGGAACGAAAAGCTGCTGGAACTACGATTATAATTACGACGCATAACATGCAGGCCGCGGAAGAGCTCTGCGACCGGGTTGCTTTTATCGTAGACGGTCAAATTAAGCTTATCGACTCACCTAGACAATTAAAGCTGCGCCAGGGTCAGAAACGAATCCGAGTTGAATACCTTTTAGGCCAAGAACGGCTGATGGAAGAGTTCTCCATGAACGGCTTGGCTGATAACATCCGTTTTTTAAGCTTAATCCGCCATTATGACGTAGAAACCATACATTCTTTAGAAGCGACACTGGAACAAATATTTATCGACGTAACAGGGAGATCATTAGTATGAGATTGATTATGACTGTGCTGAGCGATATTCGCTTCCAATGGCGTCATCGTTTTTACTTCGTCTATATGCTTGTTTGTTCGGTATATTTGCTGCTGTTGCACTCCATTTCAACCGCGTACAAAGAAACGGTAACGTTATTGCTTACCTTATCCGACCCCAGCGCGCTCGGATTAATTTTTGCCGGCGGAATTATATTGCTTGAGAAGGACCAAGGCATTCACGAGAGCTTATTCGTTACCCCTATACGATTACGGGAATACTTGCTTGCCAAAGCGATCTCGCTGTCCCTTCTTTCCATGCTGGCTGCATGGGTTATTCATGGCTTTTCATTAGGTGTTCCAGCATCGCCCTTCCAATTTACGATCGGGGTACTGCTTACGTCCAGCCTGTTTACTCTGCTTTCCATCGGAGTCGCTGTACGTACGAAATCGGTAAATGGCTTTATTCTACTCTCCCAGCTGTATGCTCTGCCCCTTACGCTTCCCTTACTTGATTTATTCGGTGTAGGGCCTCGAGCCTTGTATTGGGCTTTTCCGACGTACGGTTCCGTTCTATTTTTCAGCTCGATTAACCGGCACGTTACAGTCCTGGAAACCGTCTATGCGGCAGCTATTCTGGCGTTGGGAAACGCGGCTGTTTTTTTATGGGCGCAGCAATCGTTCAAACGCCATATTTTAATGGACTCAGCGAAAGGATCCTGGAAACGATGAAGAGGCTTCAGGCAATGTTATGGAATGACGCCCGGCAAATTTGGAAAGATCCCATGCTAATGGCCAGCCTACTTGGTCCTCTAGCTGTGATCGTATTTACTCGATTGGTTTTCCCTTCCCTATCCGTCTGGCTTGAGGGGCAATTTGATTTTTCACTATTCAACTATTCTGCGTTTGCCGTCACGTTTCTATTGCTTACGATTCCGCTGCTGCCGGGTACGATGGCCGGTCTGCTCATGCTCGATGAACGGGATGAGAACCTTATAAGCTACTATGCGGCTACGCCTCTTACCCGCCAAGGGTATATGGTCTATCGCTTACTTTTGCCGAGCCTGCTGTCTTTACTGATGACTGCCTTATTTTTTCTATTATCCGGACTGACAGAAGCACATTTGGAAAACATGTATACCCTGCTGCTGCTCGCGCTAGAGGCACCGTGCCTGGCTTTGTTTCTGGCAGCTTTTGCAAATAATAAAGTAGAAGGTTTGGCTTTAGCGAAAATAAGCGGGCTGCTCTTCGCAGGACCAGTTGTCGCTGCATTTGTTCCTGTACCGTGGCAATATTTGGGTATGTGGATTCCAACGTTTTGGCCTGCTAAATGTTATTTATTGGTCCTGTCATCCGAACCGGTTCCCGCTTTAGGAGCGTTTGGGGGCGGGCTTGCTTTTCATCTTTTATTATTGATAGGATTAACCCGGACTTTTATCAAACGGATAGACTAATGATTCGCTGAATAAATGACAAATAGAGCCCGCTGGTCACAGCAGGCTCTTTCAACGCTAACCGGATTAAAGTAATAAAACAGCTATACTGGATTAATTTTCAGGAACGACTGAGTATTACAAAAAAACGACTAAGAGATGTTGCCACCCAACTCATTCTTATCAGTAAAAAACATATTTGAATACGTGTTTATAAAAAATGGAAGGCTCGCACTGATTGCGAACCTTCCGTTTTGTTGTTTCAGAAGCTTGACAAGGCATTCTCCTTGAAATAAAAGATGGCCTGAGGCTTCTTTTGATGTTTTTATTTTTTTCAAAAATAAGTACGTTATTGTTCCTCTTGAATTAACTTCTCCTTCCCCTTGTCACTTAAACCTAACTTCATAACCAAAGGCTTTATTGTCAGGCCTTGTACGAGGAGAGAGAACAACACAACGCTAAACGTCAGGACTAGAACATCTTCTCTTCCCTCAAATGATGGCGGCAAGCTGAGCGCTAACGCGATTGATAAGCTGCCTTTTAAGCCACCCCAGTTAAGGATTGCCTTCCATGAGCGAGAGAATCCTTTTATATAATGAACGCTTGCATACAAGGCAATGGTTCTTCCAGCTAATACAATAAATATAGCTAATCCAATCATGAACCACTTATCGGTGAAGTCTATATTTTTTATTTCAAGGCCAATCATCAGAAAGATAAGTGAATTAGCAATCAAAGTAATAACGTCCCAGAAAGAATTGATATTGACCTTAGTCGTTTTGGACATACCTATTCTTGCTCCGTAATTTCCAAATATAAGGCCGGCGACAACGACCGCAATTACACCGGATACATGAAAATGCTCCGCAATAAAAAAGCTGCCGAAAAATAACAGCATAGAAAACGCAATTTCTAAAGGATAGTCATCGTAAATCCGAATCAGCTGTGAGAATAGGTAACCTAGAATTGCTCCTATAATAATTCCGCCCAACGCAAATTTCAAGAAAAGCAGCAAGCCGCTTCCAACGCCCATCCAGCCTAATTCCATGTAGGAGAGCAGATATACAGACGATATTTGAAATAGTACAACGGCGATACCATCGTTAAATAATGACTCCCCTTCAATAATCGTTACAACAGGCTTCGGCACGCCTAAAGATTTGAAGATTGAGATGACACTTATGGGGTCCGTTGCGCTCATCAAAGCACCAAATGTGAAAGCTACAATTAACGGGAGATCCAATAAATAATACGCCGAAAATGCGATAATCAGAAAGGATAGAAGCGTACCGCCAAAAGCTAAAGCCAGCACAGGTGTACGTTGTTCCCTTAAGTGTGAGAACGGAAGCTTTAAGGTTGCATCTCCTAACAATATCGGTAAAAACAATGAAATAATGATTGCTTGAAACACATGTGATTGTGTAATAAACATCTCTGCTTCTTCTAAGAAGGGAATGTGTGTGACACCCAGAAGAAGTCCTACAATAACTAGAGCAATAGAATAAGGCTGATTCAGCTTTTTCGAGATTCCGATAACAAATACGGAAACCGCCAGTAGCACCAATAATTGAATAAATGTCTCGTTAAATTCGTGCACTTTTATCCCCATCTTTCCTAAAGCATTTATTTTGAATGTAGAACTACTGGGCCATCGGCATGACATCTAAAATATGATCGAATACGTGCATATTTATCCCGATCAAGAGAACGAATAATTATAATGTTCGAACCTAATATTGTCAAAAGAAATCAAGTACCTTTCTTACTCGGAAATATAAGCTTCAGCATCGGTGGAGTAACGAGTGTTGTGACAATAACAACCATAACGACAGGCGTGAAATACTGAGGAAGCAGTAATCCGGCCTCTAAGCCCGCTGCTGCAATAATAAGAGCAACCTCTCCTCTGGACACCATACCTGCCCCGATAGCCAGCGAGGAGTGATTGTTGAACCCGGTCAACCGGGCCCCTATTCCTCCGCCAATTAACTTTGTAACAATGGCTACAATCGATAATAATACGATAAAAAAGACCTGGTTACCTACACCTGTAAACGTAATATTGAGTCCAATGCTTACAAAAAAAACAGGAACAAACAGCGTATAAGCGATTGGCTCGACCTTAGCCTCCACGTCATGCTTAAACTTCGTTTGCGAAATGGCAATACCCGCCGCGAAGGCGCCAATAATGCCTGCAACGCCCATCTTCTCCGCAAAATACGAAAAGCTAAAGCATATTATTAAAGCCCCGCTCATAGCTGCTTCTGTAATTTTAAACCGTGAAAACAGCTTCATAACGTAAGGAATAATCCACACGCCTGCTGCAATAACAATGACAAAGAACAATACCTTCTTACCAATCAGAAGTGGAATAGAAAGGTCGCCGGTCGTTCCGAGTAAACTCATCATTACCGCCAACAGCACGACAACAACAACATCATCCACTACTGCTGCCCCTAAAATAGTAGCACCTTCTCTAGAGTTAAGCTGGTTCAGCTCCTTCAGTGTCTGTACAGAGATACTTACTGATGTTGCACATAGAAGCAAGCCTAAGAAAAGGGCTTCTGTATTAGATAAACCAAGTGCAGCAGAAATGGCATATCCTCCGATAAACGGCAAAATAATGCCTCCGATTGCAACAGCGAACGATGCCTTCCAATTTCGGCGCAGCTGCTCGAGGTCCGTTTCCAGCCCTGCAATAAACATAAGAAGAAGCACACCAATTTCAGCGAAATGGGTAATGAATTCGTCTGGCTTTACCCATCCTAATACAGCTGGTCCAAGTATAATACCGGCAAGCAGCTTGCCAAGCACAGCAGGCTGACCCAATCGTGCAGACACATGCCCGGCAACTTTTGTGGATACAATAATAAGAGCTAAATAAATAATGAATTCCATTTGAATACACACACCTTTCTTTGCTCCCGACTTATCATGCAACAAAAAAGAGCCCATATGCATACGGACTCTCAGAAATAAACAAAAGGAGCCCTTGGTGCAGGCTCCTCCGTTTCTTGCTAACACTTATTGACCTATTCAGTCGTGTAAGGAAGTAATGCGATTTGACGTGAACGTTTAACTGCGATTGTAAGCAAGCGTTGGTATTTCGCGCTTGTACCAGTCACACGACGTGGCAAAATTTTGCCGCGCTCGCTGATAAACTTTTTCAGCAAATCTGTATCTTTATAGTCAATTTTAGTGATTTTGTTTACAGTGAAGAAACACACTTTACGACGTTTGTTGCGTCCGCCTTTACGTCCGCTGAACTTACGCTCTGGACGCTCGTCGCCGCCATTATCTCTTTGCTTGAAAGCCATGATAGATATCCTCCTTATCGTTGAAAATTATTGATACTCGTAGATGCTTCTACTAAAGTATCAAAATGGCAAATCATCTTCTGATATATCAATCGGGCGTCCGTCATCCTGGAACGGATCACGGCTGTCGTTACGTGAGTTATTACCAGATGGCCGGTTACCGCCGCTTTGGGAAGCGTTGCCTCCGAAAGATCCTCCGCCGCTGCTTGCACCGGCGCCGCTGTAGTTGCTTCCGCCTTCTTCGCGCGCTCCGCTTTCACGATTGGACTCTAAGAACCGTACGTTATCGGCAATAACTTCCGTCACATAGACGCGCTTACCTTCGTTGTTCTCATAATTCCGCACTTGAATACGTCCTTCAACCGCTGTTAAACGGCCTTTGCGCAAATAGTTGGCGCAAGTTTCGGCTAGCTGCCGCCAAGTTACAACCGGAATAAAATCAGCCTCACGCTCGCCTTGACCACTCGTAAACGGGCGATCTACCGCAATCGTGAACTGCGTAACCGCAACACCTGCAGGTGTATAGCGAAGTTCTGGGTCTCTCGTCAATCTGCCAATAAGTATAACACGGTTCAACATCGTTTCCGACCTCCCAATCAAACAATCCTGCGTGGACTAAGCAACGTCTCTGACGATCAACGAACGAATAACTTCATCCGTAATCTTCATGATGCGGTCAAGTTCATTCACAACTTCAGTTGTTGCGTTGAAATGTACCAGTACAAAGTAACCATCACGAAGCTTGTTGATCTCATACGCAAGACGGCGTTTACCGATCACGTCTGTCTTTGTGACCTCTCCGCCATTGGAGATGATGCCATTGAATTTATCAACGATAGCTTGAACGTTTTCTTGTTCAACCTCTGGACGAATGATGTACATCACTTCATATTTGCGCATATTGTTTCACCTCCTTTTGGACTAACGGCCCCATAAATGGAGCAAGGAGCGAGCTTCTGCTCGCATACTTGAATACTATATCAAATTGATGGGCCAATGACAAGTAAAGCTTTTAGCCGTTTTCTTCTACTTATGTAATTTACCTGCCCTGCAAATACTAACGGTCCGGACAATTGAATCGTTGTCCGCTCTTTAAATAAAGCGGAGGTGAAAGGTATGGGCGAATGGACGTTGTTCTCACCTGGTGATAAAGCCCCTAATGATGGCACATATATTGAAGAGGGTGTTAACTCTTTTCATATGGGCATTCAAAATCCAAAAAAAGTAACGCTGAACGCGGGCGAGCGTTTTCCTCAGACAACAAATCATGAACGGAAATGGAAACGGATGGGTCATTAATTTTTTTGTACAGCAGCGTGTATAGCTCAAGTTTGCTCTGGTCATGCTATTTATCGACGGTGTAAGAGAGGTGTGGTTCCGTTGAGCCGTTTGGTGAAAGGACCTCAAGAGGATTTCGTCCACGCAGGATAGAAGCGGAGCGTTATGCCAAAGACTACGGTCTGTAACACACGCGCATTCGAGTTAAAAAGGATTTAATGAAGCAATTGCTGACTTTTTCCAATTGACGAATGAAAAGCTCCAAGGTTTCGCATGCTTGTAGTGTGATTTGATAGACTCAAACCATCAACCACCGTCAAAAGAGAGCTCGAAAGAGCTCTCTTTTTAATTTTTGCGCTAATTTCATTGTTCGTGCCATGCCTTGCTCGGACGGTCGGCCGGATATCCATGCTGCTCACGGTAAGCCTTGCGCTCCGGCGTAAAGTCCCACCATTGCTTATCGCTGCCTGGTTGGCTGGAATGATGTTCAGCAAGCCGCATAACATCTTCGACACAAGGGTCCATCTAAACGCCATGAAGTCTCTCCAGGCGCTCTACAAGTTGTGCTCCGCTTTCTCCCCCACTCTTAATGTGCTCAAGTGAGTAAAACCCTAGCTCGACCAAATTATAGGCAAGCTTCGGACCGATAGACGGAACGTTTTGAAATTGGGCGAGCGCAATTAATGTGTTAGCCCTTTCCTCCGAGACATTCAAGCAAATATCATCCTATTCTCGCTATAGAAATAAAAAAAACGATTCGACAACCGAACCGTTTGACTGTTTATGTATGGCGGAGAAGGTGGGATTCGAACCCACGCACGCTTTGACACGCCTAGCTGATTTCGAGTCAGCCCCCTTGGGCCTCTTGGGTACCTCTCCGCATGTAAAAATTATTTTAACACATAGCCTGTCCACAAGCAAGTGTTCTATAAAAATATTTTTCGGGTTTTTGCTGCACTATTGTTGCATCTCTGATGCGCCTGTTGCTGACGACTTAGAGCGCAGCACCTTCTTCATATTTTTCTCAAACTTTGCTCTAGGAATAAGGACACTATGCTTACAGCCTACACATTTAATGCGGATATCCATTCCCATCCGAATGATTTCCATCTCGTTAGAACCGCATGGATGCTGTTTTTTCATTTGAACGACGTCACCAAGCTCAAACTGCTTACGCTCCATCTTTCACGCCTCCTTTTTCATTGCGGTGATACGTAACCACTCTCGGATACGGAATTTCAATTCCGCTTGCATCTAATGCTTTTTTAATCTCCATATTCATTTTACGCGTAATGATGGGATGGGAGTTCGGCAGGCATTCGGCAATAACCCGAATCGTTACTCCTGTAGGAGCAATCGCTTGTATCCCGAGCACTTCCGGTGCATTAACGAGATTTTCGTCCTTCATACTAATCATCGTAGACCGAATGACCTCTAATGCACGGTCCACCTCTTCTTCAAAAGCAATGGATATATCGACAATAGCCAATGAATTGTTGATTGAAAAGTTCGTTACCTCATTGATCATTCCGTTGGGGATGATGTGCATTTCACCTGTCCAGCTTTGAATTCTGGTTGTGCGGAGCCCGATCATTTCAACTGTCCCTTTAAACTGACCTGTTTGAATGACGTCTCCTACCGCGAACTGATCCTCCAATACAATAAAAAAACCTGTGATGATATCTTTAACCAAGCTCTGGGCGCCAAATCCAATCGCAAGCCCCAACACTCCTGCTCCAGCCAGTAACGGGCCCAAATCGATTCCGAACTCGGACAAAATTAGCATGGCCGTAATAAAATAAATGACATACGATACTACGTTTTTCATAAGCTTCCCTACAGTCGTCATTCGTCTTCCATAGGTAGACATCCGCTTGCTCTCACGTTCAAGCACTACTCGATCAATGGTTTTATGTATGACCCACACGATAACCCGTCCAATTAACAAAATTAGCAGGACTCGCAGTGCTGCTTGTCCAAATCCTTGCCACTCGTCTGACAACCAGCTAACAGCTTCCTCATATCCTTCTTTGATTGGCATGATTTTCACTCCTTCTCTCCTGGCTAATCCCTGTCCTATATCTCTATTTGCTCATATCCTGCTTGTATCAGTTTAAATATACCCCTGATTTCCACCTGCTCCTGCACGATAACATCCTTCACCATTACCAGATCTTCTTCAGGAAAATGTATCGAAAGCGCACACCCTGCCGTTATTTCCTTCGGTGTCGGGCAAATATCGATTTCTATCTCGGCGTACTCGAGTAACATTTCCGCCCGCAAAGCCTGCTGAGTAGAATCAAATGCAATTAACATGAGCACCCTCCCGGAAAGTTTGCTTTACTTCATAAGCATAATCTAATTATCAAACTACCTGAAGTATAAAAAGGTTGTCCCATCCATATACTAGTAACATATTAGCAATATCGGAGGGATTCTATGAAGCTTCCATTTATTAAGGATACGCCTTTGAAGGTACCATACACAACGGCTAATGTTATCGGAATGCTGGTTAATCGGTTGTCTTCCATGCTGGAGGAATTGGCCGATAACCGCCCTATCGTCGTCGTGTGCGTCGGTACGGATCGATCGACCGGCGATTCGTTAGGGCCGCTTATCGGAACTTCTTTATCCAAATACAGAAGCCCTCATTTTGCGCTTTTCGGCACATTAGAGGATCCCGTTCATGCGATGAATTTGGATGACACTTTATTAGAAATCAATCGACGCTTCCATAAACCGTTCGTTATCGGTATAGACGCTTGCCTCGGTCAAGTATCAAGCGTAGGCTGCATTCAAGTCGGAGTTGGGCCTGTGCGTCCTGGAGCTGGAGTTAACAAGGATTTGCCGCCTGTCGGTGATATCCACATTACCGGTATTGTGAACGTAGGCGGCTTTATGGAGTACTTTGTCTTACAAAACACTCGTCTCCACCTGGTTATGAAAATGGCAGATATTATTGCACTAAGCTTATTTACCGCTATTGCTAACCATGCTCATTTAAACACTGGCGCAAGAGAACAAACAGCTGCTGGCGATAATTCTTGAAAGTCCTATGCAATCCGTTTTTATTTGGCTTCCAGAATAGCTTTTTGTTCTTCCGGCGTTAATGGATAAGGGGACTCCCCTTTATCAATCGGCTTAGCATATACGTACGTATTGTCTCTGCTGTGGAGACCTGAAAAAACTGCTCCATCTTTCGCATCATTAATGATTGCAATGGAGAAGCTCATGTCACTGCCCTGATTGGAAAATGCATTGTAGCGATGAATGCCTATTTTGCCTTTTTGTTGCGTCAACGCAATTTGTACTTCTTTAAGCTGTGCTTTTAATTGCTTTGCTTCTTGCTGCCCAGCTGCAAGTCCTTCCTTCAACTCAATAATAACTTCTTCAAAATCAGTAACACCTGTGTTCCCCATTACCGCTGTATATTGTTTTCTTAGTTTTTTCAGCCGTCCTCCGATGACTGCAATCCAAATGAACAAACCAATGACTAACAACACTAAGACCACCGTCACTGCATTCATCGGATTTGATGTCCAATCTTCCATCGTTCTTCTTCCGCCCCCAGTTTGTGACTATTCCCCATATTGCTGCGATATTTCTTTGATGGCATCCGTTAATGCATCTACCTCTGCTTCTGTTGTATATATGCCTACGCTTGCTCGGACCGCACCTGTCGTTGAAGTTCCTGCACAAGCATGTGCGAGCGGGGTACAATGAAAGCCTGCCCGGACCGCTATTCGATAATGCTGATCCAAAATAAACGACAGCTCGGAAGGATCAATTCCATCTACATTAAACGCGACTATTCCTGTTCGTTGTTCCCCAAGCTCAGGGCCAAGCAGCCTTACACCCTGCAGCGGCAGAAGCCCTTGCATGAGCCTTTGGGCCAGCGTCCATTCCTTAGTATGGATGTTCTGCACCGTCTCATTCAGGACATGCTGCACACCTGTTTTGAGGCCTGCCAATCCTGGTGTATTTTGTGTCCCTGCCTCATATCTGTCAGGTCTTACGTGTGGCTGCTCACGCGCCTCTGATTGGCTGCCAGTCCCGCCATGCAGCAACGGTTCCAGATCAAGCTCAGGATCGATATACAGCCCTCCTGTGCCTTGTGGACCAAGCAAACCCTTATGCCCTGGAAAAGCAAGCATATGAATCCCCATCGCGCGAACGTCAATTGGAAGGATACCTGCGCTTTGCGCTGCATCAACGAGCAGCTTTATATTGTGTTTACTTGTAAGTTCCGCTATTTCTGCAATTGGCAATATCGTTCCTAACAGGTTAGAGCTATGATTCACGACAGCTAAAGTCGTATTCGGCTGAATCGCTTTCGCTACATCATCCAGTTGAATATTTCCACGTTCATCAGCTTCAATATAGGTCACTTCGATACCAATGGTTTGCTCTAAATAATATAATGGACGTCTAACTGAATTATGCTCAACTGATGTGGCAATAACATGATCTCCTGGCTTCAGCCACCCTTTTATCGCCATATTTAACGCCATCGTCGTATTTGAAGTAAACGCGATATCATTCGGGTTTTTTATATTAAAAAGCTTGCTTAACTGTTTTCTTGTATCAAATAATACCCGACTAGCCCGTACTGCCATGGCATGACTGCCTCGACCTGGATTGGCTGCATCGTTTAACATGGCTTGTACAACTGCCTCCGTAACGGCTTGCGGCTTCGGCCATGAGGTTGCCGCATGATCTAAATAAATAACCGATTGTTCACTATTTACCAAGTTTTTCACACCTTCCACATCAAATTGCTCACAACAATGGCATACCTAGTTTAATCTTTCAAAAGGAAGATTACAACTTAGGTATGCCATTATTTAGGTACTGCTTATGCCATGTATTGGAGCAATTCTAGCAGCCGTTCTAAATCTTGTTTACTATAGTATTGAAGTTCAATTTTACCTTTATCTTTTTGCTGTTTAATTTTTACCGTTGTTTTAAATCGTTCCCGCAATGATTCCTCTAAATGATCAATATACGGATCGCGTTTCTTCTGCTTCGGCTTTGTTTTATCCTCCGGTTGCTTTGAATCGAGCTTCTGAATAGCCTCTTCCAGCTCCCGCACACTCCACTCCAAAGAAACTGTTAAATCTGCCAATTCCTTCTGAACACGCTCGTCTTTAATGCCAACTAACGCTCTTGCATGTCCCATGGAGATTGTTCCACGTGAAACATTATCTTTTATTTCAGCTGGTAAACTAAGGAGCCTAACAAAGTTTGCAATATGAGATCGGGATTTACCAACCTTCATTGATAATTCTTCTTGTGTCAGCTTGAATTTATCGATAAGCGCTTGATAAGCAATAGCTACTTCAATCGCATTCAGATCCTCACGCTGCAGATTTTCGATTAGAGCGATTTCCATCACTTGCTGATCTGTAAACGATCTAACTACAGCAGGTACCGTTGAATTTCCGCAATATTGCGAAGCACGGAAACGTCTCTCCCCTGCTATGATTTCATAACCCTTTAAAACAGTTCGTACGATAATAGGTTGAATAACACCGTGTTGTTTAATTGATTCAGCTAATTCTTTAATGGAATCTTCATCAAAAGTTTTCCGTGGCTGATATGGATTCGGTCTCAATTGAGATAATGAGATCTCAATGACTTTATCATCGTCATTTACAGAAAGCGATGGAATAAGCGCATCCAGCCCTCTACCTAGCCGCTTGCTCATACATAATCACTTCCTTCGCGAGTTCAAGATAAACTTCTGCACCTTTAGATCGAGGATCGTAAGTGATAATTGCTTGTCCGTGCGATGGCGCTTCGCTCAGTCGAACATTACGCGGAATAATAGTCTGATACACTTTCTGTTGGAAATATTTTTTAACCTCTTCAATAACTTGAATACCAAGATTCGTTCTTGCATCAAGCATAGTCAGTAGAACGCCTTCAATCTGTAGTGATGTATTCAAATGCTTCTGAACGAGTCGTACCGTGTTCAATAGTTGACTCAATCCTTCTAGCGCATAATATTCGCATTGAATAGGGATAAGAACAGAATCAGCTGCAGTTAATGAATTGATCGTTAATATACCGAGTGATGGCGGACAATCAATTAAAATATAATCAAACTGATCTTTAACCAAATGCAATGATTTCTTCAAACGAAGCTCACGAGAGATAGTTGGAACTAACTCAATTTCCGCTCCGGCAAGCTGGATCGTTGCTGGGATGATTTTCAATCCAGAAACATTCGTATCTAACATGGCATCTTTGGGATGGACTTCGTTTATAAGCACATCATAAATACAGTTGCTTACATCCCCCTTGTTGATACCGAGTCCACTTGTTGTATTCCCTTGTGGATCTATATCAACCAGCAATACTTTCTTGCCTAGCGATGCCAGACAAGCAGCTAAATTTACAGACGTTGTCGTCTTTCCGACACCGCCCTTCTGATTCGCAATTGCAATAATTTTCGACAAAACCGGCTCACCTCTATGTGTAGTACAACTTTATTATGCTGCTTACATGATGTTATGAATTAATGAACTTTAGCTATAAATGGCATCGCCGCCCTCAGTGAGGACGGCACTTAATAAGTATAATTGGGTCAATTTTCCGATAATTAAGCTTCTCAATGTATATAACTGCGCTCTCTAATTTATCTTTTCGGGATCTGGATAACAATTTCATAATGGTCATCATGATCCTTTTCGTTTGTTTTAATCTGCAATCCCGATCCAGAAACCATTTCGATAGATTGTCGAATTGTATTAAGTGCTAAACGTACATCTTTAGTGAAAGAAATCCTTTTTGCTTTCTTCAATTTCGTAGATTCTTTCAAAAAGGCAATCCTCACTTCGGTTTGCTTAACGTTTAAATCCTTTGTAATAATTTCTTCCAGTACCTTATGCTGCAGTTCTTCACTATCAAGCGATAATAACGCGCGAGCATGCCGTTCTGTAATTTTGCGCTCCATTAAAGCAATTTTAATCGTATCACTTAACATTAACAATCGCAATTTGTTGGCAATCGTCGACTGACTCTTACCTAGACGTTGAGCTAAGCTTTCTTGAGTTAGTTGATGAAGCTCAATTAGCTTCTGATAGGCTATCGCTTCTTCTATAGCAGACAACCCTTCTCTTTGAAGGTTTTCAATTAAAGCAATTGAAGCAGTCTGAGAATCATTAAACTCACGAATAATACCAGGTATGGTCTCGTAACCTAGCTTTGTAACCGCACGCCAACGGCGTTCGCCTGCAATGATTTCATACCTTCCATTGCGCATGCGAACAACGATAGGCTGAATGACACCATGAGTCTTGATCGTTTGGCATAATTCATCTATCCGTTCGTCATCAAAGATCGTTCGAGGCTGAAAGGGACTCGGATCAATTTCATGAATCGGTATTTGCCGAACTTCTTCTTGAGCTATGCGCTGTTCAGCCAAACCGAACAAACGAGAAAATTGTTCTTTCATATCGATAATTACCACCCGATCATGAGATAAACCTTGAAGTTAGCTATCTTAAGCGCAACAGCTTTTATGACTATAGTCGTAAAATAATATTTCGCTGTTAAAAATAACCTATCTACAAGTGTAAAACTTATAAATGGTTATATTTCGCAAAAGGCAGCTGCAAGGTTTGTGCAATAAACTCGCTTCAGTAGCAAGGTTGGTTAGTTTCTATTATTATGCGTATTTGATAGAACTATAAAAATGTAAGCCTATGCTTCTGAGCGAATATCTGTGAGAATAGTTGTTTGGTAATAACTGAAGTGGCTGCATTTACCTATTGGTATCGACCATTTTCTTCACTTACCCATTAAATTCGACTATTGCTAAACGATCTCCTGCTTGACACCTGTTGAGATCACATAATTGTTACATATTATTGTTGCTTCTTCAATTACAAAAAAGTTGTAGATGTTTCACGTGGAACAATATGCAAAGCCATTTATAAAAGCGGTTGTTTAAGAGGAGTTCCCGCTTTTCTAGGATATTTACGAGGCGTAGCATCTGTTTTTTCTATTATTACGACATGACGTTGAGATTGCTCATTAGGAAGCGTTAACTGATGTTGTGATTTAATTTTACCTTTTAGCTCTCGCAAACTGAATGAAGCTTCTCGAACCTCTTCATCAGATTGCGAGCCTTTCATCGCTGCAAATAGACCACCCTTCCTTACGAATGGCAGACAAAACTCATTTAAGACATTCAGACGAGCAACAGCACGTGCCGTTACTAAGTCATAGCTGTCTCGATGAGCAGGTAATTGAGCAATATCTTCAGCACGGCCATGTACGCAAACGACTTCCTCTAGACCGAGCTGCTCCTTCAGATGAGTAAGAAATTGAATTCTTTTGTTTAATGAATCAACAATCATGACTTGCAAATGCGGAAAGCAAATTTTCAGAGGAATACTTGGGAATCCTGCACCTGAACCTATATCCGCAAGTTTTCGCACGTTACTCATATTTGTAAAAAAAGAAAGAGAAACGGAATCGAAAAAATGCTTTTCATATACAGCATCTCTTTCCGTAATGCCCGTTAAATTCATCTTCTCATTCCATTCAACAAGCAAACGAAAATATGTGTCAAACTGTTCGAGTTGACCGGAAGAGAGCGGAATCCCGCCCTCCTCCATTCGTTTTATAAACCACTGTAGCGTTTCATCCATATGTTTAACCTCTCGCTGCCGTTACACGATTATAATGCTCCAAGTATACAAGCAAAATTGAAATATCTGCCGGCGTTACGCCAGCTATACGAGAAGCCTGCCCGATCGATAAAGGTCTGATCAAAGCCAGCTTTTGCTTTGCTTCCGAAGCTAATCCGCGAACATCACTATAATCAATATCATCTGGAATTCGCTTCTTTTCCATTTTGTTCAATCGTTCTACCTGTACGAGCTGTTTCTCGATATAACCGGCATACTTAATTTGAATTTCTACCTGTTCCTTCATTTCCTCCGACATTTCCGGTACGGAAGGGACTACCGTTTCGAGCATCGCATAAGTTACTTCAGGTCGACGCAGTAATGACAAAGCATCCGTGCCGTTTGTCATTGGCGCCGTACCAGCTGATATTAGCATCTCATTCACTTCATCAGGCTTCACCTTTGTTGCCCGTAAACGTTCAATGTCAATTTCAACCAGTTCTTTTTTGCGCAAAAATTTATTGTAACGTTCTTCTGAAATAAGACCAATCTCATAACCGGTAGGCGTTAATCGCAAATCGGCATTATCATGTCGAAGCAGCAAACGATATTCCGCACGTGATGTAAGCAATCGATACGGGTCATTTGTTCCTTTCGTAACTAAATCATCGATCATGACGCCAATATATCCTTCTGAGCGGCCAATGATAATCGGTTCTTTACCTTGCACCTTTCGGGCAGCATTGATACCGGCCATAACGCCCTGTCCTGCTGCTTCTTCATAACCAGATGTTCCGTTAATTTGTCCAGCTGTGAATAAACTGTCAATCACCTTTGTCTCTAATGATGGCCACAGCTGTGTGGGGACAACCGCATCGTATTCAATAGCATATCCGGTACGCATCATCTCAACTTTTTCCAAACCTGGGATAGAACGTAAGATGCCCAATTGCACATCCTCCGGCATACTTGTTGAGAGTCCTTGTACATAATATTCGGCCGTATTTTTGCCTTCCGGCTCTAAGAAAATCTGATGCTTCGGCTTATCAGCGAATCGTACGATTTTATCCTCAATGGACGGGCAATAACGCGGACCTGTTCCTTCGATAGCACCCGAGAACATAGGAGCACGATGCAAATTATCATTTATAATTTTATGCGTTTCTTCAGATGTATACGTTAACCAGCAAGGCAGCTGTTCATTATCGGAAGACTCTGTCTCGTGGGAGAAAAATTTCGGTTTCTCATCACCTGGTTGAATTTCGGTCTTCGAAAAATCAATCGTATCCTTATGCACGCGAGGCGGTGTGCCAGTCTTAAAGCGCACCAGCTCAAGACCATGCTCCTTCAAGCTTGCTGAAAGTCTTACCGAAGGCTGTTGATTGTTCGGGCCGCTTTCGTACATCAGCTCGCCCATAATGATTTTGCCGCGCAAATACGTTCCTGTCGTCACAACGGTTGTACGTGAACGATATTCTGCACCCGATTTCGTTACAATACCTACGCACTTGCCATCCTCGACAATCAGCTCTTCAGCCATACCTTGACGTAAAGTTAAGTGAGGGGTCTCCTCGATCGTCTTCTTCATCAAATGCTGATACGAGAACTTATCGGCTTGCGCTCGCAGTGCATGCACAGCCGGTCCTTTTCCCGTATTCAGCATCCTCATTTGAATAAACGTTTTATCGATATTACGTCCCATTTCGCCACCGAGGGCATCAATCTCACGTACAACGTGACCTTTGGCCGGTCCGCCTATTGACGGGTTACATGGCATAAATGCAACCATATCCAGATTTATGGTGAGCAGCAGCGTTTCACAACCCATACGTGCCGCAGCAAGTGCAGCCTCACAACCCGCATGTCCTGCTCCAATGACAATAACATCATATTCACCAGCTATATATCCCATTGTTCTATTCCCTCCTTTAAGGTTTGTGCAACAAACCTGCATCGTAAGCATTTGCTTAGGTTTGCGCAGCAAACTTCATCCTAAACATTAGCTAGGGCTCGCGAAGCAATCCTAATTCGACAGCATTTGCTAAGATTTGTTCAGCAGCTTACTTCGACAGCATTTGCTAAGATTTGCGCAGCAAACCAACATGATCATCATCTATTTCCCTAAACAAAATTGGGAGAAAATTTGGTCAATCAACGAATCGCCTGCTTCGTCACCGAGTATTTCACCAAGCGATTCCCAAGCTGTACGGGCATCGATTTGAATGACATCAATAGGTATCCCCATATTCGATGCTTCAATAGCATCTTCAAGTGACTGCTTTGCCCTTTTCAGCAAAGAAATATGCCGAACATTGCTTACATATGTCAAATCGCCCGATTCCAGCTGCCCCTCAAAAAACATTTCGCTTATCGTCTTCTCTAAACGATCAAGTCCTTCTTCCTCAACCACCGACATTCGTACAATCGATTGTGCAGGAAAAGCTTCCTCCACCACTTCAATTTCTAATTGACGCGGCAAGTCAGTCTTATTTACGATAACAATAACGGGTCTGTCCTTCAACTGCTCGAGCAGTTCCCGATCCTCTGCTTGCAGCGGTTCATTATTGTTAAGCACGAATAAGATGAGATCCGCTTCTTCAAGCGCATTCCGCGAACGTTCCACCCCGATTCGCTCAACTACATCGCTCGTTTCCCGAATTCCAGCAGTATCGAGCAATCGAAGCGGAATTCCGTTTAAAGCCACGAACTGTTCAATGACGTCGCGCGTCGTTCCCGGTATATCGGTAACGATCGCTTTATTTTCTTGCGTAAGCACGTTCATCAGCGAAGACTTACCGACATTGGGTCTTCCGACAATTGCTGTCACAATGCCTTCTCGTAGTATTTTGCCTTCATTCGCCGTTTTTAGCAGACGCTCTATTTCATTAATAGCTAAGCCGCATTGGTCACGAATATAAGCACTCGTCATTTCCTCTACGTCATGCTCAGGATAATCAATATTCACTTCTATATGCGCAAGCAGTTCAATGACTGTTTGTCTTAACGCTTTGATCCTTTTCGACAAAACACCCTCCGCTTGCTTACGAGCTACAGAGAAAGCCCTGTCAGATTTTGACCGAATCAAATCAATAACCGCTTCTGCTTGCATAAGATCAATTCGGCCATTAAGGAAAGCACGCTTCGTAAATTCGCCCGGCTCCGCCGTTCGATATCCATCAAGCTGCAATACAACATCAAGCACCTTCTTCACGGCAATCACGCCGCCATGCGCATTTATCTCAACGACATCTTCAGCGGTGAAAGAGCGCGGCCCGCGCATCAGCGTAACAAGCACCTCTTCCACCTGCTCACCAGTTGAAGGATCAACGATATGCCCATAATGGATAGTGTGCGTATCCGCATCCATCAAATTTATTTTCGAACGAAAAATACGAGCAATCCCTTCAATCGCATCAGGTCCGCTAACTCGTATAATCGCTATTCCGCCTTCTCCGACTGCTGTCGAAATGGCTGCAATCGTATCGTGTACCATTGGCTGTCAGCACCTCTCAAATGGAAAAACAGCAATGACCATTAGGAGCCATTGCTGCGTATAGCATGTCGATTCTTATATATTATTGCGCAAGAGCTTATTGCTTAAGCGCAATGACGACACGCCGGTTCGGCTCGTCGCCTTTACTGAACGTCTTCACTTTGGGGTGATTCTGCAACTGCGAATGAATGACTTTGCGCTCATGCGGCGACATCGGCTCCAGGACAACCTCTTTCCTGGTGCGAATGACCCGGCCCGCCAAACGTTCAGATAAATCTTCTAACGTCTTGCGGCGGCGCTCCCGAAAATCTTCTGCATCAAGCACGATTCGCAAATGACTGTCTGAGTAACGATTTGCCACAATGTTGACTAAGTACTGTAGTGCATCCAGCGTTTGTCCGCGACGTCCAATCAGCATACCAAGGTCTCCGCTGCCCGATACGGCCAAATGGATCCCTTCCCTCGTTTGCTTTCGATCGATGTTCACTTGCAGCCCCATTGTACCAGCCACTTCACGGAGAAATTGCTCCGCCTCCATGGTTGGATCGGGAATAAGCTCAAGCTCGACTTTCGCTTCCTTTGCGCCAAACAGTCCAAAAAAACCTTTGGAGGGCTGCTCCAGCACAACCGTTTTAACGCGATCTACAGTAACTTGCAATTGTGTTAATCCATTACGTACAGCATCGTCTACCGTCTTTCCTGATGCAACGATTTTCTTCATTTCGCAGGGGCCTCCTTACCCTTGTCAGATGAACGAACGTACAGGAAGTAGTTTTGAACAATCGTGTAGATGTTGCTGTATACCCAATACAGCGGAAGCGCTGCAGGGAAAGAGATTGCCATGACAAAAATAAGCACCGGGAATATCGCCAGCATCATACCCATACCTGGCATTGTTTGCGTTTGTTGCTTCTGCATCATTTTCGATTGAATAAATGTCGTTGCTGCTGCAAGGATTGGAAGAATATAATACGGATCCTTCTCACCTAACTGAAGCCACAGGAACGTATGCTCTCGGATATCCGGGTTCATGTAAATCGAATTGTAGAGCGCGATAAAAATCGGCATTTGAACAACAAGCGGCAAACATCCCGCCATCGGATTTACTTGATGCGTTTGAAACAGCTTCATTGTTTCCTCTTGCTGCTTCTGCGGATTATCCTTGTACTTCTTCTTGATTTCAGCCATTTGCGGCTGCAGCGCTTGCATTGCCTTCGAGCTGCGGTACTGCTTCAGCGTTAATGGTAAAATTAACGTTCTTACGATGATCGTCAAAAGCAATATGGCAAGTCCGTACGAGTTACCAAACCAATTGGCAAACGTATCGAGCGTAATTGCAAAATAGTAGACGACATTTTTCTCCCAGAAATTACCCTTCAATAAATCAGCGGTTTCTGTCGTCTGGTTTGTAGGAGCGGCACAGCCCGCAAGCAAACCCATCAACAGAACAAGACCAAACACTAAAAGCCATTTCTTTTTTGTAATCCGAAACAACATTAAAACTCCTCTCTGAGAGCCATTGCATTCAATCTAGACTATACCATAATTTATGGGACAAAGAAACAACGAGCCTGTCCCTGCATCCGCTTTCTTTAATCCGTACGTTTACCCTAATTCAAGCATACGAATAAAGCATGCAGAATAGCTTAATCTGCTTGCTTTTCGTTTGAATGACTAATGTTCTTCAGCAAACCGGCTTTCTTCAGCACATGAAGAACGCTCTTCTCCATCTCCTTCATCTTCATCTTCGTTGCAGGCTTTCTTACGATAAGTATGAAGTCGGTTTTGGGAGCGATCCGATTCGCCTGATGGCGAACGATTTCCTTTATCATTCTTCGCATGCGATTGCGCACAACCGCATTTCCTATTTTTTTGCTTGCAGATACACCAAGGCGGAACGGATCCGCGGTTGGCTGCTTCGACCAATAGACGACGAATTGACCGTTCGCAAACGATTTGCCGCCCCGGTATATTCGGCTAAAATCCTCACGGTTACGAAGACGCAATTTTCTATGCACGACTGATGGCCACCGTTCTCTTATTCATCTATCTAGTATCGCCAATAATTACGCAGCATAAGCAGCCTGCGTCTTTACCCCTTATCAGTTTGAGCAAAAAAAAAAGACCACCGGACGTGGTCTTCTGCTTATGCGCTCAGTACTTTTCTTCCTCTTTGACGACGCGCTGCCAAAACTTTACGTCCATTCTTTGTGCTCATCCGTTTGCGGAATCCATGCACTTTCGCGCGTTTGCTTACATTCGGTTTAAATGTAGGTCTCATCGTTCTGCACCTCCTATATTGCGTGTTTCCAATTAAAAAACGCTTTTTTCATTAAACCACGCCTGCCATCAAAAGTCAATGACTTGCTGCCAGGGCAGGTTGTTGGTAAATGTTCTCGCACCAGAGCTGTGGATAAACGCATGAAGCAGTCCCGTTTTTCAAAAACTAATAACATGTGCACAAATTAGTAGAGCAACGAACGAACTTTGTCGAAATCTTAACAAGATATAAACAATATGTAGTGGTGTAGATAACTTTTATGCACAAGCAGTTGAGAATGTGGATAAATTATGCGAATTCGTTGAAATATAAGGCGTCTTTTGCTATGATAATTATGTTTTCATTGTGGATTACATCGTTATCGCCTCAGTTTTATCAACAGCCTGTGGATAACATTGTGAACAAACTCATCCCCTATTTATAACTCATTCGCTTATTCTGCGTCATAATGTGGATGCTTTCGTTATAATACCCTTATTTTCGACAATATTCAGCGTAACTGCGCCCTTAGTGGCGATTTGGATAAGGAGTGACAGTCTGTGGACAGCCATACCTATGATTTATGGCAGCAAGTGTTGTCGATCATCCAGACTAAATTGAGCAAACCGAGCTTTGACACCTGGTTCAAAGCGACGAAGGCTTCTTTTGTCGATGATTCCATGCTTGAAGTAACCGCGCCGACAACATTTGCGGCTGAATGGCTGGAGGGCCGCTATACGAAGCTGATTCGTACGACACTGTTCGAGTTTTTAGGCAGACAGGTCGACGTTCGCTTCTCAATTGAAGAACATAAAAGCGCGGAGCCGGCAATTATGTTTCCGCCGAAAGTGATTCACTCACCAGCCGCCAATGAAGAAACGCATACTCATATGCTTAACCCGAAGTATACGTTTGATACATTCGTTATCGGGGCAAACAACCGCTTTGCGCATGCGGCGTCGCTCGCAGTTGCTGAAGCGCCGGCCAAAGCTTATAATCCACTGTTTTTATATGGTGGCGTGGGGCTTGGAAAAACCCACTTAATGCACGCAATCGGCCATTACATCATGGATCACAACCCGAATACGAAGGTTCTTTATATTTCATCCGAGAAGTTTACGAACGAATTCATTAACGCGATCCGTGACAACCGCGGTGAAAGCTTCCGTACGAAATATCGTAATATTGACGTCCTTCTTATAGATGATATTCAATTTCTTGCCGGCAAGGAGCAGACGCAGGAGGAGTTTTTCCATACCTTTAACGCGCTGCATGAGGAAAGGAAGCAAATTGTCATCTCGAGTGACCGGCCTCCTAAAGAAATTCCAACGCTCGAAGAAAGGCTGCGGTCGCGCTTTGAATGGGGACTCATTACAGACATCCAGCCTCCGGACCTGGAGACGCGAATTGCGATCCTGCGTAAGAAGGCGAGAGCAGAAAACCTTGATATTCCGAACGAAGCGATGATCTATATCGCTAACCAAATCGATACGAACATTCGAGAATTAGAAGGTGCACTTATAAGAGTAGTCGCCTATTCCTCCTTAATAAATGCTGATATTACGTCACATTTGGCTGCCGAAGCGCTAAAAGATATTATTCCTTCCAGCCGGCCGAGAATGATTACGATGCAGGATATTCAAGCGAAGGTCGGCGAGTTCTACGGACTGCGGCTAGAGGAATTCAAAGCAAGAAAACGCACGAAGGCTGTCGCCTATCCGAGACAAATAGCGATGTATTTATCCCGTGAGCTAACCGACTTCTCCCTTCCGAAAATCGGTGAAGCTTTCGGCGGCCGCGATCATACAACGGTCATCCATGCGCATGAGAAAATTACGCAGCAGCTCAAGATTGATCAGGACCTGTACAAAATCATTCAAAACCTGACTGAAAAAATCAAAAATCATATGTGAACAACTAAGCAAGCCTATACACACGCTATGCACATGTGGATAGGCTTGCTTTATCAGTCTTCCACTGGGTTATCCACATATTCAGTGCCCCTACTACTACGACTACTAAAATTATTTAAAAAAACATCATCAAATAAGCGAAAACGGCTTACGCCTTTTTAAAAAAACAAACCATCATACTGCATGATCAGCTATGTGGATGAACCTATATGAACGCTAGGAGTGAAACCATGAAATTATCGATCTCAAAAAATGAATTAAACGATGCCATTCAACAAGTAGCGAAAGCAGCTTCATCTAGGCCAGCCATACCGATTCTTGGAGGTATCAAAATCGAAGTCACGCATTTAGGCGTTACGCTTACGGCCAGCGATACCGATATATCGATTCAAAGCTTCATTCCTGTCGAACGCGATCAATTCGTAATTGCACATGTGGATAAACCGGGAAGCGTCGTATTACCCGCTAAGTTTTTTGTCGAAATCGTCAAAAAGCTTCCATCTGATCAAGTTGTCATAGAAGTTAGCAGCTCGTCGTATCAAACGATCATCCAATCCGGTTCCACTGAAATTCAGATGGTCGGCCTGGATCCGGAAGAATTCCCTGTGCTCCCTTCTATTGAGCAAAACGAAGTGCTGCAAATGCCTGGCGATTTATTAAAAGCGATGATCAGGCAAACCGTGTTAGCAGCTTCGGTTAGCGAACAAACGCCGATTTTAACAGGTGTGCTATGGAATCTGCTCGAGGGGGAGCTCAAGTTTGTAGCAACAGACCGACATCGTCTCGCAAGCCGTACCTCACAAGTAGATACCGACGCTCAATTTAAATTTAGCAACGTCGTCATATCAGCGAAGACGCTTATCGAGTTGTCTAAGCTTGTGCCTGAGCAAAATGCGCTTGTGGATATCGTAGTCGCGGACAATCAAGTGCTGTTTAAGCTCGGCAATGTTCTGTTCTACACGCGTATACTGGACGGGACTTATCCCGATACTTCTAAAATTATTCCGCAGACGTTCAAAACAGAACTTGTTCTTGATACAAAAAATGTGATGGACGCAATAGACCGTGCTTATTTGATGTCGCGCGAAGAAAAAACGAATATCGTTCGCCTCATGACGCTGGAAGACGGAACTATTGAAATATCATCAAGCTCAACCGAGCTTGGCCGCGTTACCGAGCAGCTAGAAGCAAAAGAATTTAACGGTGAACCGCTTCGCATCGCATTTAACTCGAAATACATGCTTGACGTGCTTAAAGTAATCGACAGCGAGCAATTGTTTATCGGCTTTACAGGTGCTATGAGCCCGATTATTATTCGTCCGATGGATCATGCTTACAGCATGTATGTCATCCTGCCTTACCGGACAACCGGCTAATCAGAACAGAACTTAAGCGAAGAAAGGGATGAGACGTTCCGATGAAGGAAATTGCCATTCAAACGGAATATATAACGCTCGGTCAGTTTTTGAAGCTGTCCGACTGCATTTCCACTGGGGGGCATGCTAAATTTTTTCTCCAGGAAAGTAAGGTACTCATTAACGGAGAACCGGATAATCGCCGAGGCAGAAAGCTGTATTCCGGCGATAAAGTAGAAGTTGAGGGCTGCGGCGTATTTACGGTAGGTAAAGCGTAACGCACAAATAGACCGGGAGGTCAAAACGTGTTTCTAACGAGCATACAGCTACAAAATTATCGTAATTACAGTGAGCTTCAGCTGCAAACGCCCAATAAGGTAAACGTATTTCTTGGTCCGAATGCCCAAGGAAAAACGAATTTGCTGGAAGCGATATTCGTGCTTGCGCTTTCTAAATCGCATCGGACATCGAAGGATAAAGAGCTGATTGGCTGGCAGGACGATTCGGCTCGTATTGCAGGCGAGATTGATAAGAAATACGGTTCGATCAAGCTCGATTTACATTTTTCCGCTCAAGGCAAGAAAGCAAAGATTAACGGACTCGAGCAGCGTAAACTAAGCGATTTTATCGGATCCGTCAATGTCGTGATGTTTGCTCCGGAAGATCTCGAAATTGTAAAAGGAACGCCGGGCGTGCGCAGACGATTTCTAGATATGGAAATCGGACAAGTGCAGCCCGGCTATTTGTATACTCTGCAGCAGTACGGCAAAGTGCTTCAGCAGCGGAATAACTTCTTAAAGGCTGCTAGTCCTGGCGGGGCGAATCAAACGATGTTAGATGTGTGGAATATGCAGCTTGCCGAGCATGGTGTTAAAATTATGAAAAAAAGGCAACACTTTATACATAAATTACAAACGTATGCGGAACAAATTCATGCGGGTATAACGAACGGTGCCGAGAAGCTGACTATTGAGTACCGTCCTTCGTTCGATACGGACGCCCAGCAAGATGAATCTGTTTTATTTAATCAATTTATGATAAAGTTAACACAGGTGAAAGATCAGGAGATTCGCAGAGGCATAACACTCGTGGGGCCTCATCGCGACGATTTGGCGTTTTTCATTAACGGCAAGGAAGCGCAAATATTCGGCTCACAGGGACAGCAGCGAACGACGGCCTTATCTTTAAAATTAGCAGAAATAGAGCTCATTAACGAAGAAATCGGAGAATATCCGCTTTTGCTGCTTGACGATGTGCTGTCGGAACTCGACCAGAATCGTCAAACGCAGCTAATTGAGACATTTCAAAGCAAAGTACAAACATTTATTACAACAACCGGCCTTGAAAGCGTGAACGTGAGCAAGCTTCAGGATGCCGGTATCTACCATGTGCAAGACGGCCGAGTGACACGTTAAGGTGCGAATAGGAGAGGTGAAGCGGAGGACATGTACATCCATTTAGGCGGCGAGAAAATTATTCGGGCTGCGGAGCTGGTGGCCATTTTTGATATTTCAATCGAGCAATCCTCTAAACTATCCAAGCAATTCGTTGCTGGGGCACGCAAGCGAAAGGACGTCGAAACGATAGGCGAGGAAGAGCCGAAATCAATCGTTGTGACGAAACAGAAAATATATTATTCGCCTATATCATCCTCTACGTTAAAGAAACGAGCACATCATTTTGCGGCGAATGGATAGAGTGAAGGCGATCAGGAAGAGCAGTTGAGAGGAGCAGTGAACTTGCATGTCTTTGGAACAGCATACGTATGACGAGAGTCAGATACAGGTCCTGGAAGGATTAGAAGCGGTACGCAAACGTCCGGGGATGTATATTGGCTCCACTAGTGGCAAAGGTCTTCACCATCTCGTTTGGGAGGTAGTCGATAACAGTATTGACGAGGCTTTGGCCGGTTATTGCTCGAAAATCCAAGTTATCGTCCATGAGAATAACAGCGTTACCGTTATCGATAACGGACGCGGTATTCCGGTAGGCGAGAATGCGAAACTGAAAAAATCCACGTTAGAAGTCGTTATGACTGTATTGCATGCGGGAGGTAAGTTCGGCGGCGAGGGCTATAAAGTATCCGGCGGTTTGCACGGAGTTGGCGTATCGGTCGTGAACGCGCTGTCCGAGCTCGTCATTGTCCAGGTTAAGCGCGAAGGTCATATTTATCAGCAAGAATACCGTAAAGGCGCTCCGCAATATGATATCAAAGTTATCGGCGACACGGATGAGACGGGAACGCAGGTTACATTTACGCCAGATCCTGAAATTTTTACGGAAACGACTGTTTATGATTATGAGACGCTGCAATCGCGTATCCGCGAGCTGGCGTTTTTGAATAAAGGCATTGAAATTGTACTCTCCGACGAGCGGACAGGCGTGTCCAACTCGTTCAAATATGAGGGCGGGATTAACGAGTTCGTTAAATATTTGAACCGTAACCGCGAAGCGCTTCACGAAACTCCGATTTATGTAGAGGGCTCGAAGGATCATATCCATGTAGAGGTTGCTCTGCAATACAATGACAGCTACAGTGAAAACATTTATTCGTTCGCCAACAACATTAATACGCATGAAGGCGGTACGCACGAATCAGGCTTCAAGAGCGCACTGACGCGAATCATTAACGATTATGCCCGTAAGACGAACATGATTAAGGATAATGATTCGAACTTCTCTGGTGACGATGTGCGCGAAGGATTGACGGCGATTATTTCTGTGAAAATACCTGAGCCGCAATTCGAAGGACAGACGAAGACAAAGCTTGGCAACAGTGAAGTACGGGGTATTGTTGAGTCATTTTTTGCTGAGAAACTAACCGAATTTCTGGATGAGAACCCATCGGTATCTCGTAAAATCGTAGAAAAAGGCTTACAAGCAGCGAGAGCCCGCGAAGCAGCACGCAAAGCGCGTGAGCTGACTCGCCGTAAGAGTGCGCTCGAAGTCGGTTCTTTGCCGGGTAAACTTGCCGACTGCTCGTCCAAGGATGCATCCATCAGTGAGCTGTATATCGTTGAGGGTGACTCGGCCGGCGGCTCTGCAAAGCAAGGGCGCGACCGTCACTTTCAGGCCATTTTGCCGCTGCGCGGTAAAATTTTGAACGTAGAGAAAGCACGGTTAGACCGAATATTGGGCAATGCGGAAATCCGGGCGATTATTACGGCGCTTGGTACCGGTATTAGCGATGATTTCGATTTATCCAAAGCACGTTACCATAAAATCATTATTATGACGGATGCTGACGTCGACGGCGCTCATATTCGTACGCTGATGCTAACGTTCTTCTACCGTTACATGCGCGAAATTATTGATGCGGGCTATATTTACATTGCACAGCCGCCGCTCTTCAAAATTGAACGTAATAAGGTTATTCGTTACGCGCAAACAGAGAAGGAACGCGATAAAATTATTGCTGAGTTTGGCGAGGGCGTGAAGGTAAACGTTCAACGTTACAAAGGATTGGGCGAGATGAACGCTACTCAGCTGTGGGAAACGACAATGGATCCTGAAAGCCGTTCGATGCTGCAGGTAACGATTGAGGATGCGATTGAAGCCGATGTCGTGTTTGATACGCTAATGGGCGATAATGTTGAACCGCGCCGTGATTTCATTCAAAAGTATGCAAGATATGTAACGAACCTGGATTTTTAAAGGCACGCACGATGACGTTAAACAGCCGTCCATTATGGACGGCTGCTTCTTTTTTTGTACCTGCCGTATGCTCTGGCATATCGATAGATTTTTTGGAAAACGCTTTTGTCGGAAAGCTTGCGGAAGATAAATGGATCAGGGGATGTGTTTACTTCAAGAATCCATGGATGAAGCTTCGTATCTATCGCAATATCAACGCCGATTTCCTTGAGGTTCGGATAAGCGGTTTGCAATTGAAGAGCTATCGAAATGCTAAGCTTTCTTAACTTGTTTTTGAATACGGCTAGATCAGAGGAGGATACATGATCGGTCATGAGCCGTTCGATGGCCATCGGTGTCCCTCCGCTATGGTAATTCGTAACGATTTTGTCAGGGTGGGCCAGTCTCCCAATAATGCCGGTAACTTCCCATTCATTGCTTAAGTTTTTTTGAACCATCACGCGTATATCGAAGCGGCGTTTCTGATGGCGAAGCAGATGAATCCCTTTCTGGACGAGGTAGCGCCGTTTCTTTATTTGACGAACAAGCTTTTGGTAAAGCTTCTCGAAGGTCGCATAGAACCGGATTGACTTTTCTAGTTGGTAGCGGTAGCCGAGAAAAGGAACAGTTGTTCGTTCCACACGAATAACACCATTGCCGGCTGTGCCGCTAATAGGCTTTACGTAGACCATCCCGTATTCATCCAGCATCGATTTAATGCTACTGCGGCTGAACAGCTTCGTTTTAGGCATATGTTGGCGCAAATTATCCGATTCTAATATGACATTCGTTTTCGCCCACTTGCTACTAACGCGTTGAATGCTCAACGTTGTTTCTCCTTTCGCAGTCGATGTTCGATCGTTATTGGTTTCAAATGATGCAGGAGACAGACTTGGGATTGAGTGGTATAATGAAAGTTGGGTCTGTTTATTTTATGGCATTTTTTCGTGTATGGAGAGCGGTGATTCACCTATTTTTGGTGATTCATGATGAGATATTCACGAGAATTGCAAAAGCATGAGCAGAAAAGGTTTATATGCCTGCTTTTTGTGAAAGTAATATAATGGTTATATTAATTTAAGAGTAGCGATAGATGGCGTCAGGGAGGTAAAACATGGCGGATGAACAACGTATATCTATAAGAGATCGGGATATTGGTACAGAGATGCGAGATTCATTTATGGAATACGCAATGAGTATCATTGTAAGCCGTGCTCTACCCGATGTTAGGGACGGTTTGAAGCCGGTGCATCGGCGTATTTTATTTGCGATGTCTGAGCTTGGCATGTCACCGGACAAGCCGCATAAGAAATCGGCGAGAATCGTAGGAGAAGTAATCGGTAAGTACCATCCGCACGGCGATTCGGCTGTATATGAATCGATGGTTAGGATGGCACAAGATTTCTCCATGCGTTATATGCTCGTTGATGGACATGGGAACTTCGGTTCGGTCGATGGAGACTTTGCAGCTGCCATGCGGTATACGGAAGCGCGTCTTTCGAAAATTGCAATGGAATTACTGCGCGATATCAACAAAGAAACGATAGATTTCGCGCCGAACTACGATGGCGAAGAGTCAGAGCCTGTTGTGTTGCCGGCACGGTATCCTAACCTGCTTGTAAACGGTGTTACAGGTATTGCCGTCGGTATGGCAACAAATATTCCGCCGCATAACCTTAACGAAGTAATTGATGGTGTCCAAGCGTTAATTCGCAACCCGGATATTACGCCTGTAGAGCTTATGGATTATATAAAAGGTCCCGATTTCCCAACAGCAGGTTTTGTTATGGGCCGCCAAGGCATTCGTCAAGCCTATTTGACAGGACGTGGCTCGGTAACGATGCGAGCGCGGGCGACAATCGAAGAGAACGGCGGCAAAGCGCGCATTATTGTGCATGAACTGCCCTATCAGGTCATTAAAGCACGTCTTGTTGAGAAAATAGCCGAGCTTGTACGTGAGAAAAAGATTGAAGGAATAACCGATTTGCGTGACGAATCCGACCGCAACGGCATGCGTGTTGTTATAGAACTGCGACGGGACGTAACTCCGAGTGTCGTGCTGAACAATTTATACAAGCATACACAATTGCAATCAAACTTTGGTATTAACATGCTGGCACTCGTAAATGGCGAGCCTAAGACGCTTAACTTACGTGACATGCTTTACCATTATTTGCAGCATCAAATCGAGGTTATTCGACGCCGTACCGAATACGATCTGAAGAAGGCAGAAGCGCGGGCGCATATTTTGGAAGGTCTGCGAATTGCGCTTGACCATCTGGATGAAGTTATCGCTTTAATCCGTGCTTCACAGACAACAGATGAGGCGCGTGAAGGATTAATCGCAAGATTCTCTCTCAGCCATGAACAGGCGCAAGCGATTTTGGATATGCGTTTGCAGCGTCTGACTGGACTGGAACGAGACAAAATAGAAGCCGAATACGCAGAGCTTATGCGGAAAATTGCTGAATATAAGGCTATTCTTGCCGATGAGCAGCTTGTGCTTGATATTATTAGCACCGAGCTAGCTGAGGTACAGGAAAGATTCGGCGATGAGCGCCGAACGGAGCTTATGGCGAGTGATGAAGAGATTTTGGACGAGGATTTGATTCCTCGTGAGGACGTCATCATCTCGATTACACATTCTGGCTACATTAAGCGTCTGCCAGTTACAACCTATCGCAGCCAGAAGCGGGGCGGTAAAGGCGTAGTCGGCATGGGTACGAAAGAAGATGATTTTGTCGAGCATCTGTTTGTATCCAATACGCATCATTATCTATTGTTCTTTACGAACAAAGGTAAGGTGTATAAGCTCAAAGCCTATGAAATTCCGGATCTTAGCCGTACCGCGCGCGGAACGCCGATCATTAACCTGATTCAGATCGAACAGGGTGAGACGATTAATGCAGTTATTCCGGTGAAAGATTTCGATTCGGAACATTTCTTGTTCTTTGCTACAAGACAAGGGGTTGTGAAGAAGACGCCGCTTGATGACTATGTCAACATTCGTAAAGTCGGATTAATCGCTATCTCGCTGCGCGAGGATGATGATTTAATCGGCGTGAAGCTGACAGACGGCAACCAAGAGATCATCATGGGAACGGCGCAAGGGATGTCGATCCGCTACTCCGAGCAGGATGTTCGTTCAATGGGACGTTCGGCTACTGGGGTGAAGGGCATTCAGCTTGATGATGATGACTCGGTTATCGATATGGACGTTATCGTACCGGACAAAGATATTCTTATCGTAACGTCGAAAGGATATGGAAAGCGGACCCCAGTGGCTGATTACCGTATTCAAAATCGCGGCGGTAAAGGTATTAAGACGCTTAACGTAACCGATAAGAACGGTCCAATCGTATCCCTCAAGGTTGTTGAGAATGATGAGGATCTGATGATTATGACAGCTTCCGGTACGATGATTCGTACTAGTATGGAAGGCATATCGACGATGGGCCGCAATACACAAGGCGTGAGACTCATTAATACACGTGAGGACGACACGGTAGCAACAGTTACTCGCGTGGCGCGCAGCGAAGACAATGAGGCATTGGAAGATAATGAAGAGCCTGACATCGGCGAATCACCAGTAGAATAACAAAGCGTTAACGACTGACGCCGCCATTTGGCGGCGCAGTTTACGTTTCGAGGTGAAATAAAAGCAAGGTATTTATATAATGCTCCGTCAGCATAAAAAAATCAGGCATAGGGGAGAGGACACACGTGGCAGCGGTAACGTTATCACATCTTAAGCTAGGCGATAAAATCGGTGAAGATGTCCTCACCCCGCTTGGCGGTATATTATTTCAGAAGGGTAAGATCATTACTCCGAAGGAAATAGAAATTTTACAAGCATTTCTTGTTCATAGCGTTATCGTTGAAGCAAGCAGCGCATCGAATAAATCGAATGAGGATGCAGCTGATGAGCCGGTACAGGAGACGGCCCCTCTGGTTATTGCTTCTGATCTTCATGATGAATATGACAAGATGCTAGAGGTATTGCGGCAAGTATTCAACTCTTTCGTTGCGGGACAAGGCATGCCAGTAATGGATATTCGGAAGCAGCTGGAGAAGCTGCTTGAGCATGTTAAGAGCTACAACGTACTGACGTTTATACCGCGTCGGTTTGCGGAGCGCGATTATTTGCTTCATAACGGTATAACATCAGCTTTAACTTCATATCTTATTGCACAGTGGACAGGTTTCCCTCAGAAGGATTGGATGCAGCTTGCATTTGCCGGTTTACTTCACGATATCGGAAACGTAAGGATCGATAAAGCCATTTTATCGAAGCCGAACGCTCTATCCGCAGAAGAGAAAGAGGAAATGAAGCGTCATACCGTTCTTGGATATCAATTACTCAAAAATGTAGCTTCTTTAAATGATGGGGTGAAAATGGCCGCACTCCAGCATCATGAGAAGGTCGATGGAACAGGCTATCCACTTGGCATAGACGCAACGAAAATACATCCTTATGCCAAAATCGTAGCTATTGCTGATATATTTCATGCGATGACCTTGAACAAAGCGTATCGCAAAGCGGCCTCTCCTTATTTGGTATTGGAGCAGATTCAGAGCGATGCATTCGGCAAGCTGGATCCAGCCTATGTCAGCACCTTTGTCGAGAAGGCAACTCAATTCCATAATGGAATCGTAGTAAGACTTAGCGATGAACGTATTGGAGAAATTGTTTTTACTGATCGTACTCATCCCACCAGGCCTTGGGTATCGATCAATGGAACGATCGTCAACCTAACAGTTGAGCGACATCTTCATATAAAAGAAGTACTGAAATAAAAGTGAACTTTGCTGCACATGATGTGTTACGAAACGGTGAGGAAAATCTGGATCGCTTTGGGGCTGTAACGAGCCTAAAGCGAAATTAGATTGATCTCACTGTTTTTATTTATTATTTTGAATAAAGAATAACTTTTTTGAAAAAGAATAAAAAAAGTACTTGCAATCATATAGGCGAACGTGATATATTATCTAAGTCGCCGCTGAAACACACA
>JBNJJW010000007.1:0-199267 GCA_051750645.1 Bacillota bacterium | reverse complement strand
CCAAATATATTTCTTATATACTAACACATATTGGAAGTATCCTGCCCGTTAGCTTAACGCGACATCCAGGATGGCCGCGCAGTTGCAACTCTGCTGCCGGCCCACATCTCTGTCTCGATTTCGTCCTTACTCTCATAGCTGCAGGCAAAAGAATCCGATTCAAGCGTTTTTGTTCTTGAGAACTTGATATAGTTTTGCTTTAGACACTCCGGTCTGTTCGGTTATTTCTTTTATGGTATATTTCCGACTGTCATACAGAAGCAACGCCATTTCAACTTTGCTCTTATCCAATGGCGGTCTTCCTCCTTTTCTACCTCGAGCCCGAGCGGCTTGTAAGCCGGCCTGGGTTCTTTCTCGAATTGTCTCTGCCTCCATTTCAGCTAAACCAGCCATAATAGCGAAAAAAAGTTTGCCCGCCGGTGTGCTAGTATCTACTCCCAGAGTGATGATCTGCAGACTGATTCCTCTGTCTTTAAGATCATGCGAAAGCTCGATTAACTGCTTTGTCGTTCGACCAAGTCGATCCAATTTCCAGATGACTAATGTATCCCCGGAACGCAAGTACTCCAAGCAGCGAGCTAACTCTGGTCGATCACTTTTCTTTCCGGAGACCTTTTCCTCGAAAATACGATCACATCCGGAAGACTTCAAAGAATCGATTTGTAAATCCATAGACTGATCGGAAGTCGAAACACGTGCATAGCCAATTTTAGCCATTTCCCAATCCCCTTTTGTCTAATCTATTAAACCTTCGACTAGCATATTTAATATACCTTGAATAATAGACGATTTAATAGACTAAAACAATGGTCAGTTTGGGGCATTTTAAGCTGTTGTTTAAAAAGTCTAAAAAACGATCGTTTATTAGACATCAGGTAGCCACAAGATTCAGTACATAACTTATTTTATGTATTGAAAAAAAATCAGCACCCAATATAGGACTGGGTTAAGCTATTGTTCAACTATCGTTCTCCGTTAGAATTCCTGTGGAACGAATAATTTGGACAATATGACTTAGCAAATATTCAGCTTCAGAGAATCGAAAATGAGGTCAAGGGCGTACTTGAGCGTATCCTCTATGCGGGCAAAATCCTTGCTATTACAGGCGTGAGTGCCATTCTTTAGCTGGCGTTCTAGGGGAGTCAAGGAGAAAATCAAATCATACCGAGGGAGCTGAACAACTTATTTCTATCCTTCTGTCAGGTTGTTATGATATTAAGGGTTCATAATACATTCTAGCTAGTGCTGCTTAATGTTTCGATTTTGTAGGACGATTCCCACCGATCGTACAGCATAATCAGTGCAACTGGAACGATATAGCGTAGCGCAGTCAGAAAATGATTCCAACGGTGATAGATTAACCATCCTTTGTGGTAAGAGAAAAGTGCGATAGATATTCCAATGAAAGCTATAACGGCAAATGCCGGAGCTTTTATCTTCTGAGGAATTACTGGAATGAAAATGGTACTAAGTACGGATAAGGTATCTCCGGAGACCAGCTCCGCAACACGGCAATCGGTCATGAAATCTTTAAACAGGCCGGGTTTGAACTGGTACATCTTGAGTAAAGGCATCGCGAATATAGCGCTTACCCACATGAGTATCATATGTGAAAAACATAGCAGCCGGAGGCGATAGGGAATGGGCGGATCGTAGCTTGAGATGCGCGGAGCGAGGTAAGCGCCGAAACGAAAACCAGCCACATAGAATACAGATGAAAATAAAATATTCCAATGTATGTATTTCATATACCCTAACTTTAAGTAAGTCAACTCCAAGATGATATATCCTACTGCAAATGGGATGGATATTTTCCAGGGATTTTTCAATTTGGCGGCATAATGAACGAAAATAATGAACGTGAATGGCAGGATTAAGAAATCGGCGAATATTACGCCAAATTCGTTCTCATAAAAAGGATTCTTACTCAAATGTGTTGGGAATTTATAAAGCCCTAATATTATGTTGAATAACCCTTTCAAAAGCATCCGCGCAAGAAACACCGATTACGTATGCGGCAACAATGGAATGCCAGGAAAACTGTCTTTTGCAAAGCAATGTCACCATCCAAATAGAAATGACGCCCAAGTGTGATTTTTACCTGCTTATACTTGCGCTATGAAGGAGCATCCAAGGATTGTGACGCTAGAACCCTGGAACCCAGCAAAACGACAATACTCACAGCGAGCTGTGAGCCTTGTCGTTAAAGAGAATCTTTGTTATCCTGTCCGTTTAGGAGAGAAAACGGCAGCCGATTATACCGACTTCCATCTTTATCTACTTCTCCAAGAAAAACTGCATGGTCATATCGGCGAAAGCCGGCAGATCCTCATGCCCATAGTCCGGATAGATTTCCATACGCTTCGGTGAAGTAATTTTATTATATACGGCGAACTGCGTTGAAGGCGGGCAGACGGTATCCATTAATCCAGTTCCAAAGAGAACCTCTCCCCGAATACGCGCGGCCAGAAACTGAATATCAATATATCCGAGCTTCGTAAAAATCTCCTCTTCCCGCTTGTGCTGCGGATCAAAGTGGCGGAAGTAAGTACGCAGCTCAGCGTAAGCATCTTTGGCCAAATCCATTTGCCACACCCGTTTATAGTCGCTCAGAAAAGGAAAAACGGGAGCCAGCTTCATGATCCTCGGCTCCAGCGCTGCGCATGCGATTGTCAAAGCTCCGCCCTGCGAGCCTCCCATGGCCATGACCCGGTCCGGATCGACCTCCGGCATTTGCATCGCGATTCCTGCGAGCTGGGCGGTGTCCAGAAAGATATGACGGAACAACAGCTGGTCCGGATGGTCACTAAGCCCCCGAATGATATGTCCCTGGTACGTGTTTCCTTTGACGCCTCCCGTATCTTCCGAGAGTCCTCCCTGTCCGCGGCAGTCTAGCGAGAAGAACGAATACCCGAGTGCAGCATAGCCCAGCTTATCCTGCCAATTGCCCGAATGCCCGGTATAGCCATGGAATTGCAGCACCGCCGGATGCGGCTCCGGTACATTCTTCGGTTTTATGTATTTCGCATGAAGGCGTGCGCCTCGTACACCCGTAAAATACAAATCATAGCACTCCGCATACGGTACTTGAAAGGAGCTGGGAACGAGCTCGATTTGGGGATCAACAGCCCTCATCTCTGCAAGCGCCCTATCCCAATACGCGTCAAAATCGACCGGACGGGGACTTACTCCCTCATACTTCTTCAAATGCTCCAAGGCCATATCTACTAATGGCATTATCTTTACCTCCTATAGTTTGAATGATGTACAAATGAATTGAAAGCGTTACCCATATTCTAAAAAAAAGGCAGCGGATTGGAATAGCCAAATATTCAGATGTCGTTAACAATAAAAGACCGCACGCCTCACTTTCCAGTGAAGATGCGGTCAATCATGTCGATTCATTCCTGCTGTTCTTTTAATTACTTCTCCGGATTTCCGCCTTTAGCCGCGTTAATATTGCCGCTATTGCCTTTTGCGCCGTCCGCTCCTTTATTTTTGCTAAAAACCCTTTTGGCCGATTTCGCTTTGGCGCTTGCCTGCCATCGGTTCCAGCCCTTCTTGTCTGTTCCTCTTCCGGTCCCGCCTTTAGCCTTGCTCATATGATCACTCCACTATTGTAACCTCTATTTATGTACTTGTTTTTTGTTAGCATTACATATCATTATACCATTAATTCCAGATGCAATTCCTCTTGATCCTAATGTATTTTGGGAGGTAATTTATTAGAGGCCATCCATGATGCAGGGACCTGCAGGATGGGGATTGACCCTGATACCTCGGTAACGGATCCGTATGGCTAAGTTCATGGCGTATCGGGACTCTATGTAGCGGATAACAGCGTTATTCCCAGCAGCGGAACGGCCAATCCCACGCTGACCACGTTGCTTTGTCGATGCGTACAGCGGATTATATTAGCAAGAAGTTGAATTAATCGCCTAAATACATCCCAAATTCGGACCCTTACAGAAAAAGGAATTACCGTCCACCCCCAAAAAACATATCCCCATCCCGTATTGTTTGAGTGCAGCTGCAGCTAAAACAATTATACGAAGGTGGTAGTCGGGATGAATCAAAACCGAATAACAGAATCAAAAAGATATACTTTCTTAGCAAAGGGAGCTTTAATCAGCATGCTTGCATTCGGCGTTGGGACAGGCAGTGTGTTTGCTTCCGAGGAAGCAGCTCCGGTACCTTCTCCTACGGCGACAACGGAGGTATCGACAGAGGCAGCCATTTCGAAAAGTACAGAGAAAACGCCAAGCCTTTTGCCGGGAGATTTCTTCTATTTTATTAAAGTCGTTTATGAAAAGATCCAGTTATCGATTACAACTGACGATGTAAAGGAAGCCAAATTACTGGCTGAATTCGCTCAAGAGCGTCTTTCCGAAGCAGCTGCCTTACATGTTCAGGGGGACACGGAAAAGTCGGAAGAAGTGCTTAAGAAGTCTTTTGAAAACCAGCAGCTTGCAATAGAATTAGTAGACGCTGAGGCGGATGAAGAGAATGTGGAGAAGGACCTTGAACAGGCGGTAGAGGTTAAATCCGACCTGCAGCATAACATTATCGCTCTTACCGCCGCGCTCGAAAAGGTGAAAAACCCGCAAGCCCAGCAATCGCTCTTGAAAAATATTATAAAGTCATTCGGCCATTTGGAGAAAAAGCTTGCCAAACTCGAAAGCAAGGCTCAAGTGGAACAAGCTTCCGAGACATCGACTGACCAGGAGGCAGCACCTGCGGTGGCTCCTGCCGGTGCGGATACGGATACGGATATAGTCGTTTCCAGTGGCACCGATGCAACGACTTCAATCGAAACCGAGACAGAACAAGAAACGGTTGCAGCCAAGAAAACGAAGCCGGTGAAAGAAGCAAAGATTGAAAAGGAAGAAAAGATTGAGAAAGTAAAGATCGAGAAAGAAATAAAGATTGAAAAAGAAGTAAAGATTGAAAAAGAAGTAAAGATCGATAATGATACACTCATCAAACAAAAGAATGATAATAAGAATAACCACAATAACAATAATGAAAAAAACCATAACAGCAAGTAAAACGAAACATTTAGAGGCCTGCAGACAAGTTAGTCTGTAGGCCTCTTAACGTCTCCCCTATTGGAAAAAGCATTCTAGAGTCAAGAGTGGGCTTCCTTAACTAACGTTACGTTTTGCCTGTATTTCATTCAGTCTAAGTGGGCCTATTCGCTGATAAAGTGACGCTTGAGTGGAAAACATACAGTCAAAACCGGAAGTCTTCCTCCATTCTAGCTCCCAGGAGCCCTAACCCGTCCATTTGACTGCACAAAATCCCATCAAACGATGATAACGTCTCGTTCCTAGCATTTTGGTTGTATGAAATCCAATCAAAACGCGATTACTCATACACGCGTATCTCCACCAGCTCTGCATGCCCGCTGCCGTTTGTCTCACGAACCACAATTCGGATGCGGTCTGCCGGGATTGCTTCATTCAAAAGGTGAACACGCTTGCGTTTGCGGTTTCCGCGCTCTTGAACGAGCACCCTCCATTCCCCGTCTCCCCATGCTTCAAGATCATAATCTTTGACAAGCTCAGGAATAACAGCGAACGGTGTCTCATGATGGTGGAGGTTAATCAGGTCTTCATTGACATCATCATTGAAGGTCAAATGAATCTCTCTCAGCCGGATCGCCGCATCCCATTTAAGCTCAAGCCACTCGTTCTGTCCGGCTTTCATTTTATCCGACACCCACATATGCGGTCCGCCGTAAGGGCGGGCATAACCATCGATCACCTTCTCCGCACCATAGGCCCCTGTTTCGGCGGCAAAGCAGAACGGCTGCCTCACGAGCGATCTCATGCTCCACTCTACGACGGGCTGATCCGGCTGACGCTCCTCGAGATCGGACGATACGTTCGGCTTTTGCCCCCGCCCGAAAGCTAATACACCCGTCATAGGCACGGCAGACTTATAGAGGCTGACATGCTTATTCGCACGAATAATTAGAAATACATTATGAGGCTTAGCATCGGGTTCCCAATCTATCGGGATCGTAATCCATTGTTTGCCGCCGGAAGTAAGCGAGAGCTTATGCTCTGATTTTAGCGAAGCCGGAACATAGTTTTCTGCACGCCCCGTATCCCACAGCTCAACGATGAGCTCTGTCCGCTCACTTGCCGCCAAAAGCAGCTCAAGCTTGCCTATCGCTCCCTCAACCGGGAACAATAAGCCTGCATCTGACGCAAGCGGATACGCTTCTGCCGGCTGATCCAATCGTATCCGTGTCAGCGTGCTTGATGCGTCCGCCCGGCTCCGCAATGCTTTGTCAGCCTTATCCTCGTTTCGAATGCCAATAATCGAAGCATCATTCCTCAGCATCACCTGCTGAAGCTCTGCCCTATGATTTTCACGCAATTCCCGCGGGGATATTCCTTTCATCACACTCAATGCGGCACCCGTTCCGGCCGCTTCACCCATGACTGCGCATGTTGCCATAACCCTGGTCGTTCCGAAGGCGACATGCGTCGCGCTCACATTGCGGCCTGCGAATAATAAATTGCTTACATTGCGGGAGTACAGCGATCCAAAAGGAATATGGTAGATGCCGTCTGCGTAGAGATGCTTCGATCCGCTTTCGGTTGCGTACATCCCTTGCGGCGGGTGCAGATCGATCGACCAGCCGCCAAAGGCGATCCGGTCATCGAAAGGCCGCTGTCCGATAATATCATGCTGCGTCAAAATCGTATCGCCGATAAAGCGGCGGTATTCCCGCTTGCCCGGAAGCGAGCCTACCCATTCCAGCGTCATCGTGTCGGCATCGAATTGGCCGGAATTTTTAATATAATCCCAAATCCCATAAATGACCGACCACAGCTCATCCCGAATTCGTTCGTTCTCGTGTACGGTGTCAAGCTCTCCTCCCCACTCGATCCACCAATAGTGGCAGCCCGAATCGCCGCTGCGAATAACCCGCTTAATCGGAATAGACGTCTGTGTAATATCTTTCGCAAAGGCAGGCGGTACGTAGCGAACCGGCTTACCCGTATCTTTGGTGTAGAAAAGCAGGGTGCTGCCAAGCGTAATGTCGTCCGCCTCCTCGGGAGCCCAATCCTCGCCGAATTCACTCCGGGCTTCACGTCCTATGCGGTACATCGCGCCTGTCAGGAAACCAACCAGACCATCCCCGGTACAATCGATAAAAGCCTCGCTCTCAAAGCGGATTAGCCGCTCCGAGCCCATCATCCAGCCGGTTACGCTGCGGATGACGCGCGATTCCGCATCCCCGTCCGCTCCCGCCTCCCGCACATCCGTGTTCAAGTATAGGCTGATATTCGGTTCAGAGCGTACGGCTTCAAGCAGCGTCAAATCCCACAAATAAGGATTGCCCTCCGGGTTCCGGTATTGATTCTCTACAAAAAGCTCACCCATAATGCCGGTCTCGCGGGCATACCGGTTGATGCCATGACCCGTCGCTCCGCATACCCATACACGAACCTCGGAGCTCGAGTTGCCCCCAAGCACCGGACGGTTATGAACGAGAGCTACCTTTTGTCCCAAACGAGCTGCCGCTATAGCGGCGCACAGGCCTGCTAATCCTCCGCCAACTACCGTCACGTCCGACTTTACCACTTCATGCTTCACGCTTATCCCTCCATTGTTAGCCTTTCACAGCCGAGCTGGAAATGCCTTGAATAATATATTTCTGACCGATAAGGAAAATGACGATCATCGGAATGATCGCCGCGGAAGAGGCCGCCATCATGCCGTTGTAGTCAATGTTGTTTTCAAGAATGAAATTTTGCAGGCCCAGCGGAATCGTATACAATTCCGGGCTGGCCAGAAACACGAGCGCATTCTCATAATCATTCCAATGCCAAGAAAAATCGATAATGGCGAATGTAGCAAGCGCCGGTTTGGCTAGCGGCAGAATGAGCCTGAAAAATATTTTAAAGTGGCCTGCTCCATCCATGAACGCTGACTCCGTAATTTCCTTTGGGATGCTCATGAAAAACTGTCTAAGCATAAACACGCCGAAGATGGAGAACATACCCGGCAAAATTAGCGCCCAATGCGTGTTATAAATATTCAACCAGTTAAAGAGAATAAATTTCGGCACAAAAATAACCTGAGGCGGAATCATCATCATCGATAGATAAACGAGAAACAGTCCATCGCGGCCTTTGAATTCAATGCGCGCAAATCCGTAAGCGGCTAACGCGGACATAAATACTGCGCCGGCCGTACCGAGCACCGCTACTTTTATCGAATTCCAGTAATAGGATACAAAGCTGTAGTCTCCGGTCCATATCCGTAGATGGCTGCTCCAGTCCAGCCGCGAGGGCAGCCATTTGACGAATACCTCGCCCGGACTTTGGAAGGACGTGCTGATCATCCATAGAAAAGGAATAATCATGAATACACCGGCGAGGAGCATGGCGATCGTTATGGGCAGCTTTGTTTTGACGGAACCGGCTAAATCATTCATATAGGGCACTCCCTTCTAATAATGAACCCAGCGCTTTTGGCCTGCCCACTGGATGACGGTGATGAGCATAATGACGGCAAACAGAAACCAGGAAATCGTGGAAGCATAACCCATCTCGTAATAGCTGAAGGCTGTCTTATAGACGTATAGCGATAAAATCGTCGTGCTGCCGCTTGGTCCGCCCTGCGTAATCGCTTGAATAAGCGAGAATGATTTCATCGTCATAATAAGCCCCGTTATAAGCAGCAGGAAGGTGGTTGGACTAACGAGCGGCCAAATGATTTTCCAAGTGATCGTCCCTGTCTTCGCACCGTCGATTTTGGCCGCTTCCATTTGTTCTGTCGATATTTCCTGCAAGGCTGCCAAATAAATAATCATGTTGTAGCCCAGCATGAACCAAATTTGCACGACATCGATCGCATACATCGCGGCATCCGGATCCGCGAACCAGCCCGGCGGCGATACCATCCCGATCCATCTAAGCGCTTGATTGATTGGACCGTGCGTGGGCTGAAACAGAAGCATCCATACGAATGCAACGGCAACTCCGCTTGAAATATACGGCAGGAAGAACATGCCGCGAAGCAGGCCCTTTAGATACACCCTGCGATTCAGTAAGAGAGCGACTGCAAACGCAAGGATGAGCGACACCGGAACGGATAATAGGAAGATTGCCGTATATTTAATGGAGCTATAGAAGTTCTCGTCCTGGAACAGCCGCTTGAAATTGTCCAAACCGGTGAACGACACGTTCGGATTCGCAAATTGATAGTTCGTAAACATGAGAACAAAAGAAAATAATGCCGGCAGGATAAAAAACAATAAGATTCCAAGCATGTTCGGCAGGATGAACGCGTAACCCATCCAGCCTTGCTTTTGCAGCCAGCTTCGCCGTTTCACGGTATCGCCGCCTTTCGCATCTTAGATTTAGGCAGAAAAAAAGAAGAAGGAAGCGGATGTTCCTTCTTCTCCCCGCTGCAGAATGTGTTATTTAATAAACTCCTGATGACGCTTAGCCATGTTCTTAAGCGTCGTATCGATGTCCTGTTTGTTCAAGAAGTATTTCTCAAACTCTTCTCTGCGGGCGTCGATTACCTGTTGAGGGACGCTTAGTTGGAAAGATTCGAACTTGCCGAATACAACGTTATTCAGAGATTCGCGATCGTATTTATCTTCAACCCCCTTCAACATCAGATCAATAGCTTGCTCACTGTCTACGGATTTGGAAGAAGGAATACGTCCGCCGCCCGCCATCGGCAGCATGCCGCCGTCTGCATACCACTGCGCGAATTTCCAAGCCGCTTCCTGGTTTTTCGATTTCGCATTGATGGACAGCACGTCGCCAAGTCCGCCCGGATATTTGAAATCCGTTTGCTCCTTATTCACTCTTGGGATGGCCGCAAATGCAATTTGGAAGTCATGCGGGTAATCCTTCAGATTGTTCGCGTTGCGGAAAATGAATTCCCCAGCCGTCAGCATCGCCGCTTCACCCTTCAGGAACATCGTGTCGACCGGCATTTTGCTTGTCAATTGCTCGCTGTATTCCGGCGTTGATTTGTCCTTGAACATCATTTCGTGCAAAATTTCAAAGTTTTGCTTCCAGAGCGGATTGTCGAAATTGGAGGTTCCGTCCGCTTTCGTTACGCCAAGACCTGCTATTGTGCCGTCTAAAGTAGCCGTATTAGCCGCTTCGTGCTGGAGCAAGCCATACACATTATCCTTTTTCAGCTTAGCTGCGTACTGCTGCAAATCGGACCAGGTCCAATCAATTGGCGGTACCGGCAGGCCAGCCTCATCGAGCATTTGCTTATTTAACCAAATGAATGCCATGTTTTTCTTAGTCGGCAGCCCATAATACTTATCATCAATTTTCCACAGCGCCGCATCCGGTCCCATTTGTTCGTCGACCTTATAATCCGTCAGCGTGCTAAGATCTGCTGCAACTCCGGCATCTACTCTTTTTTGCAGCCTTGTCAGCGTATAGTTCATGTAAAGGTCGGCGTCTTGCCCCGTCATGAGGGCGGTATCCAATTTCAAATTGCCCGGGTCATCATTGACAAAGCGAACGTATTCCACCTCAATGTCCGGATTTTCTGCGTTCCAAGCCTCTACCACCGCCTGCGGACCGGCTTCGGCAGGTACTGCGCCCCAAAGCTTCAGCTTAACCTTCTCGGCCGGCTTGTCTGTTGAAGCCGAGTCCGTATTGGTTTTATTCCCATTCGTATTTCCGCCCGCTCCACCCGAGCATCCGCCAATAACGAGCGCGGCGATAAGAATGTACACCACAGTGACTAACCACTTGCTTTTTCTCATTTGCTTATCCCCCTCTTGCAATTAAGTTGTACTCTACGTTTATAACTGTATCATCCGGCGGACAAAAGGGGCATGAACAGCGTTTGGCGATTCATAGAACGATTTTTTGTTTCTCAATGGTTATGTCGTTTGCGGTATTCGTTTGGCGTAACCTCGCACCAGCGCTTAAAAATTTTGATAAAATAGTTGTCGTTCTCGAATCCAACCTGTCTTCCGATATCGCTGACCGTCCGCCCCGTCTCCGTCAAAAGCATCTTCGCCGCTTGAATGCGACGGTTCTGGATGTAGTTGGTTAATGTCGAGCCTGTCTTCTTTTTAAACAAATCACTCACATAGCTGGCGTCCATCCGAATCAGCTCCGCAAGCCCTTTTAGCGTGATTTCCTCGGCATAATGCTCTTCAATATATGAAATAATCCGATTCATCTCCGGGTGATCCGTGGGCTCTGCCAACCTTTTATCCGGGAACCATTTATCGACCTTGCGAAGCCGATCCCTCTGCTCAAGCTCAAGTGATACCTTTTCCATTGCTTGCTTTAGTCCATTCACGTCCATGGACAGCTTGAGCAAATAGCCCGATGCGCCGTACTCGAGCGATTGGCGGGCGTATTCGAATTCACTCATACAGGTCAGCATGACAAACCGGCACTCATAGCCTTCCTCCCGCGCCGCCTTAAGCAGCTTGACCCCATCCATCACAGGCATCACGATATCGGAAATAACGACATCGGGCTTCAATTCGCGAATGAGCGCAAGCGCCTCATTTCCGTCACCGGCTTCACCCACGATTTCAAAAGGAATGGCTGCTTTCTGCATCAGCTTGCGCAAGCTTGCCCTTGCATGCTGCTCATCCTCAACGATTAATGTCCGCCACATTGGTTTTATCCTCCTTTTGGTACGGCTTCGACAGCAGGAGCGGCAGGTGCATCAGCACCCGGGTGCCGTTTCCGGTGGAATCCAACGATAAGCCGGTACTCTGGTCCTTGAAAATAAGCTGTAAGCTTTCGCGAATATTTTGAATACCGATTCCCTTCCTCTTGCGGGACGCCTTCATCTCATTTGCCTTTTCCAATCCGATCCCGTTATCCGCAACCTCCAAATACAAAAGAGCATTTTTAGTTGTTGCCTTTATATGAATCTGACCGTTCTGAAGCGACTGGCCGAATCCGTGAAGCAAAGCGTTCTCCACCAGCGGCTGAAGGCAAAACTTCGGGATGAGCGCATATAACAGCTCGTCACCCACCTCATAGCTGACCGTAATGCCATGGCCGAAGCGAGCCTTCTGTATATCCATATAGGAATCAATCAGGATCATTTCATCCTTCAAAAGGATAAGGTCGACCTCCGTGTTCAGTGTCGTCTCTAATATTTTGCCTAAAGAAACGCATATCTCATAGATGTCATCCTGATCCCTCTCCAAAGCGATGCTCTTAACCGTATTCAGCGTATTCAGCAGAAAATGAGGGTTCATCTGCGCCAGCAGCACCTGAAACCGCACGAATTGCTTCTGCCGCTCCTCCAGCTTCAGCCGTTCAAGCAAACCGTTAATATCGTTAATCATCATGTTAAAGCTCTGTGTCAGCGCCAGTATCTCTCCCCGGCCATCCTCCTTCAGATTAACCTTGAGGTTCGCCTTCACCGTGCTCTCCATCTTTTTCTGAAACCGTTTGAGCGGAACCGTGATGGTGGAGGATATGAAATAGATCAGTAAAACAAACAGTAGAAGAATGAGGCTGAAGCCCAGAAAAAAACGCTGCTTCAGCTTATCTACCTCTTGGAAAAGAAGCGACAAGGGCACCTTCTTAACGATATATCCTTTAAGCTCGGGAATAGGACTGAATGTATACTGCTCCCGTGCCTGTTCATCCACCAAAGCAGCGTATGACGCTTCGTCTGAAGTGCTGATGATTTGTTCAACGACGCTTTTTTCGATGGATTCGCCCTCTACGGACTGCAGAATCGTTTTTCCGGAAGAATCCAACAAGAAATAAGCGCCTTCTCCTTGACTGCCTTTGGTCGTGCGAATAAACCAATCCTCGTAGTCGATGCTGAACCTTCCATAGGCGAAGGGCTTCAAGCCGTCGTCGCGCAGCAGCTCGTAGAGACTTAGCATAACCCGGCTTTTCGTCTGCTCGCGATACACATAATTGGAGTCTGATGGATTCCAGAAATATCGCTCTCCTCCTTCTTTCCCCAGCGCTTCGACCCAAGCTTCCCGCTTCAGCTCTTCATAATCCAGCGCATTGCTCGGGTTAAAAGAAGTATAGACGTTGCTGTGGAGATCCAGAAGCGTATAATAAACCGTCGCCCCCGTCAGGAAAAAGCTGTTCTCGATGGCAGCGAACCTGTTTTCCACGATCGATTTCCGTTTAATAGCGTCATATTGTTCCGGATTTTGTAAAGCAGAGCGCAGCGTCGCATCCTGCTCTAAAAGCAGTCCCGTTTTCATAACAATACTCATCACATCCACGAAACTATTCTTCATATCCTCGAGCTGCTCCATATTTTTGGCAGCGGCATTTTCCTGAAGCACACGTTCCGTTTCTTTAAAATTATAGAGAACAAGCAGCGCGATAGGAGTCAGAACGAATAACAGAACTGCGAGTAGAATGCGGTTCTTAAACGTCTCGGGCGTTAACCGCTTAAACCACCGTATCATGTAAGCAGACCTCCTAAGCATCAGAATAACGAGCTTGCATCATAAACTTCATCAGCTAGAATATACACTAGTTATCCCATTTACGGAATAATAGTCGTATTTGCACATACGTCCTAACGTCATGATCGATCGGGGAGCTACGCGCGCGGCAAAAAATAAAAATCGCCACATTGCTGTGGCGATTTTTATCAGGAAATCAGATTTTCAGCCTGGATACGTATTGATTAACGTAACGTTCACCATTCAAATCGGATATTACTTGCAAACGGAAGCACCTGGATGTTGCCCGATTCGGCGTCCGTCACCGGCTTCCCGTTGATTGTGACATTCTTGAATACGATATGTTCGACCGTCCTGTCCGCATCGTATCCGCTGATCTGCGACGGATTGCCGTTATCCCCGGCGAAGGAAATATTCTCGTAGCGGATATGTTCGATCCGATTGCCCGGCACCGGATTGTACTTCGGGTTGAAGAGCACGCGGATATCGAACAGCCGTCCGAGCTCGAACGGTTCAACCCGAATATTCCGGTAGGTTACATTTCTGACCGTATTGTTATCGCCGCAATTAATCGACATACAGCCCCGATAGTCGGGCTGCGGCTCATGATGCTCGAGCACATCGATATTTTCGAACAGGACGTTCTCGATGACGTCCCCTTTATGGTGATTGCCGTGCCCGCCGAGATTCATCGGGTGCGCCACGTCCGCCCATAAGACGGAATTGCGAACGGTAACATTCCGCGTGTCTCCCTGGTAATCCCAACGGCTGGCGTAAACCGCGATGCAATCGTCGGAATTGCGCATAAACACGTCCTCGATCTCGATATCCGAGCTGGCCATCATATCGATCCCGTCCGACCAGCCTTTTGTGCTGAACGCTTTGAAGTTCGAAATCCGGATCTGCTCGGACTTGCCGATATAGATGCTGTAATGCGGCGGATCGATAAGGGCAATTCCCTCGATGCGAATCCGCTTGGAGAAGATGATGCGTACCCCGCGGAATGCGGAAAATCGCCCGAATTCGGTCAAGTAAAGAACGCCTCTGCCGCGGACCGTAACATCGCTGACGGAGTCGCAAACCATCGAGCCCGCGACCGCCGCTCCCCCGGCGATGTAAACCGTCTTCCCCGACGGGATTCGCAGAATCACTTCCTCCAAATGATGCATGCCCGGCCCGAAATAGAGCGTATGCGTCTCGCTGCCGTCAGCTCCCGCAGCCGTCAGCCGGGCAAGAAGGTCCTCGGTCCGGTGGATGCCCGGCTTGATGTACGCGACGCCCGGCCCATCTGGGGACGGCGCATCCTGCTCGAGCGGATTGGCGAACAGATGCAGATTATGGAACCTGTCGCCATTCACTTCCACCGACAGCTTTTGTGGACCATCAATGGTAAACGTGATCGTGTTGCCGTTAAGCGCATAAGAAACGCCGCGCGACAACGGACGAATCACGCAGTCGTTTACGGTCCCCTCGTTCTTTGTCACCTCAATCTCAATCGGGCCCGAGCAATCGAACATCGCCATGGAGGCATGCCGGACCTGATGCATGTCTACTTTGACATCATAGACGAAGAGCTGCTCCCATTCGCCGCCCGCCGGTCTTGCCCTGACCGTGAAATCGTGATTTTCTGCTACCCCCGCGGGTTCCGGATACGTAATCAGTTTTGTTTCCTTTGACATGTTGGTACCTCCAACTGAGTTAGTTTAATCGCCGCCGTATCAAATTTTCCCAATATCAGCAGCAAGAGCTTTATTACATAGGTTCTAAATAAATAGCTGATCCTCCCGAGCTTTCCAAATGAAATTCAAGTATCGAATCGTTGGTAACCTCGACAGATCGAATACCCACCTTTGTGCGAGTTTCAAGTTCCGGTACGTCTTCATAAACCTTTGCAGTATATTTTATCCCGGCATCCAGAAAATGCAGCGGAATTTTCACAATACGGACGTTCTCATTATTAATGCATCCAATAAACCACTTGCTGTCCCTGCGTCTTGCAATAATGGCATACTCTCCGATCTCACCCGATATTCCGATTGACTCATCCCAAGTTACCGGAATTTGCTCCCAGAATTCAATTTCCTCCTCACCATTCCAATCCGACGGCTTATCATACCAGAACATCATCTGCATAGGACTATACACAATAACGCCCATAGCCAGCATATGTGCATGTGTTACCTTCAACCGTTTATCAAAATAGCAAAGCGTATAATCACCGGCACCTGCCTGAAAACGCACAAAAGGTAATGTTGTGTTTTGTGTAGCCGTGGGAAAATGTTCATTTCCCCGAATACCCTCCTGAGTTAGTACATTAGGATAGGTACGTGAAAGGCCTGTCGGGCGGTAGGCATCATGTATATTTACCATCAAACCATATTCATGACACTTTTTTACTGCATCTACCAACCAGCGCGTCCACTCTTGAGGTCCTACTTTCACAAAACCCAATTTAATACCTGCTATTCCCCAATCCTTCCAAATAGGCAATGATTCATCCAAATACGGTTCCGCAGCAGTTCTATCAATATAGAGGAATACTCCTATCCCTTTTTCTTTCCCATATGAAATGACTTTTCTTAGATTCAGGTCCCGGTCGGGATCTTCCCTTCTTGGATCAATTGCTTTATTTTCCGAATCGAGCGATCCATACCAGCCTCCATCAAAAAGAATGTATTGGAACCCATGGACTGCACAAAAATCGATACAGGCAAACGCACTTCGGGTAGACAGTAACATATCCCTGAGTGCTTTTCCGGGCTTTACATATGTAAAATCTTCAGCATTGCAAGCCTCACTTAGGTTAAGCACCATATCGCTCCGACATAGCAATTCCGCTGCATGATCCGCAAGTATGAAAGTACGCCATGGCGTTGCAAATGGCGTAGTTCCTTCCACATAAGAGGATATACTGTCATCTTCATCTTCGTTTAAAGTAAAACCGTATCCTACATAATCATCTTGCCTAAATAGTCCGCACAAATGTCCTGACAAATGTACTTTTAATGTGTTTTCGGCTTCTTCATCCTTTACAATCAACATCCTTGCGTAATCTGTCAGCCCTGTTTCATGAATAAGAACATATCCGCCTTCCGGTAATTGCACTGCGAATGGACGTTCACAATAGCCGCTCACATCACCGACTTGCTTTACCGTGTATTCCCCTTCTACTCCATGCTCTTCCCATGCAAGACTTCCTTCTGGAAAGGCAAAGCTTGTATCTTCTTGGATAATGGTAAAACTTTTTAATTTTTCCTGCTCCGGTATAACGTATTGCAATGCAGTACCTTCAAAATAGGCACGCAACCGGATTTCCATTCTCCGTCCCAGATCATCTTCCACGCAAACCGTTGCCTCTTCGAAACTATCATCAATCTCAGCCCGTTCTCCGTATATCGGTTTCCATGTATCTGCCACATTTCTTTTGGTTACTTTTGTTATCGTAAATCTGTCACATAATGGATGGGAATCGGCAAGGTGCAGTCCAAGCCTGGAAGGAAGAACAACCTCAGCCCCATTACGCTTAACAGTGTACCATATTTTCCCGCTATCATCTAAACTCAAGCAAATACTATTCTCTCCATATGATGCTTCTACCATTGTACTTTCACCTCAAAATATATATTGCGCTGAATCAAGCTTAGATTAGCAAACCATGCTCATTTCATCAATTTCAAAATCATTTACTTTATTTTGATTTCTTTAGAATCTTGTGCCCGATAGCGTGTAACATCAAAAAACCGCTCACCCCCGAACGGAAATGAGCGGCATATACTCGTATTCAGTATACTCAGTTTACGACCTGCCACCTTTGGTTGGCGCTGCTGCCTCCTCCGTATTGGCCCAGGTTCGCCCCGTCGGTCGTGCGGCCCACCCCGTCCAGATATAACCCCGAAGCTCGGTTTCGGATCCGCACATTGTTGGCATCAATCGAGACGGACCATTGCTGATTATTACTGGTGCTTGAGCTCCATTGTCCGACAGTGGAGCCATTGGTTGTGAGGCCCATGCCGTCCAGGTAAAGTCCGGTTGCAACATTCTTAAATCGCACATAGATCCCGCTAATTTCTTCAATCCACCGCTGATTATTGCTGGTGCTGGAACTCCATTGTCCGGCAGAGGAGCCGTTCAGCGTGCGGCCTATCCCATCGATATATAAGCTGGTGGCGGCGTTTTTGAATCTGATCGAAGCAGTCCCCAAAGTTCCTCCTGTAGTTGCAGATACCGCGGCGGATTTTGATCCTCCGGCTACTTCTACCTGATAATAGTAGGTCGTATCAGGGGTCAAGTTTGTATCGCGAAATACTGTCGCTGCAGTCGGGGCGCTGCTAATCTTTGTAAAGGTGCCATTCGGATCTGTGGACCTGTAGATGTTATACCCCAGCGCGCCTGACACACCCGACCAGCTTAAGTAGATCGTATTCGCACCCGCTGCCGTTGCCGTCAATCCCGTTATCGAGCCTAACGTGATCTTGTTGCTGAGGCCAACCGTCTTGGCCGCATCGGGTGTGTACAGCAGCATGAAAAGCGGATAATCCTTAAACGCAACCTCAGGCATTCTCGTTTCGTAGGCATAGGCCAAATATTTGTACTTCTCCCCAGTCATATCCCGATTTTCGATATATTTGTAATAGTTGTATAAAACACTGTAGAAAGCATCGATTCTGCCTCTGCCGTCTGCGTTGATCGTATCATAATATTGAATCGTGCTGCTTTGGTTTGCCCGCGCAGGCGTCCATAACACATCGTAACCCAGATGATACTTGAGCAGATAAGTGGTTCCTGCCAGCAGCCGGTCTTCCAGGAAGTTGAATACATTCACTGCATTGGAAGCCGTAGACCTCGCCCCGGTGCCCGGGTCAACCTTCGTGCCTTGGGCATAGATGGTTCGCACCAATGTAGACAGTCCGCCGACATTGCCGTAGGAATGCCCCACATCGCGCCCCATTTCGATGGCCTGCACATGGTAATCCGCCGGATCCAATGCCGCTCCTGTTCGCTCATTTGTCGTCATCCACCGCATCTGATACTTAATGGAACCGTTTCTTCCCCCTTGATCGCCTGCGGCATTTACGGTCGAAGCTTCTACAGCCTCATCGTAAAGCTGCAGATTATTGGTGAAGATAGCTCTTCCCATCGTTCCCATCACCGTAAACTGATGCTGATTCATAAAAAAGCTATGAGCGTTATAAGTGACGGAAACGATGTCCATGAGATGGGTAAGATTCGCTGTATCCGAATCCGTCCATTTCAGACTCGCCGTAGGCGTATCGGAATAGCGCAGGATTTCCGCCGCCGCCGAGAGAAGATAACTCATCGTAGCTAAACGGAAGTTCGTATGGGTAACGCAATCCACTGCGGCAGAATAACTCCTGATGATTTTCATGGCATTGGCGCGATACGTTTCATCGCCGGTATTATACCACATAATCGCCTGCATGAAAGCCGTTTCGGAATCGGTATTGGCACGCGTTCCTACATATTCGCTGGGATTATTGTAATAGACACCCGTCTCGGGGTCGGTAAACCCCCAAGGCCCTTGAATGTGCCGGAATATATAAACGTTTTCATAATAGATTCTTGGCGTTTTACTGGATTGGGAGTCGGCGGCGAAGGCATTAAACGCCGTATTCCAAGGCTCATCCCCCGCTCTTACGTGATCGCGCATGTTATCCAAATCCGTCTGACTCATTGCAATGCCAGGATGGTGAATGGTTCCCGTTACCGTGTTCCCTGAGGAATTGATATACGACAAATTTGCAGACGTACTTACTACCTGCGGCTTATAAGAAGTAATCAGCGGCGAAATCGCCGCTTTTGCCGTTTGGCTGCCGATCGTGAGAAAGGTCGTCATCGCCAACACCAAACAAAGAATGCCGGAAACAATCCTGTGGGGAAAACTGTTCTTCTCGAAGAGATACATGTCATTTCCTCCTTTTTTTAACTGCTCATTGTGGCCTGTTTTATCTCCGCAGCCCGTTTACAATCACTTCCTCTATCGCATCCCCCCTTTCAAACGCATTTTTGAAATCATGTACAAATATATAGCTATCGTTAGATTGAAGTGCTTTCGCTCTTCAACATGTTGTAATCGCTTACAACTTTGATTATCGTTGATTGAAAATTCGTCTTATATGCGGGAAAAATCTTAATCCTCTCGCGCCCATTGCGACCTTTTGCTTGGCGCGGTCAAAATCGGCTTGCGTGTACAAGATTCTCCCGTGCGCCGATGTGGCAGCGCTTACATTTTTTCAGTTGACCGTTACGCCTAAAGGGACGGCCGAAATCATGAGCAGGATTGCAAACGAAATATCAAACTAAAGGGGAAGGCCGACTCGGTATGCTCTCCTTTCGGCCTTCCCATTACTACGTGCTTTGATGCCTAATGATTCAGCGATTTGGCCAAACGTACCGGTTTGTCCGGTTTATTACTGCTTGACGGTAATGGTGATCGTCTCGCTGGACGTCTCACCCGCCGCATTGACCAGTACAGTGCGGTACTCGTATACGCCCGGCGCCCTGCCGGATATATTCGTTACCGCCTTCTGGGCTTTCGGCGTTGCCACGCTCAGCGTCTTCGTGTCAATCAATACGCCGTTCTCGTACAGGCGGTACTCGGAACCGTTCGTTCCCCACCACATGTTCATCGTAACATCGTAATTCCCGTCGCCGTCCCAGTTGTTATGGGACAATACCGGTTTGCCCGGCGAAGCATCGGTGATTTTTACGATAAGCGGGTCGCATGCTGTCGTGCCGAAGACGTTCGTCAGTTCACAGGTGTACGTATACGTACCGTTCGCTTTACCCGTGATATCGATTTTCACGGTTTGGGCCTCCGGCGAGTTGTCCGTCAGCTTCTGTGCAGAGATCAGCTTGCCGTTCTCGTACAGCTTGAATTCGGTGCCGTTGTTCCCCCACCACAGGTTCATGGTGACGGTATAGCTGCCGTCCTTCAGTCCCGTGTCATGTCCGTTGTTGTCGGAAAGGACCGGTTTACCCGGTGCTCCCGATGCTAACGGCGTCACATTGTGCAGCCACTGTGCCCAGCGGACAAGCACTGCCGCCTGCTCGGCCGTGAACACGTTACCGCTTTGCTTGTTCACTTCCGTGATATACGCTTGCAGCAGTTTGCGGGCTTCCGCGCCTTTTCTTTCTGCCGCTCTCGCTTCAGCCGTTTCCAGCTGCTGCTGCAGCGATGCCGTAATTTGATCGGCACCTGCAGCACCGGTTTCGGCCGCGAAAGTACCGGTCAGCGCAGAAAGGCTGTCGAATGTCGCTACTACACTGTACGAATGTTCAGCCGATCTGCGATGTCCCGCGCCATCTTCCGCTTCCGCCGTCACCTTATGAGGGCCCGGATCAAGCGTATACGCTTTGACATTCACAAGCGGTGCATCGCACGGCGAGTAGGTCACGCCGGATACGGTATCAACCGCGCTGCACGTGATGTTGACCGTCTGATCAATGGTATACGAAGCTTCACCGGCAATCGTGACTTGCGGTGCAGTCAGATCGATCTTGACATTCACCGATTTCGGATAAACCGAATCGGTCACCGTAACCGGCCGATACAGCATTTGGTTCGGCCCTTCCTGGCTCAAGGCAACAGGTGCGTCATAAACGCTCCAGCTGCTTCCGCCGTCCAGGCTGTACTGTACATTCCCGTAGGCCGATAACGTCACCGTCACGGGTGCTGTATACCAGCCGTTCAGGCCGTTCGGTGCGGAAGGATCGAGCGAAGCCGTGATCTTGATCTCCAGACCTTCCAGCGCTTCACGCAGCTTCTGAGCTGCCGCATCGATCTCGCCCTGCGATGCCCCCGCATTGTTATTCACAGATTGTGCCGCCGATACTTCAGCCTGAAGCGCTGCAACGCTTTCAGCCGTATAGTGGTCGGTAACGACCTGATCCGCTTGGTTCAGCAAGAGCGCAAGCAACGTGCGATCCATGAAGAGGAATTGCAACTCCCCGACGTTGGCAAAACCATTCGGCGTGTAATATCGCAGATAACGATATGCCGTATTGTTGTTGATCGCTTGCGTATACCATTGCTGACCAGATACCCCATTGATTGTATGCAAGGTGTTGAAGTTAACCCCGTCATTGGAGCCTTGGATCAGCGCTCCATTCATTCGGTTTTCATTGCCGGAGCGTGGTATAAACTTGATGCCGTTAACCGTTATGGCGTTGCCTTCGCCCAAGTCAACATTCACCCAACCGGCTGCGTTTTTGGTGTCAGGGGATGTGTTCGCGTTGCCGTCAAAAGCACGCCATCCGTTCGCCGCTGCACTCAACTTGCCATCCCACGATATCGTATTTGCCGTCACCATAGAAGGCGTAAGTGCGATTATTGGCTTCAGTATCGAACTCGCCTGAAGCAATTCATTCAGAATGGCCATTTTGCCCGCTTCCGGATTGGCCAATTTCGCCTTGATCTCTTTCACTTTTTGTTGATACAGGTAGTAGCTGCCTTTGGTATAGCCGTCCGGCGCCTGCACGATGGAATCAAAGAAAGCTGCATCATAATCCAGATCGCCGTGGAATCTCACTTCCGCCATATTCCCGAACCAGCTGTTCCCATTGATAATACGGATATACCGGTAGGGGTTCTTGTCGGTAATCGACAAGATCTGCCAGTCCCGCGTGGAGACGGCTCCTGTGGAGATGGTCTTCCATGTTACATTGTCGTTGGAGCCCTGAATGACCGTACCGTTGATTCTTGTATAATATCCGTCTTGCCTTGCCAGCAGCTCCACATACTTCAATCGCGCGTTGCCGCCTTGTTTAAAGTCGAAGGTGACCCATGCTCCGGCACCGCTTCCGTTCAAGCGGTAATCGGTCACCGTACCCGGATTGTTATCGAACAATCTGTTTGCCGATGCGATCGCGTCTGCCGGCGATCTGCCGTAGGAATCGGTCACTGCAGCGATTGACGTCACACCGGGGATCACGTCCGATTCATCCACCAGTATCAAGCGAGACCCGTCGGTTACGAACAACGTTTCCGGGGCATCAATACCTTCCATCGTCTGATAATTGAGTTTAAATAACACCGTGCCGGGCGCCGTACCCGGTCCCATGACCGCTTCGGCCGTCCAGTTCAGGCCATCCTCCGAATGAACGGTCGCGGGTACACCCTGAAGCGTAACCTTCACATTCTGAATGGCTTCAGTCGATTGGAAGGATAATTTCGCTGTGTCTCCCAGGACAATCCGCCCTCCGAAGGCCTGATCCGAACCGATGGAGACCGATGAGATCTTGTTGATGACCTCGTGACGCTTCCCGAAGATCCGGAACTCGGACAACTCAGTGAAGGGAGCGTCGTACGGCTTATGAATCATTTGGATTTTCAGAAAACGGAATTGCTCATTCTGGAGCTCCGGCGACACCGTCAACGTGTGCATCTCTGATGACACGGGGGTCACTCCCGGCGTCAACCGGGTCCAGGTTTCATTGTCATTGGATCCGTACATGGTAATGCCGCCGCCGCGTTCAGGAAATCCTGCCCGTGCCTGAATCCCGAACGCACTGGCCGAAACCCGGAAATTGGGCCCCATGTCCATATGAACGTCCCTACCGAACGTACTCGTGACACTGTCCAGATAAGTCTTCGAGTTAAAGCCGAAGAACATATTCTCATAATTAATGCTGCCGTCGGTGTGCAACGGCGTGGTTAACTGAAGTCCTTGCACGGCGTCATGCAGAGCCGCCAGCTTCTGATAGAACTCGGCATCCGTTGCGGTGTCAATGACGCTCATGGTGTCGTCGTTTGTTAGTTTATACGTATCGAGCGTTGCCCAGATATAATCCGTATTGGCGTCATAGGGCGCAATGACGGCATCCACCGCCGACTGCCGATCATTGGCGACGGTCACCGTGACATCTCTCGTGGATACCGTCGTGCCGTCGGAAGCTTCCACGACGAAGGCATACGTTCCGGCCTGCGTCGGTTTCCAGTCAAAAGCGCCGGTACTTGTATCGAATACGGCGCCTTCGGGCGCACCCGCAATCCGATAGGTCACAACATCGGACGGGCCTGCGTCCGTTGCCGAGAAATCTAAATGGAGCGTTGCCTCGGATCCAACATAGGCAAACAGGTTCAAAGCTGTATTTCCTTCATTAAACACCGGCGGCGTCAGTTCATTGGCCGCGTTGACATTGATATGGTCGATATCGACCGTTGTTCCGTTGCCTATAATCGTGAAATAATGCATGGTCCGGAGCCCATGGTCTTTCGGGAGATTATAATATACATATCTCCATTGCCCCTGGGTATCCGGCAACGTGATCGTTTCGCCGAAGGCTTCCAGCTTCGCCGCGCCGTTCGTCCGAATCTTGTATCCGAGCACTCTCGTACCGCTGCCGGATTCAACCAAAGCGATTTTGCTGCCGGATTCCGTGGCGTTGATGCGGACGAAGGAAACATCGCCCTCTTGTATGGCGGTCGAATTGCCGTCCAAGTTGGTGAACCGATCCTCGATCTCTTTCCAATTCGGGTTCGGGTTAACCTTCGGGAGATTTGCCGTTCCCTCGACCTCGGCTTCCTTAGGGATGTACAGCCAATATTCCCCTCCGGAATCCCGTGACGCCCAATTGTAATTCGTCCTCTTTTTGAACATCTCGGCGAAGTACGGAGCAACCTGCTCTATGTCCAAACCTTGCTCATATTTATAGTAATAGTATAGATCATAGGCATTGCCGCCGATTCTTCCGTGATATTCGGTACTTAATACCTGATAAATGACCGGACTGCCATCCTCGCGCATACGCGCCTCTGTCGGAATCCAAGGCGTATCATAGCCGTTCATATACCGGGAAAAGTAGTCGGTGCCCGCCAGAATGCGCTTGCCGAGAAAATCGTATGTGGTAACCGCGTTCTCCGCAGTGGAAACCGTGCCGTCTACCGGATCCACCTCTGTTCCCTGGGCCTGCAACAGACGCGACACAATGGCGACATTGATGACGTCGCCGGTGCTGTGAGCCTGGTCTCTGCCCATTTCCGTAATCTGCACCTGCGGGTTAGCCACCTTCTCGCCTGTCGCCGCATTCGTATCGACCAACCGGAACAGTCTCTTGATGGAACCGTTCACGTGCTGATCCACAGCCGTCTTGTTCACCGTGAACCACTCGACTGCCTCGTGATACCGCTCGACATTGCCGGTGAAGATATATCCGGAAATGGCTCCGATCAGCGGATAAAGATGCTGGTTCATGAAGCGGTGATTCGTATGATTGAAGGTATCGGTGACCGGAACGATCACATTATTCGTGAGATTGGCCGTATCCTGATCTGTCCATTCCAGTTCCGGCGTCTGAGTACTGGTATACCTCATGATCTCCGCGGCGGTAACCATACGGTAGAGAGGAACTCCCGTGTGAATGTGCGAATCGACAAAATACGCGTAATCCGCAGGGTTCTTCTGCTCCCATTTCCGGATAATATACATCGTATTGGCCCGATAAACCTCATCGCCCGTTATCACATACATAAGAGCCTGCGTATACGCTGTTAAGCCATCCCATACGAATCTTTCGTTATAGCCCTGGCTGCAAAAACAGCCTTCGGAAAATCTGGACGAGACCGTCCGGGTCGCAAGCGGGGTTCCCCATGGGTCAACCGAAGCGACCAACTGGTCGAAATAGGTTTTCCAAGGCTCCTTTTGTGCCCGTACCTGCGTTTGCAAATTCTCGAGTAATTCCTTGGTTAGTCCGACACCCGGATGCTTGAAACCGTTTGTGTCGATGACTTCGTTTATCGCCGGCAAATAATCCGTTATAACCGATTCCGAGCCTGTTTCGGCTGATACGGTTCCCGCCGATACGGGCAACAATGCGACGATCATGCTGACGATAACGAGTAGCGGCAGAAACTTTTGCAATACTTTACTAGATCTTTTGTTACGAACCTTCATGTTGTACTCCTCCATTTCAGTCAATACATCCGACTTGCGTTACGTGAACTCGACGTCATGTGCATGGTCTCCAATCCGGATATTTCCAGACTCCGGACTGAGGATGTGCCGATCATTGATTCGCAAATTCCTGAACTTCACCCCCCTTACGAATTTAGACTCATCGAAGCCCGCGATAAGCGACGGGTTATCGCAAGTTCCGTTGAACGCGATATTCTCGAAATAAATATTTTCCACCCGGAAGCCGGGACATGGATTATATTTGGGATTAAAGAGCACGCGGATGTCGATCAGCTGTCCGAGCTCGAACTGTTCTACCCGGATATTCCGATAGGTCACATTCCGGACTGTATTGTTATCGCCGCAGTTAATCGAAAAACACCCCCAATAATAAGGCTGTGGCTCATGGTGCTCGAGCACATCGATATTTTCAAAAAGAATGTTTTCGATAACGTCCCCTTTATCGTGATTGCCGTGTCCGCCGACATTCATCGGATGAGCCACGTCCGCCCATAAGATGGAATTTCGGACTGTGATATCCCGTGTGTCCCCCTGATAGTCCCAGCGGCTGCCATAAATTGCGATGCAATCGTCGGACGTTCGCAGAAACACATCGTCAACGTCCACATGGGCACTTGACATCATGTCGATGCCGTCCGACCACCCGCGGGTACTGAACGATTTGATGTTGCGGATCGAGATATGCTCGGAACTCCCTATCTTAACGGTATAATGGGGCGGATCAATAACAATGATTCCTTCGACGGCAATATGTTCGGAGAACAAAATCTCAACGGCGCGATAATACGTCGTTTTCTCGAAGTCGGACATATAGACGATCCCGCGGCCCCGGATCGTCACATCCCGTACATGATCGCAGATGAACGCCCCATAGACGACCGATCCTCCGGCAACATAGACCGTTACACTGGAAGGCAAGCGGAATTGCGGCTGTTCCAGAACATGTATGCCGGCATCGAAATAGATAACCGATACTTCCGGCGTGATCAGACGCTGAAGATCTTCGGTCTGATGTTTGCCCGGCGTAACGACTAAGACGCCCGGATCGTCCTGCATCGGCGCATCTTTCTCAATCGGATTGGCAAAGATATGCAAATTATGGAATCGGTCTCCGTTCACTTCGAGCGACAATTTACGGGGCCCGTCCATTGTGAACGTCACGCGGTTTCCACCCACGACCCCGTCAATCCCCGCTGATGAGGGGCGGATCGCCACGTCGCGAATCTCCCCGTCATTCTTGGTCACTTCGACTTCAACAGCGCCGGCACAATCGAAATAAACCATGGAGGCATCCCGCACATCATGCATGTCCACCTTCACGTTATAGCTGAACAGCTGCCGCCATTCGCCTTGTCCCTGCCGGACGCGCACCGTATAATCGGAATTGCCAATCGCTCCCTCGGGATCTGGATATGTGATTAATCGATTTGACACGTATGTCATAATTGTTTCGTCCTTTCCTCAAAATCTAATTTTGGATTCTGCGCTCTGCGTACACCTGATTGACTTCGTCTGTCAAGGCTTGACCGCCTGATTTCAGCCATTGCGCCTTGTATGTGTCAAAATCGGAATCCGTATTCTCATCGCCGATGACCGCTTTGATCAGATAAGTATCCTGCATCGTCTGAAGATTCGGCCAATATTGCGTTTTGGTTTCCAGGACGGCCGCTTGCAGAACGTCTCTAAAGCGAGGCTTTCTTTAATTAATTGTAACGATTGTAAGCGCTTTTTTATATTTCAAAATCATTCGATTGTTTTTAATTCTTTCAAAATCGGATTTCAATTTCTTTCGAAATTCCCAACAAACATCCTGAAATTAGGATGTTTGTTGGGAATTTGGTATAGATACGCGCTACTCTGCCGCGCCGGACTTCGGATTCGTTTGCCTGTACTGAACCGGCGTGACGCCGAAGCGCTCTTTGAACTTGACATGAAAATATTGATGGTCGCGGTATCCAACAAGTGCCGCAATCTCCGCACGTGAACCCCGATCAGTTCGGCCAGGCTGCGAATCGAGCTGACGGTTTCCTCCAACGTCTCTTTCATCAGTTCATCGAACAGATTCGAGGGGAGAACGAGCTGTTGCAGCTCCAGCTCAATCACCGTTTCATACATAGCGGAGACGAATTGAAGGAGCGCCAATTCTACCGATTCAAGCTGCAGGTTTCGTTCCTTCAGAACCGACACGAAATCGTCGATGAATCGATTCACCTCTCCAACTTTCCCGCCTTTAGAAGCATTTTGAAAAACATCAAGGGAAAAAGGTATCTCTATAGAAAGGCAGCACTTTTTTCAACAAGATAGCGCTTCCACTTTTAGGTTGCACGTTACGCGTTGACTTATAAATTCTTTCACCCAAATGAAATAGAAAGGTGTTGTCTCCTCCCCTCTAAAATAGAGCAACACCTTTCTTTATGAATTATTCAAAACTGACGTTATCGGTAAACGGAAGCACCCGGATGTTGCCCGATTTGGCGTCCGTCACTCGCTTCCCGTTGATCGTGACATTCTTGAATACGATATGCCGGGCCGTCCTGTCCGCATCGTATCCGCCGATACGGGACGGGTTGCCGCAGCCCCCGTCGCAGGTAATGTTCTCGAAGCGGATATTCTCGATCCGTTTGCCCGGCACCGGGTTGTACTTCGGGTTGAAGAGCACGCGGATATCGAACAGCTGCCCGAGCTCGAACGGTTCTACCCGAATATTCCGGTAGGTCACATTCCTGACCGTATTGTTATCGCCGCAGTTAATCGACATACAGCCCCGGTAGTCGGGCTGCGGCTCATGATGCTCGAGCACATCGATATTTTCGAACAGGACGTTCTCGATGACGTCCCCTCTATGATGATTGCCGTGCCCGCCGGTATTCATCGGATGAGCCACGTCCGCCCACAAGACGGAATTGCGGACGGCGATATTCCGTGTGTCTCCCTGGTAATCCCAGCGGCTGGCATAAACCGCGATGCAATCGTCGGAATTGCGCATAAACACGTCCTCAATATCGATATCCGAGCTGGCCATCATATCGATGCCGTCCGACCAGCCTTTCGTGCTGAATGCTTTAAAGTTCGCGATCCGGATCTGCTCGGACTTGCCGATATAGATACTGTAGTGCGGCGGATCGATAGCCGTGATCCCCTCGACGCGAATCCGCTTGGAGAAGATGATTCGCACTCCGCGGAAGGCGGAAAAACGCCCAAATTCGGTCAAGTAAAGAACGCCTCTGCCGCGGACCGTGACATCGCTGACGGAGTCGCAGACCATTGAGCCCGCGACCGCCGCACCGCCGGCAATGTAAATCGTCTTCCCCGACGGAATGCGCAATATCACTTCCTCCAAATGATGCATGCCCGGTCCTTTGATTCCCTTGACATGCGGCACCCCCACCTAAGTTCATTTTTTTCCGTATCTGGTACATAAGGTCATTCCGTTTATAAACTTCCGCCTCATACGGTTCTAACTGCAGATTATCCTGGTAACTTCGGCCTGCCAACATGCCTTGCCCCGGTGCGGGAATGGTTACATGCGGCCTGATTACCAAAATAAAAAGTAAGATCTACTTTAATCGCAAGAAAAGCCGACTTGCATCATACAAGTCGGCCTTATCAATAAGTCGGTAATTATTACTTACGCTCCTGATAGATCTTATTGGCTTCGTCAATGATTGCTTGTCCGCCGGAACGCAGCCAGTCTTCCTTGAACTTGTCAAAGTCTTTGTCCGTGTTGGCTTCCCCGTAAATCGATTTAATGAGATACGTGTCCTGCAGCGTTAACAGGTTACCCCAATACTGGCTCTTGCTTTCCATGTGTACAGGGCCCAATACGTCAAGCAACGGTACGATTCCCGGCATGATCTCGTCTCTCAGTTCTATCATTTTAGAATCGAAGTTGTATTTCTGCTTGCTGATGTCAATGTGAGTAAGCGGGTTATAGAAGCTGCCATAGCCCAATTTCGGTGCCGCAACGCTTTCATCCGGCTTTCCAACAGGGAATCCATTCTCGTCGAACTCGTAGCTGACGCCTTCTTGCCCTTTAACGGTTAACAACCAGCCTTCGTCGCTTGTCGCTACCCATTCCAGAATTTCGTAGATTTTCTTACGTTTCTTTTCATCTTTTTCGACTTGTGCACCCAGTAATACAGGCGCCTGGCGAGCTCCATATGCGAATGCGTATGCGTCGCCGTTCGGACCGACAAGCGGCTTGCCTGGCGTGTTGATTATTCCTGCTTCAAGCGCAGGCTTCGTCACGTATCCCGACTCCGGATTGAAGTTGCTCCAGCCCGCATTGTCAACAACACCGATTTTCTGATTCACAAACAACTCGTTGATTTGACCATTATCGTTCGTAATAAACTCCGGATCGATCAATCCGTCCTTGTACCACTTGTTGAGAAGCTTTAATGCTGTGCGCGTCTCTTCCGTAATGGCTCCCCAGGTAACTTTGCCTTCGGCATCCAGCTTGAACTGGTATGGGCTCACGGCATGCGCAGTGAATACGGAAGTGAACATCTGGATCGGCAGCTTGCCTCTTGCCGACATCCCGTAAGTGTCGTTCTTGCCATTCTTGTCCGGATCGTTCTTCGTAAATTTCGTCAGGACATCTTCGAATTCCACAAGCGTCTTCGGCGGCTCGCTGTAGCCGATGTTTTCCAGCCAGCCCTTATTATAACCCGGAATGAACCCGTCGTTTCCTGGCGGCCAATATTTTGGAATGCCCCAGTTTTTCCCGTCAACCATGCCTACCATCCAAGCACCAGAGTCATACTCATTTACTGCTGCAGCATAATTGGGCATGTTCGCTTCAATTTCGGCGCGATCGAGACTGGCGATGATTCCCTGTTTCGCCCACGTCGCCATGTCTGTTTCATTGGCGTCGATCGGGAAGATATCCGGAATTTCATCGGAAGCCAGATAGACGGAAAATTGCTCTTTCCAGCCCCATCTTTCCAGCTTGATATTTTTAATCTTTACATTGAATTTCTTTTCGATTTCAGTCTGTACATAGTTACCGTCTGCTTCAGGCGAGCTAAAGTTGTTCGCCCACACAATCTCGATCGGCTCTTCTTGAGCCACCGTCTCCTCTTTACTGCCCGTGTTGCTGCCCTCGGAAGTGTTCGTGTTCCCGCCTCCGCTGTTTCCTCCGCTGCAAGCGCTTAGCACCAGCACCAGAGAAAGCAGAAGGGCTGTTAAGGTCGTCCATTTCTTTTTACTGTGTTTCATTGATGTTTTTCCTCCCTTTTGTTGTTTCTTAATCTATTTAAACAGCAACACGTAATATGAATGCTGTTTAAAACAAGTTGTACCAAAAGTCGTTACTAACCCTTGAGTGACCCTACCATGACGCCCTTAACAAAAAATCGTTGTAAGAACGGGTAAACAACCAATATCGGCAAGGCGGTAAACATAATGATTGCCGCTTTAACCATTGCGGGGTCTTCCTCCTCCGTCGGCACAGGCATCATCGGGTCTCCCATATTGGCGATAACAAGCCTTCTCAAAAGTAACTGCAGTGTAATCTTCGTTTTATCTTGCATATATAACATCGCATCGAACCAGTTATTCCAATGCGCCACCGCAGCCCAAAGCGCGAGCGTTGCCAGCACGGGGGCTGACAACGGCACAATAATCTGTACCAGAATGCGAATATCGTTCGCGCCGTCAATTTTCGCCGAATCCTCCAGTTCCATCGGAATACCCATGAAAAAGTTGCGAAGAATAAGCATGGAAAATGTGCTGACTAGTCCAGGTATAATATAGACCCATACCGAATTAATCAATCCCAGCGACTTTATCAGCAAGTACGTCGGAATCAGACCGCCGCCAAAGAACATTGTGATGATAATAAACGTTGTGTAATACCCACGATGGGGCAAATATTTACGGGACAGCGGGTAGGCGGCCATAGACATAAATACAAGAGAAAGCAAGGTGCCTACAACGGTCCTGAACACTGTAATGCCAAACGCCCGCCATATACTGTCCGTCGACAATACGCGCTCCCAGGCAAACAGCGAGATTTCTTTCGGATAGAGATGAATTCCCGGACGCAGCGCTTCCGCGGGCGTACTAAGCGAAATCGACAGTACATGCAAGAACGGATAGACCATGACAATACATAACATCGTGATGATAACAAGCAGGAACCCCTGAAAAATTTTCTCGCCTTTTGTTAGACGCAAGTTGTCTCACACCTCTCGAATCTGGTTTGCTTTAATAGAGGCCTTCCTGCCCCATCTTTTTGATAATGAAATTCGCTGCCAATACCAGCATGAACCCGACGACGTTCTTGAATAAACCGACGGCCGTAGTCAAACTGAATTGGAATTCCTGCAAGCCTATTCGGTATACATAAGTGTCAAGAATGTCGGCGACACCGTAAACGGCAGGGGAATATAAGTTAAAAATTTGGTCGAATCCGGCATCGAGCACATTGCCAACCCGTAAAATGAGCAATATGGCGATGACTGGCATGAGAGCCGGAAGCGTAATATAGATCGTTTGCTTCCAACGGTTCGCTCCGTCGATGACTGCCGCTTCATACATTTGCGAATCAATACTCGACAAGGCAGCAAGGAAAATAATAGTTCCCCACCCAATTTCCTTCCATATCGCCGATGTAATGAGCGTAAAGCGGAAGTATTGTTCGGTGCCGAGGAAATAGACCGGATCAAAACCGAATATCTCCAGAATGTAATTGACGACCCCGGTGGAGGGCGATAAAAGCGTTATCAAAATTCCGCCGATAACGATCCAGGACAAGAAATGCGGCAAGTAAGAGATCGTTTGGGCAACTTTCTTAAAGAACGTAAACCGGATTTCATTGAACAGAAGCGCCAGAATAATCGGAGCCGGAAATCCGAAAATGATTTGATAAAAGCTGATTATGATCGTGTTCTTCATGATCTGCGGGAACTGCGGCGAAGCGGTAAACAAATATTCAAAGTGCTTCAATCCTACCCACGGGCTGCCCCAGATGCCTTCTTTAATGTAAAAGTCTTTGAAAGCTAATTGAACCCCGTACATGGGTCCGTAAGCGAATATGCCATACCAGATCAGTACGGGAAAAAGCAGCAATAACAAATATCTGTTCTTTACATAGTCCCTCCCGATTTGCTTAACATTGTCGATCCACGTGCCGGACGACTTTTTCAGCTTTTTATGGGGGCTTCCTATGCCGCCAATGTCAGGGGCATTGGTTGTGTTCATGTGACAAACTCCTTTCAGCGATGACTGGTTATGTCTCACATTGTAGAACTATGCAAGCGCTTTTTCTATTTTATAATCATTAAATTCATTTTAGATTCTTTCAAAAATTGTTTTGTTTTTTTGTCATGGGCCGATTTAAAACAAACAAAACTCACAATTATTACAAATACCCCCTAAAAAGGAAACTAAAAGGAGACTGCATGCAAAAGAGACACATACCCAAACCACAGGCAGTGTCTCTCATGGATATAACCTTTGAATCTCTATTCTTACTATTTTGCTACTGCTTAATCAAATACCATTGTTGGTTGCTTCCTCCGGTATCCGTCCACTGTTGTATGGTTGCCCCATCTGCAGTAGAGGCGTCATCGGCATCCATCGCTTTGCCGCCATGGCGCGCGATCAGCTTATACGCCCTGTTGGCGAGACCGATAATCTGCCATTGTTGATTGTTGGCGCCGCCATATGTCCATTGAACCAGCCTTGCACCGTTTGTAGTAGAAACGCCTAACATATCCAGGCTCTTGCCGCTATTCACATTGATCATCTTGTAATAACCGTTTCTCTGATGAAGCTACATAGAAGCTCGTTCCGCCTGTGGACGAACGGTATTGGAATGTCGCTCCGTTGCCCGGAGTCATCGCAACGAACACATTCTTGGTGTTCGGGCTTAGCGATTCCCGGAACATCAACCCCGCCTTGGCCCATGCATTCGTATTCGTCTGACTGTTCTACCACGCTGACCTTCCTATTACTTCATATACCTCTCTGCATAAACCTTGTTGGCCTCGTCCGTCAATTCTTGACCGCCGGATTTCAGCCAACTTACCTTAAAGTCGTCGAATCCTTTATCCGTATCCGCTTTGCCGATGATGGCTTTAATCAAATAACTGTCCACGAGCGTCTGCAGATTCGCCCAATATTTCCCCTTGGAGCTCAATGCAGTCGGTGCAATAACGTCCCTGAGCGGCTCGTAACCGCTGTCCAGCTTCGCCTTCAGATCCAGCAATTCCTTAGTCGTGTTATATTTAAGCATCGAAGTATCTACGTTGGTGAGGGGATTATAGAAGCTGCCTGCTCCGGCTTTTGAGGCCGCCGGTGTCGCCCTTGCAACGACAAAGTCGCCGTTCATGTCGTAGTTGACACCCTTCTCACCGTAAACTGTAAGCAACCAGCCCTCCGGATTTGTTGCAACGTATTCGAGAATCTGCTCAATGATGGTCCGTTTCGCTGCATCCTTCTCAAGCTGCACGCCTAACAGTAAAGGGGCTTGACGCGCGCCTGCGGAGAATGCGTAGGCTTTGCCGGCTGGTCCTACAACCGGCTTTCCGGCGATAACGTGTTGGCCCTTTTCCAATGCGGGTTTCGTAATATAGACGGATTCAGCGTCGAAGTTGCGCCAACCCAGATTATCTATCATGCCGATCTTTTGATTGGAAAATTTTTCATTGAGCTGGCCGTTATCTGCTGTTATGAACTCCGGATCGATAAGTCCGGCTTCGAACCACTTATTCAGAAGCTTGAGCGCTGAGCGGGTTTCTTCGGTGATCCCGCCATACACAACCTTTCCGTCTGCGCCCAACTTGAACTGGTATGGCGATACGCCATAAGCCGAGAATACGGAAGTAAACATTTGGATCGGGAGCTTGCCTCGGCCCGACATGCCGTACGTATCCTTCCTGCCGTTGCCGTCCGGATCGTTGTTTACGAATTTGTTGAGCACATCCTCCAGCTCCGCGAGCGTCTTCGGAGGCTCGTTGTAGCCGATTTTCTTCAGCCATGCTTCATTATAACCGGGGATCATGCCTGAATTGCCGCTAGGCCATACCTTCGGGATTCCCCAGTTCCTTCCATTATAGAAACCGGCATTCCATGCGCCGGCGTCAAACGATTCCAGCGCTTTCGAATAATTCGGCATATTCTTTCTGATTTCATCCGGAGAAATGCTGGCAATGATGCCCTGATCCGCCCATGTGGCTAAATCAATCTCGTTCGCATCGATTGGGAAAATGTCGGGAATTTGACCGGAAGCAAGCAGGACATTGAATTTATCCTTCCATCCCTGCCGTTCAAATTTGACATTTTTGATTTTGACGTTGAATTTCTGCTCCAGCTGTTTCTGCACATAGTTGTCGTCAGCTTCAGGAGCACTGAAATTATTCGCCCAAGTAATCTCGATCCGTTTGTCGTTGGCCTCGGGCTTCACAGTTTCAACAAACGACCCCGGCTTGCCGCAACCGACCGCGACGAACGTCATCGACAAGACAATGCCTGTCAAACTCAGCAAAGTTTTTTTTCTTTGTTTCTTTCTTTGATTCATTGGTTTGACCTCCCCTTTTTTCTGTTGAACCGTTAGATTCTGTTCTTTGAAGTATTCAAATGCAAAAATGGAAGTAAAAGCTCAGCTGTAAACAGCTTGTCTATAGAAATTTTGCTAATTGGCCGCACTCGACGTTTGTTTCGTTTGCCTGTACCGAACGGGAGTAATACCAAATCGCGCTTTGAATTTTACATGAAAATATTGCAGGTTTCGATACCCGACAAGAGACGCGATTTCCGTGACGGACAACTTGTCGTCCTCTTGCAGCAAGTGGGCGGCTTTTTCGAGTCTAATTCGGGTCACGTATTCGGTAAACGATTCGTTCATCACTTCGCCGAACAAGGTGGAAATGTATGCGGGAGCGAGCGAAGCCACATCGGAAAGAATGTTGAGCGAAAGATCTTCGTGCAAATGCTCATCGATATAGGCTTTCAGCTTGAAAATGACCTCCGCATGCTTATGCTTGACTGAATCCCGTACATGGACCCCAATACGTTCGGAAAGGCTGCGAATCGATGCGATCGTATCTGCCAGCGTATCTTTCTTCAACTCGTCAAACAGATTGGAAGGAGGAATGATTTGCTGGAGCTCCAGCTCAATAATCGTTTCGTACAGTGCGGAAACGAGCTGAAGAAGAGCAAGCTCCACCGATTCAAGCTGCATATTCCGTTCCATCAGAACAGCAGCGAATTTATCGATAAATTGATTAACGCTCTCCACATCCCCGGCCTTAAGCGTATTCTGAAATGTATCCAGAGAAATCAGTGGCGGTTTCGGATCGAAAGCGGAAATTTTAGAATGCGGAATGATTGCTTCATGACCGTACATAAACCGATAGCGATATGCTTGATGAGCCACTCGATAGGAGAGAGGAATTTTCTCGGGCGATAAGACCGATGTGCCGATACCCGCTCCAAATCGGAGCTCTCCCCTCACTTCGTCCTGGATTTTGTCCAATTCCGCAGCTATCATCCCGTCATCCATCTCGGCGGCGCGTAAATCCAGGAAGTAGATAATGGCCGCTTCCTGCGGATTCAAGCAAACAACCTCACATGGCACGGGACGGTCGAATTGCTCGTAGCGCAATTTGAGCTTCTCACTATCGCCTTCGATGAGTTGAATATGCACCAACTGATAGCGGCAATCCTGTTGCAGGCCATCCACATGTTCAAGCCCGAGACTGGCGCCCATCACCAGGTTTTTCATCTCATTCTTTTTAGCCTGAGATTCCAAACTGACGATTTTTTGGTCCATGAAATTCAGCGCACTTCCGATAATCATATATTCATTCGCATGGACAGGGTTCAGACCCGGTTGATACAGGTTGCGAACATGCTGGATCAGCTTCTTCATCGGGAGATAGAAACGTTTGGAAATCAGGTAGGAAACCGCAAGCCCAAACACGAGCATAAGACAGCAGGCTACGAAAATCTTGGTTTTCATTTTTTTTGTATCCAGCACAAATGAATTCATCGGCCGATCCATCGCATAGGTCCAACTCTGTTCCGACTCTTGACCTGAGAGATGCGATAATACGAATGTGCCACTTAAACTGTCGTTGATCTGTGTGGCGGTCTTACCGGATCTGATGGCTTGCCGGATCAACCCGACATCTTCCGGATTCGCTCCGGCTGTTTGCAGGATCAAATTCCCGTTTGCATCGAATATATAGAACCTCTCGAAGGAGGAATGCATGATTTTAGAGACGGCCTGCTTCAGGTACTCCATATCGACATCAACATATAGGTATCCTTTCGGCGATGGGCCGCTTATCCCGTACGGGAGCTTTACGATATACGTCATCGCCTGCTTTCCGTCCGGCAACGTCCGGATCATCCACCGGTTCGGAGTCATTTGCGGAAGCCCCTCAATAAAAACGAAGTCTGTGGAGTTTTCCGGATTTTCAAAGAAAAGATCGCTGGTTACGACATAATTTCCTTGATGAAAAAACACGGTTATATTGGAAGCGCCTTCAATTGTTGTTTTAAAAATCTCCAGATCTTGTTGTAATGACAATACACGGTCGAGGTTTTCTGACCAACTATTATTGAGCAAATAATTCAAATTAGAGCTGTTCCGAGTGAGAATTGTGGTTACGGCCTTATTTTGAAGATTTTCTTCGTACTTTCGCAGCAATGTCCGTTCTACGTAATCTTTTGCTGTAACGAGACGTCGTTGACTATCCCTGGCGATTTCGTCCACCATCATTTGATTAGCCTGCGTGTACAGGTAACCTCCCGTAAGTCCGAGCAGCACGACAGCTAATGCCGTAAACGATAAGATGAGACGGGTAAAAAAAGTATTTCTATAAAAAGGCAACGCTTTCATAAGGAACCCTCCTGGCACATACCCTGATGACAAAAGTTAAGTTATTCGGATTAATTTTTCCGCAATATGGTTGTACAACCAATCCGCCGGAGCGAATGATATACGCACAACAAGTATACCGATCTTATGTTTGATTTGCTAGAGGTTCATATGCTGCAAGTGTTGGAAATCAAGCGACAAGCGCATCAAGCAGGTCATACGTTCACCTCCGTCTGCCTCTGTGGGATTTCCCTGTAAGCTTGCGGTAGGACTTAAAGAGATTCGAATAACAGTTGAAGCCGGACATGAATAAATCCTGATATATTGATGAATCGAATAGCCGGTCTCCTCTTTGAAAATATGGCACAATTGCTCTCCATGATTGTCGCCTCACTTAAATCAATCCAATTCTACTGCAAGATTTACATACTTTCAAACCATTTATACGAGGATTATAGCCAATTTGAATGATACACTGGGAAAGCACTCATCATGAAAGAGGAGCTTATAAAAAGACGTGAGGTGAAATGGAATGGTTACAGATCGCCAATATTGGCTGGCTTCGATGCTGCGTATCGTTCGTCCTTCCTTACTTCTCGCCTGGCTTTTATTCGGGGCAATAATGGGCCTCCTTGATGGTGTAGTGGACAAACCCATCATATCGAGGCGCTCCTTTTTTTACAAAGCCCATTTCTTAGGCTCTACAGGAATGTTTAGAGCATAGCAGGTCAATTAGGTATCAGTGTCGTCTGTTCTATCTATAATAAAAATCGTAAATGGGATTAATACTATACGCTCGTTAGTTTTAATCCCATTTAGGATTTTTGGAAAGCCAGCCTATTGCATCGATTGGACTAACCTACTGGACAGGGTGGAGTACAGATTAGGTAGATCAGATGACGCGCTGATGCCGTGTTTGATGAACCGGCCCTGCTGCAGCAGAATTTCTTGGTTCTCCCGGTCCGACTTGAAGGATAGTCCGGCACCAACCTCGTTTTCGCCCATCATGATAAACGATTTGCCTTTTACTTTAAACGTTGTATGACCAAATCCGTCGATGATTTCCTCTACTTCAAGCAGGGAACTGCAAATACGGCGTACATTTTCCAGCATCTCGGTTCCTTGTTTCGATTTTATGCTTTTGTTGTGATCCATAACCATACCCCCAAAAATATTCTGCTCTAGTCTAACACTTATTTTGTTGTTTTGTATTTTATTTTCTTCAGCAACACTGACATAATGCTGTCAGTAATGGTCCCTTATACTAAAGCTATTACATGAGATCAAATGGAGGGAACCAAATCATGCACAAAGCACAACAGAAAACCGGGATCGTAATCGCAGGCTTGCTGCTGGCGATTCTGATGGCTTCGATGGACAACACGATCATGGCGACCGCAATGGGGACAATTATTGGCGAGCTGGGCGGACTAGACAAATTTATTTGGGTTACCTCGGCTTATATGGTCGCGGAAATGGCCGGTATGCCGATATTCGGCAAGCTGTCCGACATGTACGGCCGCAAGCGTTTCTTCATCTTTGGCGTTATCGTCTTCATAGCCGGCTCCGTACTATGCGGAACCGCGGATTCGATCATTCAGCTAAGCATTTATCGCGCTGTTCAAGGAATTGGCGCAGGCGCTTTAGTCCCGATTACCTTCACGATTATGATGGATGCCGTTGCTCCGGAGAACAGAGGCAAGCTTGGCGGACTGTTCGGTGCCGTATTCGGCATGTCGAGTATATTCGGTCCGCTGCTCGGAGCCTATATGACCGACCACATCCATTGGGCATGGATCTTCTACATTAACCTGCCGCTTGGCCTGATCGCCTTCGGGATTATTGGCTTCTTCTACAAGGAATCGCATGAGCATTCCAAACAACGGATCGACTGGTTGGGCGCAATATCGCTTGTCGGCGCGGTCATCTGCTTCATGTTCGCCATGGAGCTCGGCGGCAGACAATTTGCTTGGGGTTCTTTGCCGATCATCGGCATGCTCGTAGGATCCGCTTTCTTTACCGCTCTGTTTATTTTTGCTGAGAAACGCGCCGAAGAACCCATTATCCCGTTCGGTCTGTTTCAAGCCCGTTTGTTCTCAACAAGCAATGCGCTTGCTTTTCTCAGCGGAGCTGCTTTCATTACAGCTTCCGTTTACATTCCACTCTATATTCAAGGCGTTCTCGGCGGGAACGCGGCTAACGCCGGACTCGTCCTGCTGCCGATGATGCTGGGTACTGTCGTGACCGCGACCGCCGGCGGCTCTTTGATGACCAAACTATCCTACCGTACGATTATGATTTCGACTGTAATCATCCTTGTCGCAGGAATCGCGCTGCTGACGACACTAACCCCGGATTCCTCGCGGCTCACGGTAACGGTCTATATGATAATGGTCGGCCTTGGCATCGGCGCATCCTTCTCGGTTCTGAGCAACGCGGCGATTCACGCCATGCCGATCCGGCAGCGGGGGACAGCGAGCTCAACGCTCAACTTCCTGCGTTCGCTCGGTATGACGCTCGGCATTACGATATTCGGCATTGTTCAGAGCCATTCCCTGACAAGCAAGCTGACGAAAGCGTTCGCGGGAAATGATTCTGCTGCGGGCCTGCAAAGTATTGATTTCAGCGACCCGCATGCGCTTATGGATCCTGTATCCCGTGCGCAAATCCCGGAACAGTCACTGAACCTCATTACAGAGGGGCTTTCGTCCTCTATCGTCTTCACATTTGCGATCGGCCTCATTCCGGCTGTGTTAGCCCTAGCCGCAGCATTCATGATGAGCAAGGAAAAGCTTGACCCGGCAGCCGAAGCGGAACAGTACGCAGCCGCTCATTAACCAAGTATGCGATTTTAATAGCAACTTTATAGAAAACCGCCTGTAGAGCAGGCGGTTTTTCTTCTTGCCTTTGTTACTATCTATGCTTGCGCTGATAAGATAAAAAGTAAAATTCATTATGTTTCAACAAGCAGTCTACCCCTGCATATTATGGGTAAAACCAATTTAGTGAAGGGGAATACCCAACATGATCTATCCGCATACGGAACTGCGATATATAAATGATCAAATCGGTTTTGGAGTATTTGCTACTAAATTTATTCCAAAGGGAACCATTACGTGGGCATTGGATGGGTTGGATCATATACTTGAACCGGCTTATTTTGATACTCTAGATAAATACAGCAGCGAGATACTTAAGAAATATTCTTTTCGTAATCAAGAAGGTAAATATATTCTTTGTTGGGATATAGGCAGATATGTGAACCACAGTTTTCAAGCCAATTGTATGGGAACAGCATATGAATTTGAAATTGCTGTCATGGACATTTATCCAGGAGAGCAACTAACGGATGATTATGGAACTTTAAATATGGATGAACCTTTTGAATGTTTTCCAGAAGAAGGGATGAAGCGGAGGACCGTATACCCTGATGATCTTCTTTATTATTATAAAGAATGGGATCAAAAGGTAATCGAGGCTTTAAACCACTTTTATGATGTTGAACAACCGCTGATTCATCTTATTCGGCCCGAATTCATGGAAAAAATAAAGATCGCAGCCACAGAGCAAATTCTGCCGGATTCGATCAAATGCACTTACTATGATCGTCATGAACTTAAGTAAGGTGAAACCTCGTTAATCCTTCTTTACTATTTTGAGGATAATAGGCGGATATTATGCAGGATCGGTATAATAATGAAAAAGGAGTGTAGTCGCACACTCCTTTTTTTTGCTTCAGGATTCTTCTTTTTGTATTTTCGCAGGATTGTTGATCTTGTATGGCACGGGATGCTTGGTGAGCTTCTTTGCAACGATTTTACCTTCAAACGTGATCTTGTCTCCGATTTCCAGTTCCAATTTTTTAATTGTGGCGCTGTGGCTGGACCAGGCTGTGCCGATTTCGGTTTCCGGCTCGAGAATGGAAACCGCTTCGTAGATGACTACTTCGTCATCATTATCGGAGAAATGGTTTGGCACCGTAGTAAATTCTTTTACGGTAGCGGTCATTTTGACTTTTTCTTCAGGCAGCTGAGGTTTCGGTGCCTTTTCTTTTTTGGCTTTCCCCTTCGGCGGCTCTTCGACCGTCGCTTCTTTAATCTTAGCTTCCGCAATAGGAGGAGCTTCTTCTTGCAGCGTCTCAAGCACGACGACCTCGGGCTCTACCGGTTTTTCGGCTGCTGCCGAAAGCCTCTGGCCATAAGTGGATGCCTGCATCTCCTTCAGGTATGAAGGGTGAATGCAGTGCAATTGTTTGTTTTCAAATTGAATGACAGCGCTCATGTTATCGACATAACCGATAATGCTGCAGGCCATATTCATACTGTTTCCTTTATAGAAAAAACCTTTTGTTTTGGTTGCTTTCTCTGATAGCAAACCCCATTCTTTACATTTTTCAATCAGTGCCGCCTCGTTTTCGAAGGCGTAATACGTGTTTGGTTCGATGATAAAAGCATGTCCCATATCTTCTCCGCCTTTCTGTTTATACAAAATCATTTTATCATTTTTTTTGTTGACGGGGGTCAATGTTTACTAACAAAAATTGTAACCATTTATCATTAAATTTCGTCTATATGGTTAGAAAATCAGGATATCAGGAGGGAATAAAGTGAAAAAAGTTATTGGGTTACTAGCAGCCTTCACGATGATCATGCTTGTTATAACTAAATCCCTTTATGTGGAATGGACAGAGCTGCTTATTATCATTGTTTCCCTTTCTGTAAGTTCAATAGCTTTCAATGTATATTCTAAGCACCAGAAAAAGTATCTTTCTGTCTTGATCAGTTCAACAATGACTGGATATTTAATGTTTTGGATACTTGCTTTCATAGATTTAGCCGCAGACCATTTCATCTATTTCCTGCCAACAGGCAATGAAGACGGAAAAGCCTTACTATTAACAGAAAAAATCCAAGAGTACAGTGATGATTTGTTTATTGGAAGCGTAATATCAACTCTTACCGTTTTAATACTATCATCTATTGTTTTAAGACTCAAAAGCAGATTAGTTCGGTAGGGAGGCATAACGGGAAAACATCCCTCTAATTGTTCTATTTAATCGATAACGTACGCCTATACCTGGAAAACCTCCCGTTATTTTAATCCTTTTCGGTCAATAATTAAGAAATCCGCCGATTTAGAGGGAGCTTTTCCGGTTCGTTGGATGTCTCATGATTTAGATGGCAAATGAACTGGAGGAATTCCTTTAAATTAAGGCAAGGGGCCACCGATTCCGGAGCGATCCTATCCATTTAGTTGCGATGGCAAAATGAAACTAACAGGAATCAACTACGTTCATCATTCCCTAAACAAGCACAAAAAAGAGGGATGCACCTTCGTGCATCCCTCTCTTCTCGGGCCGCATAGTGCCCAGCATTCTATCCTTCAATCAATTTCTTATACTCATCCATCTGGCGCTGCAGCTCGGCAAGCACCTTGTCATAGCCTGCTGTTTTCAGCTTGTTGCGGAATTCTTCAACGGCTTTAACAGGATCGCCTGCTTTACCGTACGTGATTGCAGGTCCCATTTCGCCTGAAACCTGTGTAATCGCCGTTAGCTCAGCCTCAACCGGCGTTTTGTCGAACACGAACTGGCCGTAAGGGTATGGTTTTTTGATTTTGTCATACTCCGCATAGAGCGTCTCTTCGATTTGATCCCATGTGTTTACGCTTGGAATTTCGAATTTATCGACGCGGCCGCCCCAGAAATCAGCATAGAATGCATCGTTTGTTTCGTCATAGCCTTCAGGCAGTACGCGCTTGCCGTCTTTGACTTCATATTGAACGCCTTCTATACCGTAGTTGATCAGATGGTAAATTTCTTCGTCGTTGCGAATCAAGTCATAAGCCATAAGAGCGCGTTCCGGGTTTTTGCTGTGCGCGCCGACAGATGTTCCGCCGTGCGTGATAGACAGTTCTGTCAGGTTTGTGCCTCTTGTGCGGTTAAAAGGAAACATTTGCAGCTCGGAGCCAGGCTGGTCTTTATCCATGGTTACACGAAGACCGCCAAAGGTTTGCGTATGGTGCTGATCAAGTCCCGACAATCCGGCTCTAAGAGCAGCGCGGTTATCGTTCTTATTATTGAGTACATCCTCACGCCAGTAGCCTTTGTCAGCCCAATCCTTCATCATCGTAGCAAATTTTACAAAAGTATCTTCAAATACCGGGCTCACAACCGTGAACTTCTCATCAAACGATTTGGTTGCAAATACAGGCAGGTAGCCTGTAGAAATCGGCAGCTCCAGGTTATCCGAGTAGGATTGATTAAATCCGCCAAAAGTACTTGTTTGAGCGACAGCATCCCAAGGAACAACATCCGGTTTATTGTCTTTAATATATTGGAGATAAGTGGCGATACCTTCCCAATCCTTGATCGGCTCGGTAATGCCCGCTTCCTTCGCCCAGTCTCCGCGATAGAAGAAGCCATGGTTAACCCATTGCGTATAGTCGTTTTCCGGGATAAGCACGATATTGCCTTTATATTTGCTTTCCGCCCAATCCTCTTCCGGGATCGAGGTAAAGGTTTGCGGCGCGTACTTCGGCAGCAGCTCGTCAAGATTCATGAAAGCGCCGCGCTGCGCGTTGCCCCAAGTATCAAGCCAGTCCGTACCGATCGTGATCAGATCCACAGGCTCGCCGGATGCAAGCAGCAGATTGTATTTTGTCTGCCAGTCTGCCCATTCCACCCATTTCCACTCGAGCTCGGCGTTAATTTTTTCCTTCATCTTCTTGTTTACTTCAGTCATTACTTTCTCAAACTGACCGTTGGTCGGCTTATTGCCTAGAACGACATAGCTGATTTTTACGAATTTTGAAGTATCAACGGCCGTATCGCCTTCCGGCGTGTTCGTGCTGCCTGTATTTCCCGTGCCCTCCTTTTTCCCGCCTTCATTGCTTCCTCCACTGTTGCCACCTGCACAAGCTGCAAGACTGATGATCATAATGATCGCGATCAGCAGAGCGGAAACCTTTTTCAAATTGGACATTGGTACTTCTCCCCTTTGGTTTCATTGATCGGGCATTGCCCGTTATGTGAAGAGGCCAAACCTTGGCCCGCGGCACATCAGCCTTTTACAGCACCGACTGTAATACCTTTGATGAAATAACGCTGTACGAAAGGATAGAACAGGATCACAGGACCTGTCGCAACGACTGCTGTTGCCATTTTCATCGATTCCAGCGGCATATCCCGGAGCTCCACGTTAGAAGCGGCTGCGGAATTTCGGATAAAATCGGCGCTTGTTACGACGTTATACAAAAACAGCTGGAGCGGACGGTAGTCCATATCCGGTGAAAGGAACAGCATCGAGTTGTACCATTCATTCCAGTAACCGAGCGCTATGAACAGACCAATGGTTGCAAGCGCCGGCGTTGTCATCGGCAGAATGAGCTTCATGAAAATCGTAAAGTCGCCGGCTCCGTCGATTTTGGCAGACTCGGTAATCGCATGCGGGATGGAACGCACGAAGCTCTTCATCATGATGATGAGAAAAGGACTTAGCAGCCCCGGAAGCAATACGGCCAAATAATTGTCCTTCAGGCTCAAATACTGCGTCATGAGCAGGTAGAACGGTACGAGACCTCCGGAGAACAGCGTTGTGAAATAGATGAAGAACGAGATGCCGTTGCGGTATCCAAAATCCGGACGTTGGAGCGCATATCCGGTCATAGCCACGATGAACAGCCCTGCGGCGGTTCCGACAACTGTGATGCCCATGGTAACGAGATAAGATCCAATCATAAGGTCGGGATTTTCAAAAACGATTTTATAGGCGAACGTGCTAAACTCCCGCGGCCAAAAATTAAATCCGTGCTTCTTGATCATTCCCTCAGACGTAAATGAGGTGCCGAGGACGAGCAAGAAGGGCAATAAGCAACAGAGCGAGAAGAAGCCGATAAACAGATAACCGAATGCCTTCACGGCTATTCCGCTTAGATCTGTACGAATGCTCCGGGATTCCTCTGTATTTTCCATATTCGACACCTCCTAGAATAACGAGTTTTCAGGCGAAGCCTTTCTAACGAGCCAGTTTACCGTTATGACGATGATAAATCCGAATACCGACTGATAGAGACTCACGGCGCTGCCGATCGAAAAGTTGAAGTTCGTCATCAGCGAGCGGAACACGTAGGTTTCAATAATATCCGTCGTCGCATACAGTGCGGTGTTGTTAGCCCCTACCAAGTTGAAAAACAATCCGAAGTTTCCTTTCAGGATGCCGCCGAGCGAGAAGAGCATCAGAATAATGAAGGTAGGCTTCAGCCATGGAAGAATGATATAAATGATCCGTTGGAAAGCATTAGCTCCGTCGATTTCCGAGGCTTCGATAATTTCGTTATCAAGCCCCATGATCGCTGCAAAATAGACAATGGATCCGTAGCCGGTCGACTGCCACAAGAACGTCAGTACGATAATAAACGGCCAAATGTTCGGATTGGAATATGTCTTAACCGGTTCCATGCCAAGCGACTGCAGGACGCCGTTCAAATAGCCGTAATCATAGCTCAGTATGTTATAAGCGATCAAACCAATAAGAACGGCCGATATGAAATGGGGCAAAAACATAATCGTTTGCGTTATCTTCTTGAACCATTTCTTGCGGATTTCATTCAGCAGGATTGCGACCATTATTTGCAGCACGTTCCCCAGCGTAATGAAGACCAGATTATATGCGACCGTATTGAATGAAAGCCGCCACAAATCGCCGTTCATCACTAGAAAGCGGAAGTTATCGAAGGCAACAAACGGACTTTTGAATATGCCGTCCGTGTAGTTGTAATTAATGAAAGCAAGATACAAGCCAGGCATCGGCAAATAGGCAAAAATGATAAAAAAAGCGATGGCCGGCAAACACATGATAAGCAGTGTCTTATTGTTCCAAAATCGTCTAAGCCTGCCTGCGCTTAATCGCTGCTGTTTTTGCTGTTTGCTCTCGAGTGCCCTTTCGACAATGGCTGCCACCTTAATCCCCCCTTGTTATCAAGTGCTAGACAGAAACGAATTGAATCGATTCCAAACGTCCCTGCTTGTTTCGGTCAACCGCTTCGAGCAAAATTGAAATTCTGCCCTTATCTTCCTCATACCAGGCTCCCGGCAAATAAAAGGAATCCGGACTGCCGCCCGTTAGAACAGGCCGGTCCGTTTCGCATGGCAGCCACAACCTGCCAACGATCCGTCCCTCCAGAAATACGGTCAGCTTGAGGCCGGTACCGGCAACTTTGGCGCGCCAGCCTTTGCCCGCATCCGAATTGACCGTAGATGCATACAACCATGTTGTCGCTCCCGGCTCCAAAGCAACGGGTAGCTGCACTGACGAAGCGTACTCCTGCATGAGCCCGGCATGAGTGAGCAGCTCTTCTTCCTCCGCTGCACTCACCGTCCATCCTTCGGCTTCAACCCCTTCATACAAGAGCACTCTTCCTGCCGGCAAGCCGAGCACCCTCTCGACGTATACCATTAGCTGGACCGTTTGCCCAGCCGATACGAATGCCGATATGTCGATGTAAGGATCGAAAGGATTCACCGTTCCGATTTCCTTTCCATCAACGAATAACCTTGCGAGCGAATGGAGGTCTTTGAAGTGCAGCGTCCACGAGTTCGCATCCCCGGATGCTGTGAATGACCTCCGGTAGTACTCGAATGCGGGGTGATCCGGAGACATCCAGCCTCCAAAGTTCACAATTGGCCACATGCTGCAGTCGATTGGATCCGTAAGCTCCTCAGGCAGCGTCCGATCCGATGCACGGTACACGCTCCAATTCCGGGTGAGCTCGCGAACCTCCGTTACGGCCGACATCCCTTTTATTCCTTTCATCGCGTGCAGGCGCAGACCGGGGAGACGGACGTCATCGAAGTTTGAATGTCCCCAAATCTCCACTCTCGCGAGCAGCCTTTCACTCTGAAGGCCGCCGCTCAGCGGTATAAAGGAGCTTCCGCCTCCCGGCGTCAACGTACCTGCATATCTGTCTCCCGTATACAGCGATATCACATCACTGCCCTGACGGATCAGTACTCCCTCCACCGTTTTACCGTCCGGTACCTGAACATCTGCTTCGTACCAGGCATAACCACGGAAAACCCCTTCGCGCTCCAGAAAATCCGCCTTCTCCCGCGAAATCCGCTTATTCACGTCCGTCATCGGCAGCGAAGCATCGAGTGCGCTTAGCTTCCAATCAGCCGCCGCTTGCTCCGGGCTGTCCGGATATCGAATTGGCTCCCCGAATTGAAGCTTCCCGGTCTCATCAACACCCATCGTATAAAGCGCTTTCAAACGATCACTTATAAAAAGCTTCAGCTCACGGCCGCTATGAAAATGAATCGAACAGGACGCTTCATCTTTCCCATCAAAGGCTACAACTAGCCGTCCATCGCGATATTCGGCCGCTGCATTCACCGACTCAACCTCGAGAGGTTTATCGATTAGAAGAATGATTTCCCCCCTGCCTTCGGTATGAAACGCGAGCAGCGATCCGGCCGCTTCCCCCTCGGCCATGTAAAGCTCAGCGGTCGAGCTTTCCAGCACCCCCTCGAATCCCCATGCTGCAAGCGGAACTTGAAAAGGCAGCGAAAGCGAACGTCCGGCTCTCAATGTGAAAGCACCTTTTGCCGGTTCGTTAGCTGGTACGATTGCAATCTCTCTATCCCTGTCTTCCAGATTCGTTACAAACAGAAGGCTGCCGCCTCCCTTAAGCTGCAGGGCATAAGGTCCAATCACATTCTCACATTCTCCTGCAAGAGATATTGCACCGGAGGAAGTGCTTGCTGCTGAAGCTTCAGCCAGCGCAGCACCATAGGCTTCTATTAGCCGGCTAAGGAGCCTGCCCTCGTATGCCTCCTCCCGGATATGCCCTTCCGGCGAGATCATGCCGCCGAAATCATAGTCAGAGGTCATGAACGCCAGCGGTTTGCCCCAATTGTTTGTCGCATTCGTAAAGCCAAAATCCGTACCTGACACCTGGAGGTAGGGTCCCAGCAGCTTCGCTCCGCAAGAGAGAAGTCTCCGAAGCAGGTAATGCGCCCGGTTCGTCTCCGTTACGAGAAGCGGATAACCCATTCCCGCTAACAGATCACGGTAGTGCAGCACCTTCTCTTCAAATTCGGGATCCCGATTGTCCGGATAAAAGTTGCAGGTAGGAACGACGTCCTCTGCGAGTCCCGATGCTTGCAGAAGCCCGCCTTGGCCCGCGCAGGCAAATATCGGAACCTTAATGCCATGGCTAAGCGCTATATCGCGAAGTGCTGCAATATACCCTTCGGGATCGGTACAGTCGTAGAAATCAAGCTCATTATCGAGCTGAACAGCAATAACCGTACCGCCCTCTCCGGCTTGGTTTACCTTTAGCAAAGGCAAAATCCGGTCAAACCACCCTGAAACATAGTGCAAATATTCTGAATCATTGTCGCGAAGCTTCATACCTTCTTTGGCGAGCAGATACGCCGGAAGAGCCCCGCCGTCCCATTCGGAACAAATGTAAGGACCAGGTCTGGCGACTACCCATAGGCCCGCTTCCGCAGCGGCAGCCAGAAATGCGGCAACGTCCCGTTCACCGCTGAAATCCCACTCCCCTTCTTCCGGTTCATGGTAATTCCACGGAAAGTAGACATCAATGCTGTTGTAGCCGAAGTCTTTTAACTGTTCCATCCGCTCCTTCCACAGCGCTCTCGGAATACGGAAGTAAAAAAGCGATGCGCACAGCAGAATGTGAGGTTTATTATGGATACGTACGGCTTCTGCTTCGAATTGGACAACCGTCCTGGCCTGGGTTTCCATGCTCATGTCATAACCTCCAAATAAATGGGTTAAAAACTCGAAAAATGTAACCCGTTTCATGAAACCCGTTACATTTTTCAACAAAATAAATACACTCATAAACCGATATAAACAACAACTGTTTTCACTACGGTACTCTGATGTGTATTTGGATGGGACTAGTATAAAAATAATTAGATATCGCAGCAGCATGTAACGGGTTACATTTGATTCCGCGTCAGCCTGTAAACTTTAGACACCTTGATTCTATTCGACATTGTAAGCGTTGTCAATATTTTTTTGAAACTAATCTTTGCGTGTAGTCCTTACCTCAACGGGAGGGGCTGTAGACTCTCTAACAATCAGCTCAGGTCTTACTTTGGTATTTCTGCTGACCTTGTTCTTGGTGATCATTTGATGGAGCAGCTCGGCCGCGTTCCGACCTACGTCGTAGCATTTTAATGAGACAGTGGTTAATTCAGGAATGCTGTTAGATGCATAAGGAATATCGTCAAATCCGACAAGCGATAGGTCATGCGGCACCCGAAGTCCTGCTTTGTTTGCCGCCTTCATAACCCCGATGGCAACAAGATCATTCGCGCAAAAAACAGCTGTCGGCCGCTCAGGCAGGCCAAGAAGAATATTCAAAAAAGCTTTGCCGCTTTCTACGGAAAATCCTCCGTCCAGCATCCATTCCTTCCGAACCTTCAATCCGTTTTTTTCCATCGTTTTGACAAAGCTCTGGATACGCTGGAGCGTGTTTGACATATGCCTGTAACCGCCAACGAACGCGATATCACGGTGACCCAGATCAATTAAATGCTGTGTCGCCAGCTCCGCACCCACCTTCTCATCCGCGTAAACGCGGTTCATGCCCTCACCCGGAAGATTCCCATTAATCAGCAGCACCGGCACGCGCTTGCTGACCTCAACGACCTCGTTCACCAATTCCGCGCTTGGTTTGGCCAAGTTGATTCGGCCTCCGAGCATGATAATCCCATCAACCTGCTTCTCGACCAGAATATTCAGATACTGCGATTCGCGCACGTACTGTTCCACCGAATCCCCATTCGTCGACACGGTATCGCAAAGGAAAAACGTATAGCCTTTGCTTCTTGCTTCCTGATCGAGTCCGGCAAGCACCTCTGGAAAAAAAGGGTTTGTAATGTCCGGAAGGATCACGCCGATCATACCGGTCTCCTTTTTAAACAAGCTTCTAGCAAGCGCGTTCGGCTGAAACTGATACTTGTTGATCAGATCCGTAATTCGATCTCTCGTCGACTTTTTTACAGGAGCCGTATTGTTAAGCACGCGCGACACAGTGGCTACTGAGACGTTAGCTTCCCTAGCGATATCATAAACAGTAACCGGTTTGATAGTTGCTCACCCCTCAGCCCATTATTTCATACCTCAGTAGAATAACAGACTTTAAAGTAAATGAAAACGTTTGATTCTTCCATAAATTTTTATATAATTTTAATTAATTCAACCTGAAGTGAACATAAAATATCGTTCCCTTTTCGCTTGTCTTCACTTTAATAACCGCATCGTGCCGGGCGGCAACGCCATAGCTTACGGATAATCCGAGCCCGGTGCCATTCGCTTTTGTACTAAAAAAAGGGGTACCTAATTTTGGAATCAGCTCTTCTTTGATCCCGCAGCCTTGATCCCTTACCTCCAGGACGACCTCATTTTCTTCCCTGTACGTTTTAATAGTTAATATTCCTCCGGCAGGCATCGCGTCCAAACCGTTGAGCGCGAGATTTAAGAGCAGCTGGCGAATTTCCTTTTCATCCAATTTCAAATCAGGGCAATCGCCTAGCTCAAGCTTGACATGATGATTATCGCACATGGCCTTCGACTGGATTAACGGAAATAGCGCTTCTACCACTGCATTCAGCTGCTTTATTTTACGATTCGTCGGGTTAATGTTGGCAACGGCGAGATACTCCGTCACGATGTTATGAGCCCGGTCCAGTTCCTCAATCATAATGTCCGTGTATTCCGCTGACGGACGGGTTTTTGACAATTGTAAAAAACCGCGTACAGTTGTCATCGGATTACGGATTTCATGCACAATCCCAGCTGCCATTTCCCCCGTCAAATGAAGACGGTCCAGCCTGACCATTTCCTTCTCAAGAAACAGACGGTCCGTAATATCCGTCACTACGCTAAGCAGGCATTGTTCTCCGTGTATTTCCATCATTTCAGATGACATTAATCCTTCACGCACATCACCTGATTTCGTCATATAACTAATTCTTACATTTTTGTTCTGTTTTCCTGATTCAAATAAATCCTCAACTCCCCCCTTTTCATCAGAAGCAATAATATATTGCAGCACATCCGTCGTTTGGTTGATTACCTCCTCTTGGCAATAACCGGTAGCGTTCAGCAGACTTTCATTCACATTAATATATCTTCGGTCCTTAAGTGATCTCAAGGCAACTAAATTGGGAGTCGCATCGAATATTTTACGGAAACGTTCCTCCTCCATCAGCTTGCGTTCGGTCACGTCGCGGATAGAAAAGACGCATATTCGCTGACCTTCTATGTTTGCTTCTCCTGTCTGGATGTCGGCCGGGAATAGACCTGTATCTTTCCGCAATCCCGATGTTTCAATGATCTTTCTTAATCCTTGCTCCTCTGAAAAATGGAAAAACAACGATGGGACAAGGTTATCGATAGGCTGCCCAATTAACTCGTCCGGGCGGTAGCCGAACATCCGTGCTACTGCGGAACTAACGGTTAACATTTTCCCTTCCCCGTCCGTAGTAACGATGGTATCGCTGGATGTTTCACCGATCGCTTTCAATAATTCGTTCTGAAGCTTAATCTGCTCCTGATATTGATGCATTTTCACGAACGCTTCTATTTTCATTTTTAAGGTTTCCGGATGGAAAGGTTTGAATATATAGTCAATCGCGCCTACGGAATAACCGTGCTTGACATGCTCCATGGCCTGACTGATTGCAGTTACAAAAATGATCGGGATTTGCTTCGATTTTTCTCTTGACTTGATGAGACTTGCCGTTTGAAACCCGTTTAGACCGGGCATTTGTACATCTAATAAAATAACCGCAAAGTTTTCAGAAAGAACATACTTCAATGCTTCCTCGCCGGAGTTTGCACTGAACAAGCGATAATGAGGGGAGTCCAATAAAGCCTCGAGAGCCAGTAAATTTTCGGGACGGTCATCTACCAGTAAAATATTCACTTTTTGAATGCCGCTACTTAATTTTTCGATAAAGTTTTTCATTCGCATCCATCTCCTCATAATTCGCTGTTTGACTGGTGAAAGCAATGCTTTCCTTATTTCCGAGTCCCAAAAATCCGGAGCAGGCCAAACTTTCGTAGAACAAATTATGAACACGATTCATCAATACAGGATTAAAATAAATCATAACATTACGGCAAATAATAACATGAAATTCATTAAACGAGCCGTCGACGGCTAAATTATGCTGGGCAAAAACGATATTTTCACTTAAAAAAGGATGGAAAACGGCTCGTTCATTTTTTACGGTGTAATATTCTGAAAAGGCTTTCATCCCCCCGGCATTTACATAATTTTTTGTGTAAGTTTGCATTTTTTCGAGTGGGAAAGCACCACTTTTGGCTTCTTCAATGACATCTTCATTCATATCCGTAGCATAAATTCTTGTTTTGTGATACAGGCCTTCCTCGTGCAAAAGAATGGACATCGAATAGACCTCTTCACCTGTTGAACAGCCTGCGTGCCAAATCCGGATAGAAGGATAGTCTTTAAGCAGCGGTATGATTTTTTTCCGGAAGGCCGCAAAAAAATTCGGGTCACGAAACATTTCCGTCACGTTAATGGAGAAGTCCGAAAGCAGCTTTTTTAAGACCCGGCGATCATGCAGAACCTTCTCCTGCAGACCGGATACGGTGGACAAATTTTCGGCATGGATTCGATGCCAAATTCGACGCCGGATCGAGGGGGTCACATAGTTTCGGAAGTCACAGCCATAATACCTATAAATAGCTTCCAGAAACAACTCCACTTCGATCCTTTCCAGCTCGTCAATTTCTTCGGCTTCACTCGTTGTGTAAGGGTCAAACGGTTTGCTGTTCATACGATCCCCGCCTGTCTGTACAGCCAAACTTGTATGAGCGAGAAAAGCTGTTCCAAGCTCACGGGTTTGCTGATGTAATCAGAGGCACCGGCCTCCATGCATTTCTCTTTGTCATTTTTCATGGCCTTCGCTGTAAGGGCGATGACCGGTAAGGCCCTGAATTCCGGTATTTGCCGTATCGTACGCGTCGCTTCATAGCCGTCCATCTCCGGCAGCATAATATCCATAAGAATAAGATCAATATCCGGATTTTCTTGCAGAACCCTTATGCCCTCTCTTCCGTTTTCCGCAAACACCACTATCATTTTTTTATTTTCCAAGGCGGTTGTGATAGCAAATATATTGCGCATATCGTCATCGACAATTAAGATTTTCTTACCTGCGAAGACGCTATCCTCATCCTGTAACAGAGGAGCAATTCCTTCGTTTTCGGTAAAATCAACATGAGCTACGGCGGCTTCATCATGATAAATCGGAATTCCGGCTGCCGTATTCCCTCCAATACCAGGTAATAGAAGTGTAAAAGTGCTTCCTTTCCCCTTATCGCTGCTAACCTCAATGAATCCATCTAACAAATGTGCCAGCTCCCGGCTGATCGAAAGCCCTAATCCCGTCCCTCCGAATTTCCGGCTGGTCGTTCCGTCCTCTTGCTGAAACGCCTGAAATACGAGACTCAGCTTCTCTTCCGGAATTCCGATGCCTGTGTCCGATATGGAAAAGGCAACGGCCGACTCCAGATCTATCCGTTCGCGATAACCGGATAAAATTTCTTTGTCCGCTTTATGAATGCGAAACGCTACTTCACCATGTTCTGTAAATTTGAAGGCGTTGGCCAGTAAATTCCTCAAAATTTGCATTAACCGGTGCGTATCGGTACAAATAGTTGGCGGCAGTCCGGCATCCAGCTCTGTTGTAAATTTCAGCCCCTTCTGCTGTGCGACCTGAAGGAATTCAAGCTCCGCAAAATGACAGATGTACGTTAAGCTGATTTCTTCAGGAACAATCTCGATTTTCCCCGACTCGACTTTGGACAAATCAAGGATGTCATTGATCAAATGCAACAAGTCATTTCCTGATGAATAGATCGTTTGAGCGTACTTTACTTGATTCGCCTTCAGATTGCCTTCGGCATTTTCGGCAAGCAGGCCCGACAGGATAAGTAAGCTATTAAGCGGCGTTCGCAATTCATGCGACATATTGGCCAGAAATTCCGATTTATACCGGGAGCTGAGCGCAAGCTGATCGGCCTTCTCTTCAAGCTCCATTTTCGTAATTTCTAATTCCTTGGTCTTTTGTTCGGATTTTTTGTACTGCTCTTCCAGCTGACCGTTAATCCTTCTGAGTTCTTCCTGCTGCAATCGCAGCTCCTCGGACTGATTCTGCAATTCTTCCGTTAATGCCTGTGATTCCTGCAGCAGTCTTTCCACCTGCATGCGGCCTGCAATACTGTTAATCGTAATCCCGGCATGATTCAATACTTGCTGCAATAACGTTTGCTGGGCCTTGCTGAACTTCGTAAACGAAGCTAATTCGATAACGGCAACGACTTGTCCTTCATATTCCACCGGCATGATGATCAAGTTCGAAGGCGATGCTTTCCCGGTCCCCGAGACGATTTGAATATAATGCTCCGGAATGTCGGAGAGCATGATGGTACGGTTTTCCAAAGCGCATTGCCCGACAAGCCCTTCTCCGAAAAGAAAGCTGTCGAAACCAATCTCCTGCCGGTTGTCGGCATAGCCGGCCAGCCTTTGAAGACGCTGCCTGTCCCCGGAGCCTTGCTTGATATAAAACACACCGCAGCTTGCCCCCGTCATCGGCGTAATCTTGGTAATGAACAGCTGCGCCAGCATATTTAAATCATGAATCCCTTGATACATCGTAGCCATTTCCGCAATGTTTGTTTCGAGCATGCTTTTTTCCTGCTCTTGGGTTGAATAATTTTCAAGCGCTATAGCCATTTCATTAAATGTATAGGAAATCTCGCCAATTTCATCCCGGGTACGGACATCAATACGCGGCAATCTTGTTCTCAAGCCAGAATTTGAAGTAACACCCGCCATCACCTTTGTGATTTTAAATAAATTGCCCGTGATGTGCCGCGTTATGGCAAATCCGATTAATAAGGTCAGAACAAATGTAAGAATACTTAATAGGCTGGCAGCTTTATTAGCTTGGTTAACCATTTCCGTATTCATTTGAATTCCTTGGTTCAATATTTGCTGCTGACGGTCCATGATTGACTTGGCCAGCGGCCCCAGTTGGATCCCCAAAGGCAGCACTTTCGTTTTGAAGTAATTCAAGGCTTCCTCTTGATTCCGATCCTTCTCATAATTGGCCAGCAGCTGTTCGTAGTTCTCTTTGAATTGACGGTTTAAGCTTGTTAACTTTTGCACGGAAGCTTCGCTTTCCGGCTGGGTCACAAGACGTCCTGTTTGTTCAATCCGAACGTTCAATTGCTCATTTGCCGTTTCAAGTTCATTAATAAATTCCGGACTTTGCGTTAGCAGATAGCCCCGCAAACCGTTCGTTTGCTGCAAGGCCAAAACCTGAATATCCTTAGTAGCGGTAAGAATCGTTACCCGCCGGTTAATTAAATCGGCATAGGAATCGTTAACTTTGTTCATGAAGTAATAGGAGATGCCGCTCGCAGCACCGAGTAATACAGCCGCAGATAAAAATCCCGTAAATATTTTTTTTCCAATCGTAAACCTCATTTGTCATCACCGCCGTTATCATCTTTTTCTAAAAAAAATGCCTCTATCCATCGGATAGAGACATCGTTGTCTTGGGAAAAGGCGCCATTGCCTGATTATTTTTTATTCTGTTCTTATCATATATCAGTCCATTTTGTTTGACAAAGCCCCAATTTGGGCGAAATGGTTTCAGAATCCTGGTTCAGCAATCTTTTTTTGCGGAAACACTCCATTTTTCTCTGTGTAACTATAATTAACCTTAGTTGTCATAGAAATTTACAAAATGTCAACAGAAAAAATGATCAGAATTAAAAAGTCACAAAGTTGTCACAAATTAGAGGGGCAATTTCGACATACATTCAGGGTTGCCATCCCCTATACTTAACCATATTCTCAGTGCGTAATAAAAAGTGACACTCAATTGGGTGAAGAGATGAGAAAACTGGAGGATGACTCATGAATATGCTGATGACGAAACACAAGCACTTGTTTACCCATTATGACAGCCCCGCATTTTATGATGAAATGTTTGATCGATACGGTAAAGCGAGATCCTCCTACAGCAAAATTTTCCAACGTTTATCGAAGATGGGTATTGAAGAACTGAACAAGAGGAACGCTTTCATGCAATCCCACATGGTCATGCAAGGCATTACGTTTACATTAACTAGTGAAAACCAGGGAGATACATCCCCGGAACGGACCATCCCTTTTGATATGATTCCGCGGATTATTACTTCAGATGAATGGGAGCTGCTTGAGCGGGGTCTGAAACAAAGGGTTCAGGCTTTGAATGCATTCATTTGGGACATCTACCATGAGCAGCACATCCTGGAGGATGACATCGTCCCAAGGAAAATGGTCATAGATAATCTCTATTTTCGCCCGGAAATGGTCGGTCTTGATGTCCCGAACGGGACGTATATCCCTTTGTCTGGGATTGATATCATCCGCAGCGAAACAGGTGAATTCTATGTGCTGGAGGACAATTTGAGAACCCCCTCGGGCTTATCTTATGTTTACAAAAACCGCTCGATGATGACGCACCTTTTTCCCGAGCTGTATTTTGAAAACCGGGTGCGCGATATCGATCACGGCTTGAACGCTTTATTGAGCAGCTTGCGCAGTATTGCCCCACATGCTAAGCCGGATCCGCTCGTTGTGCTGTTGACACCCGGTATTCATAATTCCGCTTACTATGATCATACGTTTCTAGCACAAGAAATGGGGATTGAACTGGCGGAAGGCAGAGACTTAACCGTCATTGATCAAAAAGTATATTTGAAAAGCATGTGGGGACTAAGGCAGGTGGATGTGATCTACAGACGGATTGATGATGAATTTCTGGACCCCCTCGCCTTCCATCCGAATTCTTTACTCGGAGTGCCGGGACTGATGCAAGCTTACCGTGCCGGGAATGTCGCGCTTGCCAATGCCCCGGGCACAGGGGTTGCAGATGATAAAGCCGTTTATGCTTATGTACCCGATATGATCCGTTACTACTTGAAGGAAGAACCGGTTTTGAAGAACGTGCCAACCTATATTCTATCAAGGCCGCATGAAAGAGAGTATGTGCTTGCCCGTTTGTCTGAGATGGTGGTTAAAGAACGATCGCTATCCGGAGGATATGGAATGCTGATCGGTCCTGCCGCATCCGAACAGGAGCTTAAAGCGTTCGCCGACAAAATTAAGGAATCACCGGAGCTGTATATCGCCCAGCCGACTATGAAGCTGTCTTGCAGCCCTTCTTTAACGGATAGCCATGTATCTCCCCGCCATATCGATTTGCGCGCTTTCGTATTTATGGGGAGAGAGACTCACGTTGTTCCGGGCGGACTGACAAGGGTAGCCCTCAAGGAAGGTTCACTTGTCGTAAATTCCTCACAGGGCGGGGGTACAAAAGATACTTGGGTTTTGTAAACTCAGACAAAATAATTAACCAAATAAAAGAGGAGGATCAAAAATGATGAGTCGCCACGCGGAATGGTTATTTTGGATTGGACGTTATATGGAAAGAGCCGAAAATCATTCAAGACTGATTGATGCCAATTATCATATGCGTCATGAATTAAGAGGAAACGAAAATGACCGGGACTATATATGGGAAAAGCTTGTATCGGCAGTGGGAGATCTAACACGATTCAAGGAAAATAACGCTATAGCGAATGAATGGACTGTCCTTCACTTTCTGACTTTTGAACGCACAAACAGCAATTCGATCTATTCCATTATTCATCAGTCAAGAAATAATATCCGGGCTTTACGGCAGCTGCTGCCGAGAGAGCTGTGGGAAATTGTAAACTCCTTATATCTCTGGCTGCAGGATCAGGATGTTAATAAATTGATGCAGCAATCTCCTTATATGTTCTATCAGCGTGTAAGAGAGTGGATATCCCTCTTCTACGGCGCCGCGGATTCGACCATGCTTCGGGAACAGGAATGGAATTTTCTTCAAGCCGGCAAATATTTGGAGCGTGCGGAGAACACGGTACGTATTCTTCAAACCATCCAAACAAATTTGATAAGCGATCCCGCTTCTTCACAAGACAAGAGCCATTATAACCGCATGATCGTGCTTTTGAAGTCAGTAGGCGGCTATGAGGCCTTCCGCAAGTCGCATGCCGATAACGTAACATTTGCAAGGGTGATGGAATTTTTGATTCTGAATCCTCATTTTCCGCGTTCCATCCAATTCGCTTTTGCATCGTTGGAAAGCTATTTGAAGGAAATCAGGCAGGAAGACTTTGATTTTATGGAACTGCCCAATCCCGGGCTTCGCGGTTCCGATTTGCTTCATGAATTGTTACAATCCTGCAATCAGCTTGGAATCTCGATTTCAAAAGCTTTTTTTCAAGAGGAAATTGTCGGTGCATGATAGGGAAAGCAGACCATCCTACCCGCCCGAAACTCAAACCCATGAAGTATTGGCGCTTCATGGGTTATTCCCGTTCATAGGGGTGGGTTTACTTCACAGCAACGACAAAGGGAACGGTGAACACTTTTCCTTTATGTTGAAATTGCCCCCAAATCTTGTAAGTTCCGCTTTGCGGAAAGGAGGTTGCGAACTCTGCTGCCGGCCCGGTTGCTTTTTCATCCAGCGGATGAACATGAAGATAATGCTCAGCATCAGCTGACAAAATAACGACATGGCCTACTGCTCCCAAATAAGGCTCTAAGCTGTCAATTCCCTCTTTCGTCTTGGCATCGCGAATATTGAATGTCAGCGTAACTTCGTCTTCCGGTTTCGTTCCGCTCAAAGCAAGCTCGATTTCTTTCCCTTCGACTTCTTTCACCAGCTTCTCGTCAGGTGTAATTGCCGTATGCTCACCCACTTGACCCTCTACATTTACCCATTCGCTAAGAGTAGTATTGGATCCGCCTTTAGGAATGAAATCCGCGAACAATTTGTATTCGCCACCCGCTGGAAAAGATGTGTTTACGGTAAATTTGCCATCTCCTTGGAACTCGGGATGAATATGATTAAAAAACGACAGATCGTGGTTAACAACGATTAGATGAAGCAATTTTTCATGATTGATATCAAATTCGTTTACTGGCTTACCGTCCGTACCTGTGATTTGAATAGTCAATTCCGTTTCTTCGTTTGCTTTTGCACTTCCAGAGGCGAACGCAAACGATGCTTTGAGGTTATCAGATGCCTCTTTTTGACCGGCACCATGACCGTCATGGCTATCCTCATTTGTGTTATTGGCTGCCGGCGTTTGCCCGCCGTGGTTTCCATGGCCGGAAGCGTGGTTATTACCATCCGCGGTCTTATCATTGGAATTGCCGCAGGCAGCAAGCAAAGCGAAAGTCAGTACCGATGAGATTAGTAGCATTTTCTTATACAAGGCTTGATCTCTCCATTCTTTAATTAAAGGAATTAATGGCGCACTTTAAGACGCTGCAGCCTCAGGGCATTGAGAACGACGGATACTGAACTTAATGCCATGCCGTCCGTTCGTTATCTCCCGTAATCATAATAACCTGTATCTATTTCCTGAGGTTGCTCCCATGTTTTCACACCCCTATACCTACTTAACAGTTATATTACGCGATGTCGTATCCTTGTTCCTCGATGACTTCTTTAATAGCTCCGATGGTGATGAGATTTTCGTCATACGATACGTCCACAGTACTGCTCACGAGATTAACCTTACCAACAATTCCGATTTCTTTTAGTGCTCCTTCAATAGAATTAACGCAGTGCTGGCAGCTCATACCTTCTACTTGTAATGTCGTTTTTGTCATTTTTCATCTCTCCTTGGTTTGATCATTTTGTATTCTCAATATACCCCACTACGGTATATTTAGTCAACCATTTTTACCATACCCCTGTACCCTATATAAATTGAACAAAAAAGGCAGCATTCCAGCTGCCATTCATTGTACTATTATTTAATTGTTTAATTGGGCTGTTTGAATTCTCCGACTGCGGCACGGCCGGTTGCGACAAACTGCTGATGCTGGTACGTATAGGAAATCTGTTCAAGCAGTGGAAGCTTCTCATCTAGAAGCCGACGAATGAGCTCCCTTCCGAGGGAAGGAGTAAGGTTGCGATACCATATACCTTGAGGATACAGAACGACGGTGAAAGCATCGTTGCATCGGCCGTTGCAAAGTGTTCTCGTCGTATGAATGAGCGAATCCGCATTATGCAAGGCAATCTCATTACGTATGGCCTGCGTCACCTCTTCCGCATGTCTCAGCATGCAGCTGCCGCCGTTGCATAGAAGAAGATGATGCTTCGTACCGGACAAATTCCATGTCGCCATTACTCGCCAAGCCCCTTTCAACAGCTATTCGTTTAATGCTTTTTTCAAGGCTTCCAGGTTTTTGGTCATAATGCCGATATAGTCGAGATTGTCTTTCTTGTCCTCGTCCGTCAGCCCTTCGATCGGATTAAGCACGTCCGTTTTAGCTCCGATTTCATCCGCGATCGTCTGAGCGATCTTCGGGTCGACGAGCGTCTCAAATAAAATCGTTTTGATCCCATGCTCTTTCGCAAACGCGACAACTTCCGCCATCTGCTCCGGAGACGGCTCCTGTTCCGGCGACAGTCCCGCAATCGGAACCTGGGTTAGACCATATTCCTTGGCGAGATAGCCGAATGCCGCATGCTGGGTTACAAACTCGGTATGCTTTACGCCTTGGAGTCCGGATTTAAAGGCATTATCCAGTTCTTTCAGCTTAGAAATATAGGCATCCGCATTCGCCTTGTAAGCATCCTTATTTGCTGGGTCCGCCTTCTCGAATGCTGCCTGGATCGCTAGCACCTCCTGCTGCGCCAATACCGGGCTCAACCAGATGTGCGGATCGAGGCTAACCCCCTCTTCTTCGTGCTCTTCTTCTTCATGACCTTCTTCTTCATGCCCATGCTCTTCGCTTTCCATCAGCTGTATACCGCCACTTGCTTCTACTACGATACGTTTATCATTTGGAGCGCTCTCGAGTGCCTGCTCTGCCCAGCCTTCGACAAGCCCGTTATAGACGAATACATCAGCTTCTTTAATCTCAGCCATATCCTTGGCGCTTGGCTCCCAGTCATGCGGTTCTACTCCTGCCGGGATTAAACCAATAACGTCAGCGTACTCGCCGGCAACCTGTTTACTGAATTCGTACATCGGATAGAAGGACGTTACAACTTTTAACTTCTTGCTGCTGGCTTCAGACTCGCCGCTGCTGTTATTCATGCCTGCGTTATTTCCACCGCATCCTGATAATAGTAATGCAGCTGTTGCAGAGATTAGAAATATTTTGCTAGACCATACTTTCATTTTCTTTACCTCCAGTTGTATGAATGGATGAGTTCTTCGTGTAACGAGGAAAAACGGTACTAACGATGTCCGTTTTACTGCTTGTTTTCTTATTTCTTAATTTGCCCATCTGTAACATCAGCTTCTTTACAACAATTCCGGTAACCAGCAGAACTAAGAGTACAAGCGCAATCGTTCCTCCGGGCGGCGTGCTAAGCTCATACGAGGCAGTTAGACCAGAGAAAACGCCAATTAATCCAATTCCCATAGCGACGAATAAGGCAGATGTAAAGCTTGGCGAAACCCGGATTGCAAGGGCAGCGGGCAGTACGATAAGAGAGGATACTAACAGAACTCCGACAATCGGCATAGCTGCTGCGACAATCATCCCTGTAATGACGCTAAAAATAAGCGAGATCCACTTGACCGGAATACCATTCGTCGTGGCCGTCTCCTCATCGAAGGTAATCTGATACAGAGGTCTGCGGAACACAATAAAGAATATTGCCCCTATAATGGCTACTGCTATCATTAAAGACAATTCTGTTTGATTAACGGCTACAACAGACCCGAACAAATAAGAGGAGAAGCCTTTGTTCATGCCTTGATTCAAGCTCATTAGGAGAACCGCGCTGGACAAGCCGCCGATCATAATAATGGCTGTAGAGATCTCACTATAGGTCTTGTACGATCTTCTTACATATTCCACAGCAATGGCCCCGATAACCGCAATAAAGAAGCCGGTAAGCGTCGGATTCAGATGAAGATAAGCACCTCCTGCTACTCCCGCCAGCGAGACATGCGAGAGCATATCAGCCATTAGCGCCTGACGCCTAAGCATGAGATACACACCCAGAACAGAGGCTACCAGCGCGATTATCCCACCGGCGAAAAATGCCCGTTGCATGAAGTCGTAGTGCAGCATTTCCATCCTCCGTCCTCCTTCCTTTCCAGCTCAATAATACGATCCAGATAAGAGCGGACCTCGGTAAGACCATGGGTAACCATAACGACGGTCCTTCCATGCTCTTTCACATGATGCTGCATCAATTCATAGAAGCCGAATCTGCTTTCCTGATCCATGCCGGTAGTAGGCTCATCCATAATGAGCAGGTCCGGCTGCTGTGCTAAAGCACGGGCAATGCAAATTCGCTGCTTCTGTCCGCCTGACAGCTCGCCAATCTTCCGATTGCGGTGCTCCCACATACCCACCTGACGGAGCGCTTGCTCCGTATAGGCGTGATCTCTTGGGCCGAGTTTACGAAGCCAAGAACCCCTTACATATGTACCCGACCGAACAAATTCTAGAATCGTACTTGGAAATCCGCTGTTGAATGCGGCAATCTGCTGCGGAACATACCCAATAACCAGCTTCTTGCTGCTCTGATTCTGCTCAGCTAAGTAAATGTCTCCGCGCCAAGGCTTAAGCAAGCCCAGCGCCAGCTTGAGCAGCGTTGTTTTGGAAGCCCCGTTCGGGCCAGTTACCGCGACGAATTCGCCTGAATAAATATCCATGCTCGCATTATCCAGGCAGGGCACGTCGCTATAACCAAACACCACTTTATTCATGGAAGCCAATAGCAATGTCAATCATCCTTTCGTTCCTACATTTGCAAGAGGCTATGCCAGCGTCGTATCGACTTCATCTCCCATACCTTGCTGCTGACAATTGTCACAATAGCCGTAAATCTCAAACTTGTGCTTTACAATCTGAAAATGATCAGGAACCTGAAAATTGTCCATAGGGCAATATTCGAGCGGAATAAGACGGCTGCATGTCAGACAGATCAAGTGATGATGATGGTGAAGATGTCCGAAACAGCCTACTCGAAACCTGCTGCTATCCTCAAACTGAAATTGCTCGATCACACCTATCTCCTCTAACAATCTTAAATTGCGATACACCGTATCAAAGCTGAGTCCGTTGTATTTATCGATCATCCCGAGATATACTTCCTTAGCCGATAAGAATCCGGAAGCATCAGCGAACAATTGGGCAATCGTTCTTCGTTGTTCTGTTATCCGCAGTCCATGTCTGGTCATGGACTGAACAATAAGCTCTGCATCCCGTTCCTTCACTGGACGTACCGCCTTTCTAAGGTGCCTCAAGCACAAATCGTAATTATTACGATATTTAGTCGAGAGAAAAACCGGCCGAAGCCGGATTAATAGTAATTATTACGTTTAATAAAGTGTATCAACTGACTTCACATTCGTCAATGAATAAGTTTGGAAACGGCTTTCGATGACATGTATCAATGATATAGGCGGGTTAGAACTGTTATATCCGTTCCATAACGGTTTTAACAAATGAAAACAATCAGTGAATCAATACGATTTCAACAGGCCCATGGTCATCACAATGGTCACCGTGAAGGTGATGCAGCCGTCCATTTACTAAATAATCCATATGATCACCATGTGGAACCATTTCATGACCACATTCTTTTTCGTGGTCACACCCGCAAGTAAAGGGGTTGCATTCGGCTGGGTTCACATCACTTAAGTGTTCATGCTCATTATGGAATACGGCTACTCCAGGCATATTGGCTTAGTTTACGGAGACAGACCGAATATAGTATGATGTATACGCTAAACCGTAATCATTACTTTTAACAATAAGGACTCTTTCATCCGCTCCATGAATACATACAACTAAACGAAGAAAAGGGAGAATCAACGTATGAGAATACCAGTCATTGTACTAAGCGGATTTCTAGGCAGCGGCAAGACAACACTGCTCCTGCGGTTGCTGGACGAAGCGAAAACACGTGGCTTACAGCCCGGCGTCATTATGAATGAATTAGGCAGCATGGATGTCGACGGCCATATTCTGAATGGACACTCGGATATGGCGATCGAGAAGCTGTTAGATGGCTGCGTCTGCTGCAGCAGACGCAGTGAATTGGCCGGCAGCATCCAAACCTTGTCCAAGCAGAAGCCGGACGTCATCTTTATCGAGCTGACAGGCGTAGCTAATCCCGAAGAAATAGCCGATGCGCTTACGGAGCCTCAAGTGCTCGGGCTCGTTCAGCTCAAGCAGATCGTAACCTTGCTGGATGCCGAGCATGTGCTCACTTACAACAGTATTTTTGAATCTGATCTATCGCTGCTGCGAACCTTGCGGCGGCAGATGGAAACGGCTGATCTCATTATCGTAAACAAGACTGATCTTGTAACAGCACCTAAGCTGAGCAAGATTGACAAGGTGATTCGCAAGCAGAATGACACGGCCCTTGTTATTCCTGCCGCTCATGGTCAGATCGATCTGAATCTGCTACTTGCAACCGTCAAGAAGCAGGAACGGCAAGCGATCCCCGTTGCCCGGTCGTTCAAGATGCTGAAGGCAGTTCCCGCCGGACATCATCAAGATAAAGAACAAACCATACCCGAAAAAACGTTATCATTTTCGCGCGTCCAAACCATGACGCTGCCGGTCGTATCACAGCCAAGCCGCAGGCAAATTGAGAAATTCCTTCTCAAATTCAAGGATCAGCTGCTTCGGGCTAAAGGCTATATTCGCCTTAAAGAAGAGAAATCTGTCATGCTCATGCAATACGCAGGCAAACGGATAACTTGGACGGAGTCCGACTATACCGGTGATTCCTACATCGTCTTCATAGGCATAAACCTTAATGAACAGCAGCTAGAAGCGGAATGGAATCGTTGGCTGCAATTAAACGGGATTCATCCTCTTTGACAAATATTACTGAACCTTTTATACTCATTAATAGTAATATTTACGATTAAACTCTACATAATAAGGAGTGTCGCTTATGTCGCAAGCTGTAGAAGCTGATCCGCGCATACCGGTTACCGTTTTGACCGGATTCCTTGGTGCAGGCAAGACCACCCTGTTGAATCACGTCCTTACGGCCGATCACGGTCAGAAAATCGCGGTAATTGTGAATGAATTTGGAGAGGTTGGAATCGATAATCAACTCGTCGTAGGAGCGGATGAAGAGATTTTCGAGATGAACAATGGTTGTATTTGCTGTACAGTCCGGGGAGATCTTATCCGCATTCTCGGTGAGCTGATGGATGCCAAGAGAGGTGCCGGTGATTCGCGTAAAGCTAACTTCGACCGTGTGCTTATTGAGACAACTGGCTTGGCAGATCCGGCCCCGGTGGCCCAAACCTTCTTCGTGGACGAGGAAATGGCACAGTTCTACAAGTTGGATGCCATTGTAACTGTCGTCGATGCGAAGCATGCCGACCAGCATTTGGATGATGGTCATGAAGCGCAAGAGCAAGTCGCTTTCGCCGATGTGCTTCTGTTGAACAAGACAGATCTTGTCACGGAGAACGAACTTAAGAAACTCGAGCATCGCCTAATAACCATGAATCCTGCAGCCAAGCTATACCATACCCGGCAATCTCAAATCGATATTAATCATATTCTGGGTATCGGGGCATTCGACCTGGAGAAGAAGCTAGAGCTTGACCCCGGCTTCCTTGAGGAAGAGGACCATGATCACGATGATGATGTCTACTCCCTGTTCTTCCGTGAGGAACAGCCGCTTGATCTTGCGAAATTGGAGCGGTTCCTGCAGGAGTGGCTGACGGATCATGGCGCCGATACGTTCCGTTACAAGGGTGTACTTAATGTTAAAGGGGTAAAACAGCGCATTGTGTTCCAAGGCATCCATATGTTGTTCAGCTCCTACCCTGACCGCGACTGGAAAGCGGACGAACAGCGGGTCAGCGAATTCGTCATAATCGGCAGGAATTTAGATACGGAATGGTTTAACGAACAATTTGCAAACTGTGTAGCCCATTCATAAGGCTTCCACAATAGTGCGCAAACGAAAGTAAAGCCCATTACCTGACGGTAATGGGCTCTTCATTAATTTTGATCAACACAAAGGAGTATTTCATTCAACATGTCTAAATTGAATCTACCCACTAAGCAAGAACGGCATACCCGGTTCGGATCAATCCAGCCCGCTGCAGGCACTAAACCGACTAGCAAAGAACTCATGACAGACTTGCAGAATAAACCTCACGATTACTTGTTCGCCTTGGATGCTGTTGGGATTTGCGAAGTGAAGTATCCCGTTAACGTGCCTTCCAGCACAAGCCCTAAGATGCAAGTCAGTATGGCTGCGTTCAAAATGACGACCAGCCTGGGACGTCACTCCAAAGGAATAAATATGAGCCGGATAATGGAACAGCTGGAAGTATACCGTCAAGAGAACTGGGTCATGAATTTACCCACTCTGGCCAATTTCACTCAAGAATTAGCCTCCCGTATGCAGCAAAGCAGCGCAGAGATTGAAGTACGGTTTCTGTGGTTCTATGAACGCACCTCCCCTGCCTTGAAGAAAACAGGACTCCAGCATAGCGAGGCATTCATAAAAATCAGTTATGAGGAAGACTGTCCCATTAAAGCGGAAATCGGAATAAAAGCTGCAGTAACCACCTTATGCCCATGCTCCAAGGAAATTAGTGAATACAGCGCCCATAACCAGAGAGGGATCGTCACTATTACCGCTGTGCCCTATGATCCGATAAATGTTAACGTAGATTGGAAGGCTATGCTGCTTGAGGCGGCGGAATCCAACGCCAGCAGTATGCTGTATCCTGTGCTGAAGCGTCCGGATGAGAAGAAAGTAACCGAGACGGCTTATGAGAACCCGAGATTCGTCGAGGATATGGTCCGCCTTGTGGCGGCAGATTTATATGAGATGGAAAGTATTCAGGCTTTCACGGTAGAATGCCGGAACGAAGAGTCGATTCATCTCCATGATGCAATAGCGAAAATCACCTATTCCAAAGAATAAACAGAAGAGAGAGGGCGGGATCACCGTGTCAGCATCTGTTGAACAGCACCGCAAGGAGGCGCCTTCCTCCGTCAACTGTATGATTATTACCGTATCTGATACAAGAACGGAAGAAACCGACAAGAGCGGCGCTCTGCTAAGGGAGCTTCTCGGGGCATCCGGTTACAAAGTAACGAAATATGCGATTGTGAAGGATGAATATGAGGAGATTCAGTACGCCATACGCAGCGGTGCGGCTGACCCTACTGTTGAAGCCATTCTCCTGAACGGCGGGACAGGAATCGCTAAGCGGGACACGACGTACGAAGCAGTAAGAGACCTGTTAACGAAGGAGATGCACGGGTTCGGCGAACTGTTCCGTTACTTAAGCTTCGCAGAGGATATCGGAACGGCTGCCATTCTCAGCCGGGCTATCGCCGGTGTATATGAAGATACGGCGGTATTCTCAATGCCGGGCTCGAGTGGAGCTGTGAAGCTTGCCGTTAACCGGATTATTATTCCGGAGCTTAGGCATGTGATGCGAGAGATCTACAAGGATTTAGCGTAACTCGCTTCGAGGCTTAGTTTCGGCATCCCACGAAGAGAAAACGATGGAAGCCTCTATTATACGGACATTGAATCCGTTATTTGTGTGAAAAAGGCTTAAAAGGCGAATCGTGTGGACATTAGATCCGCTATACGCCTTAGAATACGTCCAAAATAACTGTTTTGCAGCAAATAACGTATCCGAAGTCCATAAGTACCTCAAAAGAGGGGCGAAACGGACAAATAACGGATTTGATGTCCTTGTACGTTAGTCATGGATTCGTTTCGATTCTTAACCAGGGGCTGTCCCAAAAGGTCGTAAACCTTGAGGGACCAGCCCCTGTTTCATAAATTGTACAAACAAATATAAACCAATTATTGGTAAATTGGTTTCAAGTTCTGAGAAGTTTATATGACGGGTTCGACTTCTTTTAGGTTCTGCACATTAAACAAACGGGCATATCCCCCGTCTTTCCTCATCAATTCGTCATGAGACCCCTTCTCTTTAATTTCCCCATTCTCAATGAGTACAATTTGATCCGCATGAGTAATCGTTGACAGGCGGTGTGCGACAATCAAAGTCGTTCGGTCTTTAGCCAATCTTTCAAGAGATTCTTGAATTAAATGCTCAGACTCCAAATCAAGGGCGGAGGTTGCTTCATCAAGCACTAAAATCCGCGGATCTTTAAGAAACACCCTGGCAATGGCAATCCTCTGCTTTTGTCCCCCTGACAGCTTAACACCGCGTTCTCCTATTTCCGTGTCGTAGCCGTTGGGCAAATTCAAAATAAAATCATGCGCGTTCGCAGCTTGAGCCGCTTTAAAGATTTGTTCTTCTGAAGCATCGGGATCTCCAAAAAGTATATTCTCGCGGACGCTGCCGCTAAAGAGGATATTATCCTGCAAGACCATTCCAATCTGGCTTCGCAAGCTTTTTATCGTTATATCCTTAATATCCGTATCATCTAACCGAATGCTTCCCTGCTGGATATCGTAAAAACGGGGAATTAGACTGATTAACGATGATTTGCCTCCCCCGCTCATCCCTACGAAAGCTATCGTCTCTCCTGGTTCGATACTGAGCCCAAGATTGTTTAATACCCATCCGGCAGAAGCCTCATACCGGAAGCTGACGTCATTAAAATCAATTTTCCCTTTTACGTCTGTTATCGGTTTCGCTTGCGGTGAATCCATAATATCGTAAGGTTCATTCATAAGTTCAACCACCCGCTCCAAGGAGGCGCTTGCCTGCGTCAATTCTGTAGAAGAATTAACTAAACGGCGAAGCGGACTATACAGCCGTTCCAAGTATGCAAAAAATGCGATAAAGGCACCTAACGAAATATTCTCTTGTATCACCTGATAGCCTCCATAAAATAAAACCAATAATGGAGCAAGGTCCGTTAATGTATTGATGATGGCGTTTGTCAATGCATTCCATTTGGTTAGAGCCAAAGCTCTTTGCAAAAAGTGCCGGTTCTTCACGTCAAAGTTTTCTTTTTCGACGTCCTCCAACGTGAAGCTCTTGATGACTGGCATTCCGTTTACCCGCTCAAATAGATAGCTTTGAATATTCGCCAGCGCTTGTGACCTTGCCTTCGTATAGGCCTTTAACCTTTTGTACAGCTTTTTGACAGACAATGCATAAAAAGGGAATACCGCTATTGAGACCAAAGTTAATTCAAAATCCATATAAAACATGAATCCTAAGGCAATAGACAGCGTGAATAGATCCAGCCATACATTCATCATTCCAGTTTCCACAATGCTCTTAGTTTGTTCAGCGTCATTAATCATCCGGGATATGATTTCACCGGTTTTATGATTTTGATAATACCTTAAGGACAGCTTTTGAATATGCACAAACAGACGATTGCGAAGATCATATAGAATACGGCTGGTTATTAATTGAGCAAAGTATTGTCTAAGATACTCTATGGGCGCCCTAACCACAACAAACAGGGCAATAGCGCCCAGCATAATATAACTTAATTTTTCGATTTTCACATCTGTAGGGAGTGAGCCAAGCAATAAATCGTCAACAACATATTTCATAAGGAGAGGCAGCGTCAACGGTATCCCAAATTTAATCATCCCAATCAATACCGTAACGATTACTAACTTCCAATAAGGTTTTACAAATGTAAAATAGGTTTTGAAGCTCGACATAGCGTACTCCTTCCTTATCTGTTTAGAATCAATTATCGGCTTTGATCGCTTCTGCTACGAGAAAAATATCCTTATAATAACTTTTTTCATTTATCACCTTAAATCTCGACTGTTTGATCAATTCCAGCGTTGGACGGTTTAAATGGCAACCATCACATAACCTCCTCCAAACAGGAGTGAGCCGATCCTGTAATGGACCAAGAAACGGATGATCAATTTTCACATGCTCAAATATCAACAATTGACCGTCCGGTTTACAGACACGGCTAATCTCTTCCAGTGCCTTTATTGGATCCGGAATTGTGCAGAGCACTAAAGTACATACAACCGTATCGAAATGGTTATCGGGAAAAGGAAGCTTTTCTGCGTTTGCAGACATAAGCTCAATGTGAACTTGGGCCTGCTGCGCTCTCGGTAAGGATAATTGTCTCATAAGAGGCTCAGGTTCGATGGCAGTTACCTTTTTCGCATTAATATAGAAAGGAAAATTTAAACCGGTACCTGATCCAATTTCCAGTACTTCTCCGCTTGCTTTTTGAATCAATTGTCTTCTAATCGCACCGAGTCCTCTTCGTTCAAACGGCCCCATCAATGTATCATAAAGTTTTGGGAACCATTTTCCCATGCAGAGATCACCTCGCTCTCTACATATAATGACTGCAAAGAACATTATAAGCAACTTCAATAATAAACGTTATTGTAACATATATTAGTAAGTGTTAATATGATGCTAATAAACATATTAGAACTGACTAATATGAATAAGGGGCGAAAAGCATCGTGAAAAACAAGCTGGATGTTAAAGCAAAATTCATTCGTGCTTTTAGTGACAAAACGCGACTTCAAATATTGGAATGTATCAAAGACAGCGAGAAACCGGTATCCCAAATTGTTGAAGAGCTGAACGGAAATCAATCAAATATATCCCAGCATTTGGCCTGCTTGAAAGGCTGCGGGATCATTGTAAGCCGGCAGGAAGGGAAATACATGTATTACAGCTTGCAGAGCGAGCAAATTAAGCTGCTTCTGGCGATGATGGACAATGTGTTCAACCAGGTTGAGGATGATGTAGCGGCATGCGAGAAAAATGATCAGCTTGATTGTTGCGTGAGACAACTGGAGGTGTAACATGAAAGAGGAAGACCGCAATAAACAATCCTGCTGTACGGACGGAGCATGCTCATCGGATCCAAAGCCAATATTCAAAAAAATGCTGCCTATAATTAATTCAGCTGCTGATCATTCAGAGGGACTGACGTCTGAGTTCCATGTACAAGGTATGGATTGCAGCTCCTGTGCCTTAACTATTGAAAATCATTTAAAATGCGTACCTTTCGTCAAAAGCGTTAGCGTCAACTTTTCGACGGGTAAAGCCAAAATTGAACACATTGGCGATACGGAATTAATAATTAAAGAGGTTAATAAAGCCGGTTACAAAGCAAGCTTGGCATCTAATAAGAGAACGCATCTGCAGACTGATCGGTCAGGCAACAACCTGCTCATATTATCTGGAACTCTTTTATTACTCGGGTTTGTTGGCTCCCTCACCAATCTGAATCCTGTGCTGCCAACGGTACTGTATGCACTATCCATCATTGTTGGTGGATACAAACCTGCCAAAAGCGCATTCTATGCCGTCAAAAGCGGCTCTTTGGACATGAATGTGCTAATGACTGCTGCGGTGATCGGCGCCGCGGCTATCGGAGAATGGCTGGAAGGCGCTACTGTGGTTTGGTTATTTGCTCTGGGAAATGTACTTCAAACAAGCTCTATTGAAAAAACGCGCAATTCAATACGCAACCTAATCGACCTCGCACCTCCCGAAGCATGGGTCAAGAGCGGTAACGACTTGGTTAAAAGACCAGTGGAAGACATTTCGGTCGGGCAGCTCATTATAGTGAAACCCGGAGATAAAATCCCGCTTGATGGCGAAGTCCTCAAAGGGGAATCGAGCGTGAACCAGGCGCCTATCACCGGAGAGTCTATTCCTGTTGATAAACAAACCGGAGATCAGGTCTATGCAGGAACCATTAATGAGCATGGTTGGCTAGAAATAAAGGTTACTAAATTAGTCGAAGACACCACGATTTCGAAAATTATCCATCTGGTCGAAGAAGCCCAGGAACAAAAGGCGCCTACGCAGGCGTTTGTTGATAAATTCGCCCGTGTATACACGCCAATTGTTTTTGCGCTCGCTATGGCTGTTATGTTGCTGCCTCCGCTGTTTGGCTCTGGAGAATGGGGAGAATGGTTTTACAAAGGACTTGAGCTTCTTGTCGTGGCATGCCCCTGCGCACTGGTTATCTCCACTCCTGTTGCCATTGTCTCGGCCGTCGGAAATGCAGCAAAGAATGGTGTATTAATCAAGGGCGGTGCCTTTTTAGAGGTCGCAGGGACTGTATCTGCCGTGGCGTTTGATAAGACGGGGACACTTACCACAGGCAGGCCAAAAGTGACTGAGGTGATTCCTTTATTGGCAACAGAACATGATGTTTTGTCGATTGCGCGGACGTTGGAGGGATTCTCTACCCACCCCATCGCCAAGGCGATCGCCCGGCATGCCATCGAAAAAGGAGTACCGTCTTTAAACGGTGAGCATTTCAGGAACATCGTCGGAAAAGGAATTCAAGCGACAATAGGAGAGACCGTATATTTCGCAGGAAACCTCAAATTGTTTCAAGAGTTACAATCCGATCTCAGTGAGCTGGAGCCGCGAGCCGCATCCTTACAGAAGGAAGGAAATACAATTGTTATCATCGGAACAAAGGAACAGCTTATCGGTATAATCACGGTTGCTGACACTGTTCGAGAGAGTGCAGTGACTGCACTTAAAAGCCTTAAACAAACGGGAATAAAGCAGGTTGTTATGCTCACAGGCGACAATCAGGGTACCGCAAAAAAAGTAGCTGCGCAGATGGGTGTTACCCGGTATTACGCTGAATTGCTGCCGGAAGACAAGGTTGCAGTCATACAGAATCTACAACAAGAAGGGTACATTGTTGCGATGGTTGGCGATGGCATCAACGACGCCCCTGCTCTTGCAGCCGCTGATTTGGGCATTGCCATGGGAGGTGCAGGAACGGACACTGCGATGGAAACCGCAGACATCGTTTTAATGGCTGACAACTTGGAAAAGCTGCCTTTTACGGCAAAGCTCAGCCGCAGCGCCTTGCGGATTATTAAGCAAAATATTTGGTTTTCCATTGTGATCAAGCTCTTAGCCATCGCGCTAATCTTTCCTGACGTGCTCACCTTATGGATTGCAGTGTTAAGCGATACGGGAGCTGCCCTGCTCGTTATCCTAAACAGCATGAGATTGCTAAAAGTGAACGGATAACAAAAGCAGCAAAATGAACAAATAAGCCGACCTTAGTCATTATGACATAGGATCGGCTTCTATCTAATGGTATTAACTGACTTCCGATTGATTCATTTTGTTCTTAGCCAGCTTCAGGTAACCGTAAACGTTTTGAAGCTCGCTGTCTTCGACGAATCGCAGGCGCATGCCATCCGCTGCATCGAATATGTACGGTTTTAGAGCAGCAGCACCGCCGCCAAGCACGTAGAAGCACTGAATATCTGGGTACTTCTTCCAGCGCTTGCGGATCAAGTCCACAATTTTTTGAGCAGCCCGCCCGAAATAGTTATCCACGATCGCCCGGATATCCGCCTGGCCTTCGCCGGGACGTTGAATGACATACTCATTGCGCCGGATGCGCTGAATCAGCTTCGTGCGGCTAGGGAAGCGATACCCGTATTGATCTTCGACATCGCGGATAATCGAATCCAAATAAGATGCCAAACCGAGCTGCTCACCGGTACTGAATTGGTTATCGATACTCATCCGTTTGACGACCGGAAAATCTTTTGTTAGAGCACCCATTTCGCATATGCCGATGCAGCCGTTATAAAGCTCCTCATCCCGTACCTGCAAATTATCATGGGTTGCCATGTTGAACAGGGCAGCCGCTCCTTCGATCGATACGATCGCCCGGCGGATAATGATTCGGACTGTCCTCCCCTTTAGCTTCGGAGTAGACAGGAACGTAACCTCATGTTCTCCGACGAGGCGTTCCTCGAAAAGTTGATGATAACGGGCATAGGTGCGAACAGGAAGCCCCGTACCGATCACATATTCCACTTCATCCTTTGTCTGACCCGGCTGCAGCGGCTGAGCCGCTGTTCCGGTAACACTTGCATAAGCGAGCGCCGTCAATGCGACAATCAGCGATTGGTCGCTGGTCGCTTTGTTGTCCGTCTCTTCCAGCTCCGCGTTGTCTTGGTCTTCCGAAGCAAGCATGCCGATGAAATAACGTTGGTTCTTTTTCTTGAGTTTAGGGCTGTATACCATTACGTCCAGAGCTTTGAGGGGAGAATCCTCCTCCTGCAGCACGTGCCGCTCGTAACCCGGCGACACGACGCTTGGAATAACGACAGGCTCATGGCCTCCGCTAATGACCAATTTGACGCTGTCGTTCCCTATATCAATTCCAGCCAGCTTAATTATTCACCTCCAGTTAATGTCCATGTAGCATTTTACAATCATCTGAATTCGACTCATTTTGACAAATTCCTCTTTTATAATGATTAATTCTTCCATTATTTCTCGAAAAAAGAGGAATTCTGTGTAAGAATGTCGAATAATTCATTCGAATAGTTGTGACTAATTAGGAGGATCGTCATGAAATGGATGACTAAAAGGTTCACATTCGTCGTTATTCCGGATGCGAACCAATCCGTTCAACATTACCGGGTATCCGGACTCATCTTGTTTTTGGTGCCGACCGTTGTCGCGCTTCTGGCCATCTGTGCTCTCGTATTCTTCTCCCTCTTCTCCAGACATTCGGTTGTTGTTGATCAATTGCAAGCACGGCTTTCGGTATCCGAAGCCGAATACGAGCAGCAGTTGTCCGTGAAAGATATGAACATTTCCGCTATGCAAGCCGATTTGGCTTATTTGTCGGAGCAAGCAAAAACGATGGAAAATAAGATGGCTGAAATAAACGAGCTGGAATCACAGTTAAAACAAATCGTTGGAATCGACACGACGTCGTCTAATACTTCCTCGAAGCTAGTGACGGAGGAAGGTGGTCGAGGCGGTGAAGAGCTTCCTCTTCCCGAAGGATCGGCCGATTCACTCGCATCCGAAACGATGAAGAATTACTCGGACATCAGCCTGCAAATCCAAGAGCTGAAGCCCAGTCTGGAGGAAACGAAGAAAGCTGTACTCAAATACCAACAAATTTTGAAGTTCACGCCTACCATCTGGCCTACCAATTCCCGCAAGGTGACCTCTTTGTTCGGGATACGAAAAGACCCGTTTACCGGACGGGCTACCTACCACGCCGGCCTCGATATTGGCGGAAATACCGGCGACCCGGTCTATGCCGCCGCAGATGGCGTCGTCACCTTGTCCGGAAAGGACAAAATATACGGAAATAACATTACCATCAATCACGGAAGAGGTATACTGACCCGTTATTTTCATCTTAGCAAACGAATTGTGGACATAGGGGAAGAGGTGGAAAAAGGCCAATTGATCGGAGATTTGGGAAGCACGGGCCGAAGTACGGGACCGCATCTGCATTACGAGGTTTCGGTTAACGGCAATGATGTAAATCCCTTGCCTTACATAAAAGCAGATAGGAAGGAACCCTGACATGTTTAAAAACAAAAGCGCCAAAATCAATCCGGACACAACAGACACTTTGATCGGTGAGGGCACAGTATTCGAAGGTAAAATCAAATCCGAGGCCAGTATCCGCGTGGAAGGCTGCGTCACCGGAGACATTGAATCAACCGGTGATGTCACCATCGGGGAAAACGGCTCAGCCCGTTCCAATATCTCAGCGCGTGATCTCATCCTGGCCGGCCAGCTTACCGGGAACGTGGAGGTCAGAGGAAAATTGATCATCCGCGCCACCGGTACATTGATCGGCAATTTGTCCGCACATAGTCTTCTAATCGAATCGGGCGGAGTATTCCAAGGAAATAGCAAAATGGCGGTTAAGGAGACGATTTCCGCTCCCGTAAAAGCTGAACCGGTAGAGGTGGATATACCCCAAGCACCTGTAGATAACGCTCCACTGAAATCATGGTAACACCTGTTATATGCAGCATAGGAAACGAGTAGGAGGGGCCGGCTAGCCCCCGACTCACACCAACGTACGTACCGTTCGATATACAGCGGTTCGTGGTCTATTCCGTAAAAGGATGTATCTGTCCTTCAGACTTCATAGACCCCAGAGATGTTCGATAAAGCGGCCGTCCGAGAAACTGCCCTGGATTTTAACCTTGCCGTTATCATATACCAGGTTGCCTTTCCGCTTCCCTGTCTGATTTCTACGACGAGATATTCACCTTCGTAATGCTTCAGAATAACTTCTACCTTCAGTGCAGGTTGTTTCCATGGTAAGTACATTCGTACCGAAGAGCTCTGCCGGGATAATACTCGACGCCCTCCACCTGCTTCCCTCTCTTCATGGTCCCTTCGAAGAAGAGATCGTCCGAAAATAGATAATACATTTTACGGGGAAACCGCCAATTATGGAGAGGCAATGATAAATGTGAGTGGGAAATATAAATATTATAGAATCGCGAAAACATTCGATCGAGTGAAGACAATGGTACAGAAAAAGAGATCTTAAGGTAAAGTAGCTCTACTTAATAGAGACTAAAAAATCTATCCTATAGAAAGGCAGTGAACTATGCCGTCCTTAAAAATCCTTATCCTTCTAGCCAATACAGCCACAATTTCACTGATCCTTTTAAAGAAAAACGCAGTATGGGCAGCCGCAATAGGTTTAGTTCTCATCATCCTGCATCTACTCTTTGAAAATTGGCGTTGGCAAATGGCGCTGGCCTATGGGACCGGTACGATACTGCCACTCTTCCTCTTGATTCAATATGTAATGTCCACTATTTATCAAAAACAGCTTTATTCGTGGGTCAGCAATCTGGTCATCCTGCTCTGCTTTCTTCTTCTCATCATTTCTGCCTTGCTGTCCTATTTGTTTCCCGTTTTCTCATTAAAGGAACCAAGCGGAGCTTTCGGTATCGGAACAGCTTCATACGTTTGGAGGGACGATACGAGAGAAGAAGAATTCTCTCCGGTTGCACTAGATAAAAGACAAGTTGTCGTACAGGTTTGGTATCCAACTGACAAACAAGCCCGGAAAGGGGCCGACTCATCTCCATACTTTCCGAACCGTGTGCAGGCCACTCGCCAGCTACAAGAAGACTTCCGCCTGCCCGGCTGGTTATTCCAGCATTTCGATTTGGTGAAAACTCATGCCTATGATCAGTCGGCGATGTCATCCTCACAAGCGAAGTATCCCGTTATTTTCTTCTCGCACGGGCTTCCGGCAGCATGTTTCGCCTATTCTTATTTCACTGAGCATTTGGTCAGTCACGGCTATATTGTCGTGGGGCTCCAGCATCCCTACACGGCTCTTTCGACACCATTATCACCTGACCGCGTTGTTACGTTCGATAAACGAATCATGAGCTTGAAGGGCGGTTTTATCGAAATCAATCCAGCTTTAAGTCAGATCGTTCGTACGCAAGCCTGTGATGCAGTGTTTGTTCTGAATGAGATGCTGCGGATGCAAAAAGAGAATGCTTCATCGGATTTTTGGGGGAGGTTTGATTTGGAACGGGTGGGAATGGCAGGCCATTCACTCGGGGGAGCCACGATGCTTGAAGCTTTGCATATGGATGCCAGATTCCAAGCAGGCGTATTTCTGGACGGGCATCCCTACGGCAGCGAGAATATGGACGGCGGCTTACAGCAGCCTATTCTATACATGAACGATCATCGCGGAACAAACTCGCACTATTCGGATTCTGCCGTAGAAGCCAAAAAACGGCTGATCCTACAAAACGGAGGATGGGATATCACTATATCAGGGACGCATCATTTCATGTTTAGCGATGCCGCCCTTTATTCACCGCTTATTTCTTTTATGTTCCCTTATACGAAGGGCAGCGCGATCAGTCCTGACCGCGCGCATGACATCATCAATCAGGGCTCATTGGCATTCTTTGAACACCGTTTGAAGAATCAACCGGCGGAGCTTTTAGAGGAGGCCTTCTCCGCATTCCCAGAAGTTTCGATTAACAGGAAGTACGGCAAATAATCATGTAGTTAATGATAGGAAGTTCTCTATTATTTCATTCGAGGATAATCGTTTCATTTGTTCCGGAAAATGCTCTCCATCCAAGCCTGACCATAGAGCGATCTTACAAAAAAACATCAGTGCCGCAAAGATGGGGCACTGATGAATAACTCGCATGAATAAAATATTATTTATTTGAGCTTTCATTCATCCTGGAGTAACGAAAATAATCGAAATCGGCATGCCCGCCAATTTCCTTGGTCGCATAATTAAACAACCCGATCCGGTAGCTCATAAAATGGTCCAGCGTATTTCATCTCTAACGAACCGCCGATTCGAATCCAATTGACTCCATCTGCAGCGTAATAAAAACTCGCAATGTCAGCACTATCCTCAATTGCTTGACGTGCCTAGTCTGGCATGGATCACCCATGCAGACGGGCAATCTGCCGTTGATAGCGGATTGTTTTTGCCTGAAACGCTTGTGCAGCCTGATGCAGCAATCAAAAGGACGGTGTTGTTATTCAACAATTTGATAGCATAAAGCATTAACATGCATACGGTCAAAAAACCGAGTTGAAAGAGTTTTCCCGAAAAAACTCGCCGTTACTGTGAGAAGGTTCACCATATTAACTATGTTACGTACAAAAAAAGCCACTCACATTAATTTCAACCATGTTTTGCTGCGAAACCATTATCCTATAAAATATACGAAAAAATCTCATCCGGTTATCCGCGCTGTCTGTAACAGCAAGCTTAAAGGCCACCCCAGTGGATGGCCTTTTCTAACTCTATTAAATCAATGCTTTACCGGGCCCATCCAGGTAGTAATAGTCTTTTTCTGATGTGGCAGTGGCTCCTGAAGCTTGCCGCTATCCACTAGATGCTTCAATACATAGGCGGTTAATACTCCCCCACAGATACTCCCCTTTACAAAATGGGCAATTTGAGGCTCAAGATGTTTCGGTTGATTTAGAACAGTTAATTCAAGCATTTTCTCGTATAAATTGGTAATTGCAGGTGCATAAAGACTAGCCAAGTCTGGCATGACTCGATTTAACCGATTAAGTGTTTCAGGTGAATCGATCCAAACCGCATTAAAACGGTATTCCCCATCTAATTTTCGGACATAACCTTTTTCAAGCAGAAATGCATATTCCTCGCGGTGCGTGTCGTCGTCGGTAAGACCGCCTTTCCAAAACTCATTGCAAACCTCAACATCCTTAAAGTCAAGATATCTCCAATCTTTCCGTTCACTCCAATACGTATTAAGCTGCCAAAGGTACAACGCACTGCCTTCTTGATAACGAGTCATCGTACCGCAAATATAATAAGAATGTGGATCAAAGCTTAATCGAGGTTGGATGCTCTTCTCTAGAGAAGCATAAGCGATATAATGACCTCCGTCCTTCCGCATTGGCGCGACTGTATCGAATTTCACTTCCGTTGGTCGGCTTCGCCAAGACTGCTCCTCGATATTTTTAGGCAGTAAAGTCCAGAGTAGGAAGTTATAGTCCTGTTCAGGGTAATACACTCCGCTCTCCTCAACCTGCTTGCGAATGTCCATTAGTGCTTCAAATTGAGCATCGGCGATTTCAGCCGCACAATCTTTATAATGCTGATGGCCGGCTTCAATTTGTTCAACTGTTTTATCCCAAATGATGGTATTACTTTGGTATTTTCCAGGAGAGATTTCACTGAGAAAGTCGTATTCAGCCAAATGCCGAACCTCACCTTCTAATAAGGACGGCGGCATACCCAACTCCTGAGCGATTTCATGAATAGTCAATGCCTTATGATAAGCCGCAAATACAATATTTTGAGCCAAGGTGCGTCCAAGAAAATCATTCGTTTCTCCAAGCTTTCCGGGTGTGCCGGAATGTCCTGTATCATACAATCGTATAGGATTTACACTTAAAACGCCGGTCTTTCGCATACGATTCATCCCCTTCTTCAATTCCTTCTTGGCGTCATGCAGATGCCATTTTACTGTATTGACAGGTATATCAAGGACATTTGCAATTTCACTTTGCTTTAGCCCATCGTAATAATGAAGAACAACGATGCGGCGATGAATGTCAGACAGAAACGCGATTTCTCTACGCAGCATTCGATATGCCTCCGTTTCGAGCAGTTGTTCCAGAGGTTCTTGTTGATAATCGGCCAGAAGCTCAGACATACCGTTAATTTCGATCGACTTGGGCGCGTGCGCACGCTTTTTCAACCAATTGACCCAAGTATATCTGGCAATTGTCCAAACATAAGCCTCCAGGTTCTGAATATTCGCCCCTGAGGAAATGGATTTAAGCAATTGCAGCAAGATCTCCTGTGCCAGGTCCTCTGCTTCCATCCGCTGCTTGGTCCGGTTCAACGCAAATCCGAAGATAGGTTTGATGTAGTTTCGGATCACTTCCGCTGTTTCGTTATCGTTCTTCCTCATCGACTTCATCTTTCGCCTCCTGCAATTGCCTTCCAAAATTCCTGTCAATCAAATAGTGTGCCGAAAAGAAAAAAGGTTGGGATTTTTTAAAATATTTTTATCAAGTCTTCTTACCATCACTGGTGAGCTGTTTTGTATTGAACTACCCCTTCTTAAAATCAATAGATTTTTGAAGAAGGGGATTCCTAAGAACTTCACCCTAACGGGCAAATAGTGAATTAGGCTATCCCCGTAGTCCCTACGGTTAGAAGCCTGATGGCTTCGTTTCACAGATTAATGCTTGCGTTCAGGTCACGATGGTGATGACTGCCGCAGATCGAGCATTCCCATTCACGCACAGCTAGTTTCTTCACGTCTTTGTTCTTCTTTCCACAGCTGGAGCATATTTGGCTGCTGGCAAAGCCCCGCGATACGACAATCACCTGTTTGCCATACCAGCCTGCTTTGTACGCAAGCATCGCACGAAATTGCGACCATGATACTTCACTGATCGCTTTGGCAAGGTTTGCGTTTTTCAACAGATTTTTTACCGCTAAATCCTCGATTCCGATGATGTCGTGGTTTTTGACGATCTCGGTAGAGATTTTATGCAAATAATCGTTTCGTGCGTTCGCAATGCGCTCATGTATACTGGCAAGCCGAATACGCTGCTTATGCCAATTCGAAGAACCTTTTGTTCGTCTGGCAAGAATGCGCTGTGCGTTTGCTAACTTCCGTTCTAATCGCTTAAACCACTTCGGATTCTCATGGACGGTTCCGTCACTGACAACAGCAAAATCCTTTAGCCCAACATCAATTCCGCATGCGGAACGGGTTCTAGGTAATGCTTGCACTTCGGTTTCTACCAAAAGTGATACAAAGTATTTACCGCTTGGATGAAGGCGAACCGTAGCATTTAGAATTCTTCCCTCGACCGCACGACTTTTGGAAAAACGAACCAAACCGAGCTTCGGCAGCTTGATATGGTTGCCTGACACCGTGATATTGCCATTCGTTTGTTTGGTCGTATACGATTGTACAGCATTCTTTTTGCTTTTGAAGCGTAGTTTGTCATTTTGCTTTTTATAGTAGCGGGTATACGAATCGTTTGATTTTCAAGCGACTTTTGTAAGGCGATGCTATCCGCTTCTTTAAGAAACGGATAATGCTGTTTTAACTCCCGAACGCCTTTGATGGCTTCATATTTGTTAAAAAACTCGCCTTTCCACTCATTCGAAGGCAATTGACCGCTTTGCTTCATTTCTTCGACAATGCGCCAATAGGAATCCTTTTCCAGCTGCTTAGCCAAGAAAAAATTAAACACAAAACGAGTGCAGCCTATCGTTTTGTTCATGAATGTTGCTTGTTCTTTGTTCGGATAGATACGAAATTTGTAGGCTTTATGGACAAGTATTGGGATCACCCCCCTCATCCAAATTATAGCACATATGTTCGTGTTGAAGAGGGAGTCTTCTCGACTAAGATGATAAAGTATTGACTTTCCTGTAGGGGGAAGGTTTATGGTTAATATAAGCAATTCCGGCCGGAGTTCTTCATGAAAGGGTGTCATCATTGAAAATTGGCGAGTTCGCCGTACTGAATAACGTAACTGCAAAAATGCTGCGGCACTATGACGAGATTGGGCTGCTGAAACCATCGGCAATTGATCCTGAGACTAGTTATCGTTCCTATGAACCGGAGCAATCTCATCTTTTAAACTGGATCATCATCCTGAAAAATCTTGAATTTTCCCTTACGGAGATAAAAGAAATCTTAAGCGGCCCCGTCGAGGGCAACACAATCGTTCATCAACTGATCCGCAAGCGCATCGAGATCACTTCCGTACTTAATGAACAAATCCAAAAGAAAATCGTAATTGATCGGCTCATCGAAATAATTAAGAAGGAAGGTTTTGATATGGATAAGAACATTGATCTATTAAATATTGAACAAACGCATGCGCATGAGATCAAAAAGAACATCCCCAATATGGAGATGTTTCTTGATACAGCGGCGAACATCGCAGCTTTGTGTTCGGCAGAAGATACCGTCTCCGTCTTTCGCTTTGACATCAGCCATTTCAAGCAGGTCAATGACGAATTCGGATTCGATGTTGGAGATAATGTCATTGTCGCTTGTTATCAGATGATTGAATCGAATGTCAGAGCATACTTAAGTCAAGCAGCCATTGGTCGCGCCCATGGTGATGAATTCGTGGTATTTGCCAAAGCGGATAAGGAAGCGATCATTAAAGTCGCTCAGTCCATTATCGATGATATGAAAAAATTTGATTTTTTAAGCATAGGCTGTCCGAAACAAATGGGATGCTATATTGGCGGGTTAGTCGGTCATGTCAAAAATATAAAAATTCGGAATATAATCGAAGCTTCCATAGAAACTATCAACGATGCGAGAAAAAATGGCCCTAACTCCATCTCCGTTGAATCCTACAATATTTAGAAGCCGCCCGGTGCTGGGGCTGTCTCAAAAGGTCATTAAGTGACCTGAGAGACAGCCCCATCGGCAATGCCTTATATTGGACACCGGTTCCACGTTTGCTTACGATCTGACCACTAAACGCCCTTTAAAGAACAGCTCAGAAGGTTCATTCTCATCCAGCTCACCATCTAAGATTCGCTTAACGTCTTCTAACGTTTCATAAAGGGTCAACCACTCGCCTGCTTTCTTTGTGTAGGGTTCCGAGACAAAGAAGGGCTGTGCGAGGAAAGCTTCAAGCCGCTCCCCCCGCTTGTAGAACTGTAGATCTAGCTCGGATATCTTGTCAAAGCCTTGTGCTGTCACGAGTGACCTTAGTTCTCTGTAACGACGAAGCAATTTTCGTGCACGTTGTTGGGTTGCAAGATGAACGGCATCCAAATGCGCCCCTTCTAGGACGGTTGAGGTTGATGCGATTGGATCTATTGCCGGATAAATATTCCGACTTATTAAGTCGGCGTCAAATCTCCAGAACGTGTCTAAAGGGCCAAACGCGCCATCATCGTCAACAACTTCACATTTAATATCAACAAGTGCTATGGTAATCGGTCTAGCCCCAACTTCTTTCAAACTTTCCCGCAGGGATAATAACTCACCGGATAAAACCTTGCTCCGATCAACTCCAAGCAGGATATCCTTCTCCTCGCGAAGCTCTGCAATGCGTTTATAAATTTCTTCTTTGGTAGAATGTGTGAATTCGGATTGGGCTTGAACATGATTGATTCCCTGAGCGTCGGAATTGGGATCCCAAAAGATAGTTGCAAACCCCCGTTTTTTCATTCGAAGCATAAACTCCGCCAGCAACACTAACTGCCCCATGTTTGGTCTTGCCACAAACCCCACCGTGCCGCCGCGTACTACCGGAGCAAATAAATCCAAAGCTTTAATTCCTGTCTCGATCATCCGCACTCCACTCCCTCTGATAATGAGTTCATCAAGACTGCATCCTGCCAAGGTAGCAAGGGCTACCAACGTTCTCACTTCAGCTCGACCGACTGGAATTTTTCCTGTACATAAGTTAGAAACGGTCGCTGCCCTAAGCCCAGCCTCCCGTGCCGCAGAAGTCAGATTGGGAACGCGACGTCGCAAAAGCGGGACGTTAAGCTGTAACTCTTCATCCATATTTCAGCATCTCCTTACTCTATATAGTAATAAAAATTACCCCTTAGCGCAACTCGTGATTCAAAAAAGATGTGAACCTTCTGCGGAAGTACGTCCATCAGTGAGCTTGCTACGAAAAGAAAAACGGTCGTTCAGGGATTAGCCCCGATCGACCGTTTTTGTTTTTGGTTCATGATCCTCGTTGAATAGGTTGAGAATGTCTGGATATACTGTGTTCCCCCACACGAGGGTCTCGGCGTATTGGTTGCAATCGAGCGGGTTCTTGGTTTAGACGGTCAATCTGCCGTTGATGGCGATTGTTTTTGCCGGAAACGCTTGTGTCGCCAGTGCAGCAATTAAAAAGATTAAGGAAAAGTTTTTTACCATTTCTCTAATTCGTTCTTCGCTTAAATTGAATATTTCAGATAGTTCTTCAATAGTTAATCCTCCATTAAAGCAACAATTTTATCGTCTTGCACAGCAATAAAGGCTTTATTTGATAAATTGGGATTACAATATTGATTTTTTAATTCTTCACCCTTCACGCCATATGTGCCTCTTTGATCACCAGAATATCGTTGAAGAAGTATCATTAATCAAATATAAATCGCTTCAAAACAGTTTCCTTAAGAGCCCTCCTCTTTTGTTTATTGAAGTAACTGGCAGGATAGTTCGAATACCAAGCTTAGTTGCGTAATGGCTTTCGTAGGGGACTTCCCTTTATGCGAGAACCCTGCTATGATAAACACACTTATTAAAGATATTTAATAAGTTTTTGAAATCGAGGTGATGTTTTTGTGAGCGAAAAGCTATCAACGCCGAAAGAATTGAAGAAGGTGATTCTGAGAGGCATTCGAGCAACGCTTTTAGCGTCTGGAAGCGCAACGAAAGTCGAGCTAAGTGAAAAGCTGGGGATCAGTTTTCCGACGATCAGCAAGTTTATCACTGAGTTGGAGAAGGCAGGCGAACTGATGTCCGTCGGTCTTGACGACTCAAGCGGCGGGAGAAGGGCTCAACGTTACGCATATAATCCGGATTATCAGTTGGGCGCCACGCTGTTTCTAGAGAAAACGGAAACTCAATACACGATCTATAACGTATTTGGTGAAGTGAAGGAAAAAGGGACTTCTTCTGGTTTTCTTCAGGAGGGAATCGAGGCACTGGCGAAGCAAATTGAGTCCTTGATTAAGCGGCATCCTAAGATCCGCACGCTTGCTTTCGGCGTACCCGGATCGGTCAACGACGGGCGGATCATCTATATTCCGGGATACGAGAAGTTTCAGAATTTTGACCTGAAAGGCTTTATCGAAGCACGATTCGCGCTTCCTGTCGTCATCGAGAACGATATGAACGCGGCCATTTTGGGTTATTACGATAAGATGGACTTCCGTGAGAAACATTCACTGATCTATCTGTATTTCGGCCAAAACGGACCGGGGGCCGGCATACTGATAAACGGTAACGTCGTACGGGGAAGCACGTCGTTTTCGGGTGAAGTCTCTTTCGTTCCCCTGTATGACGGTCTAAACTTTCAACAAGCGATCACGGATGCAGAAGGAAAGGTCACTTTCATGCACGAGGCCATCGGAGTCGATGCTGTAAGCCGGTTGGTCGCCGCGTTTGCGGCGATCCTGAACCCGAATGCCGTGATCTTTTGCCGCGACGAAGTAACAGGGGATCTTCTGGAAGCCATCACAACAAGAAGCGCGTCCTATATTGCGAAGGAGCACCTGCCTAAACTTACGGCTAGCGACTGGAAAGAAGATTACTTGAACGGATTGAAGAAGCTAGGACTGAATCTAATGATTTCCGTAAACGACGATTGAATTGAAGATGGGAGCGCACATGTATGGGGACGATTTTGCTATTGATCATTTATTTGGCCTTCGCCCGATTCCTTGCTCGGAGCGTCATGGCCTGTCATGGGGCCGGATCTGGAAGCACCAATTGGAATGGCAGGGTTGTTGTCGATGACGGTTACCGTAGGCACGATTGTATCCAGCTTGGTAAGTGGAGCGGTTGTGAGCCGGTTCGGTACGGGACGCGTCACGCTGGCAAGTTGTATCATGACGGCCGGCGCGCTGCTAGTATTTTCATATGCGCCATCGATCGTTTGGTTGATCGTGTGCGCCATCCCGCTTGGGCTCGGCGGAGGGGCCGTCGATGCCGGACTCAACCATTACGTAGCGGCGCGTTATAAAGCCCATCACATGAGTTGGCTGCATTGTTTCTGGGGTGTCGGAGCGACAGCCGGTCCAATGATTATGGCCGCGTTCTTATCTGGGAATGCTTCATGGAGAGACGGGTATCTCGCCGTAGCCGGAATTCAGTTCGCGTTAGTTATCTTGCTTTTCGTAACGCTCCCGTTATGGGGGCATCTAGCTGGGAAACAAGGCACCGGCTTTGGCGCGGAACAAGCGGAGGCGGGACCGTCGCTTGATAACGGGGTGGTGTACAAACCTCAGCATGCGAAGGGTGTCAAGTATGCCTTGGCATCGTTTTTATTTTACTGTGGGATCGAGGCGACGGTTGGTTTATGGGGCAGTAGTTATTTGGTAAAGATGAAGGGGCTGCCGGCCGCCGAAGCCGCGTTTTGGGTTTCGATGTACTTTGCGGGCATAACGATCGGAAGATTCATCACCGGATTCGTCACGTTCAAGATGAGCAATCGCCTGCTAATTCGAGCAGGCCAGATCACGGCGCTTGCCGGTACGCTGCTCCTGCTGCTACCGCTTCCGACCGGTTTAGCGCTAAGCGGATTGCTGATCACCGGACTGGGACTCGCGCCGATATTCCCATGCATGTTACATGAGACGCCTGTTCGATTCGGTCAGGCTCACGCTGGGCGGATCATGGGTTATCAGATGGCCGTGGCCTATACGGGAAGTACGTTGATGCCGCCGCTTCTCGGACTGCTTGCCGGATTCTCGACTATAGGCATATTCCCGCTCTATATCGTTATATCGGCTGCCGCCATGCTGTTAGTCACGGAACGGTTGAACGTCTTAGTGTTGGTGGATTGAGTCGTTACGTTCGTTCCGCCTGTTCAGGTAAAGATAGGGATTGTCCAATGCCCGCAAGCTTACCCGGCTCTTCAACGAAACGCTCGAGACGGACCTCGACCATCGAACAAAGCTACTCAAAACACTGTTTGGGTCGACGGGCAGAAACCTGTATGTCGAACCCACCTTCCGGTGTGATTACGACTATAACATCCATGCCGGCGAAAATTTCTATGTGAACTTCGATTGTGTCTTTCTGGACGTTTGCGAAATTCGGATCGGAGACAACTGTTTTATTGCGCCCGGTTCCATATATACACCGCGACGCACCCAATTGATGCAAAGGAAAGAATCTCAGGTGCGGAGTACGGTAAGCCGGTGACGATCGGCCATAACGTTTGGATCGGCGGTCTGGCCGTGATCAACCCGGGTGTAACCGTTGGGAACAACGTCGTGATCGCGTCTGGTACGGTCGTCACGAAAGACGTGCCGGACAACGTCGTGATCGGGGGTAATCCGGCAAAGGTGATCAAACCGGTTTGAGATCAGGAATCCATTACCGATAGGAAGTGATGATGTTCATGAAGAATCGTACCGCTCTTGTGCTCGGAGCGACCGGCCTGGTCGGCGAACAGCTAGTCAAGCTTCTGCTGCAAAGTGAAGAGTACGTCCGGGTGACCGTGCTCGTTCGTGCTCCTCTCCCCTACTCCCATCCCAAGCTGCACACAGTGATCGTCGACTTCGCACGGCTGGAGGACTTCGCGGAGGAGATCGTCGGGCAGGATGTGTTCTGCTGTCTGGGTACAACGATCAAAAAGGCAAAAACACAGGAAGCATTTCGTATGGTTGATTTACGTTATCCCGTGCAAGTAGGGCAAATTGCCAAACGTAACGGAGCGGAAAAGTATTTACTCGTCAGTTCAATGGGATCTAATAAGTACTCACGCATCTTTTACAACCGGGTCAAAGGAGAAGCGGAGGAAGCATTGGCCGCGGTCGGTTTCGATCAGTATCACGTGTTCCGCCCTTCAGCCCTGCTGGGAAAGCGCAAAGAATTTAGGATCAGGGAAAAAGCGGGTATCCTTCTCTTCCCGTTTCTTTCTCTGTTCATGGTCGGTCCACTGCGCAAATACAAGCCGATTCGAGCAGACCAGGTTGCCTATGCGATGTATCGGATCGCCGTGAGCAAACAAGATAGACCTTACGCGTTATGGGAGTCCGATCAAATCACAAATATTCATTGATCCAGGAAACATAATTTTTTATAACTGGACTCTGCGATAAAAAAAGCAAGGAGCCCTTATTTACTAATGTTCATGACATTTACCCACTCTAATAGATACAACTTAAACATTTGGAGTGAAGAGTACGTTCAATAAACCAATGGCAGTCTAGGACTTTATTTTTTCGGTCCAAGGCTGCCGCTAATTGAGAAAGACGAACGCCGTCATTGTTGCCGTTCTCTTGTTGCCGTCATTAAGAAACTTCCTTTGAATCGTTCACGCTCCTCCAGCATAGCTGAACGACGCGGGTACATTTTGATTAATCGTTGAATGAGCTGCTAAATTGTTTGCACAACCTAATAATCTTCTCCTATGACTTTGAATCGATTGCAGATGGATTGAATCCTTTAACGATAAGCCACACTGCCATAAACATTTCCTGTAAACCAAGTGGCATCAATAAAATAGAATAAGTTGCTCCAAACAAGGCAAATACACCTGTAGCTAAGTAGATAATGCTTCCAATAAAACCCCAACCCGATAGCCATTTTGGTATTAGTTTTGATTGATATAATAGATAATAAAACATCAAGGCACCAAGGCTGAAGATAATCATTGTAATTGAATGAATCTGTTCACCTGCATCCCCTAACAGATTACTCATGTTCTGAAAGCTGGTACTGTCAGGAGAAGCTGTATTTACATATTCCTCACTTAATACCACAAGCAATAGCCAACTCATAGCAGTTGCAATATAGGTAAATGTCTCAAGAGCTCCCCGGAAAACAACATACCCAAGAGCCAAAGCTTCATTATACTTTTTTAGAATTGGATTGATTATCACCGGAACCAATGCAAGTGAAATACCCATGATCAACATAAAGAGTATTCCTAGTATGACTTGGTTTTCATTTGCTGAAACTTTCGTAAGTAAATCAGTACTCTCAAGAATCGACCCAGTACATACAACACTAAGGATGCCTGCAACTGTCCCAATTATATATAACACTCCAACAAATCTAGCAATCCTTTTATGATTATTCATTTTTCTATTCCTTCTTTCCCTTTATTTTTTGCTCTATTAAGCTTAATGAATCTATTATTCATTGCTTAAAACCCAGGTCTGAAATTTCACAACCTCGTTACCTTCAGCTGCTGCGTCCGCTTTCATTGCTGAAAATCCCAATATGTAATAAATATGATTTTTGCTTAACAATAAATGCAGTATTACAAAAATATAATATTGATCGTCGATTTCCAAAGTGACCTCATTAAGCAGAAATGTTTAACAAAAATGGTTTTCATTTTAATGTTGTTGTTTTATGATATAGGGAACAAACATTCGTATGGAGGGGTTATTTTGAATAAGATTGTTTCAAATGACACAATTATACTTGAGCCACAAATACCAATTTTTAATAATGCAATGGAATTTGATTTCCCTTCTTTGAAAATCGGTGTAGCGGAATATAAGGAAGGTCCAACAGGATGTACGGTATTTCACTTTCCAAATGAAGCAATTGGGGCAGTAGATATACGTGGAGGCTCGCCTTCTACATTCACAACAGATAATCACAATCTCATCGCTGGTGAACGTCTCTTGGATGCCATATGTTTCACAGGAGGTTCTGTACATGGCTTGGAAGCGGTAACTGGAGTAACGGCAGAGCTTCTAAAGATTCATAATTACTCAACGAGCTGGATGCCTAAAGTTGTCGGAGCGACTATCTATGATTTTGTACCTAGAGGAAATGCGATTTATCCTGATAAGGCTTTAGGAAGAGCGGCTTTTCAAAATACAAAGGAGAATCAATTCCCATCTGGCTCATGCGGAGCAGGACGCTCAGCAACAGTTGGAAAGGGTTTTAGACAATGGGAATATGGTGGTCAGGGAGCCTCATTCCGTCAGATTGGTGAAACAAAAATAGCTGTATTCACTGTAGTCAATTCATTGGGCGGAATTATGAATAGAAAAGGAGAAATTGTAAGGGGTTATTACGATAAAGAAAAGGATGCAAGATATTTAGATTTGGAAAAAATCATTGGTGATAAGAATATCGGAAATACAACGTTATCTTTAGTTGTCACAAATCAGAAATTACCGTCGGGTGCCCTGAGGCAACTGTCCAAACAAATTCACACATCAATGGCTCGTGCTATCTATCCGTTTCATACTTTATTTGACGGCGACGTTCTATTTATGGTTACAACAAACGAGGTACAGAATGAAAAGTTAGATACAAACACTTTAGGTCTTATATCTTCAGAAATTGCTTGGGATGCAGTGCTTAACAGCGTCAGCTATAACCGCTAGCCCGAACTTAATTTCAAGTTAGGATTAGCGGCTAGTGCAGCTTAATGATTAATCGAGAGAGTTGCTAATTATAAAAACGGGATTGTAGTCTTCGTCAGTCTAAAACTTATTTTACGAAAGCTACCGTATATATAAAATATAAAGCAGACCAAACTGGTCTGCTTTATTTGTTGCTACTCTATGTCGGATGATTACAACAATTGTTGGTGTCTAATTTCACATTATTGCTTCAATGTTGCCATATCAATAACGAATCGGTAACGTACGTCCCCTTGTTTAACCCGCTCCCAAGCTTGATCCACCTCATCTGCGCGAATCCGTTCAATCTGGGGAACGATACCATGTTCATCACAGAAATCCAGCATCTCCTGAGTCTCTCGAATACCGCCTATACTTGAACCGGAAATGCTTCTTCTTGGCAGGATCGAAAATGCATTGTATGACACTGGCTCTGCAGGCAAGCCCACGTTAACAAGTGATCCGCCAACACCTAATAACGATAAATAAGCATCGATGTCGAGATTCGCTGAAACGGTGTTTAAAATTAAATCGAACGTGTCGGCAAGCCCGGTGAATGTAGATTGATTATGAGTTGCATAATAGTGATCGGCACCAAAGCGAAAAGCTTCTTCACGCTTGTTCTCGCCCTGACTTAACACCGTGACGCTCGCACCCATCGCGTGAGCGATTTGGACGCCGAGATGTCCGAGCCCTCCCATCCCAACGATGGCCACCTTCATGCCAGCACCAGCGTTCCAATGCTTGAGCGGGGAGTACATGGTGATACCTGCACACAATAACGGGGCAGCTGCGTCAAGTCCAAGAGTATCGGGGATACGAACCACGTATTCCTCGTCCACAACGATTTGCTCACTGTAACCGCCGTAAGTAGGGTTCCCTTCATCATCGAGTGCATTGTAGGTATATACAGCTCCCCTTTTGCAATATTGCTCTTCACCGGACAAGCAATATTAGCGCACATACGGCAGGAGTCTACTAAGCATCCTACACCCACTCGATCACCGACCGAGTATACTGACACGTGTGAGCCTACGGCAGTCACGATACCGACGATTTCGTGCCCGGGAACCATTGGGAAGATCCCTCCTCCCCAGTCCCCTTCACCCTGATGAATATCAGAGTGACAAATTCCCGAGAATTTGATAGCAATGAGCACATCATGCGCTCGAAGCTCTCGACGTTCAATCGTTGTATACTCAAACGGAGAACCGGCACTTGCTATGCAAAGGGCATATGTTTTGAGCATAGATTTCTCCTTTCTCTGACATCTTCAGGGAAGAGAACCGTTGTTCAGAGGGCTTAGACGATTCTCTTTCAACAAACGTTTCACAAAGAAAGTAAACATCAATAAGGAAAACGTGACCGACACGGCACTGAGTGTAAACAAAGCCTGGTAGCCCATGTACTGGGAGACCCAGCCCAGCATGATCGCACCAAGCCCGATGCCGAGATCGGTAGCTGTCAATAATGAAGCATTCGCAACCCCTTTACGGTCCGGACGGGCAAGACGTATCGTCGCCGCTTGAAGTGCCGGCTGCGCGGAACCGAAGCCGATACCGTATAGAACCGCCGAAACGAGTACGCCGAACAATCCGGTCGAGAAGCTCAAGGCAATCAAAGCCGAAATCGTAATCACAAGGCCCGGTACAATGACAAACGTCTCGCCGTATCGATCCGAAAGTTTTCCCGAAATAGGACGGCTCAGAACAAGCGTTGCGGCATAAGCCAGAAAGAACGCGCCGGAATTAACCTTGATCGAGTCAGCGAACAGCGGGACAAAGGCGGTAATGCCGCCATAAGCGACAGTCAGAAAAAAAACCGATGCTGTGACGGGCCAAACCGATTTTTCGAATAATTCGATTCTCCGTGCGCCCGCTTGCGGCCGAAAAGACATTTTTGCACCCATCGTCAAGAGCAGCGCTGCGGCAGAGAGCCCGGCAGCGATTAGAAACAGAGCGTGATACGATAGGTTCTGTGTAACCCAAATGGCGAACATCGGGCCGACCGCCATAGCCAAGGTCATGGCCGTACCAAACCATCCCATGCCTTCTCCGCGGCGGGCGGACGGTATGATATCCGTAACCGCCGTGAAAACGGCGGTTGTAGAAACGGCCCAGCTCATCCCGTGCAATATTCTGAGCCCCATCAAAACGAGAATACCGCCGACCCAGTCATACATATACATAGACACGGTGAAGAGAAGCAGCCCCCACACGATAAACGGACGCCTGCCGAATCGGTCCAGCAGCCCGCCGACGATCGGGCGAAAAATAACGGCAGACAGCATAAACGCGCCCACCGCCAGACCGACCTGCGCTTCATTGCCGCCCACCTGTTTGATGAACAGCGGCAGGGTCGGAAGCAGCAAATAAAATCCGGTAAATAAGAAAAACATCCCTACGGTCATGAGAATAAACGACTTCGTCCAAAGGCGTTCCAGGTTTCATCCCTCCCCGGGTGAAAGATTCAGTGCGAGATTTAATCCTCCGGTCTTGTTAGTGATTTCTCTTTTTCACGTATGGTCTGTTCATATCTTTCAATTTTGTAATCCAAACGTTCAAACACTTTCTTCATGTCTTCCATTCTTATTAGGAGCTGAGTACGCTGCTCAATTAAGAGCTCTTTCCGTGCCTCAAGAGTTTCATCACCTTGTTGAAACAGCCCCACATACTCAATCAACACTTCAATTGGAAGGCCGGCATTTCGCATACATTTAATAAATTCGACCCACCTCAGGTCTTCTTCTGTATAATCCCTGATCCCGCTTTTATTGCGGTTAACAGGTGGGATCAGTCCAATCCGTTCATAATAGCGGAGTGTATCCTGTGAAATTTCAAATTTTGTACTTACTTCTGTCATTCTCATGCGGTTTCCCCTCCCTTATATCCGATATTATCGCACTTGGAGTTAACTCCAAGTCAAGTGAATTCTTAATGTGGCAAACTCTGGACCAAGCGAGATCTGGGTACTAAAAAAGCCGCAAGAGCTGAAAATGCAGCTTTTGCGGCCTGCAAACAAATAAAGAGTTTATTATCCAACCTAAATGGTTAATGCAGTCCTTTATTTTAAATTGTTATATTCCTCATCCGTTACGGGTTCCAACCATTCGGTGTCTCCCATTTGGACATTTGTGCTTATCGCAATATGTGCAAACCAATGATCAGGGGTAGCACCATGCCAATGTTTCACATCCGGAGCGATCCTGACAACATCTCCTTCATAAATGATTCATGTTTTTATTCTCCTCTTCTCATTCAAATTCACAGCAGGATTGGACATAACCCCCGCAACTGCAAGCGTCGCGAGGGTTATGTCATTTTATCGCAGCATATACCTTAGAGCTTAAGAGCTTCATACCAGCTTACAGCGTAGACATGTCAATTACGAAGCGATAACGCACATCACTACGGAGAACACGCTCATAGGCTTCGTCTACTTGTTCGGCACCAATCACCTCAATTTTAGGGGCAACGCCGTGCTGAGCGGAGAAATCGAGCATCTCTTGAGTTTCCCGAATTCCACCAACGAGTGAACCAGCAATGCTGCGACGACTCATAAGCAAGGAAAACACATTATACTTGTCCGACTCGGTTGGTGCACCGACATTTACAAGCGTCCCATCTACGCGAAGCATGGATAAATATGCATCAACGTCAAGATTTGCAGAAACTGTGTTTAAGATGAGGTCAAAACGACTAGCCAATTTGGTGAATGTAGCGGGATCACTGGTTGCAAAATAATGATCTGCTCCCAATTCCAGGGCTTCGCTTTCCTTATTCATCGACTGACTTAAAACAGTTACTTCCGCACCCATGGCATGCGCATATTGGACTGCTAAGTGGCCAAGTCCTCCCATTCCCACAATGGCAACCTTCTTACCTGGGCCGGCGTTCCATTTTTTCAAAGGAGAGTACGTGGTGATGCCTGCACACAATAGCGGGCTTGCAACATCCAGATCCAGACTGTCTGGAATACGGACAACGAACTCTTCCTTTACAACGATTTTTTGACTGTATCCACCGTATGTTAGATTACCATCGTAGTCTAATGAATTATAGGATAAGACAACACCTTTCGAACAAAATTGCTCCTCACCACGGAGGCAGTATTCGCATTCTCCGCAGGAGTCAACAAAGCAACCAACGCCAACGCGATCTCCAACAGCAAATTTTGTAACTTCTGTTCCTACTGCTGATACGACTCCAGCCATTTCATGACCAGGAACCATTGGGAAGATTCCGCCACCCCATTCATTGAATGCATTGTGAATGTCGGAGTGGCAAATGCCGCAAAACTTAACATCGATTAAGATGTCGTGCGGTCGTAATTCTCTCCGCTCAATCGTGGTCTTTTCAAATGGCGCTTTTGCACTTGGGACACTTAGTACACGGGTCTTACACATGTTTTTTCACTGCTCCTTCGCTTTTTTGTAAAAGTAAGTACTCCGATTTCCCCATAATCAACCAGGGAGATGCACCGCGTTATCTTCTCCTCTCTCAGATATATAGAGGAGTTTACAGTATGGAGTTAACTCCAAGTCAATACGTTGTTTTGCATCACCACTAATAAAGTCCTCGAATGATCAACTTCAATCGTTTTATTTTCCTTTTGAGAACACATCTTTCTTTACTATAATGTTGATATCGTAATTAAACTTCGGTCACGCGGGGAAGCGGGTCGCTGATTTGGAGGATTTAGCAACACAATTGGGGACACTGTTAGAGAGGAATTGTAACTAGAAAGAACGGAATTACAGGAGGTCAATGATGGACAATCGGGATTGGGAAATATTAGATGTTCTCTATAATCAAAAAAACATCACAAAAACCGCACAAATTTTGTTCTTGACCCAGCCTGCTTTAACAAAACGGATCATGCAGATTGAAGCAGAATTTAACGTAAAAATCGTGAATCGTGGAGTTAAAGGGGTTTCCTTTACGCCGCAAGGCGAGTTTTTGGCACAACGTGCCCGTGAGATGGTCGCAACTATTCGTTCGATCAAAGATGATGTTTTGAATATGAGCGAGGAAGTAGCGGGAACCTTACGTTTGGGGGTTTCCATTTTTTTCGGCAAGTACAAGCTTCCCCGTTTACTAAAGCAATTTAAACAACATTATCCGCAGGTTGACTATCAAGTAGAAACCGGATTTAGCAAAGACATTTTTAATTTGGTTTATAACCACAATGTTCATATCGGCTTTGTAAGAGGAGACTACAGTTGGCCGGGTAACAAACATCTCCTTTATGAAGAAAAAATAGTCGTGATTTCAACAGAGAGGATTACACTCGAAGATCTGCCTAATATACCTAGAATCGATTATCATACCGACTTTTTGTATAAATCACTAATTGATAGATGGTGGTCAGAAAATTACATCAAACCTCCATTAACTGCGATGAAGGTGGATCGCGGGGACACATGCCGGGAAATGGTGCTAAATGGATTGGGGTATGCCATTATGCCCTCAATGTTTGTAGACGATCTCGATGATATTAATAAGATTGAAATTACGGATAACAAAGGCCAACCCCTTACACGCAATACCTGGATGTTCTATCACGAGCAAACTTTGAAGATGCGCAACGTTAAAGCTTTTGTCGATTTAATAATCAATCAGAGGCAGGCGTAGTTTCATATACGTTCTGTCTTTTTTTGTTGTCAGTATACAGAGCCATAAAATTTATTGATGGAAAGCGATCACCCTTCTCTATTTCCCCACCTTTCAGTGACTAATGTATACTAACCGTACAACTTATTCATAGTCGGATGTGATTACATGCTTCTGCGTACTGTCATCATTATCGTATTCTGCTTTCAATTAATACTGAATATGACGCGGCCTATCATTCCTCTTCAAGCTACCGGACTTGGGGCAAGCACGTTTGAAGTCGGGCTATTGGCTGCCGCCTATGCTTTTCTTCCTCTGTTTCTTGCGATAAGAGCCGGTAAGATCGCCGACCGGATCGGAGACCGCCTTCCAGTCATGATTGGTCATGTCGGCGTTGCTCTGGGAATGGCGCTTCCCGGCCTAATTCCATCTATGTGGTCTTTGTTTGTATCGCAGGTAATTGTTGGAGTCGCTCACATTTTCATCGTTATTTCACTTCAGAATGTATTAGGCAATTCAGCCTCGCCAGAAAAAAGAGATCATTATTTCAGTATGTTCTCAACTTTCGTATCCATCGCTGCGGTAATTGGACCTGTGACTGGTGGTTATTTGGCAGAGTATATATCTTATCCAACGGTATTTCTACTCTCCCTTGTTGTTAGCATCTTCTCTATCTTGTTCTCAGTCTTTCTTCCGCATGAGCCAAGAAAAAAGACAGCCAGCAACCTCGGTTTGATGGCATCCGTAGAGATGTTAAAGATGCCAATACTGCGCAAAGCTCTTATAGCAAGTGCGCTTGCATTATATTCAAGGGATATTTTTGTCGCTTATTTTCCATTATACGGCCAAGAGCTTGGTATGACCGCAACCACTATCGGCTGGATACTATCGCTCCAAGGCTTTATGATGGTCGCTGTCCGGCTGTTTTTGACTAAGCTTACCGATCAATTTGGCCGTGAAAATGTATTAGTTGGGTCGGTTATACTAGCTGGCGCTTCATTTATGCTCGTACCGTTTACACATAATTTCTATTTGATCGGGCTATGGGCTTCACTGATGGGTATAGGTCTAGGCTCAGGACAGCCGCTCTCGATGGCTACGACATATAACGCATCACCAAAATCCAGAACTGGTGAGGTATTGGGGCTGCGTTTGTCCATTAACAGAGTTTCTCAGCTGCTTGCGCCGCTTTTTTTCGGGGTAGTCGGCGCTTCGCTTGGATTGCTTTCCGTCTTCTTTATAAGCGGAGCTTTCTTAATTGGCGGAACCTGGGCAATCAAACCCGAACAAGACCTAAACACTTCACTGAAAGTGGAAAAACAAACGAGATGAATCATTCATTGCTGTAAGATGGTTCAAAGTTATGACTACATGTAAAACTTCTCATTCTACAGCGGCTACCCCCGGCATCGCCAAGATGGCTTCAGCTGTTGAAAGTGGAAGAATGATAACGAAATTTTGGAAATTTGATTATTTGACATTACCTCTCCTTAGTGAGCCTGTTTACTGTTTGTGAGGGGCCGGCCGCTTACGGATGGCCCATTCTGCCACGGCGAGGTTGATCACCCAGGCCGCGCCCATCAGTAGCGCTCTGCTGAGCTCACTCGGCGGGCCGATGATCAATTCCCCGGCCAACAGGGTCAGAACCTGCGTGCCCGCGCCAAGTCCGATCGCGTAGCCGCGCATCATCCATGCGCGGTGCCGGATCACGTCCCCTCGCTGGATCACGGCAAAGCCGAGTACAATGGACACGACCATGGCCGACCCAAACAGGAGCCGCAATGCATAAAGCAGCTCACCGTCGACATCCGGGCTGGGATAGAACAGGGTCATCCACAGTCCTGAAAGCCCAACCAGCAGCCCGCATGCGACCAGGAGCCGTCCGGCCGCGCGGTGCCAGCCGGGCCAGCGCCGCCGGAAACCAGGTGCGAACTGGAACGCGCCTAGGATGGCATACACTCCGGCGCTCACGATATGCAGCACCACCGGCAGGGGTGACGCAAAGAACCGTGCGTTGGCTGGCGTGATCTCCGCGCCGCCGGCGAGCTCGGTTAGGCGGAAGGCACCTGCGATGATCGGAATGGCGCTCAGCACAAGTAGTGCGGTCATGAGCCACTTTGCCGAACCTGCTTTTGCTGGCGCTTTGGGTTTCTGAGACGTCGGTTTCCCTTCCTTGTTGAGCTGATACACATCGGGGGCTCGATCTTCATCGGAGACATTCGCTTTCATGTTCAGCTCCTTGGACGGATGGACGTGACGGGTTCCGAGGCTTTCTCTTGCCGTTCCGTCCAGAGCGCATAGCCCAGCCAGGCCAAAGCCACCCCCACCGGCACCGCAACTTTCGGCTCGTGCTCGGGCGAAAGCAGCGCAGCTACGGGGGCCAACCCGGATCCGACGGAAAGCAGACCGGCCGCCCAGCGCGGAAGGATGCCGGCACGGAATGTCGCGATGCCAAACAGTAGACCGCCGAGGATATACAGGAGCCCTGTTAGAGTCCATAGATTTGCGAGGACTCCGAAGTTCGTCTCGCCGGTGGAGCTGGTGAAGATCCCTATGAAGCCCTCCGCAAGGGTCGGCGCCTCGGTCGCCAACAGCGGCAAGATAAACACTTCGGCGAAGGTAAAGGTCGCTGTGAGCACCCAACTGAGGATATAAAGGAGAAAACCGGCCAGACCAAGCCACCCAGCCTCTTCCACTTGCCTGGCGTAGAGCCCCGTAATGCCGAGCAGGAAGAAGAAGCACATCGCGGTGGCCAAGGCGTGGACGACTGCCCATTGGGTGGTGGTGACTGACGAAAGAATGTTAGGCTGATGGAGCATCCCAACAACCACATAAAATATCCCTGCCACCATAGCTGATAGACCTGACCAACGGATGAGGCTCGAGGTTGTTATCTTCATTTTACTCCCCTGGTTATTTCCTTTAATAACTGAGGTCTTACGATTGGAATTCATGTGTTTCTCTCCTTTTTCGAATGATTGTGATTTGTGTCGGTGTTGAAATATAGCCCACTCGCCTGTTTGGGATGAACCTGAATGACCGAGACCAACGGCAGGCCGAGATCATCGTTCCTTTCTTGATTAGAAGATACACATTCATGTGGTGAGACGGCATCACCACATGTGATGATTGATGTGGTGATTTGTCAATCGGGAGCCTGTGGCGGGAATGAGAAAAAACCCTGGCACATGGTTTGTCAAAACTGCCAGGGCCGGGGTTAATATTTGGTGGTGGATGTTTGGGGGCTTGCTAGAACAAATCGAGTTCCTCAGCCCGTCGGACTGCTGCCCGACGGTTGTTCACCTCAAGTTTGTCGTAAATGTTCTTGGTGTGGGTTCGCAAGGTGTTCAGGGACACCATGAGTTCGCGGGCAATGTCCGGGCCGCTCAAGTCGGTTCTGAGCAGCCGAAGCACGTCACGTTCACGTTCGCTAAGAGGCTCGCTCACAACTTGTTTGGCCAGCGTTCTGTCCTCAACCTTGCCGAAGGCTGTCAGGAGGCGACGGACATAGTTCATAGCGATCCCCTGCTTCAAGGCCGCTTCCAGAAGGGTCGCAATGGGTCGGCCTTCGTCCACAAAAATGCGGACGTAGCCCTCTGGTTCAGCCAGAGTCAGGGCGCGTTCCAGCGGCACAAGCGCAGCAGGGATGTCGCCTTGCATATGGTGAGCAAGTGCCTGCAAGACCAGGATTTCGATCACGCTTCCCATCCTCTCGCCTTCTTCCGCCGCTTGAAGGAGGCGCTCCAGGAGTCCCATAGCCTCTAGCATGGAGCGGTCTGCACGGTCACTCTTATACCGGAGCAGGAGGACCCTGGCTAGGGTGATGTGTTCGAATTCGCGCAGGTAGCAAAGATCGTCCCAGGCAGATAGGCCGTGCTCCTGTGCCCAGTCGTGGGCTTCATCCAACCTACCCTGCGCGACCCACACCCGTGTCCTCAACGCAGCTACAGGACGAACATTTGGGAAAAAGTCACTTACATACAGGTGCTCTGCCTCGTGGAGCAGGTCAAGCGCACCGTCCAGATCTCCTTGGGCCTCCCGTATTCGAGCCATTGCGACGTGCCAGCGATACCGGTTTTGCGGGAACCCAGTGTGCTCGCCCTGCTCCTTGCTTTTCAGCAGGTGCTGCGTGGCGACGTGCAGATCGTTATGCTCACGGTAGAGCTGACTCATTCCCACGTACATATCTGCCGTTCCCCGCAGGGCGGGCTCGCCCTGCTCTGTCGCAAGCTGCAATCCCCGCTCATAGGTACGCATCGCCTGGCGGAGTCGACCTTGCGCAATCCGTATATCAGCCGGAGCGATTGCGCCCCCGATTGCGTCAGAGATGCCCCCTGCCAACTGTACAATAGCCATGCCATCGGTAAATGACCGGTGCGCTGCCTCGAGATCCCCGCTCATCCAGGATGCGAGTCCCAGGAGCGCAGCTGCCGATCCTCGCAGAAGATGGTCGTCCTCAGGTACGAGGACGAGCACCCGCCGGGCGTATTTTATGGTGGCGGATACATCACCCAGCGCTTGGGCATATGCGGCACGGTACAAGGAGATCGCACCCGGGAGATGGCGAAATTCCTCTTCGTCCACGACGACCATCTCAGCCAATGGGGTTTCCGGTCGCTCACGCATGTCTTCTGTCGTCCCTAGCCAGCGTTCGGCATCTCGCAGTCGGTCCAGAGCGCCTTCTAACTCGCCGCAAGCCAGTAACGCCCAGGCATACCCAGCGCTGAGCACAGGCCTGCAGCGGAACAGCTCTTCGGGGAGCGCCTTCAGCCAGCTGAGCATCGCAGCCTCCTGTCTACTGCTGCGCATGGCTGGACATGCCATTTCGACCAGGTCCGCCGCTCGCGCAAAATCCTCGGAGGCCAGCGCGTGGCGGATCGCATCGGCCGCAGAGCCATGATGCTCGTACCATGTGCTCGCGCGCCGATGCAGCGTTGCTACCTGATCGGGCTGATCCTCCCTCAAATGTGCAGAGAGAACCTCGGCAAAGAGGTGATGATAGCGATACCATTGACGCCTGTCATCCAATGGAACGACAAAGAAGTTGCCTCGCTCCAGGGCATCCAACCGCGCGTTACCATCCTCTTGGCCGGTGACGGCATCGCACAGCGGGCCATGCAACCGATCGAGAATGGAGGTCTGAAGCAAAAAACTCCGGACATGGTCGGGCTGACGCTGCAGAACCTCTTCGACCAGATAATCCACAATGTACCGATTGTCTCCAGCGAATGCCCGAATGAATGCAGGAATGTCCTCGCAACCCTGCATCGAGAGAGCCGCTAGCTGGAGCCCGGCAATCCAGCCTTCGGTTCGGGTCTCCAGTTCAGTAATTTCGTCGGCCGAGAGAACCAGGCCCATCACCTGATTAAGGAACGCCGCCGCTTCGCCGGGAGTAAATCGCAGGTCGGTAGCACGCAACTCGTTCAATTGGTCCCGTACGCGTAGTCTGGCCAGGGGTAATTGTGGATTCTCTCGGGTGGCAATGATCAGATGCATTTGGGGTGGGAGATTCTCGAGCAGGAAGATGAGTGCATCATCGATCGGTTTGGCATCAATAATATGATAGTCGTCAAGGACGAGGACGAATTTGTACGGGAGGCTTGAGATTTCATTGATGAGGATCGTTAGAATCGATTCGGTTGACGGCGGCTGTGAGGAATTGAGCGCACCAAGCACGCCTTCTCCAATGTTCTCCACGATCGTCTGCAAAGCAGCGACAAGATGAATCAGGAAGCGTGTAGAATCGTTATCCCCTTCGTCTAGTGACAACCATGCGACAGGTCGATCACAACCAGTGACCCATTCGCTGACCAGCGTAGTCTTTCCAAAGCCGGCAGAGGCAGAGATGAGGGTCAGCTTGCGGTCCAGACCCTCGTTCAACCTCTCGATCAGGCGCGGTCGGAGTACAACTTTGGTACGCGGCAGGGGGATATATAGTTTAGTGGATAAAATTGGTATATTCATAGATTTATACTCACACGAAAATGATCTTTCAACATATTGATTGCCCCATTCTATGACTTCTTATTAATCATGATAACTTCAATTAAAGCTTTTCACCACAGAAATTCGATAATGTATATTATTGCGGATAGCACTATGTATTGATTAAATCATCTGTTTGGATATCGCCCCAAAATATTCTACAACGACCTCACGGAATTCCAGAGCAGCCCGCGAAATGTACCGGCTCCTGTGCCATAATAAAGCGATCTCCCGTACCAATTCGTGATCCTCTACTTGGAGATATTTGATATGCTCCCGTGAATCCCTTGCCGTGCTTGGTATGAAAGCAATGCCAATTTCGCCTTCCACAAGAGTGATTAACCTTGCAGGTTCATCTCCCTCATACACATATTTAGGTACAAATCCAACCGTTTTGCACAAAGAGTCCACTAAATCGCGAGTACCGTAGCCTCTTTTTACACCGACAAACCATTCATCCTTTAATTCTGTCAAGGATACGCTGCTTCGGTCTGCCAGCCGATGCCCCTTTGGTACAGCTACTAGGATTGGGTCGAGGAACACGATTTGACATTCAATGTCATCCTCTTCTATAGGAGGTGAGGACAAGCAGAAATCGACCTCTCCTCTATGAAGACGCGTAACCATTTCCTGCGTGGTCAGCATTTGCACATGAAATTGGATATACGGCCGCTTTTTCCGAAACTCTCTCAGGATATTTGGCAACGTACTTGCGGTGGTCACCGCCAATTCGAGTGTGCCATGTTCCGGGCTGGACAAATCGTTAATCTCCTGCTTCCCCTGTTCCAATTCAAACAAAGCCCTTTCCGCACGGCGAAGGAATCGGCTTCCGTACTCATTTAATCGCAGCTTCCTCCCTATTCGATCGAATAGAGGGACCCCCAGATCCTCCTCCAAGCGCTGAATCGTTTTGCTTAGTGACGATTGAGTAACGTGCAGACTTCGTGCAGCTTCGGTCACATGTTCCAATCGGGCTACCGCGAGAAAATATTGCAGTTGAAGAAGCTCCATTACGTACCCTCCACTCATTCCCTCAAGTCAATGAAATCATAGCATAAAATGCGTTGGAATAAATTATCGAATTCAAGTACGATGACCTCAATACACTTTGGGGGGAGCAAAAATGAATGTTCGAAGCAGGTGGTTGTTGATTTCCGTTGGGCTGGGGGTGCTATTGAACCCATTAAATTCTTCGATGATTGCTGTTGCTATTCCAGGTCTGCAAAATGTGTTCCAACTTGACTTTACAGTTGTTTCCTGGATTATTTTTTCTTTCTACATTGCGAGTGCTATCGCTCAACCTGTCATGGGAAAGGCCAGCGATTTATTCGGCCGCAGGAAGATATTTCTTGCCGGGCTTGTTGTAGCCTTTGTTGCATCATTATTAGCTCCATTATCACCAAACTTTGGGTGGCTCATCGTGTTCCGCATTGTGCAATCCATCGGAACAAGCATGATGGTTGCGGTTGGAATGGCTATTGTGCGAATTCATATTACAGAGAAACAAGCGACTGCGCTGTCAGTTATGTCCATCTTCCTGTCAGGAGCCGCAGCAATTGGACCCTTTATTGGCGGGGTCTTGATTCACTGGTGGGATTGGCCTGCTATCTTTTTCGTCAATATTCCGTTCGTGGTGGCGAGCTTTCTACTGGCTTGGAGGACTATTCCTAAGGAAGAACCGTCAACTTCCGTTGCACGCAACATGTCCTTTCGTAGATGGTTTGGTTTGATGGATGCGCCAGGGATCCTGCTCTTCACAGTGGGTCTGGTTGCCCTGCTTATTGGATTACTGTCAGCAAAATCTACTGGGCATATCTCATTAACAAATGTCATTGTCGGGCTGATAGGTCTCATGCTGCTTGCATCTTTCGTACGTCATGAGTTAAAAGCGACGTCACCCTTTATTCCTTTGCGCACATTCGCTAAATATCCTGCGATGACTTGGGTCAATGTCGAATTCATGCTCGTAAACATACTATTTTACTCGCTCTTTTTCGGGTTTCCGTCTTACTTGCAAATGGTGCGTCATGTCAGCGAGTTCCAGACAGGGATTCTCATGCTAAGCTTAGGCTTGTGCTCACTTGTGACTTCTCCAATAGCAGGGCGATGGATCGATAAATCAGGACCCCGGCCAGCATTGCTCGTGTCCGCCATCCTGATGACATTCGGGTCAATGTGGATCGTGACATTGAATCAAAACTCACCGGTTATCAGTGTGTGTTTAGCTTTAACTGCATTCGGTATTAGCAACGGGTTGAACAATGTCGGGATGCAGGCGGCATTATTCAAAAGCTCCCCAAAAGAAATAATCGGAGTAGCATCCGGACTATTTAATACATCAAGATACCTGGGAACCATTCTCTCTTCATTGTTGATAGGCATCGTAATGGGAGGTACATTCAGCTTCAGGGGATTTCAAGTGCTTGGGATTATCCTCACGGCAATTGCATTGACCTTGGTATTCATGAGCCGACGACGCCGGGAGTCAGGGCAATTGGCAGAGTCGTAGGTTCACCACGTTCAAATTAGGTAAAAGTCAATACCTTGAAGCCAAGCCTAAAGAAAACTCAACTTGGTTCATATTTTTTTAGCTCGTCTGATTTTCTTTATTTTCAAGCCAATTGTATCCGCCATAAATTAATCACCCTTTGACAACGGGCAACCAGAATTGATACCTGGTTGCCCTCTTCGTTAATAATATAAAAAAAACAATTCTTTATTGTATTTCTATTGCTCAGAACAACACTTTACAAAATCAAGGGATCGTCCGTTGCTGTACCCTGTTTACGTTCATAGTGGTATGAGTTAAAGAAAAGATGATATGCGCAATAGCGCTCGGGCTTTCCTCCCCATTCGATTCCAGCCATTGATTAATGACTGCCATAGAGCCGTAAACCATATAAGTAAAAGAATAGTCCATTGCAGACAGGTCCTTCTTGTTTTGTTCGTCTCCCATTCTTTGCAGATAATCTTTATAAACCTCAAGCAAGACTTCTGATAAAAAGTTACTTTCTCCTGTCTCCGAAATCATGATTCGATAAATCGTTTTCTTCTCTTGGATGATGTTCAATAGCTTGACTAACGATCCATCTACCGTGCACGGATTATGACCCTTTTGCAACGTCTCCAATATTTCTTGATTAAATTCCTTCTGCATCACTTCAAATAATTCATAAGGATCTTTGTAGTGCAGATAGAAGGTGCCGCGGTTAATGTCTGCTTGTTTGCATATTTCGGTGACGGTTATTTGAGGCAATTTTCTCGTTTCCAACAGAGCAAGGAAGCTCCTCTTGATGAGGTCTGTCGTGTATTTGGTTCTTCTATTGTTCTTTACCCCGACCATACGATCCTCCTCTTTCCCCTTCTATTTAAACAAACTCAAGTCGATATGTTGAATTAATAACATTAACTCGTGGATTGATTATTGTGATTCTGGATATTAACAGATTATACTATCACTGTGACATTTAATCAACAGATGTTCATATTATGGGAATAATCAGAATAACTCTATTTCAATGAATACTTGGAGAGTGAATAAAAATGACAACTAACATGAACAAACCCAATATCCTAATTGTAGGAGCGGGGGCAGTAGGTCTCTCTGTCGGATACCATCTCAGTTTGTCCGGCACTGACATTACCTTCCTCGTGCGGGAAGGACGAAAATCCACATTCCATTCTCCTCAACAGCTTTATTGTTATGACGACGCTACGCTGAAAAATTTTACCGGTTTCAGCGTCATCGAGAATACAGCTGAACTGGCGGATAAACAGTTTCAGTTTATCATCATTTCACTTGACGGAAATGCCAGCCGAACGACAGAAAGCACAGCCATGTTGCGTAAACTCGGCGACGTGGTACGCGCTTCTAAAGCTACTGTCATTATGTGTGGTTTCGGGATTGGCCTTCGCGAGTATTACCTTAAGGTCATGCAGATTTCGGAAGATCGCTTGCTAAGAGGGGTTCTCGGCATGCTAAGTCACCAAGCCAACGCCGACTTGCCGGTACATGCACCAACAGATCCGGCACAGGTAGCAATGGCCATTATCTGTTACAAGCATCCTGCGAACAGGGTCGGTTTCCAAGTCGAGACCAACAACAAAGCTGCAGCCAAGAAATTCACCGAGATTTACAACCGCTGTGAGGTCTCGCGCTGTGGTCAAATAAGCCCAGCAATGTTTAACATTTTCTCCAGTATTGGCTTTCCTGTATACGCAGCGTGTGAGATTGCGGGCTGGCCTGACTTCTCGACGGTTGTGGCGAACAAGGAACTTTGGCGGCTGGCCTGCCGTGCCCAAGGCGAAATAGCGGCGCTCCCGCAACATGGTTTGTTGGGTAAGTTGATAGCCTTGTTCATGGGGCCGCGCTTGACGGCAAATATACACCTAAAAATGGGACGGAACATGTTGCCGCTAGATTATCAGGCATTCAACCGCTTCCATCATGGCGGTAAGGTTCGTGCTCAGGACGTAGAATCTATGCAAAATTCCCTTGCCGAAGGACAACGTCACGGTCATCAGATGACGGCGTTGCAGGAATTACTGAAACGTCTATTCGAGCACGAAGCGGAAATTCAAACACGTCATACAGCGCTCCATGCAGCCCTCCCTTTAAAAAAGGAATGATCAATATTCAGCAACCTACGAAACGGTTGAGATGAAGGTTTCCGAATTTTCGTACAGGCCGTTATTAATGGAGGGTTATATTTTAAAAATAAAAATCAGAATGCTCGATAATCAAATAAGAATCAAAGGATTGATTATGAAAGCCTTGTTGCAAAAATCAAGTGAAGGAAAAAACATCGAGGGACTGCAATGCAGTGAGGAGTGGATGCCACGAAAAGATGGATCGAAAATACGTATTCGTATTTACAAACCGCTTAATTCTAAGGAAAATGTTCCCGGAGTCCTCGTGAAGTTTTTATGTACGTATGACATGGGGCCCGGACATCATCTTCTCCAATCGTAGACATTCTGATAACCTCCTCTAAATATAAAGAAAGTCCCGATGACATCTATGCATCGTCGGGACTGACTTGGCGGTTCCACACTTTTTTACTGGTACCAGACTTTCTTTACCGGATTTCTTTTGTTTGTTCTAAAAAACTATTTAAAACATCTGGGGGCAACAATATGATATACAGTTTCAAGTAAATTTGATATAAAGGAAAATCCTGAATTATTTACGAAAAATCAAACCGCGACCATCACTCCTAGAGGTACAGCCGTCTTTCTATTCTACGTTCTGCTTTTCCTGTATTCCGACGGAGTCATTCCCGTTATCCTCTTGTAGGCGTTGCTGAAGTAGGCCAGGTCCGAATACCCGACACGTTCGGCAATTTCAGATACGCGAAGCGTCGTCTGGGACAAAAACTGCTTCGCTTTCTCCATACGATGCTCCAACACATAATCGATGAAGTTGATTTTCATCTGCTGCTTGAACAATTGGCTTAAGTAAGAAGGATTCAGATGAACCTTTGCCGCAACCTCCTGAAGGGTTATATCTCCAGGTAGAACGGAGTGGATATAACGGACAGCTTGCCGGATCGGCGATTCTTGTTCGTCCTCATCCGCTGCGGCCGCAAGAGGTTGAGCGGCATCGACTTTGGCAAGGCGCCCCTGTATGGTCTCCAGGCAACTGCTCATGTCATCAACTTCAACGGGCTTGAGCAGGTAATCAACTACCTGTGCCCGTAAAGCGAACTGCAAATACGGGAAATCGTCATACCCGCTGATCATGACCACTTCGGTCTGTTGCTTCCGTTCGTGGAGCTGCTTCACCAACGTTATGCCGTCCATAACCGGCATTTTCACATCCGTCATAATAACATGGACGGTGTTGTTCTCCAGCCATTCCAGCGCCTCCAGCCCGTTGGAACACTCATTCAAGACTTGAAACGGATGTCCGCTGCGTTCGATTACCTTTCGTAAAGCGGTTCGTACCCAACGCTCATCATCTACCAGCAATATGCTGGACATAGGGAATACCTCCTCTTAACTTAGTCAGTCCGGACCACGGCATCGCCGCAGGGGAGGCGCAGGGTCACCCTCGTTCCTTTGCCCAAAACGCTTTCAATAGTGGTACCGTAGGAATCTCCGAACAGATGGACAATCCTGCGGTGAACATTCTGGAGACCGATATGATTGCCGGTGTGTAACGATCCGACGTCTAGAAGGTTTTTGTGAATCCGCATCAACTGTTCCTCGGATATTCCGCTCCCTGTATCCTCAATTACAATAAACCATACCCCCGCCGAATCATCCGAATGGGCGGTAATGCGAATCCGGCTCGTTCCGCTGCCTGATTCGAAGCCGTGCACCACACAATTCTCTATAATAGGCTGGAGCGAGAATTTTGCGATTTGTTCTTTACGGAACCGTTCCGGAATCAAAAATTCATATTCCAGCCTATCCTCGAAACGATATTTCTGAATGCGAAGATACATCTCGCAAATCTTCAACTCATTCCCAAGCGTTACATAGGGGGAGGGATTCCTTAGATTATACCGCAATAAGCGGGCCAAGGAAGCAGCCATGTCCGATATGTCGTCCATTCCCTTGTCCAGTGCCATACCCCGGATCGTTTCCAGCGAGTTGTACAAGAAATGGGGATTGACCTGAGCCTGCAGCATCTTTAGCTCCATTTCCTTCTGCCGCAGCGTCATCTCCGTCTCCTTCAGCTTGGAGAAGTAAATCTGCTCCAGCAGCTCTCTCAGATTTTCCACCATCTTATTAAAGCCCTTGGTGAGCATGCCGAGCTCGTCCTTGGAGGAGACTACAGCTTTATTTGTAAAATCACCCATTTCCACACGCTTCATTAACCGCTGCAGCTGGCGGACCGGCTTAATAATGCTGGATGCCAACCCGATTCCGAAACAATAAGCAACGCCGAGGGTAACGATAATCGACCAAATGATCGTTCGTCCGATATAACCGATGCCTGCTGTCAATTCACGATAAGGTACCGCCGTCACAAGCGTCCAGCCTAGAAAGGAAGAATGGCTGAACGTCAGAAAGCTCCGTTCCTGGCCGGCGGACAAGATAGAGCCGTTCTCTATCTTTTGCATTTCATTCATTCCGTCAAGCTGTGCTTGGCTTCCGAGCTGCGACATGACGGGATGGTACACGTAATGCCCTTGAGAATCGAGGACGAACATATAGCCAGTCTTCCCAATTGTTACTAGATCGGCAATTTCTTGAAAGCGCTTATAATTTATATCGATAACGAGCATCCCAATCGGCTCAAGCGTGCTGGGACTAACCAAACGTTTCACAATGGAGATAACCGGTTCCGTATGGTCGGACCATTTTATGACCCGGCTGACAAGCATGGGCTCCCCGTTGGCTGGCGCTAATTTGTACCAATATTCATCCATTAATGGAGCCAGGGGCTCAATGCTGTCGTCGCTCCTTAGATCGAGAATCAGGAAATCGCTTAAGAACACGCTGATATTCGATATGTCCGAGCGGGAATATGCGGAGTTCTGAAGGAGCTGCATAATCGACTGGCGAATCTGGGAGTGTTCGACTTCCTCCAAGGTATTCATCTTGACAAGCTTCCCCATATCGGGATGATTGATAATCTTTAGAGCAATGATCTCAATATCTCGGACGTAATGCTCAACATGGGACTTCACCTGCTCGATAATTTGCCAGCTGTATTGTCTGGCTTCATCCTGCAGCACGCCGGATGATCGCTGATAAGAGATCATCCCGACGATAACCATCGGGATGATGACAAGGATCGCCGAAAAGACAAGAAGCCTTGAGACAAGGGAACGATTCCGTAAAAAAACAGTTTGCATGAACCAATAACGTGCCTTGCTCCAGAACATTCCCGGCGACTCTCCTTTTGTTTGCATCCTGATGCTATGATATTCATTCATTATAGCATCGTTGGCGAGAGTTTCTTCAACCAATCATTACCTTCATTCTTTGTGTCCGGATAAGGAAAAGGGAGGCATGTGAGCCTCCAGATTATGGATGTTTCGATTGTCGGTACAATTACATGTTCTTGGCTTTCTCGATGGCATCGAGAACTTCCTTATATTCAGAACGATACTTTTCGATCATGGGCTTGACCGCTTCCTGCCAAGGCTTCAGGTCGCTGATGTCAGTAACGGTGACGCCTGCCGCTCTGACCTTATCTTCGGCTTCCTTCTCGAATTTCTTCCACTGCTCGCGCTGGTAAGCGACAGATTCCATCGCTGCTTCCTTGATGGCCTGCTTATCTGCGTCGGACAGCTTATCCCAAGTGACTTTGCTCGCCATCAGCACCTCCGGAACGCGCTGGTGGGAATCCAAGATCAAGTTCTTAGCTTGTTCATAGTGTTTGGAAGTGTAGAAGCTTGGCCAGTTATTCTCGGCTCCGTCGATAACGCCGGTTTGTAGAGCATTGAATACATCGCCGTATGGCATTGGAGTTGCGCTAGCTCCTAGAGCTTGCATCAGGTCGATGTTCACCTTATTCTGGATAACGCGAATCTTCATTCCTTTAAGATCCTCAATGCTCGTAACCGGCTTGCGGGTATAGAAGCTTCGTGCGCCGGAGTCATAATAGCTAAGCCCCATGAATTTCGAATCGCTCAACCCTTCGAGCAGCTTTTGGGCATCAGGACCGTTCAGAAAGTTCCATTCATGCTCTTCGTTCTCGAAGATATACGGCAAGCTGAATACGCCAAAAGCTTTATTGAACTCAGCCAACGGGCCGGTACTGACTCGGGTAAATTCGATAGCACCCAGCTGAACCTGCTCGATAACGGCCTTCTCTTCACCAAGCTGGGAGGAGGGGAATACTTCGATCTTGATGCGCCCATTGGTCTTCTGATTGACGAGCTCCGCGAATTTCTTGTCTCCAAGCGTAGTCGGATAATCCGCAGGATGGGATTCGGCGAGACGGAATGTGTATGTCGGTTGCTTTTGTTCGCCTTCGGGTGCCGGTGACGCCTCGCTGACGCCGGTATTCTTGTCTGCTGCGCCGCAGCCTGCAAGAATAGTCGCCGTTACCAGTACTGTCGCAATCATACTTGTAAACGCCTTAATTTTCATTGACGATCATTCCCCTCTATTTTTCGTTATTTGTTTACGTTTCAAGTATAAATGAAAGCGCATCCATTTCGTATGTGATGAAATTTATGTGTTTTTGTAAATTTTTTAGATCAATTATTTATATCATTATGGCGTACCGTTTACCAGATGAGGCAGCCAAAGCGATATCTGCGGAATGTAAGTCACCAGCAGCAGGGCAATGCACATCGCAAAAAAGAATGGCCAGGAAGCCTTCGTTGCTTGACTGACCGGTACCTTACCCAATGCGCACCCGATAAATAATACTGTTCCGACAGGCGGAGTAATAAGTCCGATACCGCAGTTTAAGATCATAATAATCCCAAAGTGGATCGGATCGATTCCAAGAGCTGTGGCGACAGGAAGAAGGATAGGAGTCATGATGAGGATCATGGGTGCCATATCCATTGGGAATCCAATAAGCAACAGCAGTATGTTGATCATCAAGAGAATCACATACGGATTGTCCGATACGCTCAGAAACAGATCGGTAAGCATAGCGGGTACCTGCAAATAGGCCAGGATCCAGCCGAAAGCATCGGATGCGGCAATAAGGAACAGGACCATGGCAACCGTGCGGAAGGTCCTTTTTAAGATTAAACTAACATGACGAAGCGGAACGTCTTTATATACGAAAAAGGTGAGAATAAATGCGTATACGCAAGCAACCGCTCCGGCTTCCGTAGCAGTAAACCAACCGCTCAATATACCGCCGAGAATAATGACTCCCGTCATTAGGGACAAGAAACCGTCACGAATAATCTTCGGTACTTGCGACCATGTAATAGGTTCACCCTTCGGATAATTCCGTTTGACCGCGATCGTATACGAGATGATCATGAGCGTGAACATAAGGAGCAGGCCAGGAACAATGCCGCCCAAAAACAGGCTGGAAACGGATACGCCTCCAGCTGCAACCGAGAACAGGACCAGATTATGGCTGGGCGGGAAGATAACGCCTTGGATCGAAGCGGAGGTTGTGACAGCCACGGCGTAGTCCGCATCGTAACCTTTCTTCTTCATAGCAGGAATAAGAACAGAACCGATCGAGGAGACGTCAGCGGCAGCAGATCCGGAAATGTTCCCGAAGAACATACACGCCACACAGTTGACAAGCGCCAATCCGCCTCGAACCGCGCCGACGAAGAGCTGTGCGAAGTTAACCAGCCGAATAGCCATCCCCCCGGCGCTCATAATCTGCCCGGCGAGGATGAAGAAAGGAATAGCTAAGAGCGGGAAGGAATTAATCCCTTGAATCATGCGCTGTCCGACTACAACCCACGGAAGATCCAGATAGATGAGGGTGACCAGCGTCGATCCAGCTAACGTTATGGAAATAGGGAACCGCAGTAGAATCAAGAAAAAGAAGGATACCGCTAGTATAATGACTGCCGTCGTATTCATGTCTTCGGTACCTCCTCATCGATATGCTCATGCCGGATCGTCTCAATGCCGATAAACTGCAGGAAGGTGTATACGCAAATCATGACTCCCGTAATCGGCATGACCAGATACATGATACTGTTCGGCAGCTTCGTTGCCGGCAGGGTGGATTCATTCATCAATACGGTAAACTCCCAGCCGTTCTTGACCAAATAAAAGCCAAATGCGAAGATGCAGACCTGGATGACTTTATCCAGCACCTTATTGATCCGTTTCGGTAACAGGTTAGTAAAGCTGTCCATCGCTAAGTGAAGCTTCTCGCGGAAGCCGATGGCGATGCCCATGAAGGAGAACCAAACCATCAGGAGGAGAGTTATTTCCTCTGACCAGAAGAACACGAAATTGAACAATTTTCTCGTGATGACTTGAATCGCGACGATGATCGCCATGGAAGCGATAGCAACCAATGCGAAATTTTCGAATAACGAATCGATCGCAAGCGCGATACGCTTTATGGTCTTCTTCATTTGTAATTCCTCCTTTTCCTCGATAAATTGTAAGTGCTTACAAAGTCTAAGTGTAAAAGAGGAAGCCGGATTTGGTAATGCTATTGGTTTTAGGTTTTTTTGTAATTTTTTTAGAACTCCTATAAATAGGGTAGTGTTGGCCGCAACAAGAGGCTATGATTGTGGAGTGAAATTTTCGGTAGCCCAAAGGTACCCGCACTATGGGGATGAATAAATGAGGGGTCGTCCGGAATATTGTTGTTGTGTTAAGCCATAAGCGAGGAACGATTTATGGTATTTATCACTTCTCGGAGTTTGTTGTCATTATGCTCATGTACCTATTCTTATCCGTTTAATCCTTTCTCCAATCGTAGACATTCTGACAACCTCCTCTAAATATAAAGAAAGTCCCGATGATATCAAAGCATCATCGGGACTTATTTCACTTGGAGCTCTTTTTAACAACTAATCCTAAACAATAATGGTAAATCAAAAACTATATTGCAAAGGTAACAACTATATTGTCAAGAACTTTAATGTCACTAAACAATTTTATGTCAGGTGATAAAAAAGTGTGGAACTAATTTCGTTGATTTTACTGGGTTTGCCGCGGCACGTGATAAACACGAAAAAAAGAAAGTATGGAACCACTAGAAATTACCATATAAAGAAAGTTAGAAACCAAACTTAGTTTATGTTATTTCCCTATGGATTCAACCTTATTATGATTCGGATTTAATGGTATTAATTATCTATTTAAGTGCATCTATCCGTATTGAATAGTAGTAGTAGTAGTAAGTATTACTTGATGAACTATGAAATTAATTTCACCACAACATCTCTATATTCGAGTAAATTTTGAGAACTAAATCTAATCATCATATCTCTAATTATAAAAATTTTTCTAATTAAAATTGCAAAAGATTTTTCCGATTCCGATACGCTTTGATTTAAAACCCTATCTATTATTGGAATAATTCGGGCTTTTTGATGATCAGTAATGTCCAAGAGTTTAATAGACGTGTTTTGACGAATCTTAAATATTAAACTCAGCATTTTTTCAACCTCATACAAATTAATTAATATATCGCGGGAATTTGCTATTTCAGTTTCGATTTCATGTTTCTCATAAAAGTATCTGTTTTTAATTTGCAAAAATAACTCATCATGTTCACTATTATTAACATTGTTTTCGATAATAGTTCGAATTTTATTAAATCGATGAGAATGAGTTATATTAGTAATTCCATCTTGTAAAATAAAAACATCTAATATTGTTTTAATAGTACGATCAGAAATGAGTTTTTTTATCAATTTCATTAAATCTATTTTTCTAATGAACATTTCAAAGTATGATAATTGTACATCTGAAATGTTATCGATAATTTGAGCAATCACTCTTTTAGATCTAATCTTCTCTACATTTAGTAATATATTTTCTTCTTGCTGCATTAATGCAAATAACCTAGTTGTATCATCGTTAACAGTAAGTCTATCTAAAATATTTGAAACCAAGTCTATAATTCTGGATATTTCATTTGGGTCATTCGTTAGAGTTAATTTTTCCATTAGTAATTCACTTTCTTTACTTATACTCAATCTATAATTTTGTAACTTTTCTTCGGCTAGCTTACTCCGAAATAACTTACAAATTTCGATAGTATTATGGCCTTTTTCAGACAGCCCTACATGTAAAAAGTTACCATCTATACGTATATGTGATTCATACGTATCATAATATGCATGAATAATTTTAAACGCATCTTTATCATCATAAGGATAAACCGTAATGTTTGGGTTACATAATATTTCAGTTGTCCCCTTTCCCGAATTACACAAGTTACATGAAATGGTAAGGTTATGTGGTTCAAATGTAAATAACGGATGTTTTCCTTTATCAACGATATGCTCAATTGGTATTGTATTCGTTCCTGATACTAGTTCCGTTTTACAATAGAAACATTTCTTATTATTTAAAATTAATAGGTATCGTCTTATTTTTCTTTGTAGATCAGTAAATATTGTTTTTGACCACAACTTAGAATCAATAAAATCGAAATTATTTCTTACTAAATCCTGTTCAACTTGGGTAAAAGGATATGGGTTAGTCATTTCCATCAACTCTACTTATTATCATATTTAATACATTTTTTAAGGGATCATTTTCTTTTAAGTGTCTGCGGATCTCTATAAGCTTATTTAATTCTTTTTTGAGCACTTTATTTTCCACACCTTTACTGATTTTAGCAAGAAAAGAATCAATCTCACGAGCTATGTAAAGATTTCGTGTAGTATATACATCAAAGATGTTATACAAAATATCATCTACGGACCAACCAAAGGTATCCTCATCGTGTAATCGGGCTTTAACAAAATTGTTTTGCATTTTCAAGGAAACTATAGATGATGAACTCGGTTCAAGGTCAGAAACCATAAAATGTGAATGTGTTGCTATAATAAAATGACACGACTTATATTTAGAAAATATATTCTTAAGATAGTTAATATAATTTATTTGCCAGTTAGGATGCAAACTTATTTCTGGTTCATCTATTAGTACAATCGAATCATGTTCGATCTTAGATAAAATATTTATCATTGTAAATAAAAATTGTTTTTCACCTGAACTTGCTAACTCAAAGTCAAATGAGCTTTCTCTTCCAATATGTAAAGTTGGATATTGAATATATCCTAATTTAATTAGTTTATTTAAAATGTCATAATCTTTATGTATTGTGATATTATTTGTTGGATTATCTAAATCAATATCATAATACAACGAAGAACCTTCGTTTGCTCTATTTATATTAACGGATTTAAGGACACGGTTATTTAAGAATTCAACTATTTCAAAAACATCGTCTGGGGAATATTTTTTTAGCCCATCTGATCTATAATCAGATCTCATACTTATTTTTTCTAATAAACTCTCTATTTCTTTTTCACTAATTTTTTTATCAAATACTTTTCTCTTTCTTTTACCAGCCTCGAAGTAAATCCTAATTTTATTATCTAGCTTCAAAAATTCTAATATTGACTTTAAATTTATTATGAATTCATCATTTACTGATAATTCAATAAGATTGTCGATGATTCTTCTAACAACTGTATTTACAAAAGTTGCATTTGACGTGTGTCTGACACCTAAATATTCATACATTTTGTTATCATCAAATTCATTTTTATTGTAAAGGAACTTATCATTCACCATAAAAGAAACGGCAAGCACTTTTCGAGGTAGCTTTAAGTCTACAAGATCAATAACTCTATTATTACATTTAAATATATGATTGTTGTCTCTTTTTTCAACCTCATAGTACTTCTCATTATAATAATAACTCATATAGAAGTCCGCCTTAAACGAATCGTTATTAGAATTAGAAATTTCATTATTTATTCTTTCAAGACTTCTAAACACTTCGCATATTGTCGATAATAACCGACTTTTCCCTGTTCCGTTCGGTCCTATGATTAAAGTACTTAAAAGATTATCATCGAACTCCTTATTGGAATTGATAAAATCCACGCTAACATCATTACCATATAAAATCTCCGAACTAAAATTAACTAATCGAAACTCTCCCATGTTAAACCACCTTTAATAATTGTATTAGCAGAACCAGCTGCTCATAAAAGCAGAGATGATCCCTTTTTCGAAATATCCAATCCATAGAAATACATTCTATTCCCTCCAAATATCCTAAACTCAATCCGATTCACAATTTCTGCAAGCGGTTCAATTATATCAAGATCATCGAATGTAACCTTGCCATTACTGAATTTCTTCACTTATGCTTCTTCCAATTTTCTCTTATAGTCAGCGAGCAAAATTTGATTAAGTTCAGCAAAGGCTTCAAGCTTACTAATATTAGAAGATATCCGTCTACGTTCTATGTCCTTTGCCTCCTCGCCATCTTCCCAAATCTCGGTATCACTATGCAAATCTCGAAATATTACAGGAAAATGATCCTCCTCCTGAAGTGCAGCTGCGTTTTCCAGCCATTCGATTGTAGATTCGTCTGTAGCAGCCAGCGCAGCTTGTTTGAATACATATTTCAGCCATATACGTACAGCCTCGTCAATTCCCTTAGCTACATCTAGCCACTTCTTAATCTCATCCGGGACACTTTCAGATGCGTTATCTCGATTTCCAAAGAAAAAGTTTCGCTCATTTTCTGGATCAAGGCTTTTCAGAGTTCGAAGTATCGGCTCAAATTTTACGAACGGCCTTGTTTCCCCTGGTAGAGCTGATCTATGATTCCATAATTTTAGGATTGTTTCAGAACAACGCTCTTCTGCCTCTTTTTTTTCAATTCCAGCACTTTGTTCAGCGATTTCAATTTGTTCCGCAATATAATGTGCCATCCAACGAGCAAGGGTATCCACACCTGGATCCAATTTAAGCTCCTTGACTAGCGCTTTTCCTAAGTTCATAGTACGTTTCTGTATCTCTGAGTCTTCCATCGGCTGAGAAGATAAGTATCTTGTTAAACGGCGGTTTATACTCATCCGACTCTCCTCCTCTCATGTGCGATTTCTGTCTAAAACTTCTTCTAATTTGAACTTCAATTATGAGGTCACATTGATACTCTAAACACAATTTCTTCAAAAAAGAGAGTGAAGCAGTAAGGCGATTTCCATGTCGAACCAGATCATCTTCATGATCGTCGTACATTGGAGCCCATATTTCACAGACAACTGATGCGTTTTCCTCTTGCGGTAGTTTCCATTCTCGTTTCTCTAAATCGGAAGATAACTTCATCTGCTCCACTATAGAACCGCCTATACTATAGGGCGGATAATCAACTTTTGCCGAGTGCGGGTCAAACTCATCTCGACGTTGTGATATTTCTTCTTGATATACCCAACCTTTTAGCACAAGGGGCTCCATTTCTATTTCCATTCGTTCTTCTTCATATTCAGGTAATTTAAAGTCATGAGAATTAGGACATGTACTTAATGCATTTAAAAGTGATTGAGCAGTCGGTATTGATACCAGGGAGCTTGTAATATAAAAACTCTCTGATCTCGCGATATCACCATCATCCCATGAACCAAAAACATTTAGCCATATTTCCCCGTCGCGTTCATCAATAATTCCGTCAAGGAAATCATCATTTGTTATCTGATCACGCCATTCGAGATTTTTAATCTCATAAATCCAATTCCGTCTATACAATGGAATCGGATCTCTACGGTCGTATAACCAATAACCATCACTACGAGTCAATAAGTGTCGGTGTAACCATTCATACCACTCATCCTCATACCAATCTGAGCTGTGGACAACAGGCATTTTCTCCAGCAATTTTGAAGCCACAACAAGCATGGCATGATATGAAAGATAAAAATTATAATCTTCTATACGAGGGTATCCTCCATGGTGATGATACATATCTTGTTGGACACTTGAGGATCTCCACAAGGAATGGCGCGGGTCATTTTTATATCCACCATTATGTTCTATATTCCATTCATTAATCAAAACATCCGTAACAAGATCCTCCACTTGCTCACTGGAAATACCAAATACCCTCCCTAATGGTTCAAACCAATGGCTATCAAAATCGTACCCATGATGAAAATTTAAACTTGTATCAATCTCCTCGTTAGCATGCCAATAACTATCTCTTGTTTCCCAACGATTTTCTGTTTCAATTTGATCAAATTGACTTTTCCCCACTTCTTGAAGTGCTTCAACAACTACTTTTGAATAAGTTCCCGAATAAGCCAACTCGATATTGAGTGCAATATCAGATGCATATTTTTGAATAAGAATATGCGGAGAAATTTGTAAGGCATGCTTAAAGAATACTGCACTATGACGTTGTAAAATGTGGGGATGATTTTTAGATACTCGTGCAAGTGAAATCAATAAATATAATCTTGCATGTAAGTTGTAGAAGGGAAATTTATTGGCTCCAAATGCATCAACTGTATCTCTCTCCATCCAATTTATCAAAGCATCGATTTCAACGCTGCATTGAGCATCTGCAAGTCTTCGAACACAGTGGGCGGCATTCCAACGGGTTGATGTTCTGGAAGAGCCTAAAGCAGACCAAATAAAACCTGTGAAAGCACTATCCATGTTAATCGGCGGCAATAGCAAATCAGACCACGGCCCATCAGCATACTCAGGATCGATATGTACCTCGAATCTGGATAAAGCGAACTCAAGTAAAGTTGTTGCTTCTTGTGTAGAGACATATTCCGAGGCAACACCTACAAACCCGAAAAAGCTTGTGGCATTAACTAAATCTCCATAAGTTGCTAATCCTTCGATTATTCCCTTTTGAATATGAGGTATATTGTCTGCTCCAGCATGTAATCTTCCAGTGAAATATGATATGGTTCCCCTATCTAGAAACTTGGAAGCAAACCGTCTCCCAACTAATTTCATTATTTTTGGCCACTCTAATTTCATACTCACTTTGCGATGCCATTCGTCCGGTATCAACAAAAACGCATTCAATATATCATAAAAATCCGCTTCATCAACTTTTATCAGTTCGTACAAAAATTTCTTAGCTTCATTATCTGAAACACGATTATAAACTTCTCTCCACAACGACTCTCTATTTCGGAGGGTTGGAGGAATTTCATCGTAGCGTATAAGCGCTTGCCTTAGGCCATTAGATGAAACTAAGTCCAAATCATGCAGTAGTTCGTTCCAATCGATTACTTTTTCGCCGGTCTCAGTTTGAAACGAAGTAGTGTAATCTTGGTGAATTATGTCAACTTCTCTTAAGCCATTGTTACGAAAAAAAGTGGTGACTTCATCCAATTGATCACTTTGTAAAGAATACTTTGTTGCCGCCTCATTCACCCTTTCCCAAACCTTACTCTCAAATCCATTTAACCTAAGTTCTTTAATGGCCGAATCAAAAATAAATTTCCGATGATCATCAATCAATTCCTTGTCTATACACAATAACGATAAATCAGCTATTTCATATTCCGTCATAAAGGCAGACAGTGACCATGCAACCGTCGGTGCCACGTAGCCACTGTTTACTACTTGCTCAGCCAATGCGACTAATTGATGATTAAAATTTCCAACCTCCCGGTCACGCCACCTACTTAATGCAGCCAAAGCTGTTGCTGGAGATAATCTAGCACAGGTTTTAAGTGCTCCCTCTCTATCCCAATACTTTTCTCGAACTACATTTTCGCCTATTAGTTCTGCACAACGAATAAACCTATATGCTAATTCATTTGGAACAAATTCATTAATTTCTCGCCGATTTGCAAGAGCAATAACAGCTTCCCATCTATCTACAATCTCATCTCCAAATTTTGATACAGCGTCAATTGCAAAATTAAAGTAAACAGCAGCATCATCTTGATCTATATTAATTACTGATCGCGCAAGATCAATATAACAACTAGCCTTTTCCTCTGGACCGATATCTGTAGCAGAACATATTGCATCGTAAGCATACTGCTCACAATCTCTCATGATTTCGGATAAATGACTTAAACGAAAAGCCGCACGGACTAATTTTAGGTAATCAGGAAGGTAGAGATTTTTTGCTTTTAGTATATAATTTTCATAAAAACTCTTGACTGTCATACCCTGTGTAAATTCATGAAACAATAGAATATCAGAACATATTCTTGTTATTTCCGTTGGTATACTATCATAATCTCTATACCGACCAGATCTTGCTGATCTGGAACGTTTATCCGCTTCCTCTACTTCATTTTTAAAATCATTAATATCTCCTACTAAAGACCTTATCCTAACGAAATACCATGGCAATAGACCACCAATGACTTCTTTAATTTCTTTTATCTCTTGTTCATCTTTATATTTTTTTTCCTGTAAAAGTTCTTTAGGAATTAATTCATCCATATTAAACTCAAAATCAGACAGGAGGAATTTTTTCAATGCTACAACACGTAGAAAAACCCCGTGATTCTTATTTTCGAAATGGCTTGAAATTGACCTTGAAGCATATTTAGGAAAATAATAATTTAATACCCTAATAATTTTCTCTTTAGGTAAATTGTTTGCCGCACACGATTCAGCAAATGAAATTAGTGATAAAAGAGTTGTATCTTGATACGTATTTTGGGGTTTCGAGATTCTAGCACGTTTAATAGTGAGTAAATCAAGGCAAATATTTAGAATATTTGCATTTGGGGTATGTCCAATTTCTAGAAATTCATGTACGAAAGCAATTATTATATACTGGTTGCGTGAACCAAGTTTTGCAATCTGCGTTGCTGTAGACAGTTCACCAAAATCCAGAAGTCGTTTAAACAACTTCCTAGAAACTTTGTATACAACTTGACTTGGTCGCCAAGTACTCAAGTATTCAAATGCCTTTTCTACTCCAAATAACTTAAGGTGTGCATATGTGAGTTCTACAATATCCTCATCTTTTAGTTTCTCATTATAAAATGAATTTTCCGTTTCTTGTTTCCGATCTCTTTCCTGGAAGTATAAATTTAGCCAGTTATGAGCAGCTCTAAGGAAGCTCCTCGCTTCACCCTTAAATTTATGCACTGTAGATAATAATGCAGCTGAGTAAACATTATCTGATCCTTTCCAAGAACCTCTAAACAAACGGCGAAAAGCAAACTCTTGAACACGTTGTTCATCTTGTAATGGTGCGATCAAATCAATATTATTCTCAAGAAGTTCAAGCTGCCGTTTATCTCCTGCTACTTCTTCACCTGCACGTAGTGCTAACTTTATTCCTTCGGCGTAGCTCTCTTGTTTTAAAGAAGCTTTGAATGCAAATTGAAGACGATACACTCGAACGTTTCGCTCATCAATCGGATTATTCGGAAGATATTTATCAGATAGCGCTAATTCTACAAGTTCAGAGTACTTCCCAGCTTGTAATAAAAGAGATGGCAAAGCAGAGGCCACATATGAATACTCATGCGCTAATGATATGATTTGATCAATAAAAAATTGTATTTGTTCTTTTGATGCTGCATAACTTTGCCTAAACCAAGTTTCTGTAGGCTCATCTCTGAACTGTACGGAATTATCTGAGAGCCATAAAGGCCTTCCCAAATCGGAAACAAAACTCCTTATTGTTGACTCTTCAACATCTGCGGCCTTGGAAAGAACTTGCAATGGAATAAAGGGAGGTAAAGTGGCCAGACCAATACAAATCAAGTCAATTTGTTGCCTGAAATTATCATGAAGTTTATCCCTTATCGAGGCTACAGCAGAAACTAACTGTCCTTTTATTTGTTCATCAACAGTGGTTCCGATAGTACCTAGTGTGTCAAACATTTCAACAATAGTATCTTTAAAACTTAAAGCATTTGACTGGACTCGTGGATTCCCATTAGTCAGCCTATGAAACTCTATTCCATCTTCCCTAGATGCTTGTGGATAGCGTGATCGTATATGATAAAAAGACTCTTCCTCTGAAAATGAATTCAACTGAATCTGCTTAATGTTGCTTGTCGGTTGGAGTATATTAATTCGCTCCGTTCTACAAAGGGCAACGATTCTAACGCCTTCGATTGAACGCTCGCGAAGAAGTTCGTGAACAAAGCAATTGTTATTGAACTCCATTGCAGCCATTTCTGCATTATCCGCTGCATCAATCAGTAGTACAAGGATAGCATCATTGTGTGATTTCCTCAGGGTAATAACTGCCGTTTCAACTCTGTCGAGGAACTTTCTTATTATGTCTGTTTCTGAAGCGCTGGAAGTGACCAGTAGTGGGTCGCAAAAGCCTTGTGTCGCTAACTCATTAACAATCTGAACAAAAGCTTGTCGATGGTGATGTCGCACTTCGCTTCGATTTCGATATCGCCCCCCGCCAAAGCAATCATAAACAACACCATATGATCCAACAGGTAACGATTGAACCAATTGACGGGCAAATACCGTTTTTCCAACCCCTCCAGAAGCATGGATAATTAACGGATCTGTTGCATCTAAAATAGTTTTCAGCAAAAGATCATGTTGCTCTCTTCGTAGGACTTTTTCAAGTTCTTCAAACTCAGGAAGAGCAGGAAAAAGATCTCTTTCCGAGGTCACCTTAAACTTTTCAAGAATTTCTTCACGAATTATTACTCCATTTGAATCAGGCAAAGCCTTGTCACGAATTAATCCTGTTATACTTTCAATCTCAGGGTTTTCAATACTTCCTGCAATCAATTGCGAAATCTCCAAATGGAGTTGATGCTTCTGAGAATTATAGTCCCCTTCTCCGTCCGCGAATCTAAGAGTCGCACAAAACTTTCTTAAATCTTCATCAAATAACTGTGTATATTTTGAAAGTGTATTGCTATACTGTGAATTGATCTGCTCACCTGAAGATAATTTCTCCACATTATCTTTAAGGTTTTGATTAATAGGCCTATTTGTGACAATAGTAAAAGTAATTTTATCAATTGGAGTTTTTTTTTCGCTTATGAGTTCTTTATATCGTGCTGAAAAGCCCTCAAATGTTTCCTTAAGACCACTAAGGTTAAATGGATTATTTTTATGTACAGTGGTATGCTTCAACTGATAATAAGCAACATCTTGAAATCCTTCACTTAAGGAATCGAAATACTCCGCAACGTCAATCACATATTCTCCAGCCAGTTTACTTTCCCTAGAACCCTCAATCACAATATGTCTGATTCGAGATTTGGGAGAAATTAAACGTAAACAACGCCGAGCGGCCCATCGGTAATGAAAAACGTCACCGGCTCTTGAATATCTAACAAGTTCGTTCTCCACTAGTAACCACCTACTCAAAAATTAATTTGTTTCATCTATGCGTTCGAAACTTATGCGGAATCCCCTTCTGCTTTTTCACTTTCCAAAGGAAATCACCATCAGCAAACACCCTACCCTGGCGTATTACTGCGGAATATTTCTTCTGCCGCGCATCCAAAAGCAGTAGTTCAAAGTCATATTCATCTTCGCATAATCCGTCTTCATCAATATTAAGTCTTAGTGGATGGGATGAACTAAAACCAACAAATAGACGTCCTACTACTTCTGACTTTGGAGTTAAGGCTAAATTAAAATCAGCACCGACAAATCGATCCAGACCATATACAGGATGGTTAGTTGTCTTTTCCCCATGCTTATCATGTATAAATAACTCTCCTGCAATAATTGTAATTGGTAGCTCTGTTGTATTAGATAACGCAACCTCGATAGACGCACAGCCATCCACATCATGTACGGCATGTAAAGTTTCTTCCAGAAATCTTATCTCGAATTGACCTTTATTCAAATACATATAATCAAAGTCACTGCGTTTCGCTAAAGCATTGACGCTGCCTTTACGGACCAAGCAGTACCCTTCATTCAGCCGCTCATACTTCTTTTTCAGCATATATGGTTTATTATCTGTATTATAAATTCTAAAGACACCTAACACGGAACCTTTGTATTCATATTTAAAATAATCAAAGTGTATATCAGGTTCAATGTTACTTAGGATTACTTGAATGTAATTGGACGAATCTACAAACTCTTCCGGGTCAATTCCCTTTATTTCTTTTCCTTCCGGTCGGTCCTTTACCCCAACGATGATGAATTTATCTCCTTCATGACGGGAATTGGCCATAGCCATAATGTCCGCAATCAAATCCACATTTTTTTCTTTAGAGTATTGCTTTTCTTTGAAATCCAGGTATTCACATTCATATCCGTATTCAATTAACTCATAAATCTTATCCATCTGGACCTCACCCTGAACTAATGCGATATGTATATCGAACTATGTCATATCTGTATAAATTCGACGTTTTCCAAGAATATCCTACTTATTTCATAAGGCTTTTTAAACAAATACAAGAAAGGCTGTTTTTGCTCCGATTAAAAATGCCACAAACATTGATCGTTTGTGGCTCTAAACATCAAAGCATGAAATTATCATGAATTAAGACAGAGATTAATTCTCGCTGGTTTTCCGTGACGTTTTTATATATCGTTGGAAACCTATTTTTGAGTATTCGAAAGTTCACTGTTAACCCACGTTCTTTTATTCTGCTTACCGCAATCGGTAAATATCTAATTTGAAATTTTTCGGTATCTTCGTTGTAATTTTTAAGTTTACTAATACTCTCTGGAAGTTTATTTGGCTCTCTTCGAATACGATTTCTGTGTATAACGGATAGACTTTGTAAAACTGTTGACGGGGTTATCCTATAAGGCGGGGGAGAATTATATAATCTATTTGCACATTCCTCAATCTTCAAACTAATCTCTTTATCAACTTGTTCCCAATTTATTTTTTCTATATTTTGTTTTGATACAGGCAATACGCTCTCCATCCATTTACGATCGTTCTTTAACAACCAATCGTAAACCGTCGGCACTTTTTTCCTTAATTTACTTCTCTTTGGATCAATCATATCAACTAAAGTATCTTTCAATTTTTGTCGATAATCAAGTAATTTGTCACCTTCCTCTTTGCTGCAACTAACCTGAGTGTAAGAATTATAAATTTCAGCTAGACTTAATTTGTCTTCCAAGTTATCTATGATTTTTATACCTTCATTTTTTGCCAAATACTTTTTCACAGTAGCGTAATGAGTTTTGAGTCGAGTGGCTATACTCTTGATGGATTCCCCTTGCTTATAAAGCGTTACGATTTCATCAAAAAAGTCTTCACCTTTTTTTACAAAGTATCTCCCACTTTTTTCTTCCCTCAAGGGCCAATACCATGTCCTCTTATAAAAACTACCGCAATGTTTGCATTTAAACTCACAAATAATTCGTAATCCTCTATCATTACTACGTGTGGAATAACGTATGTTATTTGATTTATAAAAAGGACATATTCTATTTAAACAAGGCCAGGGACCGTTACCAAAAGGTATAGGGAGAGCAAATATTGGGTGGTTTTCAAAAAAAGATTTAACTGAACCCGCTAAAAATATAATCAAAAGTAAATAATATATAACATTTATGCTCCCCTTTTCTTTTGAATTTATCATTCTATGCATCGTAGTACCTGACATTATGTATGACGGAAGTAGCCTTAGTTTCTTCAGTTCATATGGATCATACTTTTCAACTATATCCTGTGATAGTTTTCTTCGAAATAACACTCCTCCCGAGAAAGAATAATAACCTTTCTCCCCTAACCACAAATTAAGTCTCTTCAAAAATTCTGAGCGATCTAACTCTTTTGCATAATGTTCAAATTGTTCTAATGCATGATACAACTGCTTTTCAAGTGGTGATGGCAGTGGGCTATGGGTTTCTTTTAAGTCATGACCATTAGGGCAAGAAGGAGAGGCAAGTAAACTGTATTTGTTTAGAAGAGCTAGATCTATACTACATTCAGGACACTGACTAATGAGCGCTGTCCCATGCTTGTGACATACTTTTAAAAACTCAATTTGATGAGTTTTATGAACGAAGCATTCTCCAAGAGAATCATAATCATTCTGTAAGCAAATGGGACAATACCGTATCTTTTCGGACAGTATTTTCTTACCTCTGAGTATCCCGTGAATTGAATTATATTTGAGTTGCTCTGTATTTAAAAAGGGAGTTACATAGTTAAGCAGAGTATGATCTTTGAGCAGATCTAAAGTCGCTGGTAATCGTTCCTGCAAGAATGAAAAATTATTTGGTATATGAACATTTTTATGACTTTTCCGATTAAACAGTTCTAATATGGTATGAGCAAATTGCCGGTTTCCTGATCTTTTATGATATCTGTAAATAATACTGCGGAGATCTTCATCCTCATACGGCTGAGGAAAAAAAGCCAACATTTAGCTCCCTCTCTTCCTTAGAGTGTCTATTTTCCAACTTAAAGATAAATAAATCACCTTGACTTTTTAGATCCTGTAATCTTTTCAACACTACTGCTGAGATCTTATCAGGGTTCACTGCTTTCTTTATAACACTCACTCCAATAAACGCCCTTCTTCCTCCATAAGCTTTATTCGGAACTCTTCTGTTGGGAGCGGCTTCATTGCTAGGATACACTGCTGGAAAGAATGCCTCGTTGATATTGCTCTGCAGTTCCATCGTTCTTCAACAACCTCCGCTCTAATCTGATTACATATAAGTCATCATAACCAACCAATAGTTCTCTTAGTTTACGAAGAACTGCTTCAGATACCTTGTCCGGAATTCTCGCTTTCTTCAACAATTTCCATCCCATAATACTGCCTTCTTCCATCAACATCTGTCTAAAAGCCCACTCAAGTCGACGAATTTGATATTGCTCAGTTGTTTCAATATGCTGCTCTATAAGCGCTTTTGTTCGAGGTAGTTTTTCTAAGTGCTTATCGATTAAATTTCTACGATTAATATGCCTTCCTACTGCTGAGTAACTTATTCGTGTTGGCTTATTCTCATCCAGTAGATGATTAATTGCATCAGCTACTAATTTCGCCAATTCGCTGTCTCTCTGCTCCCAATTAACTCGATTAACAAACAACAATTTGTTGGGCTTTTCAACTTTTGGTAATTTATCAAATAGCCAATTTCTATCATGCCGATATAACCATGCATAATCTTTCATATTTTGAGACCTAATTTCTTTCCTATTACACCCTTCAGATAATGAAATTGTTTGAAGCATTTGTTTACGACGGGAGTCTAATTCCTTACTGTGGCGAGGAGCCGAAAGTATTGTAACTAAATCCGACTTAATATTTTTCTTTCCACTCGCCGAGACAGACAACTCATCCTGTGCTTCTTGCATTAGAATCTTCACATCATCTCCTAAAAAGCGCAGCACAAATAATTGCCTAAGTGGATGACAACTGTCAAATTTCCTCAATAAACGATGTAACCATGTAAATTGGCCGGTACTAGCAAAGTCATCTCCAGATAAAGCCAATAAGTCATCTGAATACATCTTTTTAAAATCTGAGACGATATGCCTCATACGATAATTATCGGCTGCAGTCACAAGCCCCCTGGATTGCATTCTACACAGGTAATGTTCTCTAAAGAATTCATGATTGATAGGTTGAAGACTAGATCCCAGCAATTCATAAGACTGCTTTGCAAAATAAAGCAGATGCACTTGATCCCTCTCACTATAATTATTAATGATAGGTAATCGAGAGGAGAATGACGATAGTACTATAAACTCTTGCTTATGATCATTTGTATTAAATTTAACAGTACTCTCCGTCAGATAATTACCGTGGTGCGGGCAAATGAGAACACCGGGTAATTGATGGACTCGATGCCAATATGGTTCACCATACTTCCCATTGTCCGCCTTAAAACACTCATGGCAGTATTTTAAGTATGAGGGGCTTTGAACTCTCGAGGCCAGCAGACCCACAATTGCATGAGCCTCCCCCGAGTGAGCACCGTGTTTCATAAAGGAACGTACCCTGTCATACCGTTCCTTTGTTAAAAATGGAGCATAATACGGCAGCAATGTGTGAGAATTTATAAGATATTCTGCATCAATATCCGCAGCCAGATTTTTAGAGAGTTTTTCTAAATGACTCGGCAAATCTATCGTGCTGCACACCACATTATCATCAAACAGGTCCGTTATGGTCTCTCTAAAGCTTTTACTGGCTGTTCTCTGATGATATCTTGCTATACCACTGTACAAAACTTCATCTGGATATAAGGAAGGAAATATCGCTATCAATAAACTCAACTCCTTTATGAAACTGCTTGGGTAGACTTCAAAAAATTAACTCTATAAGTTCTTCATCCTTTGGAACGCTACCTGAGTCAGCAAGCTTATTATAAATAGATTCGCTATCTGAAGCTCCTTTTAATGCATGCCTTAGGTCTTCAGGTTCCATGAATTTTTCTTTTGGTTTTTTAGTACGGGTAGCTTTCGCTTTTTCTTTACGTTGAGAAGGAATCCTGATATCGTCTACCTCAATATTAGACATCACAATATTAACTACTTCAGTTCGTAAAGCAATAAGGTCTTTTTCACTATCATTATCTCGGATCACATACTCTGCGATCTTTTCAGCCTTCTCGGAACCAGCGCCGAAATCCAAGGCTGTTTTAACGAGTTGAATATATTTGTCTTGCTCCTGTTCTACATTTTCCGCTCTGTGAATATGACTTCTGATCTCTCCATGCAGGGTTACTTTTTCATTAGCATTTCGAAGGTATGTATCTAACGCATCCCATCGGGGATATAAATCATCTACCTGAGTCAACAAGTCAGGATTATTCTGTTTCAATAAACTTAGGATCGGCAATACAAGCTTCATATGTTTCTTCGCAACAGCTTTTAACAAACTTGATGTGATTTTCTCATTCCCTTCAATAGCTTCCCATTGTGCGAGCATATAGAGTTTTACAGCAATATCAATAATCCCCTGTGATAATTCATATATTGTTTCTTTTAAAGAATCTGTCAGTTTGTTATTAACCGAGGTCCATTGAAGCTTCCAAAGTCGTTCAATAAAGTAATTCCACTCTTCCCCTTGTGCTAATCGGTCGATGAGAAGATCACCTTGCCCAGTACTTCTTCTTGCCTGACTAAATGAACCTGACAATAGCTTTACTGCTTTGTAGGTTCCAACCGTAATAACAGGTACACCAATGGTATTAATTAATTGTGTAAAATAATTAAGCATTCTTTCAGCACCACCGCTTTTCATTGTGCTGAGGTTTTGGATCTCATCAATCACAAGAACGCCTAACCCATGCAGCGTTGCTACTTGCGCCATTATTGGTATTAAAATATCAACGGTTGCACCTCTTGAAACGAATTTCCGAAAATATCCTGTACCGAGTCTAGCATCAACGGCTTGTAGAAAGTTAATACACAATCCTTTTAATGATCCATCAAACGGACAATTCAGCTTTAGCCAGACTAACTGTGTTTGAATGAAAGGCTTCCCTTTATAAGTTACATGTTCAATAACTTGTGGATATAGCAGCAAGGTGCTCTCAATTGAGGTTGTCTTCCCTTGACCGCTTACTCCCAACATTGCAAATCCCGAAGCTGTTGATCGTATTCCTGCCAAGTTTGCACCTTCTTCATTCACTCCCCCTTCCAGTATTACATTAAATCCAACGTGAAATTGCCTTGCATATTCAGGGGAATATGGGTTTCTTGACTTATATCCATGACGAATCAAACGGGAGATACGCTGCTCAAGGGTTAAATGAATAGGTAAGGTTTCTACGTAGTCACTTATCTGTTGAATCATATGTAAGCGTGTTTGTTTTCCCAAACTCCTTTGGTCATCTGAATGACTAGGTTTCCTACTAATCCGGCTAGCGACATATTCCTCTTCAAAAATAGGAGGAAGTGCTTCAATAAAGGGATTATCTTGATACCCATCTATTTCTTGAGGAATATAATTCGCTTTAACGCAACGACCTCTCAAACTGGGACTAAATACAAAATGTTTGTTCTCGTTTTTCATAAACACCTTGTTCCCCTCCCTAATTAATATTTGCTAGAAATGCGAGCTTGGAATAAACTTTTTGTTCGCTTTCACTTTGTTCCTCACTGATGTCCTCATGAATTATTTCAAGGGTGTCAACATGCTCACTTCTCAGTTTAAAATGTTGTTCTTTCCTGAGCTTATCTCTATCAATTTTTCTATTTGTTCTAATATCTGCTTTCTGCTGAGCTTTAGAAACGGTACGATTACCCAATTGTTCAGATCGATGAATGGCTTCTTGTTCAATTGCCCCTAACTTAGCATGCAATGTTACCTCTTCCTGAAGTTCTGTTGATAAATAGAGTTTCCGTTCTATGGCCTCTTGATGCTGGATTTCCTTTATTTCTTCAAAGCTTAAACCACGATATCTCGATGATTTTTCAAGTAATCGGCACTCTATGAAACCTCTACCACTATCAGTTTTCACATAAATTTGATCCATACATCTCCGATCAAATGCAATTGCAGTCTCAATAGATTTCCCCTTAATAAACCAGCCCTGTTGTTCCAACTCTTCGCAGCCAAAATACATTTTTTGAAAATAAATTCCTTGACGGCTTGCTTTCACTTTTGCTTCTTCTAAAACATTCAACCGAACAATGTCAATTGGAACTTCTTTTAAGAAATGATCATGAGCAATCCCCCAGTTCCAAATGTCTCTTGGTACTGGACGTATTTGATCAGTTGCAAGGGCCTTATCTAGGGGATAATGCTCCATGTAATGAAAATTATTATGAAACAGGATCATCTGAATAAACATTCGAGTGAAATCTTTGAGCGTAAGCTTTGAATCCAATACATAATCAGGTCCCCCACGTTTTTGATACTCTTTCTTTACAGCCCCAGGCATCCACGGTTGCAAGGTTAGATTTAACGTCCGAAATTTCTGCTCTATAATTCCCTTTAAATCCGCTCGATACGGCGGAGCATTCTTTAATTTAATCCCTAGTGCTTTTCCAAGTGAATCGGCCTTCTTACTCTCCATCTCACCCCGATCAGCGAAAAATACCTGAGGCATATGATGGCAAGGCCATTCATTTTCTTGAATTGGTATATCGTACTCTGCACAAAAATCAACTTTATTAGCAGCCGTATTCTCAATTGCCATGGCAATACCTTGCCATGAAGGGCCTTCTAAGCCGACGTATATTCCAGGTACAATATGTGAAAAAACATCCGAAACCATGTACACGACAGGTCTACCGATAATGGCATTAAGGTCGTCCTCACTACGTAAGTACACATCAGCTACTGTGGCATCAATTTGAAAGATTTGTCCTGGTCCTGTAGCACGCCGCGTTTCTGATCCAAGTAATGGCCTTAAATCTCTATTAAAATTCACCTCACCCTCACGCATAATGAGGCTCTTTTTTCGGTTGACTTTTGTTCTGAGATAATAGCGGAATTGCACTAAACTTGGAACCTTATGTTCAGGAGGGATTTCAGGAATTTGCACTCCATTCTCTTCCCGAATTTGAATATTGAAAAACTCCCCGAGCATCCGCACATATGCGAACTTTACCGAATTTCTTCTCTTATTGTTATAAAATTTAGTAATAGCAGCATCAAATATCTTTCTAGTTCCTTCCGTTACAGGAACCCCAGAATATTCCTCATTAACTTCCACTGTGCGTCTTGGTCGTCCCATCTTCTTCTCGGGATTTTTCTTCTTTCCTTTAGCACCGCATTTTCTAAAACGGGGAAGGAGTGCATTTTCAGTTTTACCTCCTGCCCAATAGTACTTCAGGTATTTATAATAGAATTTCTTACCTCTTCCTGATTTCTTCATGGCATCTTTAATAATCTCGTACCTTTCTTTCGGCTCATAAATACGTGGTTCCAACTCTACGATATCCTTTATACATTCCCAGGATTGGTCACGAACTTCAATCTCTTTAGGGGTCAACACCGATTCAGGTACCATGAACTTTTGATAAGGATCATACTCTAACTTGCTGCATATCCCGTTTTCCAACTCCTCTTGAAGAACACTTAAACTTTGGAACTGGGGCATTTGATTCTCAACAATTGAAATGGTTACAACTATATCTTTATCGTGGTGGATCCAAAGGACTCTCTCGCATGCAATTAATTCAGCAGATTCATTGCGCCTCTCAATTACGTTATTCAGGTAAATATTCATTTCCAAGAACCCCCTTGGTATCTCGTTCAACGAAAATTGGCTTTAATGTTGGTTGGAGCAACTTGGTCATGTCGACCTTCCAGTATCGATTTGCTAATAAAAACTTTGTAATAGATATACAAGTACCTGGAGAGAGATCATGCAATTGATCCTGTTCTAATGTGATTTTGGCAAAGGGTCTTGATTGATCCTCTAACGCTTGTAATAATACAGGTTCAAATTTCCAAATTAACTCTGTGGAGATCTCGGGTATATCCACTACCGATTTTGATGAGTGTAACCAAATAACATTTTTCACTAGTTCGTAATTGATTTGTTTCTCCGTTATTAGCCTCCATGTGATCCCAGAATCCTCAAAGAACTTGCGTTCAATTTCCAACTTTTCAATTACCCGTTTACCCAGCTTTGATTTAGGTTTTATAGAGTGCGCTTCGAAATAGATATCCTCCCCTCCCTTGACCGTTATCAATTGATCCGTCGTCATAACGATTGGGTGATGTGTACGGGGATCCGTTGGATGTCTAACCCCCAGTTGTTCAGCAATATAGAGCGTTTTTTCCAATGGAAGGAGTGGGTATTGCTCTCGTATATCAATTACGTTTGTTGACCATTCCATTTGATAAAAATGTGCCAACTCGAAGTGCTCTGAAAAAAGGTGATGGAGCCGCCCACTCTTCCAGCCGAGAATCCGAGTAACGATCCCGTGAGATGGAACATCATGAATGGTTAGCCACGGCTTGTACGCTGCAAAATGCCCCTGTCCCCGCCCCTCTTTTAATCTTCGTTCAATAACCCTTGCGGTTGTTACTCGATTTCGTTTAGCCATGTTGTTTCTCCTTAAACCTCATTATTGTAATATATATACAACATATTAGTTGAAAAAACGCGATTTTGTCAACTATATACAGTGTAATGTTGTTTTTATCTTACTCCTTGAGTATACTGAGAATGAAATAAACAACTGGTACGAATAGAAAGTGGAGTGATTATATTGAATAACCTTGGAAATTTTTTAAGGAAATTACGTGGAAAAATGAGTCTTCGCGAAGCTGCTTCTCGAAGTGGATTAAGCCATACTTATATCCGCGATTTAGAGTTAGGGATGAATCGATCAACTAACAATATAATTCAACCCTCACCAGAAACGCTTGAAAAGCTAGCTAGTGCCTACAGTTATTCCTACGAGGGGTTAATGAAAGCAGCTGGGTATCTCCATTCTGAGAACCCCCCTGTCAATTCACATGTGGAACAACATTCCTATGACTTACTTGAAATATTAAAGAATCATGATTTGGTTAAGGTTGGTCATCATACTCTTTCTGATAGAGATGCTAAAATGATTCGAGATATTCTGGATAGTATGTTTTTAAAATATCCAACGAATCCTTAAACTTTGATATTAGTATATTAGTTTATTAATATATTAATTATTTGCCCTGTTAAATACATTTAATAAAAGAGATTTCTAAACATTTAACAAGACATGTCTTCCATACTTCTAGGGATTGTTGTTAATTAAGTATCTGACAATGTTTTTTGAATTACAAAGATTAGTTCTTCCGAATTCTCTTTCCCCTAATAATTGCGAATTCCCTCTCTACTTTTGCGTTCTCTTTTTAAATATTGAATTGACGAGAAATATTTCTCCAGTTTTGAACCCTTGAACATGTCATTCTGAATAGGCAGAGCTTTTTCCTCAAACTCCCCTTCATTCTCGAGATAAATAACACTAGTATTTTGGGGGTTAAAATATATCTTTACCTTCCAACTACCATAACGTCTAGCATACTCGAACCACTGCTCTCTAATTGCCATTGAACAAGAATAATACACGTACTGGAAACGAATACCTCTTGAAGTAACTAATGCGAAGTCTGGAACTAAGCATGTTTTTGTCATCTCATTATCTCTCCCTCTATCAACTATCAAGTTATATCTCTAATTTTATCCGTATTACGATAAATTATACATTTATTATTTAATGGATATTTTGGTGGATTAGTATTATAGAGATACCTTTATTCACAGAACAGCCTTAGCCCGGTCAGTACCGAACTAAGGCTGTTCTCAACTATTTTCAAATATTTCGGACGGTTAACATCCGCTCCCGTTATTGAGCTATACGTTAGCGCGTTATTGAGCTATAGTACCCGTTAGCGTAATTGTTGTTGAAGAAATTCTTGAATTGCTGTTGCAGCACGGTAAGCTCGTTGAATGAGGAAGGGTGCTTCAAGGCTTTCACGTACTTCCGCTAGAAAATATAGAATGTGTTTAAGTATATCTTTTTGTTCTGAGGTAAGAACACCTTCTGCCTGATAAGCGGCTTCTATATCCCTAAGGGTTTGAAAATTATGAGATATATCGAATAAGGTTCTTGTGATTTCCCGCCATTCATTCGAATATTCCGGGTGAAGGTGCACTGTTGGCTCTAATATTCTGTATGTCGCATCTATATTGGAGGAAGTTTCTCTTAAGGACAAATGGCTCCTTCCATTAGCCACACTTGCTCCTAGAACGTTTGTGATTCTATCTGATTGTTCATTATGCCGAATATACCGCATTAATCAAAATTATGTAAAACGATAAACATGCTTGAATAAGTGACAAGAACATATTTGAATTGAAAAACGGACAGATGCGGTGTGAACTGCAACTGTCCGTTTTTATTTAACTAACGTTCCACGATTTCGCTACCAGGCTCTCTTAGAAATATAACGTCGCTTCACGGAGCTAACATCAGTTTCCAAATAGTGATAGGAATAAATACCCTAAAAATTCATAAACGTCGATGTAACTTATTGATTCAGGGTCGTCACTTTTTGCAGCGTCCACTTTTGCCTGTCCGAATCAGGTTGACGCTCATTCAGCAGCAGCTGCCTTCCGTCCTCGGACACCTCCAGTACTTTGCCGTTGTTGAGATTTGCGATTGTTACGGTTCCGTCTTCATTATCCGCAATGCTCCATCGTTGATTCTCGTAGCCAAGATACGTATAGAGCTGGATTTTATTCCGGCCTATGTCGAGATCAAGCGCGTTGCCTTCCGTTGTGCGGATCGAATAGGACCCTTGCTCGTCCCCGGTAGGCACAAGCACCCAACTTTGAAAAGCGGCTTCATCCGCATCACCAATGGTTACGGCCTCGCCGTTTTGCGACAGTGCGGCCGATAGCCGTTTATCGGATCCGGCATTGATAATGGCCACCGTATCCAGCTGTGCCTTGCTTGCGCCCTTTACATAGACGTTCTGATAGGACGTGCGCCCTCCGAAGACATTAACCCCGAAATGTCCTTCCGCAAATGTGCCGTCATTCAAGTCGATGATTTTCTCCCCATTGACATAAATTTCGATATGCGGTCCGCTCGCAATAATCTTTACCTTATAAGTGAGGCCTGCCTGCACGAAATGAGGTATTCTCGCCAATACCTGGCGTTCCTCAAAGCGTCCGTCCACTTTATAAAATAAACGGTATGCTTTCATGCTCGTATCCAGGTTAAAATAATAACCGCTCTGCCCGTCTTCGCTCGCCCGGAACAGGATCGAGCCGGCCCCGCCCGTCTCGGCGAGCTTCATATCGGCTTCGTACGTAAAGTTGCCGGCAGTCTCTTGAGCCATATAATTGGCGTCGGTGAAATAGCTGCCGCGAATGCCGTCATCGGTCAATACCCAGTCGGACCCCGACGGATTCGCACTCCAACCGGATAAGCTCGTCTTAAACTCGCCGCCGGTCACGCTGATCTTTACGCTTGCGGATGCTTTGCCGTTCGGTGTGGAGGCTGTAATGACCGCTTCCCCGATCCCTACCGCTTTTATGGTTGCACTCGACTTATCCTGCGATTTCAGCTTCACGATACTAGGATCGCTGCTTTTCCAGACGATCGGCTGTGCGCTTTTACCGGGACCGTTCTCAACGGTGGCGTACAGCGTTTCCGTTTGTCCGGTGCTTAGCTCCCTCAAGCTGGTATCCATCACGACTTTCGCGGACGAATCGGCATTATCCCTCCACGTATTGTCCAATGCGAAAACTTTCATCGAGACGACTTTGACTTCTCCGCCTTTGGCATAGAAGCTCATCGCTCTGCTTGCGGGATCCGGCAGCACGACATCGGAGAAGACAACTCGGCCGTCGTTGCCGAAAACCTCAACGGATGATTCATCCACGAAAATATGCATCTTCACCCGAGAACGATCCGGTGTCAAATGCGCCTCATGGTAGGTTGTAAACAAAGGAGAGAAATCCGACTCGCCGGAAGCGGCCCGGTCGACGAACATACGGCTGTCGCCGGTTTTGTAGCCCACAACCGTTTTGCTTCCGCCTCCTTCACGAAGGTTGAAGCCGAAATCCGTTACGGTGCTGCCTGCCGGAATTTCCAATTCGGCTTCGATTTCATAGGACCCGGAAACCAGACCTTTCAGCAAGTTTTGCGAATCCGGGCCGATGACTTTATTCGCAGCCGAATAAAGATTGTTCCGCAGCGCCGAGAGCTCTTCGATGGGAGCTTGAAATAAGCGCAGCCCTTCATCAGTCGATCTAAGCGAAAGCTCTCTCGGAATCGTCAGCTCCCCTTTCCAGCCCGAAGTCGGGAACGAGAACGGATAATCCCAATTCGTCATCCAAGCCAGCGACACTCTGCGGCCATCAGGCATGTCCGAGAACGACATGGAGGCATAAAATTCTTTGCCGAAATCCGTCCGGAGCACTTGGCCGGCCGGATTATCGTTCACAAACTTTCCTTCAGCGGTCAGCTCGCCGACAAAGTATTCGGCATCGGATCCGGCCGTCTTCGTATTGGCCCCGGTGCTGATCATGAGCACCCATTTCCGGTCTCCGGCGCCGTCTACGGGCAGCTGGAATAGATCCGGACATTCCCATACCCCAGCGCGAACGTAATTGCCATAGCCAAAATTATCCGTCAACGTCCAATCGATCAAATTCGTCGATGTAAAGATCCGGACGTGATCGCCGCCGGATACGACCATGACCCAGCGATCGTGATCTTCATCCCGGACCACCTTCGGGTCGCGGAAATCCCAGCCTCCCGGGTCCTCGCCATTTTTGCCCGGATTTTCGATGACGATCGGCCGATCCTTCGCATATTCCCACGTACGGCCGTTATCGGTGCTGTAGGCAAGGCCGATCCGCTGGTTGCCGTTCGGACCGTCCGGATTGTAGGACGTGTAATAGGCGATCAAGCCTTTTCCCCCGGATTCGCCGAACAAACCGGAAGCATTATTCAAATCCGCAACTGCCGAGCCGGACCATATATGGCCAAGATCGTTCCATGGCAGTGCAATCGGCAGCCGCTTCCAATGAACCAGATCCGTGCTGACCGCATGCGCCCACGTTCCGCCATCCTGATGGAACAAATGATATTCGCCCTCATAATAAACAAGTCCGTTCGGATCGCTTGCCGATCCCCGGATCGGCGAATAATGATATTGCGGGCGATATTTTTCCGTGTAATAGTCCGATGCAGCCGTTACATAAGTATCCTGGAAGCTTGCAGCGCCCTGCTTGACCGTATACCCAACGTAACCGCTTTCAAAGCTGCTGTCCAAGACGTCAATAGCAGCAGGTGTATAACCATCGATGAAAATCCGAATCCGATTGCCTTCCGTATTCACTTCCAGATGGTGAACGGCCGCCGGCTGGCTCGGATAGGCTTGAACCGCATCCCGTATAAGCGTACCATCCAATTTTTGCAAACGTACGCGGACTTGATCCCCTTCTTTCTTCAGCAGTGCCTCATAGCCCTGCGATCCGTCAGCGCTTGTCCTGAAAGCAAGTGCGGCTTCTGCGCCCGTATCGCCAAGAGCGATATTTCCTTCATAAACAAAGTCCGATGCCTGCTTTTCATAGATTTTCACCGCTTTGCTCTGGCCGCTCTCAATGCCTTTATCGCCTTTCAGATCGGGCTGCCATATGCCTTGACTGGCAACCGTTTGCCCCAAATTGCCGTTCAGTGCGCTGACTTGGATGTTTTGAAACAAAGCCGATCCGTCCCAAACATGAAGACCTAGATAGCCTGTAAGGTATTCGCTGTCATTGACGTCGATAATCGGTTTATACTGGCTGCCCCAGTACACTTTCAGATTGTCACCGACGGCCTTCACCTTGAGGTGATAGATTTCTCCCTCCTTTAAGGTGACCTGCCGTTCCTCCTGCAGTCTGCCGTCACCCCCGCGGGCATCCTTCAACCGGAGGAGACCGGCATTCGGTACAATTTGCAGCATATAGGATGACCAGCCGTCTTCATTCGAACGGAATACCAGCGTCGCGTCGGCCTTCATGTCCTTGATTTGGACATCCGCTTCATATATGAAATCGTCCGATCTGGTCTCGGACATCACGATCGCGTTTTCACTCGGCTCGGAGGTGATCAGCATGCCCTGCTCGGTATCCTCCAGCGTTCCTGTTCCTGTGATCCGCCAACCGGACAGGTTGGTGTTTGCTTTCATCTGTACATGATCTGCTGCGTAACCTGTATTCGGAGCGGCAACAGAAATTCCAATCGAAGCAGTAAAGATTGCGGCTGATAAAAGTAACCTCAAAACATTGGTTCCCGGTTTCATACTGCGTCCCTCTTTTCTAAGAAATGATTGATCGTCAAACAGCGAAAGCAACCGATCAGTTCCGCGATTTTTCCAGAGCTTTAAGCCCCAGAGCCAGCGAACCGGCCAGCCCTGCATTATCGCCCAATCCCGGGGGAACGATGTAGCTGTCGATCCGATCCAGAATTTCGTCCGATTGAACATACCCGTTCAGATTTTTGCGGACTTCGCTGCGAATAAGCGGAAATAACTGCAGCTGATGCATGACGCCCCCGCCCAAAATCACTTTTTTCGGGGACAGCGTCAGGATGGCGTTGCTTATCGCTTGACCGATATAGAACGCCTCGATTTCCCAGGCTGGATGATCGCCTGGGATTTCACCCCCCTTCACTCCCCATCTTGCTTCAATCGCAGGACCGGCCGCCATGCCTTCCAGGCAATCGCCATGATAAGGACAAGCTCCGGCAAAACGGTCTTCGGGGTGGCGTCTTGTCAGCACGTGACCGCCTTCGGGATGGACAAGCCCGTGAATAAGCTTCCCTTCCGAATAGACACCTACGCCGATACCGGTTCCGATCGTGAAATAAACACAACTGTCAAGCCCCTTTGCGGCTCCCCAAGTCGCTTCGCCAAAAGCGGCCGCGTTCACGTCGGTATCCCATCCGAACGGGACGTCAAATACTTTCCTGAGCATATCCAGAAACGGATAGTTTGCCCAACCTGGTTTCGGGGTCGTCGTGACGTATCCATAAAAGGGGCTCTGAGGATCGATATTTAACGGTCCGAATGACCCGATTCCGATGGCTTCCACTTGCTTGTTTTTGAAAAAATCGATGACACTTCCCATCGTTCGTTCGGGACTTTCCGTAGGAAAACTTACGCGTTCTTCTATGACGCCGTGTTCATTTCCTATGCCGCATATAAATTTGGTTCCGCCTGCTTCGATTGCGCCAAGACGCATCTCTCATAACCTCCACCATCTGATAGTGAAACCAGTTCCCGCCTATGCGGACAGCCGCAGGGCAATGTTGCAGCCCAATGAAGGTCCGCCCTGGTTACCTTTCCTACTTGTTGTCGTAGACAAATACGCTAAACGTCGCGCTCACGCTGCCGTCTGCGCTTATCGCCTTGATCTCGGCCGATCCCGGCTTCAGCCCTTTCACCATCACGCCGTCTTCCGCCGGTTGGGCGGCCGCTACCTCCGCATCGCTTGATTCCCACTTGATCTGCTGGGAGGCGCTGAGCGGAAGGACGGAGGCCGCCATCTTAAGGCTTTCGCCCGCAGGCACATCCAGCGCGTCCTTGCCGAGCACAATTCGAAGCGGCTTCAAACCATCCGGGTCTTCATCGCGCCAAACCGATCGCATCGGATAGTAGTGAGCCTCATTCAGCGTCACGCCGCCTTCCTCCGCGGTTAGCTCCAGACCGCTGCTTGTCGGTTCCGGAAATATAAGGTTGGAAAGAACGGTTTCACCGTCGTTCGCGAACAGCTCAACGCTGGATTCATCGACGAAGAACCGCAGCTTCAACTTATTCCCGTTCAGCCTTACCGGCGCGGACATTGTTTCCGCGAAGTCTTTCTCAAACGAGGCTACGCCCGATTGCGTACGATCGAAGGTCAGCTGCCCGGTCTTGGCGTCATAGCTTACACGGGTCGCCTGGCCGTCTCCTTGTCTCAGCTTGAAGGCGAATTTTGCATTCGGCTCTACGGTCAATTCCGTTTCCAGTTCATAGGACGTGCCTTTAATACCCGCAAACGGGTTATGGCCGCTGACCACCGGCTGCTCAGGCAGAGACACTTCCTTGCCCCGCAGCGACTGCAGCTCCCGGACAGGCTCCTGAATCATCCGCAAGCCTTGACCCTCCACCTGTCTAAGCATCAGCTCCCGGGGGATCGACATATTCCCTTTCCATGGATCACTTGGCATTGCGAACGGATAGCGCCAGTTGGACATCCAGCCCAGCCATATGCGGCGGCCGTCTTTGGCCGGAATATCGGAGTAGGACACGGCGGCATAGAAATCTTTTCCATAATCCGTCCACAGGACGTCGGAAGGCTTGTTGTCATTTGTAAACGTTGTGCCGTCGAACGACCCGACGAAGTATTGTGCGGTCGACCCTTTGGTCGCCTCATTGCTGCCGATGCTCACGGTCAGCACCCATTTCTTCTCTTTGGTCCCCTCCACGGGCAGCTCGAACAAATCCGGGCATTCCCAGACCGCCGCGTGCGAGCCTTGATCGCTCCCGAACTCGCTGGCCATCTTCCATGCTTTCAGATCTGGCGACGTATAAAAGCGGACACGATTATCGACCGAGACAACCATCACCCAGGATTTGCTAGACTCGTGCCAGAACACTTTCGGGTCCCTGAAATCCTTCAGTCCGGGGTTCGGGATGACCGGATTCCCCTCATATTTGGTCCACGTTCTGCCTTTATCTTTACTGTACGCAATGCTTTGCGATTGGAGGCCGCCTTTAAAATGCGTAAAGATCGCGACGAGACCCGCTTTGCCATCGAAAAATCCGCTCGTATCGTCCCGGTCGACCACCGCGCTGCCGGACCATATCTCACCGAGCGAATCCCGTACAAGAGCCACGGGCAGATGCTCCCAATGGATCAGATCCCTGCTGACCGCATGTCCCCATTGCCCGCTGTTTTGATAAAACTGATGGTACTCGCTCTCAAAATAGACCATCCCGTTCGGATCGCTCATATTGCCGTAGGGCGGCGACAAATGATATTGGGGACGGTATAGTTCCGTATAATAATTCGGATCGCTCGAATATTGGAAAGCCGGTCCTTCTTCCGGAAATGTCGATGCGCCACGGCCTGTCATCATAACCGTTGCTCCAAACCCTATAAGTAGGGCAGCGGCAACCCCTGCCGTCCAAATCCACGCTTTCTTTCTCATACTAACTCCACGCAGCGTCTTTGGCCCAGGTGTTTTGTAACGTCCACGCTTCCAGCCTAAACTTGGCGCAGCCTCCATCAGCGAAAATCCGCAGCCCGTCGCTGCCGCTTGAAGGATAAATCCGATTCGTAATGACCCGCTCGCCTTCATTTGCAAAAAGCTCGACGGACGACGTGTCCACGAAAATGTGCAGCTTGATTGATCCATCCTTGCATTCAAGCGGAGCAATGCTTATACGTTGGTCCCCGGTTCCCTCATAGTCGCGCTTCATTTGCAGAAGCCGGTCTTCCACCTTGAAGGTGACAACCGTTTCTTCCTCTCCGTCGTCAGAGCAGCGCAGCTTGATGCCGAATTCCTTTACGCCTGCGTCAAACTCGATATGAGCTTCCAGTTCGTAGCTTGTACTTCTGAACCCTTCAATATTGATCTGCCCGGATTGAATCGTATGGCTCCCGAATGCATAATGCTCGTTTCTCAGCTGTTTATGCTCCTGCACAGGCCTCATGCAGATCTTTCCGTCCTCCCCGGGAACAAGCTCCCGCGGAATCGTCATCGCGCCCAGCCAACCGCGGCTTGGCGCTTCGGCAATCGCTTTGGAGGCCCACATTTCCATCCAGGCCATCAGGATGCGGCGATTTTGTCCATCGAGCAGCGTTTGAGCGGCATAGAAATCATAGCCGTAATCCAATTTATCCTGGTGTTGATAATCGAATTTACCGGTTTCATAGTTCATTTCACCTGTGAAGTACATGTTTCTGGCCCCAATATTCATAGGCGATATGATCAGAACATGACGGTCCTCCAGTGGAAATAAGTCCGGGCATTCCCACATGTCCCCGAGCGTGCCGCCGCTTTCCGCCGCAACCCCCATATAAGTCCAACGAGTCAGATCCGCAGACCGGTACAAAAATATTTTACCGTTTCCGTCTTTTCCGGATCCGATGACCATATACCATTGATCCTCGTATTTCCAAACCTTGGGGTCGCGGAATCCGAAGCAATTTTTCTCAGGAGAATCGGCGATAACCGGGTTGCCCGCATATTTTTCAAAATGAATGCCGTCCTTGCTTCTCGCGATACATTGCGTTTCCTTGATTTCATTGTCATCCACATGCCCGGTGTAAATTAAAGTCAACAAGCCATTGTCGTCCACTGCGGAACCGGACCAGCAGCCATGGCCGTCCAGCGTTCCCTTGTCGTACCATTCGGAAGGCGCCAAAGCGATCGGCAAATGCTCCCAATGAAACAGATCCTTGCTCTTGGCATGCCCCCAATGCATCGGGCCCCATTTGGGGCTGTACGGATAATGCTGATAGAAAAGATGATATTCTCCCTTGTAATAGACAAGACCGTTTGGATCATTCATCCAGTTCGCAGGAGGCATGAAATGGTAATGCAATCGATACGGGTCACCCGCAACCGAATCGCTTTGATTTGCGAGCGCTTCATTGCCTAATTTGATCCATTCCTGATGGATGGTTTCCCGCTGTATATACGTTTGTTTATTCAATGGTTTCATCTCCCTTACCCCTTGACTCCGGACATTGTGATGCCCTGTACATAATAGCGCTGCAACACAAGGAACAGAATCAGAATCGGTACGGTCGCGATCGTACTTGCAGCGAGCACTTTCGTCCATTCGGTGCCCGCAATGGACGTGAAATTCGCAATGGCGACTTGGATCATCTGCAGCCTGTCTTCATTAATAACGACCAGCGGCCATAGATACCCATCCCAGTTCCCCAGAAAGGTGATGATGCCAAGCGTGATCAGGGCAGGTACGGATGCAGGCAGCACGATCGCCCGGTAAATCTGCAGCCAGGATGCGCCGTCCAGACGTGCGGACTCCAATATTTCAGTCGGAATTTCTTCAAAAAACTGTTTCAGCATGAAGATGCCGAATACGGACAGCGTGGATGGAATAATTAAAGCTTTAAACGAATTAAGCCAACCCAGGTCGCTGACCAGCATGTAATTAGGCACGAGCATGACTTCCCCAGGAATGATCAGCGCGCTCATGAACAGGAGAAATATGGCGGCGCTCCCGCGGAAGCTTAATTTTGCAAAGGCGAAGGCCGCCAGGGAATTAATAAGCAGGACAAGCAATGTCACCGTGGAAGCCACAAACAATGTATTGAAAACATACCGCAGGAATGGATTTTGATCATCGAAAATGACATCCGTATAGTTTTTAAAAGTCCACTCTACGGGGACTAATGAATTCAAGCTCAATTGGGCAGCGTACTGAAATAACTCCTGATAGGAACGCATGGATCCGAGGATCATCCAAAAAATCGGAAGCAGGCAAACAACCGCAATTATCGTCATCACCAGAAAATGAATAATTCGAAGCATCCGCCTTCATCCTTTCTAATAATTTACTTTTGACCGTAAAAAGAACATTTGAACGACCGATATAATCAGGATCATGAAAAAGAGAATAAATGCCGCCGCGGACGCATAGCCCATCTGCATTTGTTCAAACGCGGTCTGATAAATAAAATATACAATCGTTTCCGTAGAGGAATTGGGGCCGCCTGACGTCAATACAAATACAAGGCCCGAAAGTTTGATTGCTTCGATCGTAGTCATGATAATGATAAAGGCCGTCGTTCTCTTCAGAAGCGGCAGTGTGATATAGAAAAACTGCTTGATTTTCGATGCGCCGTCCACTCTCGCCGATTCATACAGATCCTGCGGGATGTTGTTCAAGCCGGCGAGGTATATGATCATGAAAAAGCCCGCCGCTTTCCATATGCCCAGTATAATGACGCCGTTCATCGCGATATCCGGATTTGAGAGCAAACTGATCTTGGAAACGCCGACTGCGCTGAGCAGCGCATTCAGTAATCCGTAATCTTTGTTATAAATCAGCTTAAAGACCGTGCCGGCCACCGCGGTTGATATGACAACGGGAACAAAAAAAGCGGTGCGGAAAAAACCGGTGTATCTGTGCTGAGGCTTGATCAGCAGCGCCAATCCCAAAGCTATCGCACTCTGTACGGGAATGACGATTACGGCAAAGTAAAACGTATGCTTAATGCTGTTCAAAAACTTCGCATCCTGCAGCAGCGCCGTGTAATTTTCCAATCCGACGAACGTTTTGCTGCCACTGATCAGCATATAATCATGGAGACTGTAATAAAACGCTTTCGACATCGGGATGAATACAAATACGACAAGCAGGATAAGGGCGGGCAATATAAAGAGTAAGCCTGTTCGCTCATCGCTTTTGCGAAGCGAATACGGTTTGCCCAAAGTCATCGCCAAGTCCTCCTTTCGGGTGATTAGATCGGTTTCGAAAGAAAAAGCGATGGGAGGGAACCCTCCCATCGCCAGTCTTCGGATCGGTGTTACTTTTTCATTGCCTGGATCGCATCGTCAATCTTTTTCACGGCATCCGCAGCCGCGGCGTCAACATCCCGGTTGCCTTGCCCGACATCCGCGAAAAGCTCGCGGATCGCCGCGCTTACCGCAGGATATGCAGGCGTTACCGGGCGCGGTCTGCTGAACTTCTGAAGCTGCCCTACAAATACGGTGTTCGGATACTCACTCATCGCCGGAATCTGGTCGACGACCGAATAGCGAACCGGCATAGCCCCGGTCATTTCCGCATAAATTTTGGCGCCTTCCGTGTTTGTCATATAGTTGATGAATTCCCAAGCTTCCTGCGGGTGCTTGGAATCCGAGGTGATGCCGAATGTCCAGCTTCCGTTGGCCATCGCCTGCTGCTTTACCTTCGGCAGCGGGGCGATGTCCCAGTCCTCGCCCAATTTGAAATCCGGGAAATTATTTGCAAAGTGACCCAGCGCCCATATCCCGTTTACCGAAATTGCCAATTTACCAGTCGGGAACGGATCCGGCGGCAATTCTAACGACGCCACCTTGGATTCCTGATACAGCGATTGATAGAAGCGAAGCGCCTCTTTGGCCTCATTCGAATCCAGATAGCCCTTGGCTGTGCTTCCGTCAGGACTCAGCACTTCGGCTCCAAACTGCCACAGGATCGGCGTTTTGAAATACGCCGGACCTTCTCCGCCGCCAAAGCCATCGGCAGGATCAATTCCGTATACGCCGGCCGCCGGATCGGTTAATTTCTTGGCCGCATCCAGGACTTGGTCCCAAGTCCACGCTTCATCCACATTCTTGGATGGCAGCGGAATCCCTTTGGCTTCAAACATTTTTTTGTTGTAAAACATGGCCAGATTCGCTTCGCTGATTGGCGCGATATAGATTTTTCCATCGTATTTCATTGACTCTACTATACCGTCGGGAATATCGCTCAGGTTCGCGTTCGCTTCCATATTCGAAGTCAGATCGTATAACGCGCCGGCATTCGCGTATGACGGCATCGTCGGCGCATCGATCGCAATGATGTCCGCCGCATTTCCTCCCGCCAGCGCGGTCCGGATTTTCGTTTCGTAATTGTCAAACGGAATATTCTCAAGCTCCACCTTGATGCCTTGATGTGCGGCTTCAAAATTTTTAATCAGCTTGTCAATTGCGCCGTTCTCCGCATCATTGCCGCTTGGACGCCAAAACTTTAGCGTCACGGCTTCCGTTTTAGTCGAGCTTTCTCCATTTTGCGGCTCATTGGAAGCAGTCTGTTCTTGCTCCCCACCGGAATTCGAGCATGCGGCCGCGATGGACAATACCATGAACACAGCCAGCATCGAGATCAAAAATCTTTTCATTCACAACTCCCCTTTTTCTTATTGTCCCTTGCAAAATAAATATAACGCGTTTTCGTCCGATTTGATTTCGCTTTCTTTGGAGCATGACTTTCAAAATCTTTGGAAGGGCTTAGCTCTCATGTTCCGTTTTTTTGAGCTGCTCCCTGTACACACTTGGAGACGCATGATAAAACTTCTTAAATGCCGTGCTGAAGTAGCTTGAATTGGAATAACCGACAAGCTGGGCAATGTCGGTAAGCTTCAGATCCGTATCTTTAATTAACTCCTCCGCTTTTTTCATTCTTACCATCACGAGGTAATCGCTGAAATTCATCCGGGCGTGCGTTTTAAACAAGGAAGACAAATAGGCTTCATTGAAATGAAATTGCTCGGACAGTGTTGTCAGTGTAAGCTCGTAGCAATAGTTTTCCTGAATATACTTGCATATCAGCCCGATCATGCCTTCGCCGGAAGTGTTTTTCTGCGTTTGAATCAGCTGTATGGTGTAATCGGCAAATTGCGTTATTTTCCGGAACACGATATCCTGCGAAGAAAATTGCCATATCGCGAATTGGCAAGCCAGAGACAATTCCTGCAGCTTCTCCTGATCGCTGCTGTATCTGGCTGCGAGCGATCTGATCATAATTACGACGCGGACAGCCAGAAACGAAAAATTAATAATCGACAGCTGTTTTTCCGGAAAAAGCAATTGTACGAGCAGGGACTGAAACGGTTGCATGTTTCCTTTTTCGATTTCAACAACCATACGCCTTTCGGTTTCAGTGGAGAAATCTTGAGTGACCTGGGTGATATGGACTGAACCTGCATTCCCTTGTACCTTCAAGCTCCAATCCAGCAGGCTTGAGGCGTAGCCGTTTTTAAACTCCTCCAGAGAATGAACGGCCTTGCCGATCCCGACCTTCATATCAAGCTTAAGAATATGATTTATTTTCTCTTCAAGCTTAACGACAAACTCGCCCGATTGAGCTTCCAGTACCGGCGTCGAATCGGACATTAGTATAAAATGCATCATATTAGAAAACGTTAAATCCTGAAAGCATAAGACCTGACTCGTTGAATTCGCGAGCTCCTTGCATAGAAGCCGGAATGATAAATAAAGTAAATCCAGTCTGCTGCTGTTCTGTTCGATGCGCTTTTCCGGTATTTTCATTTCAGCGGCGACGAATTGAAAACTGTTGTAGTCATTGATGTCCTGCAGTTTTAATTGAACTAACCGATCCTGTATCAATTGACTGCTTGTCCATTCGTTTTTTACCAGCTGGTATAAAAATTGCTCCCTTTGTTCCGATAGCAGCTGTTTCAGCTGCCAATCTTCCTTGCTTCTTTTGATCTCTTCCTCTTTTTCCCGATCAAGCTCTTCCTTGATGCGCACTAACAGTTCATGCAATTCCTTGCGTGCTACCGGTTTGATCAAATAATCGACAATACCCGCTTTAATGGCCGCCTTCGTATATTCAAAATCCGAATAACCGGACAGGACAATTATTTTCGTGTTTAAATAACGGGATGAGCATTCATTAAAAAATTGCACCCCGTTCATGACCGGCATTTGAATATCCGTAATGACGACGTCCAATTTATGCTGCTGCATGCAGGACAGCGCTTCCTGTCCATTGGCAGCCTCGGCTACCACTTGAAACCCCAAGCTGTTCCAGTTTATTTTCGCCTTCAGACTCTCTCTTACGCCGATCTCATCATCGACAATCATCGCACGGTACATAGGATCAACTCCTTAATGATTTGGCAGCTTGATTTCAATCGTCGTTCCTTCTCCCGTTACGGAAGTCAGTTTTATTTCACACGCATCCCCGTAATATAATTGGCATCTGGCCAAAACATTGCGCAGGCCGATCCGGTTTCCTTCGCTACTCAGCACCTCCGGCGCCGCTGCCGGATCAACGGATGAATAAAGATCGTCAATCTGGTTCCGGCTCATTCCTATGCCGTTATCTTTCACGCTGATATGAAGACTTTTATCCTTTGCCAGAATTTCCAATTCGACTTCTGAGGTCTCCCTGTAATCGATGCTGTATTTGATGGCGTTTTCTACAATAGGCTGTAGAATAAACTTGATCAGTTTACAGTACAAAGCATCATCGTCCACTTTTGTAACCAGTACCAGTCTGTCGCCAAATCTCGCTTTGAGGATCGAAGTATAATTTTGAATATACTTCAGCTCTTCAAACAAATAAACGGTATCTTCGCTTAATTTCAAGGAATACGACATCATCTCGCCGAACTGTTCCGTAATGTCCATGACTTCCTCCGATTTCCCCTGAGCAGCCAAGCCTCCTATAATCTCCAACGTATTATTTAAAAAATGAGGGTTGATTTGCAGCAGCAAAGCTTTATATTCCGCATTTTTCCTTCTTATATTCGTTTTGTATTCCGCTTCTATATAATGATTCAGCCGCTCAATCATTTTTCTGAATACCAGCACGACGAAGCCTGCTTCGTTTCTCCTCCTTACGCTCGGCAGCAGCGCGACCGCTCCCTTGAAATCCCCCTGTTCAGTTAGCTTCATCGCTTTTGTCAATTGGGACAATGGCCGGGTAACCCCCGTGGAGATCGCTATGGATGCAATGACCGTACAGCCCAGCAAAACGGCGCTTAAAATGATCATCATCAACCGAATGGCGGAAATGGGCTGAAATAATTCATGCTCCGACACGACGCCGACAGCGTACCAGCCGGGAATATCCTCGATGGCCCGGGCGAATAGAAGGTATGATTTATCGCCGTCACGAACTGTCAAATAACCGGAATAACGAGCCTTCTCAAGGCTGTCAGAGTGGTTCAAAATAAACGGTTTGCTCTCGATATTCTGATTCAGCACAATCTTCCCGTCATTTGTCAGCAGAAAAACTTGTCCTGTCTTGCCCAATTGGATTTGTTCCAGTGGCTTTTGCAGCAGGGCGGTAGGGAAATTAATTTTGATGATACCTGCGGGTTTTAATAAATTGAGGTTTATCAGTGGCGAAACATAGCTGTTGACCATGGTTTGAAACATTGGCCTGTCGGGTTGATCAGGGTCTACATGTGCAGGCGTCCAATGATAGTCCCCGTTTAAAAAATCTTTGTACCAAGAGCTTTCGCGAAAAGACTGATCCTGCGTCCACAGGCCTCCGCTGTCATCGAACACGGAAATGGAAAGACTGTTTCTGTTGTTTGAGTAAACAGAGGATAAGAACTGCTTGAAAGCGGACTTCAATCTTGCTTTTTCATTCAGTGAACTTTCTTTTGCCATCACATATTGTTGTGTGATGGGACTGCTCAATATCTGATTGCTCATATCCTCAAACTGTTTGGCGAGATTGTTCACGTAGGTCGCATATTGTCCGATCGTTTGATCCGTAGACGTCACGATGGATTGGCGAACCAGCTCCTCCGCCTTATCTGTCAACACGAAAGTCAATATGCTTACCGGTATCAGCAGCAAAACCGTAAATATCATGACCATCTGATTGCGAAGAGAAAAGAACATGACCGCACCTCATCTCATAGATTAACCTGTGTGAACTATTTTATATAACCGCAGTTTTTCAAGAATCGACTGACGAGTTTTGCCCCCCCTCTCAATCCACCGCTATTCCGCTGTAATAGTTTCGCCAGCCCTGTATTCAGCCATTCAAGAATCGACTTATGCCGCAAGTTCGGCGGAGCCCGACGTTCCTTTACGATTTCCCCTGTGACTGACAGGAACTTTCGTAGATGCACTTGTACGCATGGATTTCGCCACACGCAGGCATCCAAGCTACGCGGGGTCTTGGCCCCTCTCGCGACCGGACTTTCACCGCCTAGAAGATGCGTGCTTAGCTGGGCACGCTAAAATAAAAAAGCCGCGTTTTACGCGGAATGTTAAGCATATATATTCTTGTCCCCCGACACGACCGATATAAAGTTCGGCGCATTTTAAACCCGACCCATTCGCTGCCCATGATGCCTTTCATCGGACTGAAAACTGTCAAAACGATAATCATGTTTCATTCGCACAAAAGAAAAGGCTTTCACGAATACGTCGTTTTTGACAATTTACCAAATGCATTTCACACAGTCAATACATTTTGTAAATTTTTTGTCATTTGTAAAAAGTTAATTTCCCCGCCCGATAAGTGTAATCTCCATGATTGAAAGTGAAAAACATGCTCTCAGCAGCTCCGTTTATGTTATCTGAAAACAACGATCCAGTGCATTATGTTACTTTTGCAAACTGAATGAACATTCACCAAAACAATCCGAACTTCTCGCCCGAAGCGATTTGTGCATTTGTAACTTCAATGTTGCTATACGCGTAAAATCATTGTACATTTAGACTGGGATTGTTTTACTCCCGTGTTCATCAGAGCCCCGTCGCAAAGGTGGAGAATTCGAATCATGGCGAAAGAAAAAGTTACGATACAGAACATTGCCGACGCGCTTGGCATATCCCGCAATACCGTATCCAAAGCTTTGAACGGCAATAAAGCGATCCCGGTCAAAACACGCAACAAGGTCCTTAAAAAAGCCGTTGAACTGAAATATAAACAATTTGCCTATGTAGATTCGGAAAACATCATGGCCAAAAATCCCGGCAATATCGCACTTTTGACCTGCAACATGCCGCATGGCCCCCATTTCGGTTCGATGCTGCTCAGCGGATTGGCGAAGAAAATCAGCTCCGAAGGCTACAATTTGTCCATTCACATCATTCGGGAAGCCGAAATAGAAGCACGAGTGCTTCCGAATAATTTTGAAACGGCAAAGGTCGACGGCATCATTTGCATCGAGATGTTCGACAAGGCTTACAGCGAGCTGGTATGCGACCTGGGGATCCCGGCCATTTTTATCGATTCGGCCGCGGATATTTTTTATTCCGGGCTGAGTGCGGATCTGATTCTGATGGAGAATGAGCGCAGCATCTATTCTATAACCATGAGGCTGATCGAGAACGGGCATACCGCTATCGGTTTTATCGGGGATTATAACCATTGCAAGAGCTTTAACGAGCGTTGGGCCGGTTTTAACCGGGCGCTGCTTGAGTCCGGGCTTCCGCTTGACTTGTCCCGCTGCATCGTCGACAAGGACCGCTACTTTTTCGAGCCCGGCTGGATGGACAAGCAATTGGACCTGATGACGCAACGGCCTACAGCGTTTATTTGCGCGAATGATTTTATTGCCGTGATGGTGATGCAAACGATAAAAAACAAAGGCATTTCCGTTCCGGACGATATCGCTGTTGTCGGCTTCGACGACGCTCACGAATCGAGAGTCGTCGATCCGCTGCTGACGACCGTCCGCATCTTCAACAATGACATGGGGATTATCGCGGCCGAAATGCTGCTCGCCAGAGTCAAAAATCCGGCGCTGCCCTATCAAATCACTTACGTCCGGACAGAGCCGTTATTCCGGGATTCGACGGGCAAGCTGAAATGAAAATAGGACGCCACCTTTTTTTTGAATGGTGGCGTCCGTTTTATTTAACCGCTCTATTGTTCTATTACCTTTACTTACAAAACCAAAAAGGGAAAGGGCAATACTTGTCCCCTTCCCTTCTCATCACCGGCTAGCCAAACAACGTTATTTTCCGATTATTTCTAGGCATAAGTGATTATTTCTTTGTTGCCAGCTTCCACGCATCCAATTGTTTTTGAACTTCCGCAATGACTTTGTCGATCCCTGCTTCTTTACGTTTTTCAATATACACGGCCAGTTTCTCATCTGCGCTCACTGCTCCTGTGTTTAACGGCGGCCCGTACTCATCATTCACAGCCATGATATTGGCAATCTCGGTCTGTACGGGACCCGGATCAAAGGTAAATCCGAGGATCGGCGAAGATTCTGCTTCGCTATTCTCTTTAAGCGTCAACTCCCGAACTTCCTGGCTTTGTCCTTCCTGCATATCGGCCAAGAAACCATTTCCTAAAACCCAAGTGATGTTCGGGTTGTAACCTCCATTCTCAATCGGTTTAATCGTATCTGCCGAGACCCGGGTATAGTGTTTGCCTTCAATTCCGTAAGAGACCAGATTCAACAACTCTTTGTTCGTATTTAGTAGGTTTAGGAACATTAATGCGCGTTCCGGATTTTTGGATGTCTTACTGATCGCTTGCATGGATTGAATAATCGTGTTTGTCCCGACAAAAGGAGCGGAAGTGGGTGCGAGAACGATATCCAGACCGCCGGATGCGTTTTTCTCCTCGACTTCCCTGCCCGGCTTCAATACGTTATGGAAGCTTACTGCGATTTGACCCACTTTTTTCCGGTCGTCAAGCGCTTTTACGGTAGGCGCGTCCGGATTGATGAGCCCTTTTTTGTACCATGAATGCATGAGCTCCAGATAGTCTTTATATTCAGGCGTTTGAATGACGTCGACGACTTTCGTCTCGTTGTCGCCCCGGTAAATCCCAACAATCGCATCGTTCGAAATATACTCCAGATTGTTATAGGTCGTTTTCATGTTTTCAAAATTGCCGCCGCGGGTCATGCCGAATGGGGTAATTTCAGGCTCATTTTCTTTGATTTTCATCAGGAATGGCTCCATATCTTTCACTGTCTTGATAGCGCTTGTATCCAGTCCGTATTTATCCGCAAACCGTTTTTGAATCAGAAAACCCTCTTTGTTCGTAATCGTCTGGTAGTTCAGAATGGCATACGTCTTGCCGTCCACCTTCAACGCTTCCCACACGAGATCCGGCATGCTTTTCTTCAATTCGGGAGCTGCTTGATTCAACAGATCATCGATTTGTACAAAAGCGCCTCGACGGGCGTTTTGAGCGTAGTTAAACATCCAGAAAGACGTCCAAACGATATCGAAATTTTCGTTGGCCGCGACCATCGTATTCATTTTTTGTTCATAGCTGCCTCCATCCGTCGGCATTAATTTAATAGTGGTATTGATTTTTTCCGTTGTAATTTTGTTAATCGCCGCTTCAACGGCTACCGTATCCGGCTGCGTGCTCCATTGCGGGTAGTACCATACCAGTTCAACCGGGTCTGACTCGCTGTTTGATTCGCTTGCAACATTCCCTGGCGCTTCGACACCTTCCACAGAATTTCCTGCATTGTTGGATTTACCGCATGCTGCCAAGATAAGCGACATGGTCAACATAATCGCTAACCCCAAGCGGATTCCCTTTCTCTTTTTGTTTAACATACTTTGACCTCCCGTTGATTTATATGGAAAGAAGATATCCATCGGGGAAGACCCGACGGTTCCCTCCTGTTCCCGAATTAAGTTTTCTATTCTTTTAAAGACCCTACGGTAAGACCTTTGACGAAATATTTTTGAAAAAACGGAAATACGAACAGCATCGGTCCTGCTCCAAGCACTGCCAAAGCCATTCGAGTCGTGAGGCTGGGGAATTGCGAAATGTCTACATTACCGCTTAAATATTGGGAGTTCGTAGCATAAAATTCAATAGAATTCATGGTACGGTACAATAACAGTTGAATCGGAACCAATTTCTGATCATCCACGAACAAGAGTCCAATCCACCAATCATTCCAATACGCGAATGCAATAAACAACCCTACAGTGGCAAGCGCCGGTGTTGATAATGGCAAAACGATGCTAAAAAACGATCGGTATTCGCCGGCTCCGTCTATTTTTGCAGATTCTATGATTTCTGTCGGCAACCGGTCCAGAAACCCTTTCATGATCAAGACATAAAAGGGATTCAATAGATAGGGAAGGATCAATACCCACATCGTATCTTTCAGATGCAAGTATTTAACGACAAGAATATAGAAGGGAACCAGCCCGCTGTTGAACAGCATGGTAAAGGCTACGTAAAATGTCGTGATGCGCCGAAACCGATAATCTTTGCGAGACATCGTATAGGCGACCATGGCCGTAAGCAGCAAACTGACCAACGTGCCTGCGATGGTAACCAGCAAGGTTACTCCGTATGCGTTAATCAGTATTCCTGGATTTTGGAAAACCACATGGTACGCTTTCAAGCTGAATGCTTCAGGAATAAGCCTGTAGCCATTTTTAAGCACGGATTTTTCGTCCGAAAAGGAAACGGCCACAACCAGCAGCAGCGGCAAGACCATAGCCGCGGCCACAATTCCGAAAAAGAAATGAATAGTTACACGGGTAAGAACCCCCATCTCCGCTCTCATCACAACACTCCTTACCAAAGTGCATTTTCCCGGTTGATCTTTTTGATGACCCAATTGGATACGACGACGAGGACAAAACCGACGACAGATTGATATAATCCGACCGCGGCTGACATGCCGACATCGCCAATCGTTCGCAATGCCCGGTATACGTAAGTGTCAATAACGTCGGTCGTGGAGTATAAAAAGCTTGCGTTGTTCGGTATAAAGTAGAATAGTCCAAAATCTGCGCGGAACATGCCGCCAATGGAAACAATCAATAATACAATGATTAGCGGTGTCAGTAGAGGCAGCGTGATCCTTTTCACCATTTGGAATTGGCTTGCCCCGTCTATTTTGGCCGCTTCATAGTAAGTCGGGTCGATCCCGATTATGCCCGCATAATAGATAAGCGTCGAGAAGCCAACGGTTTTCCATAAGTTCACCGCGTTCAAAATATACGGCCATCGGTCGGCTTCCTGGTACCACTGGATGGGCTCCAGTCCGAATGCCGTCCAAAGTTGATCGAGCAGTCCGCGTTCTTGTTCCAAAAAGGCAAGAGTGATATAACCGACTACGACCCAGGAAAGGAAGTAAGGAAGGAAGAGGGCTGTCTGATATACTTTAACCGCTTTACTGGATACCGCATTTAACAGAATGGCCAAAAACAAGGCGCAAATCGTCGTGATGACAATGAATCCGGTATTGTACAGAACCGTATTTCGCGTAATGCGCCAAGCGTTATCGGATACAAAGAAGAAGCGGAAGTTATCAAAGCCGTTCCATGGACTTCCGAAAATCCCGAGGTCGAATCGAAAGGTTTTGAACGCAACAATCAATCCGATTAAGGGCAAATAATTAAAAACAAATTTGAACAAAAGAGCGGGAAGACTAAGAATGAATAGATCCCGATTGGTTTTCACTTGTAATCACCTCCTGTCGAGTACAACCCCATCATGGCAGCATCCGTAACAGTTTTCCACTCCACAAAATGCACTTTACTCTACTCCCCCCTTCACAATCGGCATTTTACTCCTCTGACCCATCATTCCGTAAATAAAAAGCCCTCCAATGAAATCTTGGAAGGCCTGTGATCTTACCCATCCATATACTTATCCGCGTGCACTTCTGTTCGGATGACTTTCTTCAGTCTGTATTCCTTTGGCGTAGTCCCGTATTTCGTCTTGAATAATTTAAAAAAATAACTTTGAGAACGGTAACCGACACGTTCCATAATTTCATTGATGGTGATATGATCCGCCTCCAGCAAGACAAGCGCATTGGAAAGGCGGATGTCATTGATATACTCCGTAACGGCAATTCCTGTTCCCTGCTTAAAAACCCTCCCTATATAGGCCGAAGACATTCTCAACATCTGCGCGATCGTCTGTTGGCTATAATCCGCATCCGCACAATTCTCGACAATCATTTCTTTTATCGTATGACAAAGTGCCATTGCCTTATGGTTCTCTCCTGTATTCGAATGATCGGCGATTTGAGCGGCAAGCGACCGGAATAAACCTTGAATCTCCTCGGCCGTTTCCTGCTCCAATACCTCCCGATAAAAATGTCTTAAATCGATGCCGATGGGTCTCATCCGGTTCTCATTCATCTCGCTGATCGAATGGGTCACCGTCATAGTTAAATGCAGTACCGCATGCATAAAGTGCGTATAGGTCAAGGAGGCGGCATATTGAAAAAAAGCATCCAAATGATTCTCCATCTCCCCGCGGTTGCCTCTGCGCAATTCATCCACGATGAGCTTCTCCAGATCGGCTGCCCGATGAAACTCTTCCTTGCGTTCGCCTAACTTTACAATATCCGATGTAATAATCGTACTTCTGCCATAAATCATCCGATATAAAATCAAGTCTTGGGCTTCAACGTAAGCATGGGCAATATGAGTGTAATCATCAAAGGGCAAGACCATAGAGACCGTCACAGACAGCCGGTAGAACGCTTGAATCACTTGCTGTGCCTCTTTCAAGCAAAGTTGAAAATCAGACATATTAAAAGAGGTGTTGGTTTTCCCGGGAGTTGCCACAAATGCAAAATGGTCATCCCCCATGGCAATCCAAATCAAGTCGCAACATCGGGATAGCAGTTCTTCCGTTATGTTGCCGATAGCAAAGTGATACATCTTCCGCTCGGATGCGTGTACTTGCTCCATCCTTTTCTTATACTCGTCAATCTTGAAGATCCCGACTAGAAACGGTCCCTCAGGATGGATGGGGAGATGATGCTCGCTCAGAAATTCAAGGAATTTATCTTTGGTGAAGGTTGCACTCTCCGTTAACAAATTGCGGAGATAAAACCCCTCCGCAATTTTTTTGTTGATTAAACGGTTCTGCTCCGCTTTATTCATTTTGTTAACCATCGTTGTGTATACGTTCGAAAGATAAGACCATTCATCGTTGTCCAACTTCATATCCGATTCGGACGTAGATGAGCCTTTGAGTTGCTTGATCATCTTGTCTACCGGTCGGTACAATCGCTGCGAAATGAGAAAAGCGATGAAAATGGACAACACGAGAAACAGTACGGTGGACACAATCAACATATAGCGAATACCGATTAAAGGCTTAAAAGCGAACGCATAGGATTGTACGCTAATGGCCTTCCAATCGTAAACGCCGAGAGACATCACCGTAACGATGGATTTGCCGCGGCCTTTGCCAAATGTAAAAGTTTCAAATTCAGCCGTACCGGATTTTATCCTCTCCACAAGACCTATCGGCAAAAACTCGGCGGCATGATTATTTTCGGAATACAAATGGCCCTGTCCATCCCATATCAATACCGAACTGCTCTTGTCGTACGCCAGATCATTTATGCTTCTAATATTATTAAAGAGCCATTCGGGCTTTATGTTTAAAATCAATTTACTCGCTTGTGGTACGTGTTTATCCTGGCTGTCATACATCATATAAGAGAAAAAATCAACTGCACTAAGGGGATACTCAGAGATTTTGATCGGGATCATAGTCAATTTAGGCACGTTCGCTTGTTGTTTCAACCGCTGTTCAAAACGTTGAATTTCTTCATTCAAATTGTCTTGGAAATTCCTGTTCGTCGACAAATACATATTCGTATTGGCATTATACAATGCGATGGAATGCAGATAGGTAGAGGAAGCCGCGACTTTATCCAATTTGGCGAGTTTACCCGCAATATCCTCATAGCGAAGGGTATGTCCATATAAAATCGGAATCACATCGTTATCAAAATAAAGGGACATCGTTAAGTTTCTAACGATTTCATCCATATATCCCACGTTGTATTTCACTTGAGCCAACACTTTTCGATTGGCCTCAGATTGGATGTCCAGCGTTATACTCCTCATATTCCAATACATCGTAAACGCGAATACGCCAAGAATCAGGATTACAAATAAAATGAGGGATAGGATCATGCGCTGTAAATATTTACGGGATCGAAATCCGGTCAGCATATTCGTCTCGGCTCCTTTAATATCCGCAATGAATATAGGGCGGCCCCTCCACTGGGACTGCCCTGATTATGTATGAAATAACTGAAGTTAGCGCCACCAACGGTAAGTTGCAACGGTTTTGGGCGGGATACGGGCTGTAATCTGCTTGCCTTCGGCGACTATGCGGAAGCATTGCTCTTCTTCTGTCTGATTGATCACGACGACAACCAAAGAATGGTCCGGGTTTAGAAAAGCTACGTTGGTCACTGTATCCGAAGAACCGTAATTGCTCTCTATTCTTCGAGCGCCGCGTTCTACGAATTTGGAGAATTGCCCGGTCAAATAAAATTCCGGAGTCATCCAATACTTTTCCGTCCTGACAGCATCTTGAATAATCAAAGTAGGGTCCGGAACACCTACCCACTGGTGGGTTCCGATTCGACTATCGAGCATCGTAACCCATGCATTGTAACTCGATGCCCAATTTCGGAAGTATTGAGCGATCCTGTCTGCCGCAGCTGTTCCCCATAGGGATCGTTCCGTCAGATGGATGGTCTTGCCCGGATAAGCGCTCTTCACCTCGGTCATGACCGCAGGTTCTCCGTCATAATCATGAAAGGCTATCCCGTCCGTTGCTTCATAGCCGTCTTTATCATTGAGAATTGGACAAACATACTGCCACCCGTCGCTGAAGTTATGATCGAAAATCCAAATTTTCGTATCTAATCGACAGGCATTGAGCTCTCTTCTCAATGCGACGGCCAATTCCTTCTGACGGTCCGGACTCATGTAGCAGCTCGGATAATCGATCTCGAGCAAAGGTTCATTTTGAAGCGTTATGGCGTATAGAGGAATCCCCAGCTCTTGATAGGCCTGTATCGCTTTGCGATAATATCTGGCCAGGACGTCAATATACGCTTGTCCTTCTTTCAATTGTCCCCGCATCAAGCTCCCCGACGTTTTCATCCAACCTGGAGGAGACCAAGGGGAAGCAAAGATCTTTACTTCGGGTGAAATCTCCAACACGCGTTGAATGGCTGTAATGATTCCGAAATCAACATCCTTCTGTATGGAAAACCGTTCCAATTCAAAATCGGTCTCATCTTCCGCTAAATCATTGTACGAGTAGAAGTTTTGGGCCGTGAAATCCGCGGTTCCAAGCGTTATTCTCATCAGATTGAAACCGATTCCGTTATGGCGATCAAGAAGGTGAGCGTATATTTCTTCTTTCTTCTCATTCGTCATTTTCATCAGATTGTAAATTGTACTTTCCTCTAAAGAGGTGCCGATCCCCAAAATTTCTTGATAGGCGATATCAGGAAAGATCGCGATCGTCGGAATAGTTTGCGCATCCGGCTCCACCCGGATGAGATTCGGTTTTTGTTCCAAGGCGACCTCGATCGGGTTAGCCTGATAAAACCAATTTCGATCCCGCGGATTTTTCTCGGAGCTCCACCAAACTTCCACTTCTCCTAGTTCCTGCTTGTTCATGAAATGTCTCATCCCTTTTCTCCTCGCATGGTTGCCTTCCTTTTTCATCATGACAGTACCTTCCGGTTTCTTCCACTCCACAATTTGCATTTTTCTTCACTTGAGGAGAATGCCGATCCACCCTGCAGGGTAAAATCGGCTTCTCCCGGGTTACTTACTCGTAAATTATTTTCACTTCTTCACCAGCTCGAAATCATCGAAGGCTGCCCAATTCCCGGCGTTTCCATCAGAGTAAACGCCAATGGTAACGGTACCCGTGGATACGTTGATGTTATCGATTACAATTTGGGTCCACACATCGGGTATCGGATTAGAACCTATGTTTCCGTACAACATGCTGCCTCCGTAATTGCTTGCTTCCAACCACAGCGCGTTTTGTCCGCCGCCGGAACGTACCCACACGCTCGCTTTGTAAGTTCCATTCGGTACGTTCACTGCCTGATAAGTGGTTTGTTGATAAGCGGATTCCGACCAGTGCGTCAATTTATGACTGCCGGTTCTCGGCGTATCCGCATCGACCTTGTTCGCGGAGACTTGCCCAGTCGGATGCCAGTCGCTCCAACTGCTTAGATTGCCTATCTCGAATCCCGGATTCAGCAGCGGATTGTCTGACTGGCCCGACGTGAATTTTACCCAATTCAGGTTGGCGCTGCCTTTGTATATGAGATAAATGTCCGTGACGCCGGAAGCGCCGGAAATTGATGCGTAGTTGGTCACCCACGACTGCCAGCCGCCCGTAATCCCGGCATAAATTGTTCCGAGCAATGTTCCGCTTGGACTGCCCGTACGTACTTCTATCGACGTGTTCTCGGCCCCGCCGTTCGCGATGCGGGCTTCGATTCCAGATACGCCGCTCACATCAACATTTTCGAACATAATCCAGCTTCCGTCGGTTGCATGGCCGATATCACGTCCTCCGCCAGTGTCGTTCGAATCTTCCGGCCGAATCGAGTACGATTCGTTGTAAGCAGAAGCTCTCAGTTGGTAGTCTCCGGGAACAACGGTAGCGCCCGACTGCGTGCCGTACCATTTCAACGTTACGGCGGAAGTAGGCGGGATCGTGTACGTAAAGGACTGGTTGCCCCATTTCACTTTGAATGTATTGTTCGAGGTGCTGTCGTTGTATGCAATCATGACTTTGCTGCCGTCGGGATTTTTGAATGCGACATTCTCGATACCGCCCGCGTATCCCGTCGATGCTATTCTCAAAGCTCCGGGTACGACAAATTTACTGAAATGTCCCATCGAATAATAGGCCTGGTTATACGTTACATTCCCATTGTTCTGGTTGATCGTGACCAATCCCGTACAAGTCGTGCATCCGCCATTAGTCGTGTCCGTAGTTCGTATCGAGCGCCATGTTCCATGCCGTATACGTCTTGGACCAATGACGCATTGTTTTGGTCAGATTCTTCATGTCCCTATCGAATTGATTGTCGTTCCAGATTCCGCCAGTACACTCGGTTTGATGGGTTTCCTTGTTCGGGTTTTGATAGTGGGAAGTTGACATGATGGTCGCTTCGCCCCCGTAACAATGCCAAGCCGTGCCCGTCGTATAGCTTGCTGCCGTCGAATCGCTGTAATAGGCCGGAACGAAATCAATGTCCCAATTGTGGTCGAAAGCGAATATTTTAACGCCAAGGCTGCTTAATGCGGGACCGAGGTTGTTTTTCACGAAATTCGCTTCCTCTTGCGGCGTCAAATACATACCGGGATAATTGGGAGATGCCCAACGCGGCTCGTTGACCGGGCTCACCGCATAAATCGGCACTCCTTGGCTGTTATACGCGTTGACGAAGTTTACGAAATAATCCGCATAATCGTCATACATGTCCGATTTCAGGAAGGCCGTTTCTCCTCCGAGCATCGTTTCATTCGTCTTCATCCATCCGGGTGGGCTCCAGGGAGAGGCCATAATTTTCAAGTTCGGATTCAGGGCCCGCGCCTGCTTCAGCACCGGAATAATATCGTTCAAATCGTTACTGATGGAAAACGGCGCGGTCGGTGAACTTTTATAGTTATAGTTGCCGACGTGCGAGAAGTCCGACGCTCCCATCGGCTGGCGCAGCCAATTGATGCCGATCCCGTTCGTCGGGCTGAACAAGTTCTTCAATAAGGCTGCTCTCTTGGTGCTGCTCAGCTTTTGATTCATCAAATAAGCCGAGGAATCGGTGATAGAGGCTCCAAACCCGTCAATAGATTGATAAGTAATGTTTTCGTCCACATAGATCGTGTTTTGGCTGCTCGGTGAGTCCGGTCCGAAAGTGACGTTGCTTTGCGGCGCAAGTTTGACGCTCAGGTCTGACTTGGTAAGCCAAACGTTGACTGTCTCACCTGCTGCCGAAGCCGAAGGCGGCTGGATAAGGAGCAACAGGGAAGCGAGCAAGGTAGAGCTTAGAACCACGGAAACACATTTTTTGAATACTGCTTTTTTGATTTCAAACACCTCCCAAAGTTTTTTAATACCGACTGGCGGCACAGCGGGAATCAGGCTTATTCATTCCCCCTTTGCATAACCGTCGATCTTATCATGGCAAGGTTCTCCCATTTCCTCCACTCCACAAATGCTACTTTACTTCACTGCGGTCCTCCTCTTTCCGTACATTTCGACTATTTTTCAAAAAAGATCAACGTAAAGCCATAGGCTTTCGCTGATCTCTTCACGATTCGCCCCTGCTTGCGATCATTTATTTTCAATAAAGTCCCTCTTATGCCCAGCAGGCAGTTCCTATAAGATTCCCATCATCCAGCCAATACCCTATTAACGACATCAAGAAATTGAACTATATCAAACGGTTTAATGACAAAATCGGCGGCGCCTGCCTGCATGGCTTGCACAGCTAGCTGCTCCATCGCTGAGCACATCACAATCTTGGCCTCCGAATCCGTCAGTTTGATCCGTTTAACGGCCTCAATCCCATCCATAACCGGCATGGTAATATTCATCGTAATCAAATCAGGTTTTAATTGACGGTACTTTTCTACCGCTTCGCTGCCGCCCGATGCCTCTCCAATAATCTCATGCCCGCCATTGGTAAGGATAATCTTAATCAACGTTCTCACAAGTACCGTATTATCAACGATTAGAATCTTAGCCATTCTTCTCTACCTTTTTTTAGGAAATATGTTCGCCTGTTATAAAGGGTACGGAGATACCCTCCATCGAGTTTAAGCATCTCCGTACGGTTATACTTACAGTTTTCCGGCCTTCTCCAGAAGCCGGATCAATATGGCCGCCACTTGCTCGCGGCTTGCCCCATTTTTAGGCGAGAACAGGTTATCGCCGGTACCATCGATGAGACCTTCAGCTTGGGCCGAGACCACATCCTCTTTTGCCCAATCGCTTATGCTGTCGGCGTCGTGGAAAGAAGCTTTCGACGCGTTCGCTTCATCGGCAATTGCCTTGCCGTTTAAGTACGTATACGCCCGCATAACCATCACCACCATCTCTTCGCGGCTGATCGGCGCATCCGGCGCAAACCTATCCTCGTCGACGCCTTGGACGATGCCGGCTTCTTGTACGGCTTCAACGGCAGTGTCGAACCACTTGCCCTTCTTCACATCACTGAAGGTGCCGGCATATTCTCCTGTATCAAGGCCCAGTGCCCTGGCAATAAAGGCTGCGAATTGCGCCCTGGTCACGGTTCCTTTCGGATCGAATCGGCTGTCGTCAACTCCTAACGTGATGTGCCGCGCCGCAAGAAGTTCAATGTAGCTCTTCGCCCAACTGGATGCTTCGACATCGGCATACGTTTTGTTGTATTCCATCACGGCAAACTTCGTGAAATGGCCGGTCTCCGCCGTGACAGCATCTGCAGCCGGATCGAATTGCCCGCCTACGTATTGCCATGATTGAAGGGTTTCGTGAAAGAAGTATATCCCCAGTTTCTTAACGTCGATTTTAGCTTGATCATCCGGGCTAACAGAAAGGTTGATTTTCACCTTGCTGTCAAATGTAGTTATTTCATGTTGAGCTGGACCCTCTCCGGCAATTATCCGGAATTCTTTGATCGGGCCTGCGGCATTCATCTCTTTTGCCTTGGAAGCCAACAGTGTATTTTTACTGCCGTCGTCCACGGTTGTGATTTGAATTTTGATGCTGTCGTTGTTCGCAGTTTTCAATAGCGCTGCCGGGATTTGCAACTGCGCGCCGGCAGCTTTGACTGTTACGCCGGCTGGGCTGGCCGACAGCGCGCCCACGGCATCGGAAGAAAGCTCTAGCTCCTGCGTCCTAACATCGGAGTCCGGAAGCTCGATGATGACCGCTTTTTCCGTCCCCTTTGAAGCCTCCACCAACTTAGCCTCGATCGCTTTGCTGTCGTACTCGACCGTTACAATATCGTTCATGTAATCGGTTACGGTGACGGAACCGTCAGAGTTGGTTACCTTGCCGCTCGAATCGCTGTACCCCGAACTTGAAGATGAACCCGTAATCGAATACGTAAAGGCAGCCGTCTCACTCCCCAGCATCCCCAGTTTGACTGCGATCGCCTTCAAGGTTGCCGATCGGGAAATCTTTATTGGCCCCGTGTACAGCTGACCCGATGAAGTTGGAAAACTGCCGTCCAAAGTGTAGTAGATGCTTGCACCGGACGTAGACGCGCTTAACGTTACGGTTACCGGCGCGGAGAACGTTCCCGATGGCGGATCGGCAACGGGCATGCTAACGACATCTTGCATGTTGTCCGGAATATCATCAGTTGTATTTTGAGCAAAATACAAATCGTCGAAATAATAGGTTCCCGAATTCCATTCTCCGAGTCGGATATCCGTTATTTTCGATATATCCAATCCCTGAGAGATCACTTTATCTAACGGGAGAACCATTTTAGTCCATATGTTTTGTACGGAACTAGTGTCATCCGTCCAGGCATCGACCGTATTGCCGTCCGCGTCTGTCAAAGCGACATCGACCGTATTCGATCCCTGAGTATCCTTCACATAGAAGATCAAGTAGTTGAAGCCAGTAGCATCGAATGTGTCGCCACTCTGTGGCAGTACCGATACATTTCGCTTCGTAGCGCCAGGAACTTCACCGTCCCCGGTGACATCGAGCCTGACACTGTTCGTTCCTGCCGATGTGGCGGAAATGCCAGTTGTGATAGCGGCTGAAGCATTCTCCCCTGCGGTTACGGCTGCAGTCTGTTCGAACGTCTGGTACCATACGGACTTTCCAGCGGCACTTGCCTGTGGCAATGCATCGCTCGCATAAGTCGAGAAGTACAAATTGTCGAAGCTGTAGGTCCCAGCACCGCTAACAGAAAGTCTGACTTTTTTCACATCGAGATTATTGATACCGCTCACGTTGGAGCCTAGCGGCACACTGAACCTGACCCACTGCCCCATAACGGTTTGACCCGGCGCTTCTGTTGTCCAGGAAGCTCCGCTTGAGTCGAACAACGTCACTTGAATTTTGCCTGAGCCCTGTTCATCCTTCACGTAGAAATTCAAATAGTTATGATAGCTCACATTTTTAGACGGATTCCCGCCGAGCGGGGATACGTCAAGATAAGCCGGACCATCCGCTGTCAGCTGGACGTTTATGGATGAGCTGCCCGAATCCCCGTTCACGCTGGCATTAAACGTAGCTTCTGTATCAGAGCCGGCGCTGTAGCCGCTTGCCGACTCAAAATTTTGGAACCATTCTCTTAAGCCCGCTGGCTGCGGCGTAGATCCTTCATTATGCGTATAACGGCCATACCTTTCCGCCAAAATGTCGGTTACTTGCTTTTTCGTTACGCGGTCCATGTGCAAGAGACCCATCGTCTGCTCATGTCCGGCGTCGCTGTTCGCATTCACGCCCGAATACCAGTTGAACGCCGTCCACCAAGCCGCACCGCTGAAGATGCCATCCGGATTGATGGAGCCGTCTTCATTCCGGACCGCCAATCCTGCAAACGCATTAAACGTGGCGTTGAACATTTGCGTTTGCTTTGTTTGCAAGGCATCGTTCTCCGTGCTCCAATATCCGTATTCGGTGGCGATGATCGGCTTGTCCGGGAACATCGCATGGAGATCCTGAATCGACTCGCGCGTCTCCAAATCCGGATTTTGCCCGTAGAAAATCCCGTAGTACATCGTCATGCCCACAACGTCCGCGGCAACATGGGAATTATCGTCTTCGCCCTGCCATTTGTTCGAAACGGCGGACTGCCCGATAAGACGGGTGCCGTCGATTTCTTTGGCATCCAGCTTCAAATCGGTAATATAGTTCGTCCTCTCCAGCTGCGAGCCCGACTCATTGGCCGTGCCGTTAAACCAGATGGAAGGCCGGTTGTAGTTGCTGTAAATCATTTCCCGGAACATCTGCTTCGCCGTACCGCGTTCGCTTACCAAATTAAACGCTTCGCCGTCGAACCAGTATGCGGGTATTTCCTGCCATACCGCCAGACCTAGGCGATCCGTATAATAATAGGAATTCAAGCTGCTCGGGGAATGGCCGGTGCGTACAAAGTTAGCCTTCAGCGTATTCCTGATAATCTCGAAATCGCGGTAAATGTCCGAGTTGCCGAGCGCGGGCCCCTTGTCAAAGCTGTCCTCCGTCCGTCCTGTACCGACCAGGAACGGAGCAACCTCCCCGTTCAGCATGATTTGGGCCCCGTTCGTTTGCAGCGTGCGGATGCCGAATTGCGTGTAAAATTCGTCGACGGGCGATCCGTTTACGCTCGCAGTTACCTTCAGCACGTATAAGTTCGGGTTCGCGGGGCTCCACAGCTTCGGATTCGGCACATCAAGCGTAAACGAATCGAGACCGGGCGACCCGGCCGGCAATGTTAGCGCAGCGGAACGAGCCGCATCCGTCGGCGTACCCAGCAAATCTTCAGCGAATTCGCTCGCTTTATTTGCATCATTAACAACCGCTTCATAAACTCGATAAGACAAGCTTACGTTTTCTTCGGCAGAGAACTTGTTGTTCAGCACCGTCTTAATCTGCAGGCTGCCGCTTGCATCAAGCGGCTTGACATCGCTGCGCACGATATAAGTCGAATCGGACGCTTCGAGATAGACATCGCGCATTATGCCGGTGTAGTTAAACCAGTCGGACTGTTTATACGGAATCGTTTCGCCTTGATTGAATGTATTCCAACGCGGATTGTCCACTCTGACCGCGATCACGTTGTCCTTCCCGTATTGAAGCAGATCGCTGACATCGAAGCCGAACGGCGTGTAGCCGCCGGCATGGCCGCCAACATAAGTACCGTTAATCCAAACGTCAGCGAAATAGTTGACGCCGAGAAAAGCCAGCTTCACGTTTTTGCCCGACCAAGAGTCATCCGGGGTAAAATGTTTCCGGTACCAAACACCGCCTTGATAATCCTCAAACGAATCCTGCTCGCCGCCGTTCGTCGAATGCTCGGGGTTGATGCGCTCGTTTTCGGGCATCGGCAGCGTCTTCGCCTGCCAAGAGCTGTCATCGAATTCGGCGTTAAATTTGCCATTCGCTTCCGCTTCAATTTCTGAAACTCCCGCGCTATCCCGAAGGCCGGCGGAAATGCTCTCGTCCACGTCCACGCGCAGCTTTTTCCAAGCGCCGTTCAGCTGCAAATAATCGCGTCCTCTTTGTTTTTCAAAGGAAGCCAGCGGCACGCCGTTCTGATAGGGAATTAGGTCCGATCCGACGCTGCGCATTTGGAACGTCGTATAACCGCCCCCCGGAATCGGATCGTCCGCGTCCGCCGCAAAATATAGCTCGTCGAAGTGATAGATGCCTTGATTCCATTCGCCCAATCGAATCTCATGAAGCCTGTGCCAGTTCAATTGGCTCTTATCAAGCGGTACGGCGATCCGGGTCCATTGACCTTGCTGCGACACGAGACTCGCGTCGATATCATTGGTCCAAAAATCCCAGCTGCCGCCGTCCATATCCTTCATCGTCACATGGACACCGCTCAAGCCGGTTGAATCCAGCACGTAGAAAACGAAATAATTGTAGAAGGTCGCGTCAAAACGGGTGCTGTATTCGTACTTGTTGCCGGGATCCAATGAGGCGGCCAGCTGCTGAGGCGTGATGACTACGCTGTTTAAGGTGTTGTCGCCGCTGTCCTCCGCAAGCGTCAGTTTTACGCTGCGCATGCCGCTCGGGTTGGCGGACTCGGCGTTATCGATCTCCGCCGTACCGCCGGATGCCGCAGAAAATCCGGTGCCGTACTCAAAGTTTTGAAACCAGTCCGCGCTGACGTTATCCGGCTGATTTTGGAAGCCCGATACGTTTTCCGCCGTTTTTTGCGAGAAGTAGACAATATCAAAGTAATACGTTCCCGGCCAATACTCGGCGAGCGATATTTGCGCGACCGCGGACAGATCGATGCCGCTCACTTCGCTCAACGGTAGACTGATCTTCGTCCATTGATTTTTGACCGATTGTCCGCTTGTCCAACCGCTCCAGACATTTCCCTCGTCATCTTGGATGGAAACGTTGAGATTGTTGCTGCCCCCGGTATCCTTGACAAAGAAATTCAAATACGCGTACGCCGTTGCGTTAACCGGCTCGCCGTTATCCGGGGTGACGACGAGCGCGCTGTTATTTTCGGAGGTGACGAGGCGAACGCTCATCGCTTCGGCCAAATTGGCGCGGTCCGTATCAAGTGCCGCTGTCGCTCCGCTGCCGGCGGCAAACCCGTCACCGTTCTCGAAATCCTGGAACACCGCCGGATACGTCGGGGTGATGAAGCCCGGCAGAAGGTCGGAGGCATTTTGGGCAAAATAAACGTCATCGAAATAATAGACACCGGAATTCCACTCGCCCAGACCGATTTCCGTTACCGCACTCCAATCGATGCCGGAGAAATGGGTGAACGGGATGCTGATCAGCGTCCACTCGTTTTTCACGGACTTGGCGTCGGTCCAGCTGCTTGCCGTATGGCCGTTTGCATCCTTGATCGTCACATATACCGTATTGACACCTTGCGTATCCTTCAAATAGAAGTTAAGGAAGCTGTATCCCGAAGTGTCGGCGGGATCGCCGGACGTTGAATTCACGATGAGGCTGTTGAAGGGCGAATCCGGCATGCCGGAACCCACAAGGCTCATCTTCACGCTCTGGCTCCCGCTACCAACCGCGATATCGAGTGTTTCGGGCACAACGGTTGCCCCGCTGTCACCTGAAGCATAGCCGCTCGTCCCCTCGAAGTCCTGGAATAGAGACGGAGAAAGTGTTTCCGTTTCACCATTCTCTTGGAACGATACATCGTCGAACCAATATGTCGACTTGTTCCAGAATCCGATACGGATTTTCACCACTTTCGCCGGATCGAAACCATCGACGCTGCCAAGCTCGCTTAACGGGACAACATATTGGACCCAGCCGTCTTGAACGGTTTTGGTGTTGTTCCACCCGCTCATCTTATTGCCGTTCACGTCAAAGAGCGACACTTCCGGATTGTTGCCGCTGCCGGCGTCACGCACATAGAAGATTAGGTTATCATATTCGGAAATGTCGGCCGCAGCCGATTCTTTCGGCATGATCTCGATGTAATTGCCCGTATTGTTCGGCCAATCATCGCCATTGTCTGAAACCATCAATGCGCTGATCGTCCCGCCGGGATTGGTACTGTAGGTATCTGCCGTTACCGTAGCGCCGCTTCCGGCTGCAAAACCGTCCCCGTTTTCAAAATCCTGAAATAACAAAGATTCGGAAGCGCTTTCAATATCGGTTGCCTGAACCGTTGACGGCGCAAATGACATAAAGGTAACAAAGAGAAGAATAAATGCTTGTGCGAGCGAGAGCTCCTTTTTCCAATTCAAAAACCACTTGAATCCTACCATCCGGTCTTCTTCCTTTCATGGATTGATTTCGCCTGCGCGGAATAAAGAATACTCCCCCGGGAGCTGAAAATTTCAGTCGCCCCGGGGCAGGTTGTTGACACATGCGCTGTTAATTTGCGCCAGAGGGTAGCGACCACACATACGTAGCCGCCGCGCCGGCCGGCAGCGTCGCTCGGAACGATTCGCCTTTCCAACGAACGACGAACGTCTTCTCCGCATCCGCGGAATTGAGTGCCACCAATACGATGGAGCCGTCGGGATTTTGGAATGCGACATTTTCGATGCTCCCCGGCTCAAGACCGGTCGATTCGATACGGCGGGCACCGGGTGTTACGAACTTGCTCGCATGCCCGAACGCATAGTACTCTTCGTTTAACGTGAACGCCCCTGAGGCGGTGTCGATCGTGACTACGCCGCGGCAGTCTTGGCAGCCGCCCGTATGGGGTCCCCCTTTTTCGTCCAATGCCAGGTTCCATTTCAGAACCGTTTTCGCCCAATTCCGGGTTGCCCCGATGATCAGGTTTTGCATATCCCATTTCAAGTTATCGCCGAAGTTCGGCGACCACGCGCCGCCGGAGCTCTCCGTGAAGTAAATGTCTTTATCAGGGTGAGCGTCCTTGACTTTTGATTGGCTGGAGACTTCGCCCGCATACCCGTGGAACGCCGTTCCCGCGATGTATCGGCTCGCCTCCGGGTCGTTCAAGACTGTCATCGGATAATAGGCTTCGTCCCAATTGTGGTCCCAGATGACGATCTTCGTATCGAGTCCCGCATTGCTCAAAGCCGGCCCCAGATCATTCTTGATCCACTCGGCCTGCTGCACGGCCTCCATCCGCATGCCCGGATAGTCGGCCGGTACGTGATGCGGCTCGTTCTGGGGCGTCACAGTATCGATCGGGAGCCTGGCCGCTTCATAGGCTTGAATAAATTTCACGAGATAATTGGCATACGTTACGAAATACTCGTTCTTCAAGCTGCCTCCGATGAGTGAGCCGGAGGTCTTCATCCACCCCGGTGCGCTCCAAGGCGATCCCATCAGCTTCAAATCCGGGTTCATTTTTCGCGCCTGCAAGAGTGTTGGAATGATATACGCTTCATCGTGCTTGATGGAAAAGCGACGCAGCTCCGGATCGCTCTCTCCTGCCGGGAGATCGTCGTACGAGTAATGGCTTAACGAAAAGTCGGAAGCCCCCATCGGGACCCGCAAGTAGCTGATCCCGATCCCCTCTGTGCGATCGAACAGCTTCGCCATTAACTCGTCCCGCTGCTCCGGTGCAAGCCGGTTCGCAATCAACCAAGCGGAAGCATCCGTCATGGAGGCGCCGAAGCCGTCCATCGTCTGGAACGCTTGTGCTTCATCGATGTGGACAGCCGTCTCGTTGTCGGAGCCGCCCGGCCCGAAGGAAAGATCGGCCTGGCGCTCCAGCAATCTGCTTTTGTCCGGGGTCGTCAGCCATACCTTCACGGGAACGTGTTTTTCCTCGGTCCCGCAAGCGGCAATGCCAATGATTAGGCAAATCATCAGGATGAATTTGGCGAGATTCCTCATGAAATCTGTCCATCCTTCGATCCCCGAACCGCCGATTCTTGCAGCTGTCCCGTAATAGCTCCATAGTCGCGGCGAATGAATTCCGCGATTCGCTTTGGTGTTTTCCGATTCATGCGGTAGACGCCGAACGTATCGATCCACCGATTGTGGTTGACGTACCAGTCATACATAATCCAAAAATCGATTCCCGCCACGAAACCGTCCGAACGCAAGCCGCCATCCATGGAGACCGTCGCCTTCTCCATCAGCGCGCGCAGCGTGTCTTCATAGGTGGCCAATTGTTTGTTCTCTTCCGCTTCTTCCTCTCCCGTCCAATGACCGAATTCCGTATTAAGAATGGGCTTATCCGGGTAAGCGGCATGAGCAGCTTCTAAAAAGGAGCGCGTGCCTTCGTAGTACGTTCCCCCATGGAAAATACCGAAGTACGTCGTCCAGCCTGCAACGTCCAAAGGTTCCATTGACGGATCGTGCGCACCGGGCTGGTCGGCGGCGGCGCTTTGCGTCACGAGCCTTCCATCGTCATAGCGCTCTCTCAAATCCCGGACCATCCGCCGGTTATATGCGAGACGCAGCTCGACATCCTTCGATTCGTTTTGCGTACTCCACAAGATGACGGAAGACCGATTGTATTGCGAAAAAATCATCTCGCGCCACATCTGATCCGCCAGTCTCTTCGTTTCTTGGGCTTCATAATGCCCGGTTTCGAACTGCCAGAGCGGAATTTCGCTTGCCGCGAGCAGTCCCATACGGTCAAGAAGCAAATAAGTGTAAATGTGATTCGGATAATGTCCGGTCCTCACGAAGTTCGCATGAATTCCTTTTATCTCACGCAAGTCGTCCAAAATCCGTTCCCACGATGCCGTCCGTCCGGTGTCCGGCCATTCTTCGTGCCGTGCCATACCCGCCAGAAACACGGGGCTTTCATTTAATAAGATCATCGTCTTTTTCGTTGTTATCGTCCGGATCCCAAACTGCGTATGAAACCGGTCGAACGCCTCCGCCGAGACATCGAAGGCATCCTGCAGTCTGAACTCCGCCACATACAGGTTCGGGTTCCCCACGGACCACAGCTTCGGGTGCTCCACCACAATCTCGAAGCGAACGGCCTTCGTTTCTTCCGCGCCCAGGATGATCTCGGTCCGGATCTGTCGATCCGTTGCGGCTTTGGAACCTTTGATGCTCGATGCGAGAGGACTATCCAAGAAGTTCGGGCTTGCCGCGTCCGCCTCATATATCGTCCCCTCGAGCCATACCTGACAAGGCTTCGAGTCCCGATTGTCGATAACGACGGTGCAGCGCAGCCTGCCGTCTGTATCGAGCGGTACGATATCGGCCCGAACGATTTGAACCTTCGAAGCAACCTCGATATATAAGTCCTGAATGATGCCCGTGTAATTGAAGAAATCAGTCTCGGCGAGAGCGGGAATCGTATCGTTCCGGCTGCCCCACGGCGGATTGTCGATCCGCACCCGAAGGTCGTTTTCCCCGGCCCGGAGAAACGGAGTAACGTCGAAGGCGAAGGGCGTGAAGCCGCCTTCGTGATAGCCGATCCAGCGGCCGTTCAACCATATATCCGCAATGTAACTCATACCAAGTGATTTCAACGTATACGAGGAGTCCGTATGGATTGCCTCCAACGTAATTGTCCTTCTATACCAAACGCCGTCTTCGTATGTTTCGGCCGCATTCGCCCGTTCCTCGCCGCTTAATTCGTTCTCTGGCGACGGAATCCGGTGCGGCTTCCATACGTCCGGCTCTCTCCCATGCAAATAAAGTCCTTCACGCCTCTCCAGTTCCTTATGCCAAGCAGCGTCTCTCGGCATCATCGATGCCACGTGATCCGCTTGAAACCGCTGCTTTTGCCAATCGCCATGCAGCGAGACGATCGTTCTCTCCTGCGGCTCGAAAGAAGGGACCGGAATACCGTTTTGAAAAGGGATGTCGATCCCGTCGACGGTTCGGAATGATAACGTTGTATGCAGCACGATTCTTATTTCCTCCTATTAGAAAGGGGGATGATCGATGATTCATCCCCCTTTTTTCTCTGTTATGAATTACTTAATTCCTTTTTCATCGTAGTAGGCGTATGCCTGCTCTTTCACGTAAGCCAGGACATCATTTACGCCCGCCGCTTCCAGCTGCTTGCGGTACGTCTCGATCGCTTTATCCACGTCCGGCACCAAGCCCATCATCAGCGGCATGCCATACTGCTGAATGACGGCGTTCACAGCCGCTTGCTGCGATTTGACCGGGACGTAATCCAACAAGACCGGCGCGAAAATGTTCGGCTTGCTCTCTGACTTGAACTCCTCAAGCAGCGCATCAAAGCCGGACCAGCCGCCCGCCTGCTTCACGCGCTCCATCGATTCGATGCGGAATCCCCACGACGCGATGCCATAAGGAACGAAATTCTTCGTATCTTTGAGATTTGCCGGAGGGGTTACGATATACTTTCCGTCCTCCGCGATTGAATAGTGCTTGCCTTCAATGCCATAGCTAAGCAAATCGTAATATTTCGGATCGTTCCGCAGCTTGTCGAGCACCATCAAGGAGCGCTCCGGGTTCACGGCGTTTTTCGGAATCGCCATCGCGTTGTTGACGGACACATTCGGCATCGCATAGTTATGAAAGCGGGTGAACGGGAAATAGCCGAGCTTAATCTCCGGATTGTTCTTTTCCATATCGACGATGTATCCGCCGGCCCCTGGAGCGTTGCGCCAGTACACGGCTCCGGTTCCTACCTTGATCGCATCGCCCGCCTCGTTCTGGGAAGACAACGTATCGGAATTCCAGAATCCTTTATCGGCCCATGTTTTCATCCGCTTCGCCCATGCTTCAAACTCCGGCGTGAACGGATAGGCGATAATGTCCCGCGGTTTATCGTAGGACGACGCCACGATCACGCCGCTGTCGCCGCCGATCTGCTGATAATCGTTGTACGCTTTGAACAGGGTGAAAACTTCGTTGTAAGCCTTGCCGTTGATCGGCGTAACGTTTTTCGCTTTCTTGACGCCGTCGAGATACGCCTCGATCGAATCCAAATCCTTGATTTCCGGCAGCCCTAACTCATTCCTCCAGTCTTCGCGGTAGACAAGTCCGTCCGGCGTATATTCCGGATACGTCGCCGGTACGGCGAAAATGTTACCCTTGACCGTTGCCTCGTCCCAGTCCTGCTTCGGCACGTTCTTCCATGTCTCCGGTGCATAAGTGGGAAGCAGATCGTCCAGCGGCAGGAACGCACTCTGATTTGCAAATTTGTAATAATCAGCCCAGGTGGATGCGAAGATCATATCGATCTTTTCGCCGGATGCCAGAAGAAGGTTGTATTTCGTTTGCCAGTCCGTCCACGTTGTGAAGTTTAGCTTCACCGTCGTATTCAGATCCTTCTCAAGCATCTTGTTCAATTCCGCCATGACCTCTTTTTGATCTTTATTCGCGTCTCCAAGCAAGTACCAAACCAGTTCTACCTTCTTTGACGTATCGAGCTTGCCTTCGCTTCCTTCTGCGGAATCTGAGCTCGTAGTCGTCGGACTTTCCTTTTGCGGCTCGTTCGAACTCTTCGCGCAGCCTGCCAGCAACGCTGTCACCATTAAAATTGCAACGCACCACGAGAAATATTTCATTTTGTCTTGTCTCACCTTTCTGACTCCTCCTTTGTAATGACGAAACGATATATGTTAGCCGGAAACCGGTGCTAACCTTTGACTGCGCCGATCGTGAGTCCCTTTACGAAGAACCGCTGCACGAACGGATACAATAGAATGATCGGTCCAGTAGCGATGACCGCAACGGCCATTTTCAACGTCTCGGCCGGAGGCCGAAAATCCGGCGACAGGTTGCCCGCAACATTCGTGTTCAGCACGGCCGCGCTCGCAAGAATTTTGTACAACAAGAACTGCAGCGGGTACTTGCTTTCCGTTGTGACGAACAAGTTCGCGAGAAACCAATCGTTCCAATAGCCCAGCGCCATGAACAGCCCAATCGTAGCCAACCCCGGTGTCGACAAGGGCAGGATTAATTTCCAATAAATCGTGAAGTCTGCCGCACCGTCGATCTTGGCAGATTCCGTAATCGCATCCGGTATCGACTTCATGAAATTTTTCATCAAAATGATATTCCAGGCGCTCAAGAGCGGCGGAAGGAGCAGCGCCATATAACTGTCCTTCATATTCAGCTGGTTCACGATAAGGATGTACCATGGAATTAATCCCCCGCTGAAGAGCGTTGTGAAGTAAATAAAGAATGCAAGCGAATTGCGGTATTTGAAATCATTCCGTGACAGCACGTAACCGGCCATCGAGGTCAAGAACAGCCCCAGCGCCGTGCCGCCAAGTGTCAAGAAGATCGTCACCCGATACGCGGATACGATTTGCCCGGTATTGCTAAATGCCGCAGTATAAGCGTCCAATGAAAATTGGTTCGGAATGAACTTAAAGCCTTCGGCGATAATCTCCTTCTCCGGCGTAACGGAGCCGGATACAATCAACAGGAACGGAAGTAAACAAAGCAGCGTTAAGATCGTTATAATCGTGTAGCCGATGACGTTGAAAACAATTGTCGCTTTTTCCGTTTTTATTTTCACAGCTGTTTCCCCCTAGAACAACGCATAGTCTTCGCGGACTTTTTTGATAATGTAATTGACCGTCAAAACGAGTACGAAGCCGAATAATGATTGATACAGTCCAGCAGCCGTTCCCATGCCGATGTCGAAGTTCACGGCGAGAGAGCGATAGACGTACGTATCGATAATGTCCGTCGCATCGAACAGCATGCCGTTATTTCCGACGATCTGATAAAACAAATCAAACTGGCCTTTCAAAATGCCGCCCAAGCTGAGAAGAATGAGCAGGATGAACGTCGGGACGAGCATCGGCACGATGATGTAGCGCACGCGCTGGAAGATGTTCGCACCGTCGATCTTCGCCGCTTCGTGGTATTCGTCGCTGATTCCCATGATGGCCGCCAAGTAAATAACCGTCCCATAACCCAAACCTTTCCACACGGCGAAGAACGTAATGATGTATTTCCACGGCTCGGTGTGGAGGTAAAAATCGTATTCGGGAAGTCCAAGCTGTGCCAATACCGTATTTACGACTCCGTTGTTCGAATTGAAAAGATTGAAGACGAACGCGCCGACCAGCACGAACGATACGAAAAATGGAAGGAACATGACGGACTGCGTCGTTTTGCGGAACCACTTACCCGGAAGCTCGCTCAAGAGGATCGCGCACACGAGCTGGAGGGCATTCCCGATTAAGATAAACGCAAGGTTATACAGCACCGTATTTTTCGTCAAATTCCAGAGCGCGCCGGATTTAAAAAGAAATTCGAAGTTTTTCATTCCGATGAACTCGCTTCCAAACAACCCGCCATCGAAGCTAAACCGGGTGAAGGCGTAATACACCCCTACCATCGGGATATAAGAGAATACGATGAAAAACAGGAGGACCGGAGCTACCATAAGAAACATCGCTTTATTGCGGTTCAGCTCTCGAAAGAAGCTTACCAATGAAAACACACTCCTTTTTACTGTAATCGATTACAATTTGCATAGAAGAAAAGGGAATTTCGCTTTCCTTCATCCTGCGTTGCCTTTATTGCTTTCTGCTGAATGACGATGATTCACGGATTAGCAGCTTCGACTCCACACAGAAGACGCGTTGGTCATGATAGACGTCCTCGTTCATCCGATCGATCAATTTCTCGGCGAGCAGCGCACCCATCGTATATTTCGGCTGCTCGACCGTGCTTAGTCTAGGCGTCACATATTTGGTAATCCGAATGTTATCGACGCCGACGACGGCGAGCTGCTCGGGGATGCTTATCGAAAGCTCCTTACACGCCAGGTACACACCGAGTGCCATCTCGTCGTTTGCCGCAAAGATGGCAGTGAACGACGCCTTCTTGTCGAGCAGGCGCAGGAACGCCTGGTACCCGCCGTCTTCGTTAAAGTCTCCATTCTCGATTAAGTCCGGGATGAACGGTAGATTCGCTCCCCGGAGCGCCTTCATATACCCTTCCAACCGCTCGTAGCTGTCGATCGCGTCCGCGTATCCGCTTAAGAACGCGATCCGTTCATGCCCTTGCTCGATCAAGTGGCTCACTACGTCTATTGCAATCTTCACGTTGTCCGTATGAATGCAAGGAATGTCGGAATGCTCGATCAGCCGACCGACAACGGCAACATTGTAGCCTTCCTCAACTAACGCAATGAGTTCTTGATTGCTCAGAAAAGGCGTGACGAAGATCATTCCGTCGACCGTCCGGTTCTGCAGCAATGAGACGTAGCCGGCTTCCTTCTCTTTTTGATTTTGCGCGTCGCAGATAATGACGTTGTAATGCAAGGAATTCGCCATGTTTTCGATTCCCTTGATGATCTCTGCGTAGTAAGAAACTTCGATATCGGACACGACGACACCGACCGTCATTGTCCGCTTGGAACGAAGGTTCTTAGCTGCCGCATTCGGCGTGTAATTCATCTCTTCAATTACTTGCATGACGCGGGACTTGGTCTTCCCGCTAACAAGGTTGCTTCCATTCAGCACTCTGGATACAGTGGCGACGGACACGCCCGCCCTGTTCGCAACATCGATGATTCGACTGTCGTTCATAGCATCACTTTCTTTATCATGTATTGGATGTTTAGATAATAACACGAAATGATATCGATTACAATGTATAATTTATTCGATAGTTCTAAAAACGGCTGTTTAACTTATATACCCAACCAAGATAGACTGCTTATTTATGAAATCGATATCATTTCATTTAGAGCCGATTGCCACGCAAACCTGCCCGTTACTTTAATAAACCAAAAGAGGAGCTACCACGAAGCAGCTCCTCCATTATCGTACCCGTTAGCCATCCATGCACTCCTCAACTGCACCACAGAGCATGAAAGTTAATCCGTTCTTTCATGGTAGTTGAACGAATTGCCTTATGAAGTTCAATCATACATGAGAATAAGTCTATACGATGACTGCCTGTTGGCCCAATACCAGCGAAGCTGTCACAGCCCGCAAAGTAAGGGCAGAGACAGCTTCTGAAATTGCTGGTACCGGAACTTATCCTTCTGACTTATTGTCCTTTATCCGCTGAATTTCTTGGAGTTTACTGCTGCTAGGGATCACAATTCCATACCCAGAATGAAATCCGAACTTTTGTCTGATCCGCGGCTCATCAATGACCATATATTTACATCTACTTTGCGGGTGGTGTCACGTTCGCTGGTACTGCCCCGATTTTGAGATTGATTATTTAAGCTGCTTATGAAGATCGGAAATGGTAAACAGCCAAATAACATTTTTTCGTTCTGCAGGCGAATTAACGGAGAACTGAACATTTGTTGGAATCACTTGAGAATCTAAAGACCATTGTTTTGTAGCAGAATCATAACTTAAATCCGTAATATCTTCACCGTTATCAGTCGATACTGCTACACCAAAGTCATTATCGTTAACAATCGCTATGGTTTTACCATCAGGAAGCAATGTTAATCCTTCTGCTTTTTCCATGTCCCAGCCATACTCACGCAAGTTAAGAATTTCTTTTGTATCGGCCATATTTATATTTAGATTTTTAAGTAATGCCGGATCACTAATCGATTCCAGTTCTTTTCCGTTGATGGTTTTGTCAGTTAAGTCAGTTGCTTTAGAAAGATCGACAAGGTTCACAACGTTTCTCATAACCCCTTTCGTATCCTTACCTTGCTCAATCACAAGAAGCTTGCTGTCACTGATTGCAAAAATGTCCCCGATTTTCAAAGCGTTAGATTTTTTATAAATAGTTTTATCAACAGGGTAAGCGTACATTTTTGTTTCTTTTGTCTTTGGATCAAAAAGAACTATACGCGTAAAGAGAGCATTACTCGTCTCTCCGTTAACATCTAAAATACTTTGCACAGCTGAAAAAACCTTGTCGCTTGGGCTGATGCTTAATCCTTCCATACCTCGGTTAGGGATTCGATACTTTAAGACTTCTGGTAAACCAGCACCTGGTTGATATTTTTCAATTAACTGACCAGTTTTTGAAAACTTTGCAATAAAAGGACCATACTCATCAGATATCCATAAGTTTCCTTGTTTATCCACAGCAATACCCTCTGGATCCAACCCGTTATTGTCATAGTTCAGCTTGTCCATTGTTGGAAGGAGCGGCACTTCCAAAGAGGATCCCGTTAATCCTGGAGCGAGTGGCAGCCCGGTTATTGGAGACTTATTTTTATTTTTCAAATGAATACTATCCTTGATTTGTGCTTTCCCGTTACTAATCTTTAGTATGCCTATTTGTGGATTAAAGTCTGGTGAAAGGAAGAACTTACTTGCAGAAGCTTGTCCGTTTTCTAAATACGTCGGAGCATCTCCGTTTGGTCCCCGGTCAGTTAAAGCATAAAACTCCATTTCTCCGGTTTTTTTGTCATAGGATTTGAGGGCTAGTGCGGAACCAAAGCCTCCAACAAATCCAAATGGATATTCGTCAGCAATTGATTCATGTGGCTGAGCAAACAAATCGGAATTGACGCCAACCGTATATTTTTCTACTTCGACATTTGATTTAGCTGATGCTCCTCCGGCAAATAAAGTGATTGTCAGAGCTGCTATTGAAAGTGGTATTAAAAAACGTTTCATATGAATCCTCCTAATATAATATAGAAATAGGATAGCACTATAAAATGATAGAAATCATATTTTTTTTGTAAAAATAGCGTGAATTCTGTAATAAGCAAAAGAGAATTACATCATTTGTAGGATAGTTATATAAAGGATGTCATATGATCATGGTTATATAGATGTGAAGACGTTCACCGACTCATACATCTAAAAGATAAGGATAAAATTAAATCTTTACTTAATGTACTACGATTAAATTCCAAACAAAAAGAAAAGGTCAATGAACTCCGAAAACAATGCAATAATAACATCATCTAAGGCTCAGTCTTAGTCCTTGCGAGTCATGTTAAGAATCCCAATGGAACCCGGATGCTTTGACCGGGGTCGCTTGGGATTTAGGGACGGTGAACCGGGGGATTAAAACACCTGTTTTTGTATACAGATTTTTGCCCTGGCATCGAGTTGCCTTCTTCAGCATGACGGGGTCACCGCACGAAACGGAAAAATCGTACGCAAAGCAATTAAATTACATGAAAAAACCGGACCCTTTACTCTACAAAGGACCGGTTTTCGTAATCGGGTAGTTAGAGCGCTGTTGAACTAACGTATCCCGTTAGCGTAATGCGAGGGTAATTATATTTTTTCAACTGGGAAGTATAAATACAATTCGCCGGTATTATCTTTAGGGTTGTAAAATTCTTGAATTGCTCCAACGATTTGATAATTGTTTTGGGGTAAATAATCTGCAATCATATGATTAAAAATGTTTTGATAAGAATCTTGAGTACATTTTGTTACAACATATTTGAATGCTGGAACGACCCATTTTGTCCATCCATTTGGGGCAATAGCGTCGTCTGCAACTTCGCATCCTGCTAAATATTTACCTTCTTCTTTCCATCTTTCAAACTTCTCATCAACATCACTCATAGCACCCCAAATGCCAATAATGTTACCTTCAGCATCCAACTTCGCGAGATTGCTTATCTCAGCAAAGTTACTATTTGCCTCTTGCCATAATGGAGGTATCCACATTGGGCCTTCAACTGCAAGTCCTTCCCCCAATTTACCAATAACTGAAAACTGCTTTTTTTCGATAATATCGACCACTTTTTCTTCCCTCCTGTATTAACGGTTTCTTTTATATTTCACTTATACTTAGCAAGGTTCATTAAACTGTCCTACTTGTTAGGTACGCGAAAGGCTTCCGATCATTAGGCAGCCTCTTACCATCTGTATTGAGCTATAGTACCCGTTAACATCCATGCCGCTCACGCGACACCACAGATTATGGAAGTAATTGCGTTCTTCCATGGGAGCTTAATGTGAAATGCGTTCAAATGAGGAGTATACTTCTCCAAATACGCCTAGGGCGGACCTAGGGTCGAATGCCCCGAAGAGTGAATACGGTGTTATTCGAATTCCTTGACTTCTTAGAATCGCTACCAAATCTCGTCTCTTCCTTGTTCTCTTTTGCCATTAAATAAGATTGATCCATCCTTTGACGATTTAATTCAAAGGATAAATAAAAGGCATCAGGGACTGAGGAGGCTTGTCCTCCGATGCGTGGACACATTGTATAAGATGTCCTCACCTTCGAAGCGCTCCCTACGTCAGTGGGTTCTCTCCGAATCTTTCCCATAATAAAGGGTACCTGTCCTCTAGGTCTTCTTCCTCCCAATCGAATTCAATGTCCATTGGTTCAAATTTATAGCCTCTAGCTTCTAATTCATTTAAAAATTCTGTGTAAGTATCATCGTTATACTCAAACTTACCGGTTTTTTGATAAGTATACGCATCTGAAGCCACTGATAATATCTCTTCCAACTGGGGTGCAAACTCATCTTCTTGTAAATAATCTTCAGACAAATATTCAGCTAAAACTTCAGGATTCTTTAATACCTTATTAAATACTTCTTCTCCTCGAGAAATTAACCAACCCCTGAAGTAATCAAATCCATCATCTGAACATCCTCCCATTATTACAAAAGCTGCACCCCATAATGAAGATGTATATGATTGTTCCAACTTATTTCTAAACTCTATTTCGAATTCAATAATTTCTTCAGTTTTATTCTTTAATAATTCTTTAGTTAACCACTGTACTTGTTCTTCATCATGTTTTTTAGAATTAGTTATCAATTCCCAGAAGATTTTATTCGTCATAGGGATTACCTCCTTTGATTATCGCAGAACACTTGTATTATGTTGTATTCGTGAAATCATTGAACTATCCTGCCAGTTAGCCATCCATGCCGCTCATGCGACACCACAGATTATGGAAGTAATTACGTTCTTCCATGGGATAAAATGAGCAGGCTACCACAGCGCTTACTCATCGATTTGCTATTCAACTCCCTCGGTATGATTTAGATTTCTCACGAATGCTCGCTTATTCGCAGGATTTCGCCCGGTTGGTAAAGGATGAAAGACAAGAAGGGGAACTCCGTGTTAGACTTCGGCAATATGAAGGCGCACGGGAATAGAGGGGAATATATACTGACCCATATAATTCCATTTACTGCACGCTTTCTCCACGCCGCCCCTGGAGGTTCTCACTCCCATGCCTCAACGGGTCTACGCCCTTTCATTTCTTCGTTACGCCTGTCCAAGGGGTGGAGACCGGTCTTGCTATCGTTACGGCCTAGAGTCAAAACCTTTCAGTCTAATAGTTTATTTTCACAAAAAATCTCTGAGGCTGGCTCTGCTCTTTATCTAAACGAATAATTACCTCATGGTAGATAGTTAAGCTCAGCTTCTCTTTTGCTTAAAATAAATATAATCAATAATTTCTTCTTGGTCTTGTTGTTTTAGATTTCTATATGTATTCAGTAATTTTACTTCATCATTTTTCAAGGTATCATAAAAGGTTATTTTTTCTTGCGATGACTCTCTCCCGAACAAGATCCAATGAATATCCGTACGGAAATTAGTGTATATAGCCATGATTGTTTCTGTCGAGGGATAATATTTATCCTGCTCAATTTCACTTAAAGTTCCTTGCGACACACCTATGATTTTTGAAAACTCCACCTGATTAAGTTCATTGATCTTTCTAACTCTTTTTATACGCTCTCCGATTGTATCCATACATAACCCCCAGATAATAATAAAGTCCCGATGATATTCGTATCATCGGGACTGACTTCAGCGGTTCCACACATTTTTTACTGGTTCCAGACTTTTTTTACTGGTTCCAGACTTTTTTTACTGGTTCCACACTTTTTTATCACCAGACATTTTAACGTATACCTTCCAACTACCTACTCCACCGTTACACTCTTAGCCAAGTTCCGCGGCTTATCTACATCATGCTCCAGCGCAAGCGAAGCGTAATAGGAGATTAGCTGCAGCGGCACAACCGATAGAGCTGGCGACAAGAGCGGCAGCGTCTTCGGAATAGCGAACAGCTCGTCGACGGATTTCGCTACTTCTTCTTCAGTGCCTGCATTAGCGATACCGAGGACGTGAGCGCCACGCGCCTTTACTTCCTTGATGTTGCTAAGCGTTTTTTCGTACAGCTCTTCTTGCGTAACGAGTGCGATGACAGGAATGCCGTCCTCGATCAGGGCAAGCGTTCCGTGCTTCAGCTCGCCGGCAGCGTAGGCTTCAGAGTGGATATACGAAATTTCCTTCAGCTTTAGCGAGCCTTCCTGCGCTACTGCGTAGTCAACGCCGCGTCCGATAAAGAATAGGTGCTTGTGGTGCGAGATCGACTCAGCCACTTGCTTCAGCACGGCCGATTGCTCAAGAATGCTCTCAACTTGTTCAGGCAGCTGCTTCATCGAAGTGATCACTTCTTCGATATAAGAAGCCTCTTGTGTCCCAATTGTACCGGCCAAGTGCAGTCCAAACAGGTAGAAAGCGACCAGCTGCGACGTGTATGCTTTTGTCGAAGCAACGGCAATTTCAAGACCCGCCCATGTGATCAGTACATGGTCCGCTTCTCGAGCGATCGAGCTGCCGACAACGTTCGTGATCGCGAGCACGCGGGCACCGTTGCGCTGCGCTTCGCGCAATGCCGCAAGCGTATCGGCTGTTTCACCCGATTGACTTACAACAATTACCAAAGTATCCGGTGTAATGATCGGCGAACGGTAACGGTATTCGGACGCAACATCCGTTTCAACCGGGATGCGCACAAGCGACTCAATAACAGTCTTGCCGACAAGACCTGCATGGTATGCCGTACCGCAAGCAACGATGTGTACTTTTCGAATCGATTTAATAAATTCAGCTGTCATATCCAGCTCTTTTAACTCGACAGATTTGCCGTCTTCCGTGATGCGGCTCATCATCGTGTCACGGTATGCTTTTGGCTGCTCGTGTATTTCCTTCAGCATGAAGTGATCAAATCCGGCTTTCTCCGCAGTCACCAGGTCCCAATCGACATGAAATATTTCCTTGGAAATAATTTCGCCCTCAGTCGTCAACAGTTCGACACCATTACGTGTCAACACAGCCATTTCGCCGTCATTTAAAATGTATACGTTGCGCGTATGCTCCAAAATTGCCGGAATATCCGAACCGATGAAGTTTTCGCCTTCACCTACACCGATAACGAGCGGGCTTGCATAACGTACCGCAACAAGACGATCCGGTTCAAACTCCGTCAATACGCCAAGCGCGAACGCTCCACGCATACGCTTAACAGCGCGCTGAACTGCTTCGACAATGTTGCCGTCGTATTCGTCAGCAACCAGATGGGAAATAACCTCCGTATCCGTTTCCGACACGAAAATATGACCTTTCGCCATCAGTTCTTCTTTCAGGTTCAAGTAGTTCTCGACAATACCGTTATGCACAACGGAAAATTTGGCAGTGTTGTCGGTATGCGGATGCGAGTTTACATCAGACGGTTTGCCATGTGTAGCCCAGCGTGTATGACCGATTCCGACAGAGCCTTTGAGCGGCTCTTCGCGCAGCAAGCCTTCAAGATTCGCCAAACGTCCTTTGGACTTTGTAATTTCGAGCCCGTTTTTCGTGAAGACAGCGATACCGGCGGAATCATAACCCCGGTACTCCAGCTTCTTCAAGCCTTCGAGCAAAATGTCCTGCGAATCGCGTTTTCCAATATATCCTACAATTCCACACATAATTTAATAAGCCTCCGATAAGGTGTATTTCCCGTCCTAATCGGATGCTGCCAAATGTGTGGCACAGGCAATTATGAAGTTGTCACAGATTAATCCCATTCGTTGCGGAAAATGTAACCCTTCTGCCCATGCCAACCCCACTGGCGGCATCTTGGACATATGGGAGAGAACGATCATTATAATTTAAATCAAAAATACAGCAGCCTGCCGCACGTTTATAGGACCGGTCGCCCGGCCGTTTTGCGTAACGGCTTACGGTTGGCTTGCTAATACCGGAAGGTCCCCGCCGAATGTTTCGAACACCTTCACCTCGTCAGCTTTCCGTATGAACACCCGCTCCAAGCTCATCATTCTCAGCTTTGAAGCCAATCATTCATCACGCAAGCTCTGGCGCTTAACTTGCTTAAATAACCTCTATCCTCGCTTTCCTGCTTGAATCATACTACCTATCATATTCATTTCGAGCCGAATCTGCAACTATTCTTTGAAAATTGAATTCATTTTTTTCATTTTCATGCAAAAAAAAAGGGCGGCCAAACGACTGTTTGACCAGCCTTCTTCTACGTAGAGTTAAAAATTAACCTAATTCACTTTTAACGACCTCAGCGATTTGCGCTACATATGCCTCAACCTGTTCTTTATCAGGACCTTCGGCCATAACGCGGATCAGCGATTCCGTACCTGATGGACGCACCAAAACACGACCGTTATCACCAAGCTCTGATTCTACCCGCTTCACAGCTTCCTCAATCGCTGCGTTGCCTTGGTATAAGCTCTTATCCGCCACTCGAACGTTAACGAGCTTTTGCGGATATTTACGCATAAGTCCTTTGAGTTCACTTAGCTTCTTGCCTGAAGCCGCTAATGTATCTACAAGCTGAAGAGCAGTTAAAATGCCGTCGCCTGTCGTAATATGATCGAGGAAAATAACATGGCCGGACTGCTCGCCTCCAAGATTGAAGCCGCCGCGGCGCATTTCTTCCATCACGTAACGGTCTCCAACCGCTGTTTGCGCGGTTTTTAGGCCGATGCGTTCCGTTCCTTTGAAAAAGCCGATATTAGCCATTACAGTCGTAACGATCGTGTCTTCCTTCAGCTTGCCAGCGCTCTTCATAGCATCGCCGATAATACACAAAATAAAATCACCGTCGACCTCTTCGCCCTTCTCGTCAATCGCAATCAGACGATCCGCATCGCCATCAAACGAAAGACCAAGATCTGCGCCGTTCTTAAGTACCTGCTCACGCAAATATTCCGGATGGGTCGAACCGACGCCCGCATTAATATTAAGTCCATCCGGCTCGGCACCTACCGTTATTATATCCGCTCCAAGCTCGCGGAATACGGATGGCGCAAGCTCGTATGCGGCACCGTTCGCGCAGTCGAGCACGATTTTGAGACCGCTGAACTCGCCTTTAATCGTCGTTTTCAAATAGTCCAGGTAGCGCTGTTTCGCGCCTTTATCGCTAGACACCGCTCCGATCTCCCCGCCCTCAGGGCGCGGCAAATCATCCGTCGCTGCATCGATTAACTTCTCAATTTCAAGCTCTGTATCGTCAGACAACTTAAAGCCGTCGCCAGCAAAAAATTTAATGCCGTTATCTTCTACCGGATTATGCGAAGCTGAGATCATAACGCCCGCGTCCGCGTTCAGCTCGCGAGTAATGTAAGCAACTGCAGGCGTCGATACGACACCAAGACGCACCACACTGGCGCCAATCGACAATAAACCCGCAATTAATGCAGATTCCAGCATCGGGCCGGAAATACGTGTATCCAGGCCGATGACCACTCTAGGCTTGTTAGCCTTCCGCGTTAATACGTAACCGCCGCAGCGACCGATTTTGTAAGCCAGCTCAGGTGTAAGCTCACGGTTCGCTACACCGCGCACGCCGTCAGTACCGAAATATTTCCCCATTTTTAACATGCTCCTTTGTTTATTGTTCTGTTCTTTTTTTCTCTGTTAAGTTATTCAAGTACTGGGATCAGTAGTTGTACCATCGGAAGCGTTATCGCCGTTAATCCCATCGCCAGAGTCTGAAGACTCGGCCGGAGGCGGCTCCGATGGGGTGCCGCCTACCTCCTCCGCCGCTTCTTGCTCTGCCTCAGCGGCTGCGCTATCCATAATTTCGATCGATACGGTCAATGTCTGACCGCTACCGGTAACAGTCTGAACAAAAGCAGGCACATCTACCTGAAGCGGCACGATATGCACGCCAGGCCCGAGTCCCTCCACATTCGCAATAACGTTAATCTCATCAGGCCGCAGCGCAGAAAGTACCGATTCTGCACCGCTAATGGTCAAATCGATTTTCCCGTCTTCCGGTGAGCGGATAAGAGCGGTTAGGCCAGCTGTTACACCGTTAATCATGACGCCGGTATCCTTCAATGTACGGGTTGCGGTTGGAGCTACTACGACATCCAGCGTCACCTCTGCCGGCTCGATCAGCTTAATGCCCTCCACCGGCTGTGTTTTCACCTGTATGCTCCCAGACTGCTTCAACTTCGACAGATCAACTACAGCGCCGTCATAAACCTGCACCTCATCTAGTGACTTCTGCTCACCGTACACGGTGACCTGATCAATTGCCGGTTTAATGGAAACGATGCTTAAACCATCGGGTAAGCTTCCTGTATACCGTACCTGGAGCGGTACTGTCTTGAATGGCGGTGTTACTTTCACTTCAACATGTACCGTCTCTGGAGTTACGACAGCATTCGTCATTTCAATGCCTTCTGTATCATATACGATAACTTTGGCTTTTTTGTTAACAACTGTTTCATCCGCACCGTCAACATTGACCTCAGCAGATACAAGTCCTACACGGCTCATATCATCTTTCGGGAGCGTAACCTCGACCCCGTTCGTTTCTGAGACGACAGCGGGCGTTCCCGCTATGTAACCGGCTGCCGGCTTGCCTTCAGTTACGACTTGAAGCTCGAACGGCTTCGTCAATATCTCCTCCAGCTGCACCGTGACGGTACGCGGCGACATTTCCACAAGCTGAATACCTTTAGGTAAGTCTAAGATCAACGGCAATTCCTGAATACCTGGTTTCGCATCCTTCAAGTCCACTTTCACTTCATAATCGTCCACCGAAGAAGCCTTAAGCAGATCGGAAATCCGCCCTTGTACAACAATCCTTACGACGGTAGGCTCCATAGCAGAAAGGTTAAATTTCTCTTCATCCAAACCATCCGTATTAATTCTCGCCGCTTCAATGGTTTTTATATCGAAGCTGGACGTCACCGCTTCAGGTGAAGTATCCGGGTCAATATGCACGACCGCCCACAGCAATAATCCGAGTATGACAGAAATAATTTTAAGGGCAGTCGGATGACTTAGCCATCTATCCATGACGGCCTCCTTTCCGCTTCCAGAACGAAGTTACCAGATCATGCTCCTTGGCGCGCCCGTTCGTATTCGGCGTTAGCTCCTCGAACAGCTTTGAGATAAGCGATTCATCATTAATATCACGAACAATCATTCCGCCAAGCGACAACGACACTTGTCCTGTTTCTTCCGACACCGTGACTGAAATCGCGTCCGTCACCTCGCTTACCCCTATTGCTGCGCGATGCCTTGTGCCAAGCTCTTTGCTTATAAAAGGATTTTCCGACAGCGGCAAGTAGCAGCCGGCCGCCATAATTTGATTGCCGCGAATGATGACCGCTCCGTCATGCAGCGGCGTATTCGGAGTAAAGATGTTAATAAGCAGCTCCGACGTTATTTTGGATTCCATTTGAATGCCCGATTCAATTAATTCGTTCAGCCCTGTACCACGCTCAAATACGATAAGCGCACCGATCTTCCGGCTGGCCATAAACCGGATCGCTTTAATGACGCCATCAATTTGATCGTTGACAACATCGCGATCGAGCGAGTATGAACGCGCGAACAGCTTTCCGCGCCCAAGCTGCTCCAGCACCCTTCTGAGCTCCGGCTGAAAAATAATGAGGACGGCAAAGATCCCCCACGTAAACATCTGATTCATCAGCCATTTCAGCGTATACAAATTGAACCAAGTGCTGATCGCCCATACAGCAACCAACACGAAAATTCCCTTCAACAGCTGTACCGCACGGGTTCCGCGCACGAGCAAAATCATTTTATAAATAATAAAGCTGACTATGCCAACATCAATAATATCCTTAATCCAGTCATGCCATGTTAAATCTGAGAAATAATTCATATGCCAACCCCCAACAGCCGATCACCTTTTTTGTGTCTATGAGCGGATTTCAACTTTATTATTTTCTAGATTAGGGAATGGAAATCCTTTATTTTAAAAAAAAATTAAAAAAATGCCCCCCTGCAAGAGGGAGGCCGCTTTCATTAACCGCCAAAAGTTTGCGTCACCTTATACCAGAACCAATCAAGCGCCTGATCAATCGTTCGGCTCTGCCCTGCTATATGGCCTGTGGAAGCTAAGTTAAGTGAACCGTCGATAACGGTTACGTTGCCGTCTACCGCGCCCTTCACTTCAGCTCTTCCATTCTCGACCGTCAAATTTCCGGTTAAATGTGCGCCTTCCGGCACGATAACCGTATTGCCTTCTATAATGACCTGCTGAAGGTCCTCGCCTGCTACGATCAGCTTGGAATCCTCTTCCCACATAGTAAAGAAGCTGCCCAGCATCACGAGTGCAAACACCGCAGCCGCGGTAACGCCCGGGTAACGATAAATAAATCGGACAATTCCGTTCCGCTGCTTGCTCTTCTGCTTCGGCAGCTGCTGCATGATCCGCTGCGTCAACTGCTCTGATGCCTTCTGGTCATATTCCGCGGCAGGCTTAATGGCTTCTAAAGTCAGGAACGCCGCTGCGTCCGTCTTCTCAAGCTGTTCAAACCGACTGCGGCAAGCAGGACAGGAAAGCAAATGAGATTTTAACGTAACGATATCTTCACGCGGCAGCTCGCCGTCCAAATAGTCATGCATCCATACGATGGCGACGTTGCAATTCATAGCAGCCAGTCCTTTCTTTCAATTGCTCGCGCATAAGTTCTATTCTTGCTATAGGATACGTTCAGAATGAAGGGATGTTTCACTTTTTTTCGCTGATACTTTCTTCCAGCTACAATTTGTGTTCAAGCTTCTTGCGCAAAAATTCCCGGCCGCGATGCACGCGTGTCTTAATCGTTGTCACGGGCATGTCCAGCACATCGCCAATCTCCTGCAGGGATAAATCCTGCATATAACGAAGTGTCATCACAGTCTTGTACTTCGGGGGCAGCGAGGCTATCGCCGTATGAATAATACGCTGCGTATCCGACAGCAGCAGCTCCGATTCAGGCGTCCGATTATCGCTGGGAATCATCGAATAGCCGTCTAGTCCCTCGTGATCTGTCGAATCAGCGTCAAGCGAATAGGTCGGCTTGCGCTTACGCAGCCGATCGATGCACAGGTTGGTGGCAATACGGTAGATCCACGTCGAAAATTTCAATGTATCGTCATACCTGTCCAAATTTTTGTATACGCGAAGAAAGGTGTCCTGTACAACATCCTCCGCTTCCTGCCGATTGTTCAGCATCCGATATGCCATATGAAAGAGCTTATCCTGATATAGGTCCACAAGCTCAGCAAATGCCTGCTGATTGCCCTTGAGCGCTAATCGCGCCAGGCGTGCTTCCAATACATTCACCTTTACTCCTCCAAACCTTCCGTTCGTTCGGCTGAACGCCTAGCCGCATGCTCCGCAAGCATGATCCCTGCAAGGATAAGAACGATCCCGATTGTCATTCCAACGCTGAGCTGCTCACCGATAATAAGCCAAGCGCTCACAGCCGCTACAGGCAGCTCCATTGCTCCCAGTAAGGAAGCGAGCCCGCTTCCGATCTTTGGAATACCTGCGTTAAAGCAAATAGCCGGAATGACGCTGCCCAATAAGGCTAAAGCGGTTCCCCACCCGAGAAGCGTCCATTCACTGTCACCTGCCCATGCCTTCGAGCCGTAAAGCAGCGCGATTACGATGAAGCCGAACGTCATCATCATTGCAGATTTCATGACCGGATCATACTCTGCCTTCAATCTGCCCGTTAAAAATAAAAATAAGCTGTATGTAACAGCTGATGCCAAGCCATATCCTACTCCTGCGATATCGATCTTAGAAAAGCTATCCTGCTCAAAAAGTCCGACAGCAAGCAGCGTGCCTGCCATTACGACGACGATTGCGACCAGCTGTTGTCCTTCTGGCCATCGTCTAAACCATAAACATTCTAGCAAAATGGTAATCCACATGAACTGAAAAAGCAAGACAATTGAGAAAGAGGCTTCCAATTTTTGCAAAGCCAAATTATAAAATACAGTCGTCATACATAACCCGAATATGCCGACTACGGCGAGCATGAGCCATTTTCCCCGCTGAAACGGATTTCTCCATAGCTTTGGTCGCAGCAGCACGAACATCCAAAGCAGCACAACGCTGATGCCGACCTGGTGCACCGTAATTTGCTCGAAGCTGAATCCCGCGTCGTACGCGAGCTTAATAATCGGTGATAATATGCCATAGCTTGCCGCACCGAACAAGACGATAAACACCGACACCCAATAAGCCGATGATTGTTTCATTGAAGCCGACCTCCCGCGAGTGCAAACCATTCTGCCCATTATAAACGTTTGTTTTGCAGTCGGCAATCGACTTTAGGCCAGCATACGGTTCGACTTTGGCCCAGGATGTGCTTCAGCTTGATAAAAAACAAGCCTGGAAGCTAAGCAGCTTCCAGACCTTCTGTCATTTTATATAACAGTATTATAAAGAATTTGTCTTCAGCTTATCAAGAACTTCGGTAATCGTCGATGTAGGGATCGCGAAGCCGATACCCTGCGCTTCGGAGTTGACCGCCGTATTTATACCGATGACTTCGCCGCTCTCATTAAGAAGCGGTCCACCCGAGTTGCCGGGATTGATCGAAGCGTCCGTTTGCAGCAAATGTTCGTACTCATGATTGCCTTGCTCATCCGCTATCGTAATTGGACGCTCCTTCGCGCTGAGCACGCCCATCGTTAGCGTCTGGTCGAAACCGTACGGATTGCCGATTGCGATAACCCAATCACCAATTTGCGTCTCGTCAGAGCTTCCGAGCTTGAGCGAATGAAACTCCTTACCGTCCGGGCTTTCTACTTTAAGCACGGCCAAATCCAGCTCGTAGCTCGATCCAAGAACCTGTGCGGTCAGCGGCTCATCATACCCTTGGACGGAGACCTTAACCTCTTCCGCATCTGCAATAACATGCTCATTGGTCAATATATAGCCGTCGTTCTCTAAGAAAAACCCCGTTCCCGAACCCATTAGTTCCAGATTCCCGCTGCTTTGCTCATCTGTTTGCTGCTGTTCCTCCTGCTGCCCCCCACCGCCGAAAAACTGACGGAAAGCCGGATCATCCATCATTGAATTCGCTCTGACAGGCTCCGCGTACGTTTCAATTTTTACAACCGCAGGGCTTGCCTCATCATAAATCGCTGCGATACCGTCGCTGGTGCTGAGTGATGCCGTCGATAGCCCAGCATCGTCCTGTGCGGAATTGCTGACTACGCTGCCGGTGCTCTGAAGTGTTTGTCCGCTTCCGCTGAACAAATTGTTTTTATCGGCCATATAAGAGAACCCGCCGATGACGACTGCGCCTACAAGGAACGACGCAATCATTGTTCTTGCCGAGTTGCGGCTGTTCCGTTTTGACAATTTACTGCCGCCCATCGAAGGCTTCAGCATGTCCATGTGCATGCCAAGCTCCTTCTCATACGATGCTCTTAAATTGGATGTATTCATTCTGGATTCGTAAGTATAAGTAGTGACAGGTGTCGGGTTAGCTGAAGTAGTAGTAGTTGTAGTTGTATCATAAGAGCCGTTGTCTGCTGAAGTGCGTTTGTTCTCCTCGTTCATTTCAATCATCCTTTCAAAGGTGGTGTCATGCGGTGTCTGTTTCCCATGTACCTATCATGCAGGATGAACCTTAAACAAAACTTAAGCGGATTTAAAATGAACATAAGAAAAATGCCAGCCACGGTATAATCACCATGACTGGCATTTCTAATTGAGACAGCTACCTGCCAGCAGCTAATTGTTATTAACCTGTATTCCGAAGACCCGCTGCAATACCGTTTATCGTTAGAAGCACCTCGCGGAGCAGCTCCGGATCATCCTCATCGTTGTCACGCAACGCGCGAAGCTCGGTCAGCAGCTGCACTTGCATGTAGCTAAGCGGATCGACGTACGGATTACGCAAACGGATCGATTCTTGGATGACTGGAACATTATCCAAAATCTCAGCCTGCCCGGTAATACTCAGTATGAGCTCGGACGTCAACTTATATTCTTGTTCGATTTGCTCGAAAATGCGGTCGCGGATCGTTTTGTCCTTTATCATATCCGCATATTCCTTCGCAATTAGCAGATCAGCTTTTGCCAAAGCCATTTGCAGGTTGTCGATGAGCGAACGGAAGAACGGGAATTTCTCGTACATCGTTCTGAGCGTCTCCATTTTACCTTCGTCATCGCCTACGTATTGCTTAAGCGCCGTGCCTGCCGCATACCATGCCGGAAGCAAGTAACGGCTTTGCGTCCATGCGAATACCCAAGGAATCGCACGCAAATCTTCAAAGCGGTCGCTGTTCTTCCGCTTCGACGGACGGGAACCGATGTTCAGCTCACCCACCTCAGGCAGCGGTGTTGATTCTTTGAAGTAAGTCAAGAAATCCGGATCGCGGAAAATAAGATCCTGGTACTTCTCAAGCGCCGTCTCGGAAATGGAACGGGCAATCTCATCCCATTCCGCTTCAGCCTGGAGCGCCTGCTCCGGATATTTCGCCAGACGTGCGGCAGTAATGAGCGCCCATGTCGCTTGTTCCAAGCTGCGGTAGGCTATACCTTGCATAGAATAGCGCGAGGAGAGCACCTCGCCTTGCTCCGTTATTTTAATGCCACCACCAATTGTGTGCGGTGGTTGCGCCAAAATACTGCGGTTAAGCGGCATTCCGCCGCGGCCAAGCGCTCCGCCGCGACCGTGGAAAAACTTCAGCTTCACATCGTATGCTTTGCCGGCGGCTGTAATTTCCTTCAGCGCCACGCGAAGCTCCCAGTTAGCCGTAACGACTCCGCCATCTTTGTTACTGTCGGAGTATCCGAGCATAATCTCGTGAAGATTGCCTCTGGCCTCAACCGCTTTGCGGTAGATCGGAAGCTCGAAGAGCTCCTTCATAATGGCTGGGGCCGCATGAAGATCATCAATCGTCTCGAACAGAGGTACCGACTGCAGCGTACAGCGAACCGTACCATCCGACTCCTGACGGAACAAGCCGACTTCCTTCGCGAACACCATGACCTCAAGCATATCGCTTGCCGCTTGAGTCATACTGATCAGATAGCTGGAAATACAGTTCACGCCAAACTCTTGCTGCGCGCGGTAAATCGTATGGTATACATTCAGGCACTCGCGCGTTGATTCTGTATAATCCAAATGACCCGACGTAAGCGGGCGGGGATCCTTCAGTAAACGGTGAAGCAGATCTGTCTTCTCGTCTTCGGAGAGGGAAGCGTAGTCTGCAACGACGTTCATTTTCGCTAAAATTTCAGCCATTGCATTTTCATGCTCTTGGCTGTGCTGACGTACATCCAATGCCATGAGGTGGAAGCCGAACAGCTCCACTTGACGTATAAGCTTCGCTACATTCGTATCCGCCACGTAATCGGCATAGTGATGACGCAAACTGCGGTCAATGACGAGTAAATCCTCTCGCAGCTCGTTCGGATGATTATAGCGCATAGGCGAGCCCTTGAGCGACTCATCACGGGTATTCGCCAGCTTCTCCAGCATGAAGCCAAGCTTAATGCGGTAAGGCTCCTTCGTATTTCTCCACAAGTCGACACATTTCAGTTCAACGTGCTCACGATCCGATTGTATCGACTCTGCCAGCTCCTTCGATACCTCAACGAGGTTCGTGCTGAAGCTGAGCAGTCCCATTAGCTCGTTAAGCTTTTCCTCGTACTTCTGAATCGCCAGCTGCCGATGCAGCGTAAGCGTCTCCCATGTCACTTTCGACGTTACGGACGGATTGCCGTCGCGATCGCCGCCGATCCATGAGCCGAAGCGCAAGTAGTCTGGCACATGCCACTTCTCATCCGGGTAATATTTGCTCAGGCAGCGCTCAAGCTCTTCATATACGCTTGGCAGCACCTCGAACAACGTTTCATCAAAATAGTACAGTCCGTTCCGTACTTCGTCGATAACCGTAGGCTTGCGATCGCGAAGCTCGTCCGTTTGCCACAAAATAAGAACCTCATTCATGAGCTTCTCACGCAGCTTCTCACGCTCACGGTACGTAAGCGTCGGGTTATCAAGCTCCATAACATCTTCCGCAATGCGTTTATGAATATCAAGCACCGCACGGCGTGTTGCCTCTGTCGGGTGCGCGGTCATAACAAGCTCGAGAGAGATGTTGCCCAAAATATCCTGCACGTCGCCGATTGCGATGCCGCGTTCCTTCAAATCTTGAACTGCATTTTCGATCGAGCCGCGCTGTACTGCTTCGCCTGCCGAAACCTCATAATCGCGTTTCCGTCTAATCCGGTGATTTTGCTCGGCAATATTAACAAGCTGAAAATAGATAGCAAATGCCCGTATCACTTGGTGACGAATTTCCGGGCTTAAAGATGATACGGTTAATTTGAATTGTTCAAATAGCTCCGGTACAAATTCAGCGCGGAGCGCTTTGCTTTGCTCGCGGATTTGTTCAACGATATCGAGCAGCTCGCGGCCGCCTTGATGTACGAGTACTTCACCGAGAATATTACCTAGAAAGCGGACATCCCGCCGCAGCAAATTGTTTGCTTGCGGACGATTTGTCGTCAAAGTCGATGCAGATTGATCCGACATACTGTTCCTCCTCAAAAGCTTGCGAATGCAAACTTACCTCGTAAGCATGATCTTAGTTAGTAAAAGCATGAGCTGTTAACGTTTTTTTCACTTCTACTATCATACTACAAAAAGCAACAGGGTTGAAGCCCCGATATCCTTCCGATAATCACTTTGTCAGCGTTATTGTTTCCGTCATAGAGCGTCAAACATACAACAAAAAAGACCTTGATGATCAAGGTCTTGTCGATTACGTTATGGAGCGGGTGATGGGAATCGAACCCACGCTATTAGCTTGGAAGGCTAAAGTTCTACCATTGAACTACACCCGCAAAAAATATAAGTGGTCGGGACGACACGATTTGAACATGCGACCCCCTGGTCCCAAACCAGGTGCTCTACCAAGCTGAGCTACGTCCCGAGGCAAGTAATAAAGTGCGATAACTGATGCAATAATGGCGTGCCCTAAGAGATTCGAACTCCTGACCTTTTGATTCGTAGTCAAACGCTCTATCCAGCTGAGCTAAGGGCACACATTATGGAGCGGAAGACGGGAATCGAACCCGCGACCCTCGCCTTGGCAAGGCGATGCTCTACCGCTGAGCCACTTCCGCACGTTACTTTCGTCAGCCATTCGTGATGTTTATCATTGCGGCGACAAGTAATAATATATCATCCCTGAAAACAAAATGCAACTGTTTTTCAAAAAAAATATTAAATTATTTTTTAAAGCCTTAAAAACGGCTGTTTGTAGGGGTGAATGCTCATTATTTATTAAGTTATCCTTATGATAAAAACTGCATCACTTGCTAACATTAATAATTAGTGAAGTTAAGCGCCTGCTGCTGTCAAAGCCTCTTCTTGCATCTGACGGCTGTTCACCGCTGCTTTATCTGCTGCCGGCTGGCCAGCGAGCGCGAAAGGCAGACAAAGCGGTACGCCTGTGCGCGGATCCTGCACGATGTCTGCTTCGATATTAAACACTTCGCGCATAATATCAGGTGTAATCACTTCGACAGGCGAGCCTTCGCCGACTACAACGCCCTTCTTTATTGCGATCATGTGATGCGCGTAACGCGAAGCATGATTCAAATCGTGTACAACCATGACAACGGTACGGTTATTGCTTTCGTTCAGCTTTTGCAGCAAATGAAGAACTTCGAGCTGATGGGCCATATCGAGAAATGTCGTTGGCTCGTCAAGGAACAAAATGTCAGTCTCTTGAGCCAGCGCCATCGCGATCCATGCCCGTTGACGTTGTCCGCCTGACAGCTGGTCAACAGGGCGCTCTGCGAAATCAGCCATACCTGTAGCTTCTACTGCCCACTGCACGATACTGCGGTCTTCTTTGCTCATTGAACCGAAGCCCTTTAGGTAAGGAAACCGTCCATAGGAGACAAGCTCAGCAACCGTTAACCCGTCTGGTGCGGTTGGATTTTGCGGCAAAATCGCGAGCTGCTTTGCTACTTCTTTCGTCGACTGCTTGTGAATGGATTTCCCGTCCAGAAGCACATTGCCCTTCGATGGGTTCATTATCCGAGCCATCGTCTTCAAAATCGTCGATTTACCGGAGCCGTTCGCTCCTACGAGTGCTGTAATTTTACCTTGAGGTATAGCAATGTTTAAGTTTTGGACGATTAGACGATCATCATAAGCAATGTCGAGGTTCGAAGTCGTTAGACGAATCATTTGACATGCACGCTCCTTCCGCTGACTGACAACAGTCACCTTCTATATTTATATAACCAATATGTTTATATACCGGAAAATTGAGAATCGTTATCAATATCAGTATAATGATAATTGTTCTCATAAAAAATGTCAACGGCTATATAATTGAAATCAACCGTGGAAACGGGCCCAAATGCTCTCTATCTGCAGTTACTAACTGAGTTATTCCTCATATAAACTCGTGATAGCCGCAAGATGACTTCTCAATTGTAAGACGATCTCCTGCGGTTCCATAAGCTTCACTTCCGTACCGTAGCTGAGCACCTGCTTCAAGACAGCTTCCTTCGTAAAGTAACGGGCGGTTACCTTCATCGAACCGTCCTGCTCGACTTCGATTTGATTAGGATCGAATACATCCCTTACTCTTGTTTTCATGGAAGCATTAAAGCGCAGCACAGCCTCTATCTGCGGCTCTGTGTCCTGTTGTACCCACTTATTCGGCGAATTCTCGAGCTCCATATTACGACGGATAAACGTCTCTTGTAATTGCTGAAGATGATTTATCCTTGATAAGCGGAACACCCGCAAATCCAATCGTGTTAAACAATAACCCCATACATACCAAGCATACCCCCTTATGTATACACCCATCGGCTCGATTGTTCTTTTCGTCTCCTGCCCGTGAAAATCCATATATTCGAACGATAATAAGCGATTCTCCTTGATGGTTGCATGCAGCAATCGAATTTTTTCTTTCTCCGCAGGTGTCGATAACCATTGCAGGTCCATGCTTAGAGTAGCTTTTTGATCTGACTTTGCCGGTATTAATGCGCCTATACGATCGAGCAGCCCTGCGACATCCTGATTATCTGCGGCCGATTGAATTCCCCTGAGAGCTGAATAAATGGATGCAAAATCATCAAGAGACAGACTCTGCCGTTCCAATCGATAGCCTTCCATTATTTCGTATCCGCCGTCCTGCCCTGCAAATGAAGCAATTGGAATACCAGCTTGATTGATTGACTCCATATCCCTGTATATCGTGCGCAGAGATACCTCGAACCGCTCTGCCAATTCGGCGGCGCTTACCCGCTTTGTATTCAATAAAGACATCGTAATCGAAAGAAGTCGATCCAGTTTCAACAATCACTACCTCCAAGTCATTTCACTTTTTTTCATTATAGCATTTAACCACTAACATCTTGCTGCCAATAATCATCCCTTTTTTCCTTCCAAGCCTTAAATAATAAGGTGCTTAACTATTCATTCAATAAAGGTTTAATGTGGCGAGTGAATTCGAATAATTCCCTGCTTACATTCATTTCACTAACGGAATATAGGGGCGTTATAGTGCTTTTAAGTGGAGAGAGTATAATTGATAGCGGTAAAGATAGGCGTTACTACGAGGGAAATTGATTCTATAGGTTCAAAAACAAACATTAAGACCAAATCTTTCCTCTAATTTTGGATGAGAGCGGAAGTTTCTTCAAATAACGCCCATTATTACCGCTTTTAAGACGCTAGCCTGGAGCACTGAGAAATAAAGGAAATGTACTCTTATGTCGAGCTTAGGAGAAAAGATTAGTAAACAGCAAAAAACCCTTGTTCGCCAAGGGTTTTCTCATGGTATGGTGCGCGTAGAGGGACTTGAACCCCCACGGTCGCCCGCTAGATCCTAAGTCTAGTGCGTCTGCCAATTCCGCCATACGCGCGTGGGTGAAACGTGTAATTCATGGTAAAACATGTTGCGATAAATACTTACTAAAAAAGAAGTATGGTGCGCGTAGAGGGACTTGAACCCCCACGGTCGCCCGCCAGATCCTAAGTCTGGTGCGTCTGCCAATTCCGCCATACGCGCAATTGTAAAAAAATAAAT
>JBNJJW010000006.1:0-220088 GCA_051750645.1 Bacillota bacterium | reverse complement strand
TTTATATCAAGAACCCTGAGCCAGAATACTTCAAGAATGGCACGTTAAAATAGCAAACAGAATACATTCAGCTCGATATGGCACACATGATGTCGGAATATAGCACCTGGTGCGACTATGGAAATTCCTGAAGCGTACATTGGTCAAAATCAGAACTTCCAGCACGTATCATGATCCATCGTTTAACCGACGATCAGACACAAACGCGCCTGAAAAACCAAGCGATACGTGAAAAGAAGAAAGGCATCGAAAAATATAAAACAGTTATAAATGACACAAGGACACTGCCCTGAATTAGGGGAGTGTCCTCTTTATGTGTGGCCTACTAGTTGTTTGAAGAGAAAAGCCGAACAAACTTCTCCATGGATTTCTCCATTGCATGCTGCATCCCTGACATTACCGTCGACAAATGCGGCGTATTGGACTGCGTACCGAGCGTCTTCAGATAGTCGACGGCAGCCATGGATACTTCCGTGTTAACGTTGATTTTGCAAATGCCGTTTGCAATGGTCTCGCGTATTTTGTCGTCCGGTGTTCCCGAGCCGCCATGAAGAACGAGCGGCACATCAATCGTTTCACGGATACGCTTCAAAAGCGGGATATCAATATTTGGTTCACCCGTATACATGCCATGAACGGTTCCGATTGCTGCTGCCAAAAAGTCAACGCCGGTCTCACGAACAAACGTGCTTGCCGATTCAGGATCAGTCAGTGCGCCGCTGCCTTCTTCCTCGTCGGAGAAAGCGCCGCGTGCAAGCGAGCCAATTTCCGCTTCGACCGATACGCCAGCCATATGAGCGATCTCGACGATTTCTCGCGTCAAACGGATATTTTCTTCTAACGAATGCTTGGATCCATCGTACATAACGGAGCCGAAGCCGCAGCGAATCGCGCGTATAATCGATGATTTCTCATAAGCGTGATCGAGATGAAGGGCGACAGGCACTTGAGATTTGTCTGCTAATGCTTTTACGAGTGCGGCGAAACCTTCTACATCGACCGTATCGAAGTAACGTTCGCCAAGCGCGATAATAACCGGCTGCTGCAAGCGTTCGGCTGCTGCAATGGCAGCCTGTACCGTTTCCATACTGTAAACATTGAATGCTGCTACCGCGTATTGCTTGCGACGGGCTTCTTGAAGTATTGTTTTCGTTGCTGTAAACATAGGTGTTCGCCTCCGTTTTGTTAGTAAAACTACATTTTTGATTGGTTTATTACTAGAATAATACTACATAAAATTATTAATTACAATGTAGTTATACTACAAAGTGTATACGGGAATACTAGATATAGACGATTTTATAGGTGCTTTTTTATCGCTATAAATGAAGTAATAAGTTTTCGGATGTAGTATAATAAATGATGACCGAAAAAAGAAATCAAAAATGTAGTAAAAATACGTTGTAAAAATAAAAATGATGTAGTATTATTACATCACGGCCGAAAGTGAGGATCGATCATCATGGCAACTTTCCATAACCGCATTAAAGCATTGGAAAAGGAGATGACAAATTCAGAACGTAAAATTTGCAGCGTTTTGACGAACAACAACAAACCTTTTCTGCTATCTATGAACGAGCTTTCTAAATTAAGCGGGGTTAGTGAACCGAGCGTCGTCCGGTTTTACCGCAAGCTGGGATACACGAGCTATCAAGAACTGAAGGTAGCTTTAGTGCAGGAAGTATCGGGCGACAACGAAGCCAGCAGTATATATGAACAAATTGCAATGTCTGATTCGACAGAGGAAGTGTTTCATAAAGTACTGGAGCAGTCGATCGTCGCGCTTCAGACGACAAAACATCTTATCAATTACAAAGCCATGCAGCGGGCAGGCGAGTTGCTCGCGGAGGCGAAACGGCTGTATTTTTTTGGACAGGGCGTTTCAGGCATTATCGCTTCAGATGCGGCACACAAGTTTCTGAGGCTCGGCAGGACGGCGATTCCGCTTACGGATCTCCATATGGAAGCGATCGCAGCGACGCACATGAATGCAGGAGACGTCATCCTGGCCATCTCGCATTCGGGTGAAACGCTTGGCCTTCTGAGTGTGCTTCAACAGGCGAAAGAGAGAGGGGTACGAATTGTCGTCATTACCGGTTTCGCCAAATCATCGATTGCACAAATTGCGGATGAGCTGCTTGTAACGAGTGCGAGCGAGACCGATTTCCGTACCGATGCGATGGTAAGCCGTTTGGTGCAATTAGCCATTATCGACAGCTTGTATGTAATCTCAGTGCTTCGCAAAGGCAAAGGAGCCATCGACGCGGTTAATTTATCCCGTCTGGCCGTAGCCAAATTGAAAACATAAAAATTAGACATGGGATTGGGGAGACTGGAAACGATGAAAATATTAACATTTGGTGACGCGATGATTCGCGGTGAACAATTTACGAAGGCAGCAGCTATGCTCGGTAATCATGAAGTGGTTACAACCGATTGGGAAGCCGATTGGGGCAAACTGCAAAACCGCCGTCTTATTATCGAGCAGCAGGGACCGGCCGTGGAGGAAGTTCCGCCGATGTTTATTGAGAACAAAGACGCCGATATGGTTCTTGGTTTGTTCGGTCCTTTCTCACCGCAAGGTATGGATGCGTTCGACGATTTGAAACTGATTGGAGTAGCGCGGGCAGGCACGGAGAACGTTGATGTGAAAGCGGCTACAGAGCGCGGCATCATCGTCGTTCACGTCATGGGTCGTAACGCACAGGCCGTTTCTGATTTTGCAGTCGGCTTAATGCTTAACGAATCGCGCAATATCGCCCGTGCCCATCTATCGATCAAAAACGGCGAATGGCGTAAAGTATTCAGCAATTCCGACTACATCCCTGAGCTGAAAGGGAAGAAAATCGGTCTGATCGGCTTTGGCTACATCGGCCGTCTAGTCGCTAAGAAGCTAAGTGGTTTTGATGCTGAAGTGCTCGTATACGATCCGTATGTAAAGCCGGAATCTATCGACATGCCGCATGTCACACTTGTTGATAAGGAAACGCTGTTCAAAGATTCCGATTTCATTTCCTTGCATGCGCGTCTTACGGAAGACAATCATCGTTTCGTTAGCCACGAAGAGCTGGCATTGATGAAGCCGACCGCTTATTTAATTAACTGCGCCCGCTCAGGATTAATCGACACGGATGCACTCGTTCAAGCCTTGGCGGAGAAACGGATTGCCGGCGCCGGACTTGATGTTTTCGATATTGAGCCGATTCCGCAAGACCACCCGTTGCTCGCTCTCGATAATGTAACGCTGACTACGCATATTGCAGGTACGACATCAGATGCGCTTACACAATCGCCTTACTTGCTTGCCGAAGAAGTAAAGAAAGTGCTGGAGACGGGCAAAGCAGCCTGGATCAAAAATCCTGAGGTGCTTAATCATCCGAAGGCAAAGCAATGGCTTGAATCTTTAAAAATAACGAATTAATCGGTTGTCTGCCGATAGGCGGTGAAATAGCCGCCTATCGGCAAATAAATCATATCGCCTGTCACGGCAATACTTTTATAACGACTAATGAAAACGCTTCCGAGGAGAGTGCGCTATGTTTGGTTTGAGTGAAAATGTATCATTGCTGTTGTATGCAGCCATTTGTATCTTAGGGTTAATCGTATTGATCGGTAAATTCAAGCTTAATCCGTTTATTGCGCTTGTTATTGCCGGATTATCGATGGGTTTGTTGTCAGGCATGAAATTAAATGAAATCGTTACTGCTTATCAGACCGGCGTAAGCGGCATCATGGGAACCATCGCGATCATTCTCGGTCTTGGTACGATGCTTGGCAAGCTGATGGCGGATTCGGGTGGAGCCGAACGGATAGCCAGAACGATGATTAACAAATTCGGCGACAAAAACGTTCATTGGATTATGATGGTCGTCGCATTTATTTGCGGTATTCCGGTCTTTTTGCAAGTCGGAGTCGTACTGCTTATTCCGCTTGTATACACGTTAGCCCGTCAAACAGGCACTTCGCTTATTAAAATAGGTGTTGCAATGGTCGCGGGTGTTGCGGTCGTGCATAGTTTGGTGCCGCCGCATGCGGCAGCTATGGCCGTTATCGGCATATTAGAGGCCGATGTCGGAAAAACGCTTATATATTCCTTCATTGTTGCTTTTCCTGCAGCAATCGTAGCAGGTCCTTTGTACGGAAGCTGGATTGCGAAACGCGTTAGTCCTCCTGTATCTCCTGAGCTGATGGAGCAATTCGGAGGCGGTTCTGACGATCAAAAGAAACTCCCGGGATTCGGTATTACGCTGTTTACGATATTGCTGCCAATTATTTTGATGCTAGTAAAAACGACTGTCGATCTTTCGTTGCCGGAAGGTCATGCGATTCGCCAATTGATGTCGTTTGTCGGTAACCCTGCAACATCATTGCTAATCTCCTTAATTGTGGCCATGTTTACTTTTGGTTATGCACGCGGCATGACAGGCGAGAAAATGTCCAACCTTCTGAACGATTGCTTGGCTCCAACCGCATCCATTCTATTGATCATTGCAGCAGGTGGAGGCTTTAACGCGGTACTCGTTGCGAGCGGGGTGGGCGACGCCATTGCCGTATATGCATCGGCCATGAACATGTCGCTGCTCGTCCTCGGCTGGGCTATAGCCGGTTTGATTCGTGTATCTATCGGTTCTGCGACGGTATCGATGACGACAGCGGCGGGTATTGTAGGCCCGATTGCGGTAATGACACCGGGAACGAATCTCGAGCTTCTTGTTCTAGCGATCGGTTCAGGCTCCATCATGCTAAGCCACGTAAACGACTCCGGCTTCTGGCTCGTAAAGCAGTATTTCAATATGTCCGTGTCGGATACGTTAAAAACATGGACGGTTATGGAAACCATATTATCATTCGTTTCATTTGCAATGGTCTTGCTGCTTAGCTTGATCCTTTAAATATAACCAGACTTTTTAAGGGGGAGAAACCATGCTGGAACAAAATAGAGAGCTTCCGCTAATCATGGTAATCGATATTGGTACGACCGGCGGCCGTGTTGCGCTGGTCGATTCCAAGGGAATGATTAGAGCGATGGCTTACCGGGAATACAGAAGCATTTTTCATTCGCCGATTGTCATCGATCATGATCCTGAGACGTGGCTATGGTCCATCAAGGAAAGCGCAACAGAGCTGCGTCAATCGGTACCGGAACTGTTCCCGCTTATACAAGCGGTATCGGTTACGACCCAGCGGGCAACGATAATGCCCGTTGACGCAAACGGGAAGCCACTCACCCACGCGATACTTTGGCAAGATAAACGGTCGGTTAAAGAAGCTGCTTATATTAGGGATACGATTGGCGAGAATACGATCTTCGCGAAGACGGGATTAAAAACCGATCCGTATTTCTCGCTTCCAAAGATGCTTTGGTTCCGTAACGAAAAGCCGGATATATTCAATGAAGCGGCCTATTTCCTAACCGTACACGATTATGTCGTTCACGAATTAACCGGTGAATTTAAAACGGATTGGACGCAGGCTTCGCGTACGATGCTGTTCAACATCCATACGTTCGAATGGGATCAGGAGCTTGCTGACAAGCTGAATATGGATTTGAGCAAAATGCCTAAGGCTTTGCCGACCGGTACGATCGCAGGACAGGTGACCGCAGCCGCGGCCGAACTGTTCAGTATTCCACAGGGCTTGCCCGTCGTCATGTCGGGCGGCGATCAGCAATGCGCCGCGCTTGGCGTAGGGGCCATTGAGCCGGGCATCGTTAAGGTGACGACAGGCACCGGATCGTTCGTCGTCGCACCGATAGACAAACCGATCGTTTCACCTGAGCATAAGGTCGTTTGCAGCGCCTCTGCGGTTCCGGGCAAATGGATTATTGAAGCCGGCATTTTCACAACCGGATCGACATACCGCTGGTTGAGGGATCTTATTTCGGAGGAACGATCCTATGAGAAGCTGAACGAGCTTGCTTTATCGTCCGTGCCAGGCGCTAACGGCGTGCTGCATGTGCCGCATTATGCCGGCAGCGCAGCTCCTTATTGGAATGCATATGCGAGCGGCGTTCTAATGGGCATGTCATTAGGAACGAGTAAGGGCGATATTGTCCGTGCCTACTTGGAAGGTATTTGTTTTGAAGTAAACAAAAACTTGAAAATTATCGATTTGCTGCTTCAGCAGGAAGAGGATAATAATCACAAGCGGCTGTCTGCTGTTCATGTCTGTGGCGGACTTGTCCAATTTGACCTATTCAATGAAATTCAAGCTGACATTTACGGCATCGTCGTTATTCCGAATACAACGGAGCAGGGCACCGTTATCGGTGCAGGCATCGTAGCCTTCACCGCAATCGGCCAATTCGACAGCTTGTTGGATGCCCATAAAGCGATGAGCCAGCTCGATATGAAACGGATGAAGACGACAAACCGCACAATGAAAGAGCTTTACATGGAATTGGCTGCGCTGCACGATGCTTTGTACCAATCATTGAATAACAATGACATGTACAGCAGGCTGAAAGAGACGGCTGGACGATTTAAGGCCGCGATCAGTGATCGGGAAGTGTAACAAATCCTATTTCAGTAAAAAGCGCAACAGCCTTATAGAGGCTGTTGCGCTTTTTTATAGTAAATGATCAATACGAAGCACTTACGAACCCGATTTAAACAACGTTGCAATGGATCCGCCTTCGGTAATAATCTTAATGGCCGTTGCGAGGAGCGGCGACATAGGAAGTACGATAAACTTATCGGAATGCTCATCGCTAATGGCAATCGTATCCGTTATGACGACCTCGCGAATATTCGGATGCGTCAGCTTTTCAATTGCGTTCTCCGAGAACACGCCATGCGTGGCGCATATGTAAGCATCGTGAGCACCCTTTTTCTTAAGCGCCGCCACGACATTAACGATTGTGCTGCCCGTATCGATTAAGTCTTCAATTATAATCGGAGTCATGTCGTCGACATCACCGATGATATGCGTAATTTCGGACTGGTTGTGGGCAGGACGGTTCTTGATCATAATTGCAAACGGACAATTTAGTCGACCAGCTAATTTTTCAGCTGTAGTTGCCCGTCCGGCATCGGGGGAGACAACCACCGGATTGGTTATATTTTTGTTTCTTAAATAGTCAATGATTAAATCGAGCGCAGTCAAATGATCGACCGGTATGGTAAAAAATCCTTGAATCGGATCGGCGTGCAAATCAACGGTTATAATGCGATTCGCTCCGACGGTCGTCAACACGTCTGCAACGAGTTTAGCTGAAATCGGTTCGCGAGGCCGTGATTTTCTTTCCTGACGTGCATAGCCGTAGTATGGCATCACAATATTGATTGTTTTGGCGGATGCACGTTTGGCGGCATCGATCATAACGAGCAGCTCTATTAAATGTTCGTTAACGGGATGGGACAGGGATTGAACCAGGAATACGTCGCATGACCGAATCGATTCCCGGTAGGATACATGTATTTCACCGCTCTGGTGACGTGAGATTGCGATATCCCCGAGAGGTACGTTAAGCTCTTTACATAATTGTTCCGCTAACGCTTTGTTAGAGGAACCGGAAAATATTTTAACCTTTTGCATGTGATCCTCCTAATTAAAGACAGCTTCTTACCATAATCATAACAAACTAAGGATAGGAGAACAAATCATTCTTTGGCATGTATTAGCTGGGCGATCATTTTACATTGAGCGTTGAAAATTTACGGTTATATGAGCAGCGGAGTGAGCTTGCCCGAATGGAAGAGTGAAACCGAATGACGCGGGATTTGCACGACTCAGTCATATAAAAGGTGGTGTTCTCGCTATCCTTTCTTGCAAAGGAGCGGAGACTGTACAGGCAATCTCCCCTTCCTCTGTTACGGTTGCCGAGAAAACGGTAAAAACACATGTGAGCAGTATTTTAAGCAAATTGCATTTATCCGACCGCACACAGGCTGCATTGTATGCCGTACAAGCGTGAAAACCGAATGAAAATTGATATCTAAGTCTTTGGTCTTAAGACTATTCCTCCGCCTTTGTCGGTTTTTTTATGTCTTTTTATCGGTCTATTTACCGATGCTCCAATTCATAAAACTATATACAATAAAGGTGCTTACTAAAAGTAAATCATATACTGTGGAGGGAAACAAATAATGAGTACTGTATTATTCGTTAAAGCTAACGATCGTGCAATTGAGCAAGCAGTCAGCGTTAAGCTGTACCACGCTTTTTTGGAAAGTTATAAAAACAGCCATCCTGAAGATACGATTATCGAGCTGGACTTGTTCCAAGAAGAACTGCCTTACATGAACGCAGACATGATCAACGGTAACTTCAAAGCAGCCCGCGGCTTCGACCTGACAGCAGAAGAGCAAGCAGCTGCTCAAGTATCCAGCAAGTATGTTGATCAATTTATTGCCGCTGATAAGGTCGTTTTCGCCTTCCCGCTTTGGAACTTTACAATTCCGGCAGTGCTGCATACGTACATCGATTACCTTTGCCAAGCAGGTAAGACGTTCTCTTATACGGCTCAAGGCCCGGTTGGCTTAATTACCGACAAAAAGGTCGCGATTCTCAACGCGCGCGGCGGCGTTTATTCCGAAGGCCCGGCAGCGGCAGCAGAGATGTCGTACAACTTTATCAAAAACATCCTAGGCTTCTTTGGTGTAACGGACATCGAAACGATTATCGTTGAAGGCCACAATCAGCTTCCGGACCAAGCGGAGAAGATCATCACGACTGGTATTGCGCAAGCTGAGAAGGTTGCAGCTGGTTTCTAATAAACGGATTCCCATTTAATTGAGTTAAAAAAGGGGTTGTCTCTAAGGGTCTAAATAACCTGAGAGGCAGCCCCTTTTTAGCTTTATTTTGGTGGAGCACAGATTTTATGTTGATCTAATTAACGCTACAGATTCATCCAGATCAGTGGAACTTTCGAGAATAGGAGGGCATAATGAAGCAAAAAGCTCTTTTCTTTACCGATCATTCTCAATATGATATATTGTTAGTGTAAAGTTTGCTGATCGTTCACTTAAATGTATAATGATTGTCTGAGGTGATAACAATGGCAAGATCCAAAGAATTTGAAGTTAATGAAGTATTGGATAAAGCAATACAACTGTTTTGGACACAAGGATATGAGAAAACTTCAATGCAGGAATTAGTTGATTTTATGGGCATTCATCGGAGAAGTATCTATGATACGTTTGGGGATAAGCATGCCTTGTTTATGAAAGCTCTCGAACGGTATGAAGCTAAGCAAACCCAAAAAATCAGATTACTCGTTGAAAAGCAAAAGCCGGTCAAGGAATTAATCCGGGAAATGTTCGAATTGACATTGAGAAATGAAGGAGAGCCTCTGGGATGTTTACTTGTGAATTCGGGTGTGGAATTGGGCGTATTGGATCCGGAAGTTGCATCCTTGGTTGAGGAAAGTTATTCCAAGACTGAAGCGTTTTTGACTCAACTTCTTCAGGAAGGGCAGCAAACCGGTGAAATCAGGGCTAACCTTGAAGCTAAAGTTATGTCTCACTTTTTAATGAATGCCTGGCTGGGACTACGCACATTGGTTAAGACCACGACGGATCAACAAAAGCTAAAGGATATTGTTGATACGACGCTGGCTGTATTAGATTGAACGTGATTACAACCAGTGTCATTTTTGAATACAAAGGTAGGATTTAAACCCTACAAAAAAATTCTTTACTGTTCGTTCTAGAAATGGTATTGTAAAAGCAAGTTAGATCTAACTTTTTTTTATTCTAACTAGAATGATCATTCTTTAATTGAATTACACACATGAATCTGAACTTTTGGAGGAGAGATTAATATGAAGTACACCGTGATCACAGGAGCAAGCTCCGGCATTGGATATGAGACAGCGTTGGCGTTTGCTGCACGTGGCAAAAACTTGATTTTGGTAGCCAGAAGATTGGACAAATTAGAAGAGCTTAAATCGACGATCCAAAATAAACATCCTGACGTAGATGTTGTGATTCGTACAAGCGACCTGTCGGTTACGGATCAAGCCTATACACTATATAACGATTTAAAGGAATATCAAATCGAGACATGGATAAATAATGCAGGGCTTGGTGAAGGCTCCTTCGTAGCCGGGCAGAAACTGGAAAAAGTCGAAACCATGTTACGCGTTAACATCGAATCCTTGACCATCCTTTCAACACTATATGTGCAAGATTATGCTGACGTAGAAGGTACTCAGTTAATTAACGTATCATCAGCACTCGGATATGTCATTGCTGTCGGTAGTGTTGCTTACTCTGCATCTAAATATTATGTGAGTGCCTTCACAGAAGGGCTAGCAAAAGAACTCGAACTGAAAGGCGCGAAAACAAAGGCAAAAATTCTAGCACCAGCTATAACGGAAACGGAATTCGTGAAAAAATCAATCGATGTCGAAGATTTTGATTACAAAGCCAACTTGCCTAAGTACCATACTGCCAAGCAAATGGCGAGCTTCATGCTGGATCTTTTTGATAGCAACGAAGTGGTAGGGATCGTAGACCAGAACTATGATTTCAATTTGAGAGGGCCAATCTATCCGATCTTTGAAGGGCTGTAAAATTTAGTGAAACGACTTCAAAAAGGTGCGCCATTGAATGAAGCGGATCGGGCAACATTCTTTGGTCACGGAAGCAAGGGATATACGGATTACCCTACGATGAACGAATTAGCTTCTCAAGAAAGGTAACAATAGGCATAGGTGAAAATGGCGTACAACTGAAAATTGTACGCCATACATCTTCCGCGAGCACTGATTATGCATAGAAAGAGGATAAAACATGAGAGCAGCGCAAATGCACAAGTATTCAAAAAAAATTCAACTGGAACTGAATGAGGCGGAAATACCGGTAATCAATAGCGATGAGGTTCTCATTAACGTAAAAGCTGCGGGTGTAAATCCATTAGATATTCTAATTATTAATGGCAGTGTTCGGATGATTTCTGATTATGAGTTCCCATTAACTTTAGGAAATGAACTATCCGGCGTTATTGAAGCCGTAGGAAAAGAGGTTGTGAATTTCCGTGTGGGTGATCACGTTTATACGCGATTGCCGATAAACCAAATTGGAGCTTTTGCGGAATACGCAGCGGTAAAGGAAGGGGCCATAGCCATCATGCCTAAAAATCTTTCGTTTACTGAAGCAGCGGCTGTACCCCTCACTGCTTTGACGGCATATCAAGCATTACATGATATCCTTCATGCTCAGCCCAATAAAAAACTGTTTATTCCTGGAGGAACCGGAGGCTTTGGTGCAATGGCAATTCCTATCGCCAAATCCATGGGTTTGTATGTCATTACAAGCGGCAGCGAAAGAGGCAGATCACGTACCCTGTCGATTGGCGCAGACCAATACATCAATTATAAAAAAGAGAACTATGCTGACGTACTATCCGACATTGATTATGTGATCGACACGTTGGGAACCAAAGAGATCAAAGCCGAAATGGGTATTCTAAAACCCCAAGGGAAATTGGTATCCTTGAAAGCTGCGCCAAATTATCGCTTTGCGGCTGACCGGAATTTTCCATTATGGAAAAGATTATTGTTTGGCTTAGTTGGATCCCGCATCGATTATTTGGCACGCAAGCATCAAATTGAATATCGTTTTATATTCGTGCAGTCCAATGGCAGTCAGTTGCAAGAGGTCACTAATCTTGTTGAACAAGAAAACATCAAGCCCTCAATAGACTCCGTTTACCATTTTACTGACATAAACAAGGCATTGGTTAAAGTCTCTACTGGCCATTCGCAAGGCAAAGTAATTGTAACGTTATAAGCCAAGCTCTCGTAGCTGGATTTCCGATGACAGAGACAAATACCTTTTAGAAAAGCGACATATTTTTTTCGTTTTATTAGAATGATCATTCCCTAATTTTCAGTCTCTCCGTGTAGCTGGAAACGTTACAATATGGTTTAAACATAACATTTAAAATTGAGGTGGGATACCAGAATGAGAAAGACGGTTCTTATCACAGGGGTTTCCGGTGGGATTGGTAAAGAATTAGCTGATCGGTTTGCCAAGGGCGGACATAATATAGTGCTGGTGGCTCGCAGCGAGAGTAAAATAGTGGAACTCGCACAGGAATATCGAAAAAAATACGGCATTCAGGCAACGGTCATCGCCAAGGATGTGGCGGCACCGGGGGTACCTGAGGAAATCTTCACGGAGCTCAAGGAGAAGGGGATTACCCTTGACTATTTGGTCAACAATGCCGGTTTCGGTTTGTTTGGGACATTTATGGAAACGGATATGGAGCAAGAAGTGAATATGATTGACGTTAATATCAAGGCTCTGACGGTTATGACGAAGCTATTCTTGCCGGATATGGTCAAACGCGGGCAAGGTGGAGTGATGAATGTAGCTTCCTTGGTGGGTTTCTTCCCAGGACCGATGATGTCTGTTTACTATGCGACGAAGGCGTACGTGTTGTCGTTCACCGAAGCTTTGGCGAACGAAGTGAGCGGAACAGGCGTGACAGTAACCGCATTATGCCCGGGGCTGACGTCAACCGGATTTGTTGATCGTTCTGGCATGGGCGCCTCGAAAATGTTGAAGGGCGCGATCATGGAAGCTGGACAGGTGGCTGAAGAAGGGTACCGAGGCTTCTTGCGTGGCAAGACATTAATTATGCCCGGTGCCCGCAACCGTTTCATTGCGTTTATGCCGCGGTTGCTGCCTCGTATGATGATGACTCGTATAATTAGAAGCTCACAGGACAGGACGGAGCATTGATTCGAAGGGGAAACGTAAAATGACATTTGCAGAAAAATTTTAAAAAGGAATTTTCGTAAAGTAGATATAAAAGTATTCATTTTATGTCTACTTCAATCATTATACAAAACAGTCCTCAAACGTGATTATCCTTACGTTGGTTGACACAATTCCATATAGACTAAATAGTCGTACTACGAATAAAGATCATTAAAGGTAAAGGAGCATACCCAATGAGGGCTGTACAAATCTCTCGGCATTCCAAAAAATTAACTGCACAGATCAATACAATTTCTATTCCAACAATCAAATCAACGCAGATTTTGATTAAGACTAAGGTAGCTGGGGTTGATCCACACCTTATCTTGGCGATTACCGGCAAAGTCAAGTTGTTTGATCTTTATGACTTTCCGTTGACGCTGGGCAACGAGTTGGCCGGCGTTGTGGTTGAAGTTGGTTCCGATGTCATGGATTTGAAAGTTGGTGATAAGGTGGTGTACACCATGCCACCGCTAGATACGATGGGAGCTTTTGCTGAATATGTAGCCGTAGATGCTGCGATCGTGGCTAAAATGCCAGCCAATCTCTCCTTTAAAGAAGCGGCGGCCGTGCCACTGTCTGCTCTAACGATCGTTCAGTCTTTAGCTATTCTAGATGCTAAACAAGGGGGGAAATTATTTATCTCTGGTGGTACGGGCGGCTTTGGTCAGATTGCCGTTCCTTATGCAAAGTCACAAGGGCTGTTCGTCACCATTAGTGGTAGCGGGTCCGCACGAGACTTGGCTCAAACACTCGGGGCAGATGAGTTTGTCGACTATACAACACAAGACTATGTTTACATGCTGACAGATTATGATTACGTTATTGACACCCGAGGAGCCAGCGAAATTCATAAACAAATGAAGATACTGAAGCCTGGTGGAAAATTAGTGTCGTTAAACGCAGGCCCCAACGCCCGCTATGCTAATCAAATTCCAGAACTAGCAACGACGAAAAAAATTCTATTCAGTCTACTGGGAGCACCTTTTGATGGTATCGCTAAATGGCAAAGGAAAAGTTATGACTTCATATACGTGCAGCCGAATGGACAACAATTAGCTGCAATCACACAGTATTTTGAAAAAACCAACATTAATCCAGTGATTGATTTCGAGTACTCCTTTGACGAAGTGAATGCCGCGATTGCTAAGATTGCGACGGGGCATAGCCTAGGGAAAGTTATACTGATAGTAGATGATGAAGTATGAATAACATTTTTTGAACACTGGGACGTGATTAACTTGTAACGTTTTCTTTCGAGAGAAAGAAGAGGTTCCGGAACAAGAAACGGCTGAACCTGATTTTTCAATGGTGAAATCAGCAAATCCTGAAGATCGGGGTGATTTTTAACTTTCGCTCAGGAAAGAAGAAATCCAACCATGAAATCGTTTACTCCTCAGAAGGTTGTTATGATCGTTATGAGCAATCCAAATAGGAAGGGCGGACATATGTAAGCAGTTTGAACTAACCCATTAGAGCCAAATGAGCCTTGCTCCCTTAACTCGTCATTTCGTGCTACAATAAAAGAAAAGTCGAGGGGACGATAGCGGGGTCGTCGATGTCATACACCCCGGAATAGCTGATGAGTGAAACCGAACAACTTACTTATAAACAATGCGCATATTGCAAGAAAAGTAAGCCGCTCTCCGAATTTTTGCGCCGAACGGGTCGGCGCTCAGGTCCTGGAGCGCGCCGCGGCGCATGCCGGGATTGCCGCATGTTGAAGGGAAAAACAGCTGCCCCTGCGATGGCTGCTGCTGATTCAGCACAGAAGGCTTTGCGCAGCAAAGCGCCTTCCCGGTCTAAGAAGCCGCCTTTGAAGGCATCACCCATACATTCGTCGAACGACACAGCACTGCTGAAGCCGACTCGTCAAGGAACGATTTGGATGCGCGGACGAACGGATAAAGGCCGAAGATGGCATCAGGAAATCGAACTGGAATTAGCGCAAACGCTGGTAAAGGAACGGGCAGCAGTTGTCGTTAACCGTCACACGATTCGCCGACTTTACAGCAACAGGGATTTCCGCCAGTACATATTGGAGCGGGATAACCATACCTGTTATTTTTGCGGTGAGTACGGGGATACGATCGATCATATGCTGCCGCGCGCGAAGGGCGGGCACACGACGCCTGACAATTGCGTTTGTGCCTGTAATGAATGCAATCAATCGAAGGCGGACCAAGATATAGAGGCGTTTATGAAAAATGAAGAGGTTGTTCAGTAAAGTCTACGGTTAACTGAATAACCTCTTTTTGTCGATTAATTCGTTAAACCGAATCTAAAGCGTCTAGTGGAGGTGGACTAGCGATTTGATTGGATTTCATACAATCAAATTACTAAGAACGAGACGTTAGCATAGTTTGATGGGATTTTGTGCAGTCAAATGGATGGGGTAGGGCTCCTGGGGGCTCAGAATGGAGTTAGAATGCCGTTTTGACTGTATGTTTTCCACTCAAGCGTCACTTTATCGGCGAATGGGCCCGCTTAGACTGGATGAAATACAGGCAAGAGTAAGGGAGACGTATTGGAAGGAGCTTCAAGATGAAATTGAGCAGAGGTTCTGTTGTTTTATTTTGTGTCTTGGTTATTGTCATACTAGGAATCATGCTTATACGGAATACCGGCTCAAAAGAAAAAACTCTTCCTGTACCGTCTGAACAAGTTGAGCCGGAGGACGACAAGACGGCTGCTGCAGCTACGATAACGATCGAAGCCGAGGATGGAGAGCTGACAGGGGTTTCAGCCGTTGCTGACGACAAAGCTTCTGCCGGGAAAATCGTGGAAGGCTTCGACAAAGCAGGCGACAATCTGAGGATAACAGTGCAAGTGGCTGCTCGCGGAACGTATTTGATTACGATACGATATAAAACATACGGGGGAGATAAGCCCAATTCGTTATCTCTAAACGGAGAGAAAATTGCGGATTATACGTTTAAGGATACGAATACATGGAAAGACGCCGTAATCGGTCAATTCGACCTGAACGAAGGTGCCAATACATTTGATATCACTAATAGCTGGGGATGGATTGCCGTGGATCATATCCAGCTGTTCGGCGGGCCGGGCGGACCGGTAAATACAGTTGCTTTAACAACGGAAGGCAGCGGTTCCGGGCCCTCCGATATGCCAGTCACGCTAAGCGCCCGCGCCGACAATTCATCCGAATACCGCTATTTCTACCGTGAGAAGAATGGCGAATGGATGACGTTGAACGAGTACAGCAGGCGTCACAATTTTGTATGGATTCCCCCTTCCCCGGGAGAGTACGAGCTTAAAGTATATGCCAGAGGAATATATTCCAAGGAGGAGAAGCAGGCGGAAGATACCATACCCTATACGGCTTTGCCCTCATACGTCGGCAAGCCACTGGTGAACCCGATGTTCGGTGAGAATATGATTCTTCAAAGAGATGCGGAGGCTGCCATATGGGGGTGGGCGGAGCCGGGAAAAGTGGTTACTGTTGCGATTGGCGATAAATCGATAACCGCCACCGCGGATTCTGACGGTATGTGGAAGGCAGTGCTTGGTGTGTTTCCGGCTGGAGGACCCTATTCGTTAACGGTTAGCGATGGCGTAGAGACAGCCAGCTATAACAATATCCTGTTCGGCGATGTCTGGCTGTGTTCGGGACAATCCAATATGGAGTTCAGGCTGTCCAATGTCATTAATGCAGTCGATGAAATTAAGAAGGCCAATTATCCCGACATCCATTTCATCACGATACCTGCTAAAACCAGTCAGGTACCTCTTTCTATGGTGAATAGTAACACTAAGTGGCAGGTTACCACTTCGGAAACGGCTCCGAATTTATCTGCAGCCGCCTATTTTTTTGCGCGGAAACTGAACAAAGAAACAAATGTTCCTATCGGCATTATATTTTCAGCTGTAGGCGGAACCAATGCGGAATCTTGGACCAGCTATCAAACGTTACAAACTTTACCTGAATTCATTCAATCTTCGGAAGACGTAAGAAACGGGGCTGCAAGCAGTGAGACAACGAAGTCGCCGACAGCGTACTATAACGGAATGATTGCTCCCGTAGCTCCCTATTCATTGAAAGGGGTGCTCTGGTACCAAGGCGAGAGCAACTGGGGAGAGCATCGTTATAACAAGCTTCTTCCTGCTTTGATCGAAGATTGGCGCACTGTCTTCAAGGATCAGGAACTGCCGTTTGTTATCATTCAAATTTCCGCGTTTGGAACGATTCAAAGTGAAAATAATCCGGCCCAGACGAGTGAAGGGCTGCCAGAGATCCGCGAAGCCCAGCTTAATACCGTACAAAATGATGACCGGACTTGCCTGGTCGTCACAACGGATGTAGGAAATAGCGCAGATATCCATCCAACGAATAAGCAGGATGTCGGTTTGCGGTCAGCGATATGCGCATTGGGTAAGTTTTATAATGAAAATATCGAATATTCAGGTCCTATTTATAGAGCAATGGCTAAGGAAGGAAATCAAATCAGAGTGTCGTTCGACCATTCCGGTACAAAGCTATTTGCAGGACTGAAGAACGGATTGCAGCCGGTTCAAGAGGACCGGAAAGGAGAGCTCAGCGGATTTGCGATTGCCGGAGCGGATCATAAATTCTACTCCGCGCATGCGGTAATAGATGGAGATACGGTTCTTGTATCTTCGGATCGCGTTGATGATCCCGTGGCTGTGCGTTACAATTGGAACGATTCGCCCATCGGCAATCTTTACAATAATGCCGGATTGCCAGCATCTCCGTTCAGGACGGATCCGGTTCACTATCTTTCCGTTATAGGCGGGACAGGGGAAGGAGTTTACGGAATAAGCGAAGAGGCTGCCATTACTGCCAATGCTCCTCCAGAAGGAATGATGTTCGATAAATGGATAGGGGATACCCAATTTATTAAAGATGTTCGCGAACCTGATACTACGATACGCATGACGGATACCCGTTATACCGTAATAGCTCCAAGTTACGTTAAGAATGCGGAATGAAGTTTGACGTTATAGCTAAAAGAGGATATCCATTTTTCTGGATATCCTCTTTGTCTTTTCTAATATTAATCCCTAATAATGACATCCGCCTGAATAAGCGTTTTTTCATAGCTGGTATTCGGATTGAGTATTCTCCAAAGCATTTGATCCACAGCCCTCTTACCGAGCAGCTCCTTATCGACATTGACAGTGGCCGCGAATGGCACTGATGGATGCGTATTGTCGAAGCCGGTAAAAATGAGGTTATCGGGAACAGCCATTCCCATATGCTCCAGTGTTTCCAAAGCGAAAAAAGCAATAATATCGTTAGCGCACACGAAAACCTCAGGCAATCCATGCTGTGTGATCGCTGCTTTAAACGTATCACGAAAATTTTCTAACTCCGGGCCGATGAGCGATGGAATTTGCTTAAGCTCGATCCCATGATCGTCAAGCGCAGCACGGAAGCCGAGGAAACGTTCATAAAAGCTTTGCGCATCTCTGATGTTGCCTAAAAATTGATAGTTCTTATACCCTTTTCTAATAACGGTGGTCATAATTTCTTTCATACTGGTCAAGTTGTCGGTAAAAATAGAATCACAGCGGAAGCTCGGATCAAGATGATCAACCATTACGACCGGTATGCCAAGCCGTTTAATATCGAACAAAATTGGCGTAGATATAGAGCCGACAGTTATGATGCCCATAATGGCTTCTGGGTTTAGTAGGGAAAACATAGAGTCATCAGTCGGCTCCGTTAAGGTTAATATATTAATGCCCTTCTGATTTAACCGTGTGGAAATGCCGTTAAAAATCGGTCCCCAATATAGTGAATCCGTGTTTTGATAACGAATGTTGGGAAATAGGACGAGAATAGTCCCCGACCAGTTCTTTGTATCGATATCGATCAATTCATTGGACGCCGGCGTACCCGGAGAATCTTTAAAGTAACCGAGTTGTCCCGCTGCTTTTAAAATCATCTCTCTCGTTTGCGTACTGACTCCCGATTTGCCGGATAGTGCCCTAGAGACGGCAAACTTCGACAACCCCGTGAAATCGGCTATTTCCTGTATGGTGACTTTACCTCGCATGAAGATCATCCTACTTTAGTCAGATTGGTTGTAAATCTATATTTGTTAAAGCATTCAACATATTTAGTAAATGGTACTCTTCTAAAATATCATTTTACATGATTGCCCGAATCAGTAGAAATATATTTTTCAAAATAAGGTCCCTTATTAATCGCGGGTTTTAAAGTATCAGCGCCTTTCCAACCGATTTTTTCGTTTTGTTATTTTTGTTATGTACATAAACATATCATCAAAAGTTATTTTATACAAGTGGGTTTGTTGTAATTATAGGTTTTATACAGCGGTTCGGTGGTTTTATAGAACATAACAAACAAAAACAATTGACCGTTTTAAATGTTGATGATAGTATTTGTTATGTAAAACAAAACAAAGTAAATAACAAATGAAGGCGGTGTTCAAAAGAAACGAAGGATGGGAGAAGCGGTTATTTTTTCGAACAGATTTGTAAGCGCTCTATTCAAATGATTTTAGTTTCTTGCGATGAACGTTAAAAATGGGAGGTTCGACAATGAGAAAAATGAAACTGGTTTCAATTTTGATGTTAAGCTTCATGCTTATGCTTACAGCATGCAGCGGCGGAAGTAACAATAAAGGGAATAATGCGGCTCCAAAAGAAAGCGCTGTCACAGAGCCGGCCCCAACGGAAGAGCCTGCTGCAGAAGTTCCCGATTTAGGAGGACGCGTCATTAAAGTTTCGGCATGGTGGGACTTGAAGCCCGCTGGAACAACGGCTTCCGAGAAAGCCCGTCTCGCAAAAATCGCTGAAGTAGAAAAGAAATATAACGTAAAGTTCGAATTCGTAAATGTTCCATTTGAAGAATATTTGCCTAAATTCACGGCAACCGTTCTGGCAGGAGAGCCTTTCGCCGATATCGTTCAATTGGAGTACAAAGCGGCGCTGCCGGCTATCTTGAAAGGACAGCTGCTTCCTCTTAGCGATTTCACGACTTCGGCTTCGAACATTAATAACGAAGCGAACCTGATTATGAAATCCCCTTCCATTGCAGGCGGAGAATATGCGTTCGACGATCCGTTCACAGGCGGTTCAGGGATGCACTATAACCGCGATTTATTCAAAAAGCTTGGACTTCCGGACCTGCAGGAGTTGTACAAGAACGGACAATGGAACTGGGATAAGTTCATGGAAATTGCCAAGCTGGCAACGAAGGATACAGATAACGACGGAAAAATTGATGTTTATGGATATTCCGGCTGGCCTACTGATCTGTTCCGCAGTTTTACGGCCGCAAACGGAGGCTTCATTGTTGACGAGAAAGCGGGTACACAAGGCTTCACTGATCCGAAAACGATTGAAGCGGCGGAATTTGTGAACCGTATGTACAATGTTGAGAACGTTGTCAAAGTAAAAACAGGCAACAAAACGGATTGGCAGGAGACAAACACGTTTAAAGACGGCGATGTAGCCATGTTTATGGCTGCTGCCTGGAATTTAGGCGGATTGACCTTCGACATGGGTCTTGTTCCGATTCCGAACGGACCGCAAGGCAGCCCGGAAGTAACCTATGCGAACAATGCCCAATCGGCCAAGTTTATCCCTAAAGGCGTGAAGGATCCGCAGCTCGTATACCAAGTTTATGAGGAAACATTTGACATCCCTAATACACAAGAGTTCCCGAGCCAAGAGTGGCTGGAGAGCATCTACAATCATGAAGAAGATATTTTCATCATGCGTGATCATATTAACGGTACCGGTCAAATCCTGCTTGATGATGCGTATCCGGATTTCCCGATCTACAAGTTTGTTGAGGACATAATCGTAAACAATCAATCGGTCACAGCGACTGCTGAGAAGTATAAACCGGAGGCGGAGGCTTCCATAGCCAAGCTGGGTAAGTAATCGGATTAACTTTTGTCATGAAGGTTGGGGGATGTCTTTGCGACCTCCCCCAATTGTATGAATAAAGGAAGTATCAATGGACGGTGAAACCGTTCACGTTGCAGGGAGGACTTCTGGTGATAAGCAATTTGCGGCTTGCTAAAATGGCTAGGAAAATAGTGCCTGTTGTTTTGGCGTTTATAATTGTGCTTCCATCCGGCTTGAATTTGCAGGCAACCGCAAGTTCAAATGCTTCGTCAACGGACGAGCAAGCGGGCAGCAGCACGAATGGGACAGCTACATTTAATGAGCGCAAATACGTTCAATATTTATCGGAATACGAAGGAGCCGCCAGACCAGATCAGGAAATCGTGCTGGAAGCGGCTGATTACAGCCATGTGGAAGGCCCTGGCTTCGAGAAGCTTGGCCAATACGAAGGCATGGATGGGGTTTCACTCTTAACCGGGGAATCCGGCAGGGTAGAGTGGTCTTTTCAAGTAAGTGAAGCAGGGCTATACCATTTATCTTTGCTCTATTTCCCAATCGAAGGGAAAAGCTCGGCTATTGAGCGCGGCTTGTTAATAGATGGCGAACGTCCTTTCCGGGAAGCGGCTTTTTTGCAGTTTGACCGTATTTGGAACAATCAGAAGGAACAGGTTGTACAGGACAATCAAGGCAATGATTTGCGGCCGAAGCAGGTCGAGAAGCCGAGATGGAGCGAGAAAGCGTTTCAAGATTCCGACGGTTATGAAGACGCGCCGTTCCTCTTTTATTTTACGAAAGGCGAACATACGATAACGCTTGAATCGACAAGGGAACCGATGGTGATCAAGCAGCTGAAGCTGTTCCAGAAGCAAACGCCGCGGCCCTATGATGAAATGGTGAAACAGTACGAGGCGGACGGCATTAAGCCGGCAGAAGGTCAATTAATTATAATCGAGGGCGAGCATTCGACTGCCAAGTCGTCACCAACCTTATATCCTCTAAGCGAACGCTCCAGCGCTGCCGTATCTCCGTACAGCGCTTCAAAAATAAAAATCAATACGATCGGCGGATTTAATTGGAGACTGCCCGGCCAATGGATGGAATGGGAGATCGATGTCCCAGAGACGGGACTGTACAAAATCGCGTTTAAATCGCAGCAAAATTTCGTACGGGGCATTTATTCAACACGTAAATTGACGATCGACGGGGAAATTCCTTTTCAAGAAATGGAAAGGGTTGCATTCCGTTATAAGAGCGGATACCGGCTCGATGTAATGGGCGGCAAAGATCCGTACTTGTACCGATTGGAGAAAGGAAAGCATGTGCTGCGGCTTGAAGTAAGCCTCGGCGAGTTCGCTCCTTTAATTCGGGAGGTCGAGGAAAGTCTTTATAATTTGAATGACATGTACCGCAAAATATTGATGATTACAGGCACGAAGCCCGATGAATTTCGCGATTACCAGCTGGAAAAGAAAATTCCTGATTTGTTGAAAGTATTTAAATCAGAAAGCGACCGTCTGAAGGTAGTCGCAAAGCAGTTAGTGGAATTGTCCGGACAATCAAGCGACCAAGAGGCGCTGCTGAAAACGATGGCCTTGCAATTGGATGAAATGATTGAAAAGCCGGATACGGTTCCAAGAAGACTGGGAGCGTACAAAACGAATACCGGGGGCCTCGGCACGTGGGTTCAGCAAGCAAGACAGCAGCCGCTTGAATTTGACGCCATCTATATCGCATCTCCCGACAAAAAGTTTCCGAAGAAAGGCATGGGATTCGGCGCAAAGCTTAAGCATGAGGCATCAACTTTTGTCTCCTCTTTCTTTACCGATTATAACCAAATCGGAAATGTGGCTGAAAGCGATGATCAGCGCTCCGTCACGGTATGGATCGGAAGCGGACGGGATCAGGCTAACACAATGAAGGCCATGATCGATGAAACGTTTACTTCATTAACGGGCATTAATGTCAATCTGAAGCTTGTTAACATGGGAACGCTGCTGCCTGCTACTTTGGCCGGCCAGGGACCCGATGTAGCGATGCAGATCGACAATGACATCCCTGTTAACTTTGCAATGCGTAATGCGACGGTCGATTTGACGCAGTTTGACGATTTCGAACAAGTGAAGGAACGGTTCCGGTCAAGCGCAGTCGTGCCATACAGCTATGAAAACGGGGTTTATGCCCTGCCGGAAACACAAACGTTCAATATGCTGTTTTATCGTAAGGATGTGCTTGAAGAGCTTCATTTGGATGTGCCGCAAACGTGGGATGACGTGTCTAATCTGCTTGCTGTACTTAGTAAAAACCATATGCAGTTCGGTTTGCCTGTCGTCACGCAGGCTGTTGTTCAAGGGCAGAACATCCCTCCTAATTCGATGTACGCCACGCTGCTGTTCCAAAATGGCGGCCAATTTTATCGCAATGGAGGGAAAGAGTCCGATCTCGATTCCCGTGTAGGCATCGAAACCTTCAAGCAGTGGTCTGAGTTTTATACGGATTACAAATTGGAACGGGAGTACGATTTCGCCAACCGTTTCCGTACCGGACAGATGCCTATCGGCATTGCGGATTATACGATGTATAACCAGCTTTCTGTATTTGCCCCGGAAATTCGCGGGATGTGGGGATTTGCTCCCGTTCCTGGAACCTTGCAGGAGGACGGCTCGATTAATCGCGAAGTTCCGAGCGGAGGCAGTGCTGTCGTCATGATGAAGCAAGCCGGAGATAAGGATGCGGCATGGGAGTTCATGAAGTGGTGGACGAGCGAATCGACACAGACGGTATTCGGCCGGGAAATGGAAGGCTTGATGGGCGCCGCGGCACGTTATCCGACAGCGAATATTAAAGCGTTAGACAGCTTGCCATGGCCTGTTGCTGACTATGAAAATTTAAAAGCGCAGTTTGAATGGGTGCAAGGTATCCCGGAAGTGCCGGGCGGCTATTTCACAGGCCGGCATTTATTTAACGCCTTTTACAAGACGGTGGTCGGTCAAGTAGAAGCACGCGAATCGATCATGGATTATGTGCAGTACATGCAGGACGAAATCCGTACCAAACGGAAAGAATTCGGTTTACCGCAATAATGGGGGAGGGTAGAGGCGTGCAAAATTGGTGGAGCCTGAAGTTGCGGGAAATGAAAGCCAATAAACATTCGTATATTTTGCTGGCGCCGTACATGGTGTTGTTCGCTGTATTTACGGTACTGCCGGTATTAATATCGATTGTACTCAGCTTTACGTACTTTAATATGTTGGAATTTCCAAAGTTTATCGGCTGGCAAAACTACACCCGCTTGTTTCTGGAGGACGAAGTATTTCTAATAGCGGTGAAGAACACGCTGCTATTCGCAATTATTACCGGACCAATCAGTTATATCGCATGTTTTGTTTTCGCATGGATTATTAATGAGCTGTCTCCGAAAGTTAGAGCGGTAATGACGCTCGTTTTCTATGCGCCGTCTATTTCAGGAAACGTTTTTTTCATCTGGCTCATGATATTTTCAGGCGACCGTTACGGTATAGCCAACGGATTTTTACTTAAATGGGGTTTTATTCTGGAGCCCCTTCAGTGGTTGAAGAAAGAAGAATATATTTTGCCGATTATCATACTCGTCCAATTGTGGCTCAGCTTGGGAACCGGCTTCCTCGCATTCATTGCAGGCTTGCAAACCGTCGATCGTACCTTGTACGAAGCGGGAGCGGTGGACGGTATAAAAAACCGCTGGCAGGAGCTTTGGTATATTACATTGCCGTCCATGCGGCCGCAGTTAATGTTCGGCGCGGTCATTCAGCTTACATCCGCATTTGCCGTAGCTGATGTATCTATAGCTCTTGCAGGGTTTCCAAGCGTGAACTATGCGGCAGAAACGATTGTAACGCATCTGATCGATTTCGGCACCACCCGCTTTGAAATGGGTTATGCTTCCTCCATCGCAACCGTGCTGTTCATGATTATGGTGGGAACGAACCTCATCGTACAAAAACTTCTTCGCAAGGTGGGTGAATAAGTTCATGACCTTTTCGTTTCGCATCCGCAGAAAGCGGGTAAACCGGTCGTTCTGGGGCAGCTTTTCTCTGTTCGTACTGCTAGCGGCGTTTGGAGCGTTCATGATATTGCCGCTCATCTACGCGATCAATAATGCGTTCAAGCCGCTCGATGAAATTTTCATGTTTCCGCCGACGCTGTTTGTCCGCAATCCGACGATGAACAACTTTATTGATTTAATGAATTTGCTCGGCAATTCCTGGGTTCCGTTTTCACGGTACATTTTCAATACGGTGTTCATTACCGGCATGGGCATTATCGGACATGTGCTGCTGGCGTCGGCCGCAGCCTATCCGCTCGCCAAGCATAAGTTCCCGGGCAAGGGCTTCATGTTCACCATCGTCGTCTTGTCTTTGATGTTCACTCCTGCCGTGACGGCAATTCCGACCTATATGATTATGTCATGGCTTGGATTAATTGATACGTACTGGGCAGTCATTATACCGGCTTTCGCCTATTCGCTTGGTTTGTATTTAATGAAGCAATTTATGGAGCAAATTCCCGATGTGCTGCTTGAAGCGGCGAAAATCGACGGGGCGAGCGAATACCGGATTTTCTGGACCATTGTGATGCCTAACGTGAAGCCGGCATGGCTCACGCTCATCATTTTGTTATTCCAAATCCTTTGGGGCAGCGACGGGAACGGGTTTATTTACAGCGAGCAGCTGAAATCGCTGCATTTTGCCGCCAATCAAATCGTGCAAGGCGGAATAGCGCGTGCGGGAGCAGCCGCGGCAGTGGCGCTCATTCTGATGAGCGTGCCGATTACGCTGTTTGTTTTCTCGCAAAGCCGGATTATTGAGACGATGGCAACATCAGGAATGAAAGATTAAGGGGGGAACGCAATTGGCAGCGAAAAAATGGCTTCTCTCGATCGCGGCGGCTTCCCTACTGTTTGTTCATGCAGCGCCTGCGCCGGCGTCCGCTTCGTCGACGCCGTATGAGAGCTACAACTATAACTATTGGGAAGAAGCGGTACCGGCACCTGCGGCATACATTCCCGACCGTTCCATATCCGGTGCTGATCTTGGAATCGGAGATTTCCTGGAGCCTAGCGATATGGTCGTAGCTGATAGCGGACTGATCTATATTGTGGACAGCGGGAACGGGCGTATCGTCTGTATAGACGATAAGTGGAACGTACGGAACATTTTTAGCGGGTTCGATAATGAGGGGAAAGCAGACGGCTTTAAAAACCCGTCCGGACTGTTCGTTGACGGCGAGGGCAATCTTTATGTCGCGGATACGGATAACGGACGTATTGTCGTTCTGTCGAAGGACGGCGATTTGCTCAAAATCATCGATCAGCCGAAGTCCGATATTTTGGCGGCCGATTTCAAATTTGTCCCGTTAAAGGTGGCAGTAGATAAAGCGAAACGCGTCTATGTCGTGGCCCAAGGCATTTACGAAGGGATCATGCAGTTCGACGGAAACGGCGAGTTTATCGGATATGTGGGAACGAACAAGGTACAGCGGGATTATACGGAATACGTATGGCGGGCGCTCTCGACCAAGGCACAGAAGGCGCAAATGGTGCTGTTCATTCCAACGGAGTTTTCAAATATTGATATGGATTCAAAAGGGTTTGTCTATGCGACCAATATCGACCCTGACTCCAGGGAACCGGTTAAGCGGCTGAATCCTTCCGGGGAAGATGTGCTGAAGCGGTTCGGCTACTTCGATGTTAGAGGTGACATCCGCTTCCGAATAGCGGTAGGACCTTCTAAGCTGATTGACGTAAAGGTGCTTGAGAACGGCATGTACAGCGTACTCGACGCCAATCAGGGAAGAGTGTTCACTTACAGTGACGAAGGTGATTTGCTTTATGTGTACGGGGGCAAAGGCAACCAGACAGGCACTTTCAAAACACCCGTCGCAATCGAGCGGATCGGCGATAATCAGCTGGTACTCGATCGGGGAAGAAGCCATATCGTTGTGTTCAAGCCGACGAAATTCGGTTCCAGCGTGAATGAGGCTGTGAAGCTTCACTATAACGGCGAAGACAAGCTTGCGGTACCGGTTTGGGAGGAAGTACTTCGGATAAACGCAAACTACGACATCGCCTATATCGGCATTGGCAAATCCTTGTTAATGGAGAAGCGAAATGGAGAGGCGCTTGTTTACTTCAAGCTCGGTATGGACCGCGATGGTTATACTGTGGCATACAAACGGTACCGCCGCGAACTCTTGAAAGAGCATTTTGGAACCGTGCTTACTCTGCTTTTAGTCATAGCGGCAGCATGGGCGGCGTTCAAGCTGGTGAACTCTTGGAGACGGAAGCGGACGGTTATCATGTCCGGTTTTGCCCCGCAACACGTTAAGGAGGACAAAGCGCCATGAAGCAGGATTTCATCAAGTTTCCGCTGCACTTGCTTGTGCATCCGTTTGACGGCTTTTGGGATTTAAAATATGACGGTAAAGGCAAAGTTCGGGTAGCTTTAATCCTATTGGCACTCGTGGTCATATCTGTCATTTTGCAAAATCAATATGCCGGCTTTCTTGTTAACTATAATGATCCGCGTAATTTGAACAGCATCACACAGCTGTTAACGATCGTATTTCCTTTCTTTCTGTGGTGCGTATCCAACTGGGCGATTACGACCTTGATGGACGGGGAGGGGAAGTTTAAGGAGATCGTAATGGCAACAGGCTATGCGCTTGTTCCGATCGTGCTCATCTACTTGCCAATGACGGTTGCAAGCCGGTTTATGGTAGAGGAAGAGACGGCTTTTTATTACTTGCTCCTTTCGATTTCATCGATTTGGTTTGCAGCGCTTCTATTTGTCGGTACAATGACGGTCCATCAATATACGGTGCTCAAAACGGTTGTAACGATGGTGCTAACGGTCATTGTAATGGGAATCATCGTATTTTTGGGGACGCTCGTGTTAAGTATGATGCAGCAAATATATGAGTTTATCGTCAACATTTATCGGGAAATTATTTTCCGTACGTAAAGGAGGCCGCACCCGTGAGAAAACGAATAATGCTGGTTGCGGTGCTGGCCTGTGCCGCAGCAATCTGTATCATTGCCGGCTCCTTGTTCTTCATGGATCGTGGGGTCCGCGCAATCGATGCAGCCGAGTATATGGAAACAACTGCTGAGCTGGAAGCCGGGAGCGAGCTGAACGTATTGCCTGATTCGTCGAAAGGCATACCAGGGATGAAGCTTGTGGCGGACAACTCCGATTTATCCTTGTATTTCAATGCTGACACAACAGAAGTGGCTGTCATGGATAACCGGCATGGCCAAGTGTGGTACAGTAACCCTTCAAACCGCAGCGGGGATCCTTTAGCCTCGGCTTTTGAGAAGGAAGTGCTGTCTTCGCAATTAACGGTACTATTCCGAGATTCCGTCGGCACATTGGACACCTTCACAAACTTTGCACGAAGCATCAGCAATAAACAGTTTACTGCCGAAAGCATTGAGAAAGGCATCCGGATCACTTATACGATTGGCGATATGTCGCTCGGGATCGATGCTTTGCCTAAGTATATAAGCAAAGCCAGATTGGATGAAAAGGTGCTCTCCAAATTAGATGAATCGGCAGCCAGGTATGTATCGACACGCTATTATCCGCGCGAGGGGAATCCGGAAGTGTTGGAGCGTCTTGATGAGCAAGTTTCCAAGCAGCTCGTACTTAATAAAATGATAGCCGCATTCGCAAAAGCCGGATATTCGGAGGCGGATCTCGCTTTCGACAATGAGGAAAACGGGAGCGGGAGCGCCGGCGGGTCATCCAGGCCGAATTTTGTTATCCCGCTGGAGTATCGTCTTGAAGGCGGATCGCTTGTTGCCTCGATACCGGTGGGCCATGTCAAAGAGAGCGAAGGCTATCAAATCCGCAGCATAGAGATGCTCAATTTTTTCGGCGCTGCCGATGCTTCGGATGAAGGATACATGTTTGTGCCGGACGGTTCGGGCAGCCTTATCCATTTAAACAACGGGAAAGTGAAGGAAGAGCAATATGTGCAAAGAGTATACGGATATGATCCGAACGATAACAGCTGGAGACGCGGACAAGTAAGCGAAAGCGCACGTATGCCGGTATTCGGGATGAAGGCAGGAAATGCCGCATGGTTTGCCGTTATTGAGGAAGGAGACGGCATTGCCAGCATAGCAGCCGATATCAGCGGCAAGAAAAACTCGTATAACTACGTATACAGCAGCTATACATTGCGCGGGGAAGATGAGCTTGAGCTGTATACCGGTTCGAAAATCCAGGAAATTCAGCTTCTAAACGATGAGATATACAAAGGTGATATTCAAGTTCGCTACAGTTTCCTGGCAGGCGATAAAGCTGACTATTCCGGAATGGCTGAGCTTTACAGGGATAGACTTGCGGCGGAGAAAGCGCTTGAGCCGCTGAAGGAAGGGGAAGACATCCCTTTCTATCTGGATATCGCGGGGGCAGTGGATAAGCAAAAATCAATGCTTGGGGTGCCTTATAGCTCCGTCATTTCGATGACGACCTTTAAACAAGCTTCACAAATCGCAGAGCAAATGAAGCAGGATGGAGTCAGCCGGCTGCTGATGCGGTATTCGGGATGGTTCGGCAAAGGCGTTAACCATAAGACACCGGTTAAATTAAAGACCGACAGCGTGCTCGGCAGCAGGTCTGAATTCATCCAGCTCTCGCACCAGTTGAAGCAGTCCGGCGGAGCGCTATTCCCGGATGTAGCTTTTCAGCAGATCTATCATAATGATGGAGGCTTTACGCCTTCCTCCGATGCAGCGCGGTTCGTTACGCGGGAAGAAGCGGAGCTATACCCGTATAACCGGGCGCTTAATCGGATGGACATGAGTCTGGGCTCCTATTATTTATTATCGCCGGCGAAGCTTCCCTTTTATGTCGATAGATTCATGGAACGTTACGAATCGTTCGGAATGGAAGGGATATCGCTGCGGGACCTTGGCAGCTCGCTTAGCGCAGACTATCGTAACGACCGGGTTATTCAACGCGAAACGGCGAAACAGATCGTTGTTGAGCAGCTTAGCAAGCTGGATGAAGGCATGGATGAGACAATGATAGCGGGCGGCAATGCTTATGCTTGGCCGTTCGCGGATCATCTCATTAATGTCCCGACGTCCTCTAGCGGATTCATCATTACGGATGAAGAGGTGCCTTTCTATGAAATGGTTGTGCACGGGTATATGGATTACACAGGTACTGCAATTAACTTAAGCGACGAGCAGGACGTGAAGCAGCAGCTGCTCCGCTCCATCGAGCTTGGCTCAGCGCCGCATTTTTCGTGGACCTATAAGCCTTCCTCAACGCTTAAATACACTCATTTTGACGCTATGTTCTCGACGTCCTACAAGGATTGGTACGATCAAGCGGTTTCCATGTATAAGGAAGCGAATGATGTGCTATCCGAGGTTAGAAATGAACGGATGGTCAAGCATGTACGTCATCAAGAGGGCGTTGTAGAGATGCAATACAGCAATGGCAAATCCATTATCGTCAATTATACGGATCAACCAGTGAACGTCGGCGGAAATACTGTCGAAGCTCAACATTATTGGATAGGCGGTGAACGGTCATGATCGGCTCGAAGCTAACGTTAAGCCGCAAGCGTTCACTTCTGGGATTCGCGTTTATTACGCCCTGGTTACTCGGATTCTTATTCATGTTCGCGACGCCGCTTATACAATCGATCAAATTCAGCTTTAGCAAATTAACGGTAGCCCCAACCGGCTATGAATTGGAATTTATGGGATGGACCAATTTTAAGGATGCCTTGTTCGTAGATGCTGTCTTTAACCGGATACTGACACAATCCGTTTCGGAAATGGCATTAAATGTGCCGATGATTTTATTTTTCAGCCTTTTCTCTGCGACACTGCTGAATCAGAAGTTCCGGGGTAGGGTACTTGCACGGGCGATATTTTTTCTTCCGGTCATTCTAGCCTCGAACGCGATTTCGGCAGCCGAGTCGGCTGGACTTATAAATTTGGTCGGCGATGCAAGCGCCGTGAACGAAATGGGTGAAGGCTCATCCGATTACAATATTTTATCGATGGTTATGATGCTCCGGGAGGTCGGATTACCGGCTTCGTTCGTCGATTATATTGTTCAAGCTATCGTAAGAATTTATGACATCATTACGAGCTCCGGCGTTCAAATTCTTATTTTTCTAGCCGCGCTGCAGTCCGTGCCGGGCTCGATGTACGAGGTTGCCAAGATGGAAGGCGCTACAGCGTATGAATCGTTTTGGAAAATTACGTTTCCCATGGTGAGCCCGCTCATTTTGACCAATGTCATTTATACGATTATCGATTCATTCTCGGGAAGCCCCGTTACCGATTTGATATTCACAACCGCGTTCAAAACGCAAAACTTTGGGCTCAGCTCGGCTATGTCCTGGATCTATACGTTAATCGTCAGCCTCATCTTAATGATTGTCGGTCTCGTGCTTTCCAGGAGAGTGCATTACAACTGAGTTCATAGCGAAGGGGGAAACGGAATATGGAAGCTCCTCAAGCGGTTCACAATGAGGCGAATAAATACCGGTTGCAAAAAGCGAAAAACAAGACGGTCGATACCTTATATTCGATCTTTCGGTACGCCCTTGTCATCGGAATTTCGTTTATTATTATTTACCCGCTGCTGATGAAGTTTTCGGTGGCGTTCAAAGCCAAAGAGGATATTTATAATCCAACGATCTATATGGTACCCGTTCATTTTACGCTGGATAACATAAAGATGGCGATGGAGATTCTGAACTACTTCCCTCTGCTTGGCAACACGATGCTTTACGTCATACTGACAACGCTGCTGACAGCCGCTTCCTGCGCTCTGGCCGGATACGGGTTTGCCCGTTTTTCCTTCCCGGGCAGCAATGTGCTGTTCGCACTTGTCATTATGACGATACTCATTCCTACCAGCACGCTGATGGTTCCCATGTATCTTCATTTCAGAAGCTTCGACTTTCTTGGGCTGGTTCATTTATTCACCGGCAAAGACGGCGTTAATCTGCTCAATACGTATTGGCCTTCTATTATTACCTCGGCGACCGCTATCGGATTAAAAGCGGGGTTGTTCATCTATATTTTCCGTCAATTTTTTAAAGGCATGCCGAAAGAAATTGAGGAAGCAGCGTTAATTGACGGTGCCGGAGGAGTTAAGACCTTCCTGCGGATTATGCTGCCGAATGCTGTCCCGCCGATGATAACGGTCATTTTGTTCTGTTTCGTTTGGCAGTATAACGATACCTTCTTCACCTCTTTGTTCATGAGTGAAGCTTCGCTAATGCCGATTAAGGTTTCTACTTTATCCGCCCAAGCGAATCAGTTGATCCCGGTTTTGCTTGGAGTAGGAAGCGGATCTAACGTGAAAGCGGATCCGAATCATGTCGCCATGATTATCGACACCGGCATATTGCTTGCCATTATTCCGCTCATCGTTTTGTATTTGCTCGTGCAGCGCTATTTTGTGGAGAGCGTCGAGCGAAGCGGAATTATCGGTTAACCCAAGTGGTATGAAGCTGCAAATTGATGCTGAGATGAATGGGAGAAACCACATATGACAAATATGGAAAAACAGCCCGGATTTAATGTAGAGCCTAAGCTCGTGAACCCGAATGCGGATGACAGCGCGAAGAGGCTGATGACCTACTTGTGCGACATATACGGATCACGCATATTGACCGGCCAGCAGATCGGGGTCGAATCGACGCCCGAACTGGACATCATTTATGAAGTAACGGGTAAATACCCGGCCGTATACGGCTTTGATTTCATGAACTATTCGCCATCGCGAACGGAACGCGGAGCGATATGCAGGGATACCGATATCGCCATCAATTGGTGGAACAGCGGTGGAATCGTTACGTTTTGCTGGCATTGGAATGCGCCTAAGGATTTAATCGATTTGCCGCCAGACCGGACTTGGGGGAGCGGGTTTTATACGAAGGCGACGACTTTCGATTTACAGAAAGCGATGGATGATCAGGAGTCTGAGGAATTCCAGCTTCTTATCCGGGACATTGACGCGATATCCGGCCAACTGAAACGCTTGCAAAATGCGGGCGTTCCGGTACTGTGGAGACCGCTTCACGAAGCGTCGGGAGGCTGGTTCTGGTGGGGTGCCAAAGGTTCAGAGCCCTGTGTGCAGTTATGGAAGCTGATGTATGACCGAATGACGAATGTTCATAAGCTCAATCATCTGATATGGGTGTGGAATGGACAGCATGCGGACTGGTACCCGGGAGATGAGTATGTCGATATTATCGGCGAAGATATTTATCCTCCAGCCCGAAATTACGAATCGCAGCAGGAACGTTTCCAAAGCGCGCTGGCTTATACCAAAATGAATAAAATTATCGCCTTATCGGAGAACGGACCGATCCCGGATCCCGACCGTATGCTGAGGGATAATGCTCTCTGGGCTTGGAATTGTACATGGTATGGCACGTTCGTCTACGTTATCGAGCAGGGACGCAGGGAATATTCCGGTGAATATACGGAGAGGGAACAGCTGATTAAGTTTTATAACCATCCATTCTCCGTAACGAAAGACGAGGTGCCAGATCTATTAACCTACAAGCTGCGAGAATAGCATATAGCAAGCGTAAGCGGGTGATCATCGGCATTATCGTCGCAGTTGGTGTAGTGCTTGTCTGTTCAGCGGCTGCAATCGGACTGTCTGACTTCGGAAAGAAGGGACAACCGATTGTTCAGTATGAAGCGGAAGACGGGCTTCTAGACGGAACGGCCGTTTCACAGGAAGCCGAGGGCTTCTCAGGTTCAGGTTTTGTTACTGACTTTACCGATGAGCAAGATGCTCTAACCATACAGGTTGAAGCACCCAAATCGGCGTTATACAACGTATGGGTCGGTTACCGGGCTCCGAACGGGAATAAAGTGACCGGCCTTGCGTTAAATGGCAGTCCGCACGGAGACTTGGCACTAGCGGCAACCGACGTATTTACTGAGCTTAAAGCTGGAAAAATGCTTTTACAGGAAGGCATTAACACGATTAGTCTGAAGCGCGGCTGGGGTTATTTTGATATCGATTATATAAAATTGCAGAAAACCAAACCGGACGCCAAGCATCAGGTTACAGATGAACTCGTTAATCCAAATGCCTCGAAGGAAGCCAAGACGCTAATGAGTTATTTGGTAAAAAACTACGGAAATTCTATGCTTTCCGGTCAGACAGGGCTCGATAACGTGTCCTGGATTGAAAAGGCAACCGGCAAAAAACCGGCGATGGTCGGTTTTGATTTGATTGAATATTCACCAACAAGAGCCGAACACGGCGCTGTATCGTACGAAATTGAAAGTGCGATCGGCTGGCATAAGCAGGGAGGCATCGCAACCTTTTTATGGCACTGGAACGCTCCGACAGGGATCATTGATTTGAAGGGAAAAGAGTGGTGGAGAGGATTTTATGCGGATTCCGTTACTTTTGACTTGGAATATGCCTTAAGCCACCCCGATTCGGAGGATTACAAGCTTCTACTTAGCGACATAGATGTTATCGCAGCGCAGCTCAAAAGGTTAAGCGATGCTAACATCCCTATTCTATTTCGTCCGCTGCATGAAGCGGAGGGTGGATGGTTCTGGTGGGGTGCGAAGGGGCCGGAGCCGGCAAAAGCGTTATACCGCATCTTATATGACCGATTAGTCAACAAACATGAGTTGGACAATCTGATTTGGGTTTGGAACTCTGTTCAGCCGGAGTGGTATCCAGGCGACGATGTAGTAGATATCGTCAGCGTGGACAGTTATCCGATTGCAGGAGACCATAGTCCTATCATCAACCATTATGAGAATCTGGTTGCATTAGTAAAGGACAAAAAGCTAGTTGCAATGACTGAAAACGGCTCTATCCCCGATCCTGATATAACGAAGCAGTACGGGGCTAATTGGAGCTGGTTCATGACGTGGGAAGGCGACTATTTGATTGACGGCAAGCATAACAGTCTAGAGGTGTTAAACAAAATTTTCAATCATCCAGACGTCATTACACTCGATGAGTTGCCGGATTTATTCAATTCTAAGAATTTATAAGTTTCACACTTATATCTGCTTAGAATTCTCCGCGAAACGAGCTTCACCGCCAGAGGACGGCGAAGCCGTTTACGCTTGGGAATGCAAAAAGATGGAGATATAGAAGAGTGACAATCGGTAGGAAGCCACATTACATCTAAGTTTTGCAGGTGCAAGACTTCTAGGAGGAAACAATGGGAGAGACGAAGCAAGTACTGGACAACTGGAAGTTTAAAGCATGCAAGGATGGAGAATGGATGGCGGCGGTCGTGCCGGGCTGCGTCCATACCGACCTGCTTCGAAACGGTATCATTGCCGATCCGTTCTACGCGACGAATGAGCATGATTTGCAATGGATTGACAAAATAGACTGGGAGTACGAGTCCAGCTTCGATGTGCCTGAGGCGTTACGGAATGCCGCTTCGCTGCAGCTCGTATTCGACGGCTTGGATACGTACGCGGACGTATATGTGAACGGCAAGCATGTACTGTCTGCCGACAACATGTTTAGAACCTGGAAGGCTGACGTCAAATCGATCGTGAAAGAGAAAGACAATGTGCTGTCGATTCGGTTCCGGTCGCCAGTCCAGGAGGATCTCCCGAAAATTGAGAAGCTCGGCTATAACTTGCCGGCTGCTAACGATCAATCTGAGCTCGGCGGGCTTGGCGAGCAGAAGATTAGTATTTTTGCGAGAAAAGCTCCATACCATTACGGCTGGGATTGGGGGCCGCGCTTCGTTACAAGCGGTATATGGCGCGAGGCAAGGCTTGAAGGCTGGTCCGGCTGCAAAATTTCCGATGTTTATGTTCAGCAGGACAACGTATCCGCAGCGGAAGCGAGCCTAACGGTAAGCGTAGAAATTGAAGCCGAACAGGAGTGGAACGGTTCGGTGCGGGTAAGTTCTGACGGTCAGGCGTGGGAGCAAACGGTAAGCTTGAAGCAGGGCCTGAATGTCGTTCAAGTGCCTGTTGTTATTTCGGAGCCGAAGCTGTGGTGGAGCAGAGGGCTTGGCGAAGCGCATTTGTACACGTTCACAGCGGAGCTGCCCAGGGAAGATGAAGCGGAAGCGGTTGCGGCGAAAACGGTTCGAACAGGCTTGCGGTCGGTTCGATTAGTGCGGGATAAAGATGCAGCGGGAGCCACTTTTTATTTTGAGCTGAATGGCGTTCCTGTGTTCGCAAAAGGCGCTAATCATATTCCGAATGACAGCTTCATTACCGATGTGACGGATGAGCGGTACAGGCATGAAATTGTAACGGCAGTGGAGTCTAATATGAATATGCTGCGGGTTTGGGGCGGCGGTATTTATGAGCAGCCGATTTTTTATGAGCTTTGCGATGAATACGGCATACTCGTATGGCAGGACTTTATGTTTGCCTGCAGCATGTATCCGGGCGACGAGCCATTCCTGAACAATGTCCGCCAAGAAGCCGAGGAGAACGTGAAGCGTCTTCGCAATCATCCTTCCATCGTGCTGTGGTGCGGAAACAATGAGATCGATTCCGCATGGGCGCAATACGATGAGAATGGCGGCTGGGGCTGGAAGAAAAATTATAATCAGGAGCAGCGGACAACCATTTGGGCGGATTACGAGGCTGTGTTCCATCGTATCCTGCCTGAAGCGGTATCCGCATTTGCGCCCGGTACGGAATATTGGCCTTCTTCACCGCTCATTTCGTTATCAGGGGATATTAATCAGCATGCGCATCCGCTTTCCGCAGAAGGTGACGTTCATTACTGGGGCGTATGGCACGCGGTCGAGCCGTTTGAAAATTACAATGTGAAAGTCGGTCGGTTTATGAGCGAATACGGCTTCCAGTCGTTCCCGGAATATGATACGGTCATGACCTTCGCGGTGGAGCAAGACTTGGCGCTTGATTCCAAGGTGATGCGGGCGCACCAGAAGAACGGTGACGGAAACCGTTTGATCAAGGAGTATATGGACATTTACATGAGCGAGCCGAAGGACTTCCCGTCATTCCTCTACATGAGTCAAGTTCTGCAGGCTGAGGCGATGAAGATGGCGATTGAAGCGCACCGGCGGAAAATGCCGTATTGCATGGGTACACTTTATTGGCAAATGAACGACTGCTGGCCGGTTGCCTCATGGGCGGGCATGGACTATTACGGCAAATGGAAAGCCATGCAGTATTACGCGAGAAGAAGTTTCGACGATACGATTCTTTCTTTCGAACGGTCGGATAGCGGAATATTTGATGTCCATGTTGTAACGGATGGACTTTCCCCGGTAACCGGCGTGCTGAAGATTACGCTGTATGATTTTGCCGGCGTGCAGTTAAAGCAAGCTTCCGCTTCAGTGGCGGCCAAGGGCAATAGCGCGGCTGTCGTATATTCGTTAGATGAACAGGCGTGGCTGGAAGGCCACGATGCCGGCAGCGTGGTGCTGCTGGCGGAGCTTGAACAAGCCGGACAGCTGGTGGATAGTAAGGAATTCTACTTCGTGAGCGCGAAGAATCTGAAGCTGGCTGCAGGCGCCATTCGCATAACCGAGGTCGAAGGCAGCAATGGAACGAGGTATACACTGGAGACGGATGTGCTGGCCAAGCAAGTATGGCTATCCGCAGAGCGCGGGGGCAGGTTCTCCGACAACTTCTTCGATCTCATTCCCGGCGTCACCAAGACAGTGGAGTTCTGTAGGCGTGAAAGTGGAGAAGCAATGAGCAGGCCTGCCGTTCCAGGGAGAGTAACGGCTCGTTCGATGATTGATTTTTTGGCTGAAAGTAAAGTGGACATTGGATAGTTAGAAATAGCTGGAGACCGTTCTAACGGTCCCGGCTATTTTTTTGTAAAGACAATTTAAGATGTAATGTATAAAAATCAAATAAAAGAAAATTCTATAAAAGGATGAATATCAATTCTACGAGGACACCTTGTAATTCTATACATGCACTTAAATATGTAACGGCATGCCGATTGGGCGGAAGAAGGAGGTAACCTTATCATGATCAAATTGTTATTAAAGTGGCTGGTTAACGGGGCTATTGTGGTTTCGTCGCTAATGTACTACTCCACCACAACCTTTGTAAATGCGGCTATCGCAGCAACAGTACTTACTATAATTGCTTACTTTGTAGGCGATCAATTTCTGCTTCGAAGAACCAATAATTTAATTGCGACAGTGTGTGATTTTTTATTGGCCGTTGTTTATCTTGGTGCTTTGTCTTACGTTTTCGATTGGCAGTTATCATGGGGGGAAGCCTTCTATATCGCTTTCCTTGTAGGGGTAGCTGAATGGGTACTCCACCGTTTCGTGTTTAATGAGGAACTGAGTGTTGTTAAATAGTCATCAAATACGCTAAGCCTGAAATCTTCAGCGCTTAGCGTATTTATTTGTCCAGCAGCGTTACGCGTTCACTAACTCCGGTCTTTGGATTTGAAGCGGCGGAGGGATGAGCCATCCTTTTTCTTTGGATAATTTTAAAATTTTCATGCCTAAGGCTGCTTTCGTTACATGATACTTCGCGAATAGCACGCCGATATCCTCGCGGATCGACTTGCCCATAATTTGACTGCAGGCGACCAAGCCGATGGAAGTGTCCATCGCAATCATAGCCGCTATTTCTTGATCCGTAAATCTCGCACCAATCGGAATATCTTCCAGCTTAGCTTCAGGACGTTCAGGTAGAGAAGGAGACGGCACAATGCCGTTATGGGTCAGGATAGCGTCGCACTCACTCACTTCAAGCTCGGCTTGATCGATGATCTCGCCCAGTACGTTCTTTAGATCTTTATCGCCAGCATGATAACGGTAAGCCCGGTTAGCCGATAGGCATCCTTTAGCTGCCATAGAGAATTGCCACAAATCATAAACCTCGCCGTAATGAAGAGGCTCGTCTTTTGAATTACCGCCTAGAATGCCTGAAATGGTAATCATCTCCTTTGGATGGTTTTGCGCAAGCTTCGTTATTTTCTCTAATCGATGATGAAGTTATTCGTGTCTTCCTTTCAAATGTTTCAACGTTTCTGGCATCTGGAAGTATAAATCTCTCCTTGTTCATACAAATTAACTCATATGGATGAAGGGACACGAGAAGTTAGGAGGTTAAATCAGTATGGCTACATTTGATGCTTCCGAAGACCATAAAGAAGGGGTTAATAAGGATGTTTATGGGGTTCTTAGGGAGGAGACGGAAGTTGATTCCGACGTTAACGAGGACCGCAACCGGGAACAGCAATTGGATGACTCTTTTCAGGATTGGTACCGCAATATTGGGTATTGGGTTCAGCAAAAAGAAGATATGACCCAGGTGACGAAGTCGAACGTCTTTGACGATACTCCTGATATAGACACCGAATAAATGTATTCATGTGAAAAAGGGATTTATGTATTAGGGGATCAAGTCCTTGTTATATGGAACTTGATCCCAAATTTATACTTATTTATTATTTAGATTCCTTAAAACCATCGGCATCTTTTTCTCTTTCTTCGTTAACTTCTTCTCCGACTTGTAATTAGGATTGGCTGATTTAAACCTTGCCGCGTCCATTCCATCCATTATGTTCATCTGAATACCTCCTTTGGTTACTGTTATTGTCTCCTTATTTAATTGAAAAATGGGTTCCAAATACTGATGCGTTAGCTGATAAATGTTCTGCTTTTGGGAATTATAACTTCCAAGGTGGTGTATTAGAGTGTGGATTATTAAGACCGAACATAAAAGAGATGCAGATGGCGGAACTGCAGCATTGGAACTCGAAACAGAAGATAAGCGTTTTGATGTAAATATTAGATGGGATGGCTGCGCTGAGATTCATCTATATTTAGTTACTGAAGAGAATCGTGAAATCCATGACACCTTTCATACATGCGATTTAAAAGGATTTATCGATGTGCTGCAGTCTCTTAACAGTGTATGTCAGGATTACTTTGGTGAAGGAAGCTACTGGGAGCGGGAGGATGAAGATAATGTTAAACTTATCTGAACTCGAAAATCTTCACGCCGATATCCAAGCCGTTCACGAGGTTGTCCAAACCTTAAAGGCTACAATTGATGGTAAAGAAATCGAAATTGATATCCTCAGAAATCAGACCGGCCACTACTTTTATGAGCTGAGCCATTACTATATAGGTGCGGACAAAACCGATCCTCACGATCCATCGGAAAATAGATTTTCATCTGTTGAAGAAGCGGCGCGGGGAGCACTCCGCTACGTTACGATGTTTTACCGGAGTACGGATGAAGGTGGTTCCTGGGTAAAAAATGAGTCTTTCTAGACACCATGATAGGTGTCTTTTTTTGCGTACCAAGGCCGGTTTTTTAATAGGGTTATTGGAAAACATACAGAATGACCAAAAATCTGCTGCCGGAGATGGTTTCAAATGAAAATACCGATTGTTTTTGTTACAATCCTTGTATTCTGCCTCGCTTTCTTAGTTATGGTGGACCTTATATCCGGGATCGCTTTTTCCGAAGCCATTAATATATTGGCTCAGTCGTTCACCGTTGTAACGGTCGGTGAAAAAATAATCGTTTTTGTCACGGTCGCCATTCCATTTATAATCCCATTCGTCAGTTTCTTGAATAAGAAAAAGCAAGCGAAAACGAAATAAACCTTAATAGAGATGAGCGCGGTCTACCCATCTCCTGGCTTCATGTAGGATTTGGTTCTCAGGCCTGTCCGTCGGACGTATGCTTCCACACTTATCTCTACTTCGCTTTCAGAATAAATGACCGGCCAATTTTTCTTCATCTTCTTCCATTCCTTTGGATAGGTGCGCTCCATTTCAGTCGAGAAGCCAAAGGCATCGCTCTTCTTTTTTTGGGTTGCTTTTACAGCCAGCTCGATTTCTTTCTTTGTTTCATCCGCCAATTGTTTCTGGAGCTTAACCATCACTTCTCGTTTATCCGGATTGATGGGACACAGCGCTTCGCTTAGATTCCCTTCTTCCTTTACATGTATCGAAAAGACAGGTTTCCCGTTTCTCATACTCGCCCTCAATTTGGTCGATGAACGGATGACTTCAATTGAGATCTCTTCTTTCTTATCGTCGCAGTTCATATTGACGATCGTACTCTTCATATTATTTAGTGCCCACACGGCACCGCGGGCGGCTTTGCCCTCAAGCCAATCTGTGAGCTTCCCATCGGTGAATATGGCAATTCCTTTCGTTTCCAAGTTAGCAAGCGGGGGGGATTGTTCGAGGTTCGACCTCTTTTTACCTTTGTTCGGATCCCCGACGACCCGTACGCCGCTGATAATCGGCTCACCCGAGCCGCTAAGACTTTTAACAATATCGGTTATATCTTTATCCAAGCTTTGTGCCCACGTATCCGATGCCACCTTAAGCCCGTTCGTGATAGCGACAGCCGATGTCGTTTGCAAAGGGGTCAATACATTTAGCAAGGCTTCAGCTTCGATCCCCCTTGAGATGACTACCGATGTGTTGAGACGAAGCTCGTGGGATCTTTCATACATATCAAACAGCTTGTTGATTCCTTCTTTTGCGAGCGCTTCTCCAATGATAAACAGCTGAGAATGGGCATAAAACAGCCGCCGCGGCACTTTTTGCGACGTTTTGCGCATCGCGCTGAACAGCGTACGGTCAACGGAAGAGTATACGATGCTGGACTGCATGCTTTGTCCGCCGCCGCCTGCTTTGGATCCGGCAACCGCATTGGGGTTTACGATTTGTAAAGAAACCCGGTATTCGTCCGAATCCGGCACTTTATCGATCCCTATACCAGAGACGATAGCCAGATCGCGTAACTCTCTGCTGTTCCAGCAGCCAGGCAGAAAAAGAAGGCTAAATAGCATCAGGAAGATGAAACGACGGCTTGTTTTCATTCAGAGCCACTTCCGTTTAGATGATTTAACGGCGAATCGGAAGATGAAGGTGCGTCTTCTCCATTTGTCGCATGACGATTTGATTGAGCGGTTAACTCCGGATTTGAAGCATTTGCCAATAAAGGTTGCCCAAACAAAGTATCCCTCTGATCTTCAGGTACGTAGGGAGACAGGGACATATACGGGACTCCTAATGAAGCGAGACCGCACATGTGCCCGAGAAGAATGATGCTGAATATCGCAATTCCGTAAAAACCGAGCAGCGCCGCAGCCGCCATCATGCCAAAGCGGATTAACCGAATCGCAAGCGCCATATTATAACTGGGGGTCGCAAAGCTGGAGATACCCGTAAGTGCAACCACAATAACCATTGCGGAAGAGACAATTCCGGCTTCCACCGCCGCTTGTCCGAGTACAAGCGCTCCGACGATGGATACTGCCTGACCGATTGCGCGCGGCATTCGTATGCCTGCTTCACGCAAGATTTCGAACGCAAATTCCATCATTAAAGCTTCAAGAAACGCTGGAAAAGGGACGCTTTCCCGCTGCGCAGCCAAGCTTAACAGTAACGGAGTCGGAATCATCTCCTGATGGAACGTAATGGCGGCGATGTAGATAGAGGGCCCGAACAATGATATGATTAGCGCTGCGTAACGTAATAATTGGATGGTAACCGCTGCCTCCGGACGCTGATAATAATCCTCGACCGATTTGAAATACATGAAAAATGTTGCAGGAGCAATCAAACAAAATGGTGTGCCATCTACAAATATGGCAATCCGTCCATCCAAAATATAGCCTGTTGCTGTATCGGGGCGCTCCGAATTCATGATTGACGGAAAGGGCGTCATCCTTTGATCCTGAATGAGCTCTTCGAGATGTTCGGAGCCTGCAAGCGCCTCAATCCGGATATTTTGCAGCCTTATCCGGATTTCCTGAACAAGGCTGTCTTCCACTGTGCCTTGAATGTACATGATCGCTACGTTCGTTTGCGTAACGATGCCGATCTTGAACGGCTCCAATCTTATATTCGAGCTTTTGATTCTTCGCCGGACAAGCGATACATTCGTCCCAATCGATTCCGTGAACCCGTCCTTCGGACCGCGAATCACGACCTCCGTTGACGACTCTGTGATAGAACGCTGCTCCCCGCCTTTCGTGTTGCCGCTTAACGCTTCTTCCGTACTCTCAAAGAAGATAACCGTATTGCCTGATAGAACAGACAGGATAACGCTGTCCCAGTCCTTTAGAACAATCACTTCACCTAAGGTGAGCGAATTGGCATTGATAAACGCCAGAACGCTTTGATCATGCTCGAGGCTAACTCCAGTATGGGTTTCGATCATTAGAGAATGCAGAATATATTGATTTACCATGTTCTTATCAGTAATTCCGTCCACATAAACTGCGCCCGCTTGAGTACGGTTCGTCCCGATCTCGAATCGTTTAACGATAAGATCCGGACTGTTTCCTAATTCATTTTGGATATGTGCCAGGTTATCAGCAAGAATAGGGGAAAGAAAAAGCTTAGCACCTCTTCCTGACTCGTCCCCGGTCTTTTGGTGAATCTTTTTTTTATTTCGATCTAAATGTTTGGAAAACATCATTCTCACCTCATCAATATCTTTAATGGCTGAAAATTTTCTTTATATTGTCCGATCCGTGATAAACCGCTTCTTAAACAGGTGAATGAAGAGGAGTAGCACCGGGATAGCGACTAAAACAGGAAGAACGATGTTTACGACCTTGAAACCTTCATCATTATGCTCGGGAAGACTCCATGCGGATAGTACCGATAGAAGAAAAATAATAACGCCTATCGGATAAGCCAGTTTGTGCTGCTCCCGAATGCGGAAGATATCCGCGGCTATGGCGGAAGCGGCATAAGCATATATCGTCATTTTAAAAAATACGCCGATAATGAGCGCGAGGATGACAAACGAGTCCAGCCGCTGAAGGTATTCTGCTAACTCCACGGTGGTGATGACCGTAAATAACGGGAAAGTCGTGCGGGTATAGACGCCCGCTCCGATGACTGCAATTTCTATCGCATGCGTCATGCTGAGCAGGATGGTACTGGCGAGAATAGCTAGAATACCTGTCTTTCTTGCTATCTTCTTTTGTTTCAAGTGAGTCAAAATAGTTGTGAAACAGATCAATTCACCGAACGGAAACATGAAAATGTTCGGGTATGCATTTCTTATCGTCGAAATCCATCCTTCTCCCAAAAGCGGAAGCAGGTTTCTTGTATCGATCGCACCGGAGAAAATAACGGCAATATTGCTGAGAATGCCTAACGACAGCATGATCAAGATGTAAATTTCCCCTAGTCGAAACAGCACGTTTATCCCTTTGTGGATGACATAGATGACCGCGGTGATCATCACTGCATGGATAAACACAATCGGAGTCTGGTCATAGGATGACGTAATCAGAAGATCTCCCGCCTCCCGCAAATTGCGCGCCGAATTATAGATGAAAAAAACGAGATAAAGCAAACTGATCGGCCAGCCGATATAAGCACCGACAATTTTTCGTATATAGCCGCTTAGAATCAACGACGGGTACTGCTTGTCAAAATAAACAATGAGAATATACAAAATTATGCCCCCGGGCATCGCCAGTAAAATCGATAACCATGCGTTTGTTCCGGCCCCTAGGCCGATCGGAACCACAAGGGCGGTGCCTAATTCAAACAAGATGATCATGGCGAAAAGCTGGGTCGGACTAATCGCAGACGTTTTGGACATTTTTTAGGTCTACCTTTCTTTGCCTTAGAAAATGTTGTATTTTCGGCACGACGTTATTTCTTTCCAAAAAGAGGTGATTTTATTAATTTTGTTGAACTAATCAGCTCTAGGAACAGCAAAAAGCCATTTAGTTCGATATTATCGATCTAAATGGCCTGTTTTTTGGAAAAGCAATCCTCAATACCCGATTTAAGTGTCTGTAGGCTTGTTAGCGCAAATTAGGAATGTTAACTTCCGGATTCACGTCAGCCTCGTAATCGATGCCGTCGGTTTCGAAGCCGAATAGCTGGAAGAACTCGCGGCGGTACCCTTCGAGATCGGAAAGTTCATATACGTTCTCGGTAGTCAGGTCTGCCCACAGCTTAGCAACCTCAGCTTGAATCTCCGGTCTCATTTCCCAGTCATCGACGCGAATTAGACCCTTTTCATCAACGAGCGTTTCGCCTTCACCGTACAGTCGCTCGGAGAATAGGCGGTACATTTGCTCGATACAGCCTTCGTGTATGCCTTTTTCCTTCATTACCTTGTACAAGGCAGAGATGTAAAGCGGTACGACAGGAATGGCCGAGCTCGACTGCGTAACGAGCGCCTTATTGACCGATACGAACGCACGGCCGCCATTCGCGCCCAGCTGATCATTCAAACGTTTTGCCGTCGCTTCGAGATCGTTTTTCGCCGCGCCGATTGTACCTTCGCGATATACGGCATGCGTAATTTCAGGCCCGATATAAGAATACGCAACAGTAGTTGCGCCTTCAGCCAGGACGCCCGCTTGCTGCAGCTCATCGATCCACATTTGCCAGTCTTCGCCGCCCATTACGGCAATCGTCTGGCGGAGCTCGTCTTCCGTTGCAGGCTCGATCGTCGCTTGAGTCACTTCTCCGCTATGGAAGTTAACTGTTTTGTTCGAATACGTGCCGCCAAGCGGTTTGATGACTGAGGAGAACGTTTCGCCTGTTTTCGGATGCGTGCGGCGCGGAGATGCTACGCTATAAACAATAAGATCGATCTTTCCAAGCTCGGTGCGGATGAGGTCGATCGTTTTTGCTTTGATTTCGTCAGAGAATGCGTCGCCGACGATGCTGTATGATTTACGGCCAGCAGCAGAAGCAGCCTCTTCGAATGCGGCAGAATTGTACCAGCCTGCCGATGCCGTACGCGCGCCTTCAGCCGCTTTGTCAAAATAAACGCCGATCGTATTCGCGCCTGCGGCGAACGAGGATACGATGCGCGAAGCAAGTCCGTAGCCTGTGGAAGCTCCGACAACAAGAACGTTGCGCGGTCCTTCGATTGCAGGTTGTGCTTTAACGTAATCGATTTGACGCTGAACCTGCTGTGCGCAGCCTTCAGGATGTGCCGTTGTACAAATAAAGCCGCGTGTTTTAGGTTGAATAATCATATTAGAATATTCCTTTCTTTAATGGAATTCGCTTTTTATGCGTTATGTAAGCGGGACAACTCTATCCCATTTTAACGATTTTTGACGCTAAAGGGAAGTTCCACGTTTAGAGTCCCGTTATTTTTTACGGAAAATCGCTCATTCTTGTAAAAACAAATAAGCGCCGAGAGAGCATGAATGCTGTCCCGGCGCTTATTTATGTAATCGTTAGCGGCTGCCTGCGAGCTGTTGTTCGGCAATTTGAATGAGTCGGCGAGTGATGAAACCGCCTATAGATCCCATATCTCGTGTTGTCATATTGCCATAATATCCATCTGCAGGGAGTTGAATGCCAAGCTCTTGAGCAACTTCGTATTTTAGCTGCTCCATTGCTGTGCGTGCTTGTGGTACAACAAGTTGGTTTGTTCTGTTTGTCATCTATTCTCAGCCTCCTTCTTAAACCTATTATGCTTCTTCGCAAAAAGGATTATTCGCTAATTTCACCTAAATTTACCGCCGAATTTTTGACTAAGTCCGTGTTAAAATGGTTACACGGGAGGGGGCGGCGTTATGTTTATGAAACCTATGCTCATGACGGAGCGCGAGAAGCCTTTTGATGATGAACGATATATTTTTGAACCTATCATTGACGGGCATCGTCTGCAGCTTTCTTTTGTTGCGAACAAGGTGAAATTGTATACGAGACACTTCTATGACGTTACGAGGCAATATCCCGAATTACATAATGTTCCCTTAAAACAACCTGCTGATATTGTTTTGGATGGCGAGGTTGCTTACGTCAATCCTGACACGGGAACTATTGAATTCGATACGCTGCTGGAGCGGTATAAAATGAAAAAGGATGCACGTATCCGTGATGGCAAAGCGATGTATCCGGTTATATATTTTGTGTTTGATATTCTTCATCATAATGGAGTCGACGTGAGGCAACAGCCGCTGCTTGAGCGGAAAAAGCTGCTGAATGATATTTTGGAGGATAATGCTTATTACAAGAAGATGTTATTTGTCGAGGGAGAAGGCACCTTATTATTCGATCTCGTCAAACGCTCGGAGCTTGAGGGAGTTGCATGCAAGCGCAAGGACAGCCTGTATTTCGAAGGACGTTCGGAGAGCTGGCTGAAGGTTGTTAACGCGGAATACGCTGATTTGCATATGTCAGCCATTCGCAAAGGAGTAAAAGCTGCTGAACACACTGTGCCAAAACCTGTTTGACGCAAAAAAGGATGATGCCGGCATTCGCTGGTCCTCATCCTTTTTAAAATATAAGAATTTATAAGTTTCACACTTATAAATATGCTTATATTTCACCGCGAAACGTAAGCTGCACCTCCAAAGGGCGGCGACAGCCGTTTACGCTTGTGATACGATATGAGAAAATGTTGTGATCTTGTCATTGTGGGAGGCATCATGAATTTTTTGTTCGATCCGGTCAAATTCGAAAACCAAACATTCATTTGGACGCATGGCGTAAAGACAAATACAGCGTTCCCGGGGTACTATCATTGGCATCAATGCATGGAAATGCTGTTCGTCCATGAAGGGGAAGGCACTGTCATCGTAAACCAACATACGTATGAAATGCGGCGCGGAATGATATTTTTGTTTCAACCTTTCCAATTGCACAAGGTGTTCGCGAATGTTAGCCCGGAAAAGCCTTATAAACGCTCGATCGCTTTTTTTGATCCTTCCGTCATAGCAGACAGCTTATCGCCATTTCCTCTCCGGCACGGCTTATTTATGAAGCTTTGGCAGGGAAGGTCAATTGGCCCCGCATTTGATTTAGCTGTGGAGGTTGAACGGTTAGAATCCATTTACGCTTCGTACGATTATATGGTAACGCAAGGCAGGGGGGAGGAGCAGGAGGAGGTTGCGATGCTGCTGCTGCAGCTAATGGGCTGTATCCATGCGGCGCGAGGGGGTCAGCAAGCTGGCGGAGTGACGGCTTCTGAGCTGAGACCACTGCGCTATTCCGAGCAAATTATGGAGTGGATCGAAGCTCATTATGCAGAGGAGGTCAGTCTAGACCAGCTGGCAGAGCGGCTTCATTTGTCCAAATTTTATGTTTCCCGGGTATTTCACGAGGAGACGGGAAGCCATATTACCGATTATTTGACGGCAAGAAGAATCAAGCAAGCGTGCAGGCTTCTTCAATCAACCGTCCAATCAATCGAGCATGTCGGCATTGAAGTCGGTTACCCCAATGTTTCCTACTTCATCCATATGTTTAAGAAGGTAGTCGGAACAACGCCACTTAAATACCGGCAGCGGCATGTCGGGTTATACTAAAAAAGGAGCGACATATCGCAGGCTGCGATAGTGGCTCCTTTTTAATGAATATTAATTTTAGTTGATTACACGCCTTGCCGTTACATATCTTTTTGCCCAGTAGCCGGAGTCCATTTTTGAAACGGCGACACCTTTGCTGCTGGAGCTGTGAATGATTTTGTTATTCCCGGCGTACACGGCTACATGGCTGATCGATTTGCCGTTTGTATTGAAGAAGACGAGGTCGCCCATGCTTAATGAGCCTTTTGGAACCTCTTCGCCGACCGTAGCTTGCGCAACGGAAGTGCGTGGAAGATCAACGTCAAACCCTTTAAATAAAAACTGTGTGAATGACGAACAATCGAAAGCGTATGTAACGCCTGCCGGTGCACCGAATTTATAAGGTGTGCCTAAGTAAACTTTTCCAGTGGAAATGAGATTAATCGTTTCAGGTGTTGCAGCATGCGCCTGCTGCGCACTAGAGCCAAAAGTGAATGCCGACAATACGATCGCGCTGCAAATGCCTGCTTTTGCAATCGATTTCAAAAGGTTCTTTTTTCTCATGCTGTCAGGGTGTCCCTCCGCGTTTCGTTTTATGTATATGACTATAACATATCCAGAAAACGGCGTTTTTCGCGTATGAGAACGAATTGTTAGTTATAACAAGGGAAATGAGCAATTATGAGAAATAAATGAAAAAATATTAATTTGTTAAGGCTTGATTTCGGTTAAGGCATGTTTATGCCTCTGGCGCTTACGAGAAGCGTGTACCATTGCTCTCTGGTCATAAGTTCGGATTGGCGAACGGCATCCTGACAAGCAATGATGCGCGCCGGGTTAACCGTACCGATAACGGGTTGAATGCGGGCAGGATGCTTCATCAGCCAAGCGAGAACGATAGCCTCCGGTGTCGTTTCGTTTTCATTGGCAATCTGATTAACAAGCGCAGCTGTGTTAATTTCCGCCTCGGATGCTTTCTCGGCTGGTCTGCCTGAAAATCTGCCTTGCGCAAGCGGTCCCCAGGCTTGAATTTGAATGTTTTCCATTTGCATAAACTCCATGAGTCCCTCAGGAAAGTTATCCTTTAAGCCAGCCTTCTGATTGACGTGTATACCCTGATCGACCCAGTCATGACGAAGCAGGCTCATCTCCAGCTGATTAACGACGATAGGATCCGGCAGAGAACGCTGCAGGAAGCAAATTTGCCCCGGGCTCATATTCGATACGCCAAAATTTCGGACTTTACCTGACAGCTTCAGCTTGGTGAACGCTTCGGCAATTTCGTCCGGCTCCATTAAGGGATCCGGGCGGTGCAGCAGCAGAATGTCTAAATATTCCGTGCCAAGACGCTCTAGAATGCCGTCCACCGAAGGCAGGATATGCTCCTTCGAAAAATTGAAGCGGCCAGGCAGCGTGCCATCAGCGAGTTGAATGCCGACTTTGGATTGAATGACGATTTGTTCGCGAAGCTTCGGCTGATTTTTAAGCACTTGGCCAAAAACAGCTTCAGCTTTACCTACTGTATAAATGTCTGCGTGATCGTACATCGTAATGCCGATCGATAACGCTGCTTCAACTGCTTCCTCTGCTTGACGGACATGTTCTGCTGTATAGGCGTCGGCACGGTTCCAGCTTCCGCCGAGCCCCATGCAGCCAAGCGCGAGCCGGCTGTCCGATATTCCGCGATGCTCTAGTGGCATGATTTTCATTTTCCATCAACCTCCATAGATATGATTCAATCTCCAGACGGTTTCTATTATACCTTTCTATCATATTTCACATAAGCACTGAAAAAAAGTTCACTAACTACCCTTGAAGCGAAGTCAGACAGGCTAGAGAGCATAATCCGCTCATTCGATTGCAAGCGCTTCAATATGATGTTACATTACAGAATATAGTAATTTAAGCTAGTAGGGAGGAAAACGAATTGGCTTTAGTTACATGCAACTTTTTCTCGGAAACGTTAGGCTTGAGCACCTCAATGACGGTTATTTTGCCGCAGCATACGATGACACAAATCGGATTGAATAATCGCAGCAGCCGAAAGCTGCATCCAACGCTATATTTGCTGCATGGCTTATCGGACGACGATACGATTTGGATGAGAAGAACATCCATTGAACGCTACGTTGCAGAGCTTGGGCTGGCGGTTGTCATGCCTAATGTACATCAAAGCTTCTATACGGATATGGAGTACGGCAATAAATATTGGACGTTTCTAACAGAGGAGCTGCCGGCTATCGCGCGCTCGTTCTTTCCGTTATCCGATGCGCGGGAGGAAAATTTTGTCGCAGGGCTCTCGATGGGCGGTTACGGAGCATTCAAATGGGCGCTGCGGCATCCTGACCGATTTGCGGCGGCAGGCAGCTTGTCCGGTGCGCTTGATATGGCAAATCATATCAAGAATCCGCCGATGACTTATATGATACCGTATTTTAGACTTATATATGGAGAGAAAGATATTACGGGCACCGACGATGATTTGCTTCATGTTTGCGAGCAGCAAGCTATGTTAGATACGCCGAAGCCGGCGCTCTATCAATGCTGCGGCACGGAAGATTTTCTATATGAGGATAACGTATCGTTTCGTGATGCTTGCCGGAAGGCAGGATATCCGCTTACCTACGAAGAAGGGCCGGGCAGTCATGAGTGGGGCTATTGGGACACGCATATACAGCATTTTTTACGGTGGCTGCCGCTTGGGTAACAAATATAGATACATTAAGGCAGATAGCTGACGTCGGTATTTATACCGCGCCAGCTTTTTTGATTTTGTTTTGTCAGACCGGCAATTAACGAGAAAATTTTACTGTGAAAGCGCATTTAAGGGTTGCAAAATGAAGCCGCTGCCATTATGATTTGTTTAGGATTAATGTTTATATTAAAGAATTAATATATTTATTAATCCAATAAGTTTTTGAACGAACTAATCATAACATAACAAAGCGAGGGCGATTATATTATGGCAAACCGCGTGACGATTAACGCAGATTTAGCGGCAGGTACAATTAACCGCAACATTTATGGACATTTCTCCGAGCATTTGGGCCGGTGCATTTATGAAGGAATCTGGGTTGGCGAGGATTCCCCGATTCCGAACACGAACGGGATCCGTAATGACGTTGTAGCAGCGCTCAAAAATATTAAAATTCCAGTGCTCCGTTGGCCGGGCGGCTGCTTTGCCGATGAGTATCACTGGAAGGATGGCATTGGCCCGCGCGAAACACGCAAACGCATGATCAACACGCATTGGGGCGGCGTAGTCGAGAATAACCATTTCGGAACACATGAATTTTTGATGCTGTGCGAAATGCTGGAGTGCGAGCCTTACATTTCCGGCAATGTTGGAAGCGGTACCGTGCAGGAAATGTCCGAATGGGTTGAATACATGACGTTCGACGGCGTCTCGCCGATGGCTGAATTGCGTCAACAGAACGGCAGAGAGAAGCCTTGGAACGTCAAATATTTTGGCGTCGGCAACGAGAACTGGGGCTGCGGCGGTAACATGCGACCTGAATACTATGCTGACCTGTATAGAAGATATCAGACTTATGTACGCAATTACGGCGAGAATAAAATTCACAAAATCGCATGCGGTCCGAACGTTGACGATTACCGCTGGATGGACGTCGTTATGCGCGAGGCGCACTGGATGATGGATTCGATCTCGCTTCACTACTATACGATTCCAGGCGATTGGACGGCCAAAGGCGCGGCAACCGGTTTTACAGAAGACGAGTGGTACACCACGGTGAAGAAAGCGCTTTGGATGGACGAGCTCATTACGCGCCATTCCACGATTATGGACCGTTACGATCCGAACAAACGAATCGGTCTAATCGTTGACGAGTGGGGCACTTGGTTCGATGTGGAGCCAGGCACGAATCCAGGCTTCCTCTACCAGCAGAACACGATTCGCGACGCTTTGGTAGCGGGCGTTACGCTCAATATTTTCCACGATCACTGCGACCGGGTACAAATGGCGAACATTGCACAGGTCATTAACGTACTGCAATCGGTCATCTTGACTGAAGGCGAGAAAATGGTCCTTACGCCAACTTATCATGTATTTGATATGTATAAAGTGCATCAGGACGCAACGCTGCTCACCACGTCGATCGACAGCGCGGAATACGCGCACAAAGATCAAAAGATTCCACAAGTTTCCGTATCTGCTTCAAAGGATGCGGAAGGTAGAATCCACGTCAGCTTGTGCAACTTGGACAACCAGTCCGGCGCAGACGTCGAAATCGATTTTCGCGGCCTAACGGGTCTGAATCTGACTGTGTCGGGAACGGAGCTTACCGCTTCGATCAAAGATGCCCACAACACGTTCGAACAGCCTGATGCCGTAGCGCCAACCGCTTACCAAGCGTTCTCCGTTAACGGAACGACGATTAGCGCGAAGCTGTCGCCAATGTCGGTTACCGTGCTTGAGCTGATTGCGGAATAAGGGAGCTCCTGGCATGAGCAGCAACGGCCAATGCAAGGGCTGCCGCGACGAGTACCGTGTAACGGATGATCAAATCGATCGCATTCTGGCGGCTCCGATGTTTCAATCCGACCTATGTGTACCCGATGAGGTATACGAGCTGCGATTGGAGCAGTGCAGCAGCTGCCCGAAGTTTCAATACGGTACAACATGCGTCGTCTGCGGCTGCTTCGTACGAATTGCCGCCAAATACAAAGATCGAGCTTGTCCGAATCCCGGCGATAGCCGCTGGGCGAAGTACGCATAATCATAATAAAGAGCGGCAGTCCAGAACTAAGATTCATGTTCTGGACTGCCGCGTTTTTAGTTTTTATTTGTAGCTCGGCAGCCAGCTGCCATGCGCTTCAATCAAATCATCGCAAAGCGACACAATGTCGTCCATCGAAAGCTCGGCGGACGTATGCGGATCGAGCAGAGCCGCGTGGTAAATATGGTCGCGCTTGCCGGTAATCGCCGCTTCAATCGTCAGCAATTGCGTGTTAATGTTCGTACGGTTCAATGCGGCAAGCTGCGGCGGCAAGTCGCCGACATAAGTTGGCGTAACGCCGTTTGCATCGACAAGGCAAGGAACCTCGACGCAAGCTTCCTTCGGCAGGTTCGTAATAAGACCGGTGTTCATGACGTTACCGCCAATTTTGAACGGCTTATTCGTTTCGATCGCTTCGAAAATATACGATGCGTATTCATGGCTGCGGCGGTGCTCCAAATTACGGTCGTTGACGAGCGATTCACGCATCGACTTCCAGCCCTCGATTTGGTTAACGCAGCGGCGCGGATATTCATCGAGGGGGATGTTAAAGCGTTCGATAAGCTCCGGATAATTGCGCTTGATGAAATACGGATGGTATTCGGCGTTATGCTCGGACGATTCCGTAATATAGTAGCCGAACTTAAGCATCAGCTCGTAGCGAACCATATCGTGGTGCTTTTCCAATTGCTTCTCAGCCGCACGGCGCTTGATTTCCGGATAGAGATCGACACCGTCCTTGCTTGCTTCAAGCAGCCACGCCATATGGTTAATGCCTGCAATTTTATATTTGACGCCAGTCGGATCGAGATTCAAAGACTTGAACAGATCCGGCACGCAGACTTGCACGCTGTGGCACAGGCCTACGGTGTTGACGCCGCCGTACGTATTCATAACGTTGGTCAGAACAGCCATTGGATTCGTGTAGTTCAGGAACAAAGCGTCCGGGCATACCTCGTTGATATCACGGGCGAAATCGAGCATAACCGGGATCGTGCGCAGGTTCCGGAAAATGCCGCCGATGCCGACTGTATCGGCAATCGTTTGGCGTAAGCCGTATTTTTTTGGAATTTCAAAATCGGTAATGGTGCATGGATCGTAGCCGCCGACTTGAATCGCGTTGACAACGTATTTTGCACCGCGCAGCGCTTCTTTGCGGTCTGTGTAGGATTTAATCTGGCAGGTGCTGGCACTCGTTTGCTTCAGGTTGAGCAGCATTTGCTCGGAATCGTTCAGACGCTCCGCATCAATATCGAATAGAGCGATTTCAAAGCCCTGCAGCGCTGGCGTCTGCATGACGTCACCAAGAATATTTTTGGCGAATACAGTACTGCCTGCTCCGATAAATGTAATTTTGGACATGGGATTATTGCCTCCTAAAGGATTATTGCTGACTCTTTCAGTATAAGGAGACCAAATGAAAATGAATATGGAAGGAACGAAGCTATATATGGAGAAATGTTGCATCATTTAGTATGATAACAGGAGTAGAATTACAGGAGGTGCAGCGGTGGAAACGCATCATCGCATTTCAATAAGCATAAATACCGCCCCTTTAAAGGGAGAAATGTCGGTTTTATTTAGCGGTAAAGGAGAACCGGTTGAAGGACATTTCATCGGACCGGCTGTTCACAACTATTATTTAATCCATATTGTGCTGGACGGCGAGGGCATATTTGAAACATTAGGAGAGACGTATCCTTGCAAAGCCGGCGACGCGTTTGTCATTTTTCCGGATATTCTTGTTAAATATGAAGCAAGCATGAGCAATCCCTGGCAATACATGTGGGTAGCTTTTTCGGGTGATATCGTAGAGACATCGTTATCCTCTATCGGAATCACGCCGGATCGGGCGGTTATTCGAGGTTGCTCGCTGCCCGCAATGAAGCGGATGTTCCGCAACCTTCGCAAAAGCGTGGAACGGACCGATTATCCGGAACTAGGAAATATGGAGGCATCGGGGTGGCTGCGGCTTATTATGTATGAGCTCGGGCGGCTGCATCAAACAGAAGTGAAAGAGATCGCTCAGCCGTCCCGCTCTTACCGGCAAATTGATCAAGCGATTCGATTGCTTTCTTTGCAATACGGACAGCCGCTTTCGATTGAAGAAATAGCGCGAACGCTGGGCTATCACCGAGCGCATTTAACGAGGCTGTTCAAGGAGGCGACCGGCCTGTCGCCTATGCAGTATTTATTTAAGGTGAGGATGAAGAAGGCGGAGGAGCTGCTTGAGGGAGAGCTCACGATCGCGCAGATCGCAGCTTCCGTCGGGTATAATGACCCGCTGTTTTTCACCAAGCAGTTTCACAAATGGAGCGGACAATCTCCCACGGAGTTTCGGAGGGTATTGATCAATAAATAGTTAAAAGTTATGCGGCTGTAAGCTGCATAACTTTTTTCTTTTGTCCAAACACAGCAAATTCCGGTTCCATATAATGTCTCAGGACATGTTTAGGATGAAGGGGGAAATGGGATGGCTATTAAAAGATTGGGGGAGGTAAGCGGGAGCAAGAAGCGTGTAAGCAATCAACGTGTCTGCAAGAAGCGTGTATGCAAGCCGTTCAAAAAATCCGCGTTTAGAGCAGTCTCTGGTACCGATCAAGTTATGCTTGATGGAGTTCCTGCCCAAGTTCAATATCAAGTTCAAGAATTGGATCTCAATAATGAGTACAATCCGGCTACATCGACATTTCGTCAAAACAAAATGGTGTATATTCCCTTTTTGCAAGTGTTTTTTTTGAAACCATTACTCTTGACGCACTTACCGTAGGTTTAGAGATAAGAGTAAATGGCGTATCGAGAATATCAGATCTAGAAAATAGAGTAGTACTTGGTCCTGCAAGTGGCATTATTGATGCCTCTGGTATCGTACAATTAGAAGCTCGCGATAGAGTACAGGTATTTGCGACGCTTAATGGGGAAAACGGCGAAATTCAAAGTGGCTTATCTACCCGTTTTGAAGGAGCCAGAATAAGTTAGATGTGTTCAAAAAAGTGCCTGGAGGGCTGCCTCCAAGCACTTTTTTGTTATGTGCAGGAAGCGCTCTAGTGGAGGTGTACTAGCGTTTTGATTGGATTTCATACAATCAAAATGCTAGGAACGAGACGTTTCCATCGTTTGATGGGATTTTATGCAGTCAAATGGTCGGTGGAAGCACGTGAGGGCTAGAATGCAGGTTTTGACTGTATGTTTTCCACTCAAGCGTCACTTTATCGGGAATGGGCTCGCTTAGACTGTATGAAATACAGACAAAACGTAACGTCAGTAAGGGAAGCTCACTCTTGACTCTAGTATGCTTTTTGCAATAGGGGGAGTGCTTAGGATTTCGGTTTGCGAACTAGGGACTGTCCCTAAAGGTCTTAGTAGATCTTTAAGGAGACAGTCCCTTTTTTTACAACTGAGTAATTTCCTTCACCGACCTGCGGATGATTAAGTCAGCGGGCAAAACGATTTTTTTCCACGGCAGCGCTGTTTGGCGTTCCTGAATGCGCTCTATGAGCATCTGCATGCCCATATAGCCGAACTGATAGGCTTGCTGGGCAGCAACGGTCAGAAACGGCTCGATTTCCGAGTAGGGCCCCAAATCGTCAAAACAAACGATAGACATATCATCGGGAACGTTAATTCCCCGTCCGCGAAGCAGCCTCATCACTTCAACGGCGAGCACGTTATTTCCCGCAACGATAGCAGTAGGAAGCGGATCCATTTGCTCAATCCACTGCTCCATCTCCGTCAGATCGTTCATGGGACCGAAGCTTGTCTCGTACAAATAACGCTCATCAAATAATAAATCATTGAGTTTGAGTCCATCCTGATACCCTTGCAGCCTTAACCGGGCGCTGGAGATTGAAGGAGAGCCGTTCACCATCGCAATGCGGCGGTGACCTTGAGACACAAGATGCCCGACGAGCATCCTGGCTCCTTCCTTGCTGTCACCGAGCACGATGTCGCATTCGATGCCGGGCACTTCACGGTCAAGCAGCACGAATGGAACTTTGTGCTTGCGCAGCGTTTCCATATGCGGCAAGGACGGATCGCCTGCTGGAGCGACTAGAACGCCGTCAACGCGCGTCGTCAATATCGTCGTTACGTAATCCGATTCCTTATCGAGGCTTTCATCGCTGTTGCCAAAGAGCAGCCGGTAGCCGGATTTTTTGGCAGCATCCTCCGCGCCGCGCGCAAGTGTCGTATAGAAGGGGTTCATAATATCGGTAATTAGCAGAAACAACAGCTTGGTCTGCTGAAGGACGAGACTGCGGGCCGTTTGATTCGGCACGTAGTTCAGCTCCTCCATGACGCGCTTTACCTTCGCCCTTGTTTGCTCGCTTATTTTGCCAGTGTTATTGATAACTCTGGAGACGGTCATTGCGGATACGCTTGCTTTGGCCGCTATGTCATATATGGTCACCATGCGTAAGTCTCCTTATCGATAAATCATAGTATATATCATACAAAAAAGTAGCCATTGACAGCAACCATTATTATTGTTATTTTGAGGTTATCGGTAACATTATTATAACTTATTGGAGGTAATATTCATGACGGACACAAGCACTCGTTTCCAAACAGGCTTTCCGAAGATTGGTATTAGACCGACGATTGACGGAAGACGCAAAGGGGTTCGCGAATCGTTAGAGGAGCAAACGATGAACATGGCTATCGCCACGGCGAAGCTGTTATCCGAACATCTCCGTTATCCGAACGGCGAGCCAGTCGAATGCGTTATTGCAGACAGCTGTATTGGCGGAGTGACTGAAGCGGCTGCTTGTGCAGATAAATTTGCCAAATCCGGTGTAGGGGTATCGATAACGGTTACGCCATGCTGGTGTTACGGTACGGAAACGATGGATATGGATCCATCTATTCCAAAAGCGGTATGGGGCTTTAACGGAACCGAGCGTCCAGGTGCGGTTTATCTGGCGGCCGTGCTTTCCGGTTATGCGCAAAAAGGCCTTCCGGCATTCGGTATTTACGGCGAGCATGTGCAGGATGCAGGAGATACTTCGATTCCATTCGATGTGAAAGACAAGCTGATCGGATTTGCCAAGGCAGCACTCGCAGTCGCATACATGCGCGGCAAATCGTATTTGTCGATGGGCTCCGTGTCAATGGGTATAGCCGGATCGATCGTAAACGACGCGTTTTTCCAAGAGTACTTGGGCATGCGTACCGAATATATTGACATGACTGAATTTGTTCGCCGTATGGACGAAAACATATATGACACCGCAGAATTTGAGAAAGCGCTTGCATGGGTGAAGGAAAACTGTATCGAAGGACCGGATAACAATCCGGCCGACATCCAAACGACAAGAGAACGCAAGGACAAGGATTGGGCAACGGTTATCAAAATGACCCAAATCGCCCGTGACCTTATGGTCGGCAATCCTCAGCTGGCAGAGCTCGGCTTTGGGGAGGAAGCGCTCGGACACAACGCGATCGTCTCCGGTTTCCAAGGCCAGCGGCAGTGGACGGACCATTTTCCAAACGGGGACTTCATGGAAGCGATTCTGAATTCATCGTTCGATTGGAACGGAATTCGCGCGCCTTACATCGTTGCTACGGAAAACGACAGTTTGAACGGGGCGGTTATGCTGTTCGGTTACTTGCTGACGAACACGGCGCAAATTTTCGCCGATGTCCGTACGTACTGGAGCCCTGAATCGGTTGAACGCGTTACCGGACATAAGCTGACAGGCGCGGCACAGCACGGCTTGCTTCATCTCATAAACTCCGGTCCGGCTACGCTTGACGGTACTGGCGAGCAGTCTATCAACGGCCAGCCTGCAATGAAGTCGTTCTGGGAAATTACGGAAGAGGAAGCGCAAAAGTGCTTGGATGCAACCTCATGGCGTCCGGCTTCCGTAGAATATTTCCGCGGCGGCGGCTACTCATCCGATTATTTGACACGCGGCGGCATGCCGATGACGATGTCGCGCATTAATCTGGTGAAGGGAATCGGTCCTGTCCTGCAAATTGCGGAAGGCTATTCGGTTGATTTGCCGGCAGATGTTCATGATACGCTCGATAAACGTACCGATTCAACGTGGCCGACAACTTGGTTTGCTCCAACTTTAACAGGAGAGGGCGCTTTCCACTCCGTCTATGAAGTGATGGACAATTGGGGCGCGAATCACGGCTCGATCAGCTACGGACATATTGGCGGCGACCTCATTACGCTTGCTTCGATGCTGCGGATTCCAGTTAATATGCACAATGTGCCTGACGAACGCGTATTCCGCCCGCGGGCATGGGGCCTGTTCGGCACAGCTAATTCGGAGAGCGCCGATTACCGTGCATGCCAAAATTTTGGACCAATATACAAATAAACCGGAGGTATAACGATGAGCAGCACGGATATTCGCAATGAGCTTTGCAAATATGCCCGCAAGACGGTAACGAACAAATTGGTCGTTGGTCCGGGCGGTAACATAAGCGCTAGATATGATGGTAAAATGTACCTGTCTCCAAGCGGCTTCGCGCTTGACGAAATTGAGCCGCATCAATGGGTAGAGGTTGATATTGAAACGGGTGAAATAACGGACATCGGCTTGCGTCCATCGTCCGAGGTGCTTATGCATCTGTATGCGTATCGGGCAAACCCGGATATTGGGGCCATCGTGCATACGCACCCGCCGTACTGCATCGCATTCACGCTCGTTGAGACGGAGCTTCCTATCATGTTCCCTGACCAAGCAGCTCTAGTCGGCAAAACGGTTTACGTACCTTATGTATTGCCGACGACGGATAAGCTAGCTGACGCTTACGTGGGAAAGGTGAACGAAGCAAGCTCCGTGCTGCTCGGAAACCACGGTCTTGTTACGTCCGGCCGTAATTTACGCGAGGCTTATTACCGGACAGAGGTTGTTGAGGAGAGCACGAAAATTTATTTGATAGCGAAAGCGATTCGCGAGCCGAAGGTGCTGACGAAGGAAGAGTTTGAAGAAATCGCCTCGCTGGAGAGCGAAGCGTACCGCATTGAATTGCTGCAAAAGATGAAGTAATTGGGCTGCCGCTATTCATTGATTACGCTATTCGGGAGGATTTTAGGATGACGAAGCTTGCCAGCGTACTAGCCTTTGATTTAGGCGCAAGCAGCGGCAGGGCGTTAATCGGCGAGCTGTTGCCTCATACCGGGAGTGGACAGCCGAGGCTGAAGGTAACGGAAATTCACCGGTTTCCAAATCAGCCGATTGCCGTTGGCGGACATTTGCATTGGGACATTTTACGCTTGCTTCAGGAGCTGAAAACCGCGATTCGCAAAGCGTTTCAAGAAGGTTATGCGCCGCAAACGTTTGGCATTGATACGTGGGGAGTCGACTTTGGGCTGCTGGATGCGAACGGCGAGCTGCTCGGCAATCCGTATCATTACCGCGACCCGCAAACGGAAGGCATTATTGAAGAACTCGTTAACCTCATTGGTAAAGATAGCTTATACGAGCAAGGCGGCTTGCAGTTTATGCCGTTTAATACGATCAACCAGCTGTATGCGATGAAAAAAGCGGCATCGCCAAAGCTCACAGCGGCCAGCACGCTGCTGCTCACTCCTGATTTGCTTGCTTACTTCCTGACAGGCGAGAAGGTATGCGAGTTTACGATGGCGACGACTACGCAGCTGTTTGGGCCGAAAGAGCAGAAGTGGAATACGGCACTTATGGAGAAGCTCGGCATTCCGCCGCAGATCTTTCTCGAACCGATTCATCCTGGGACGCGTATTGGCCCGTTAACGCCCGAAGTATGCGAGGAGCTCGATGTTCCGCCGATCGAGGCGATTGCCGTCGGCACGCATGATACGGAATCGGCAGTTGCAGCCGTACCGGCAACCGGCGAAGAGGAGTTTGCATATCTAGTCTGCGGCACCTGGTCGCTGCTTGGGACTGAGTTGGAACGGCCGCTCGTGACACCGGAGGCGATGGCGCTTGATTTCTCCAACGAGGGAGGCGTCGGCGGGACCTACCAGCTGCTCAAAAACATTATGGGTCTGTGGATTTTGCAGGAATGCAAGCGTGAATGGGATGAGCAGGGCGACGGTGTCTCGTTCGCTGAGCTGGTCGTGCAAGCCGAGCGTGCAGAGCCATTCCGCAGCCTCATTCATCCGGATGATCCGTCTTTCTACGCGCCTTCCGGTATGATTGCCAGAATACAGAGCTACTGCCGCGAAACTTCGCAGACGGTGCCGCAATCAAAGGGTGAAGTAGCCCGTTGCGTTCTGGAAAGTTTGGCGCTAAGGTACCGGCAGGCGCTCGAGCAAATGGAAGCATTGACGGGACAATCGTTCAACGGTTTGCATATGGTTGGCGGAGGCATTCAGAATGAGCTGCTGTGCCGCTTTACGGCAAACGCGATCGGTCGTTCCGTATGGACCGGCCCGGTAGAGGCGAGCGCTATCGGCAACATGCTGATGCAGCTCGTAGCGTTAGGTGAATGTTCGAGTCTGCAGGATGCCCGTCAGTTAGTAGCGGCTTCGTTTCCTATTGAAACGTATGAGCCGGCGCAAACAGATGAGTGGAATGCTGCTTATGAGACGTTCAAGCGGCTCTGCCAGCCACGGTAAAGATGGTTTTAAAGTTTATTAGATCTGGAAGTAAGAAAGGAAGAGGCGTATATGTTACTAGGCATATCTAAGCTTATTTCTCCCGAGCTGCTCAAGGTGCTCAGCGAGATGGGACACGGGGACGAAATCGTTTTGGCGGATGGCAATTTTCCGGCGGCCAGTCACGCCCAGCGTCTGATCCGCTATGACGGTCACAATGTACCTGAGCTGCTTGATGCGATTTTGCAGCTGATCCCGCTCGATCAATACGTCGAGAAGCCAGCCGCGCTAATGCAGGTCGTCCCTGGCGATACAGTACAAACCCCGATTTGGGAGCAGTATCGTTCCATAATCGAGAAGCGCACTGGCCTTGCCGAACCATTCGAGCAGGTTGGACGTTTCTCGTTCTATGAGCGCGCGAAGAAGGCGTATGCGGTAATCGCTACGGGTGAAAGCGCGTTATATGCCAATCTGATTTTGAAGAAGGGCGTAATCGCGGAATAAGCCAGTTTGTTTGTTCAAGGGGGCTGTTCCAAAAGTAGGTAAACCTGCTTTTGGAACAGCCTTTATTTCAAGAAGGAGGACGTAACCCAAGCGAAGGCGCGGGAGCGTCCTTTTTTGTTCAACTAACGAGCAGGTTAGTATGGAAAAGCCTGATGGAATTTTTGTTGTAAATACAACAAAAATGATGTACTATTTTTTTACCATGTTTGAAAAATACAATATTAGTGTGGAGTTGCAATTATGAAGGAAATTCTACGTGAGGTTGGAATGATTGCCAGGGCATTGGATTCTATAAGTAATATAGAATTTAAAAAATATGACCTTACAAAAGGACAGTACTTGTACCTTGTGCGAATATGTGAAAATCCAGGAATTATTCAAGAAAAGTTAGCTGAAATGATAAAGGTAGACCGAACAACAGCTGCTCGTGCTATAAAGAAACTGGAGGTTAATGGATTTATTGAAAAGAATGATGATCAATATAACCAAAAAATTAAAAAACTATTTCCCACAGAGAAAGGGATGACTGTTTACCCTTTTATAAAAAGGGAAAACGATTATTCCAATAGGGTCGCACTATCTGGATTCTCCGAAAGTGAAGTAGAAACGATTTTTAACCTGCTGCAAAGAGTCAGAAAAAATGTAGAAAAAGACTGGGAGTTTGTAAAAAAGGGAAAAAAGAGAAATTATTGATTTAGTAAAAGGAGGACAAATAAAATGACAACAAATATAAAAAAGTGCACATTTGAAGATCTAGGATTACTTCAAGAAATTAGTGTTGAAACATTTAATGAGACATTTAAGAATCAAAATTCACCTGAAAATATGAAAGCCTACTTGGAAAAAGCATTTAACTTAAAAAAATTAGAAAAAGAATTATCAAATATCTCTTCAGAATTCTATTTCATTTATTCTAATGAGGAAATTGCCGGGTATTTAAAGCTAAACACCAATGATGCTCAAACTGAAATAACGGGCAATGATTCGCTTGAGATCGAGAGGATTTATATAAGGAAAAAACTTCATAAACAGGGGCTTGGTAAATATCTAATAAATAAAGCTATAGAAATAGCGATAGATCGGAATAAAGAGAAGATTTGGCTAGGGGTTTGGGAAAAAAATGAGAGCGCAATTACCTTTTATAAAAAAATGGACTTTGTTCAAACAGGAGCCCACTCTTTTTATATGGGTGATGAAGAACAAATAGATTTTATAATGACCAAAACACTCATATAATATTTTCTTTGAAATGATACTCAAGGAGGAGAAAACCATATATATTCCTTCACACTTTCACATTGATGAAATAAAAGTCGCTTACGACATTATCAAAGAGCATAGCTTTGCAACACTGTTTTCACAACAAAATGGAGTACCCTTTGCTACTCATTTACCATTAATATTGGATAAGGAGAATAAATACTTATATGGGCATTTTGCACGTCCGAATCCTCAGTGGAAGGATATTAGCAATCAAATTGTCTTAGCCATTTTTCAAGGTCCGCATTGCTATATCTCTCCTTCATGGTATGAAACAAATAAAGCAGTTCCAACATGGAACTATGTGACTGTTCATGTATATGGCGAAGTCAAACTTGTTGATGATGAAAAAGAGTTAATGGATTCGTTGCATGAAATGGTATTGAAGTATGAAGCCCCTGATAGTTCATATAGATTGCGAGAGGTAGACGCAGACTTTATCGCCGGGCTGAATAAAGGGATTCAAGGATTCAAAATAAGAATCAACAAGATAGAGGGAAAAGCAAAGTTAAGTCAAAACCATTCAGTACAAAGGCAAGAACTTGTCATTAATCAACTGGAACGGGTTCAGAATGGAGACGAACAAAAGATTGCCTCTCTTATGAAAGCAAACCTAAAAAAATAACTTAAGGTTATTGCGCTCCATGTTCTTGGCACTGTACAAATTCAATGAATCTTTAACCTGTCGATATGACAGGTTTTTTGCTGTAAACAAAGAACTAAGCAGATTCTAAACTACTCGTAGACAATAGTCGCTCCAATCATTATGATTTATATAGATGAAAACGCTATCAATATACCAGTTCTCTATTATATTTGCAGGGGGCAAATCGCTTGCGCAAATTTGTTATTTTAAGTTTGTTTGCCGGAAGCTTAGTTATTTTGTTCTTTACGCTGACGTCAATGATCAAAGTATTTTCCTCTGATTTAATTGAGCCGGCAATGACGGCTGAACAGCGTAACGGCTACAGGCTTGTACTGATCACGCTTGAACTCGACACCCCGTTCTGGGCGAAGGTCGAGCAAGGCGCCATGGCTGCTGCTGAGTGGAATGGAGCCAGCCTTGAGGTATGGGGATCCTACGGAACGAATCGGGATGATTTTCTCAAAAATATAGAAATTGCAATAGCGTCTAAAGTTGACGGTATTATCGTGCAAGGGCTTGATACCGATGAGTTTAAAAGCTTGACGAAGGTAAAGGCCGCAGGCAGCGGCATCCCGGTCATTACTGTCGCCAACGACGTGCCGATGAATGAGAGCTTGCGCCGTACGTACGTCGGCTCGGATCATTTGGAGGCGGGCAGCATGATTGCGCGTCAGCTCGTGTCTGACATGGGCTTTGCCGGCAAAGTCGTACTGATGGTATCAGACCGGCAGGAATATTTTCAACGCTCCCGCCTAACAGGTATTTTGAAAGTGCTGGGGCAATATTCCGACATCGAGACAAAGATCGTCGCGGCAGGCGATTCACGCGAGGATGTGGCAGAGGCAACTAATAAGCTGCTTAACGAGGAGCCGGATGCGGATGCGTTTATAGCGGTATCGGCCAATCACGCCGGCTCGATTATTCAAGAAATTAGCAAACGTATGCAGGTCGACAATTTGTTCATCTACTCGTTCGATGACAGTCCAGAGACGTTGAACCTTATGCAGCAAGGCGAAATCGATGCGTTGATTGCCCAATCGCCGGAGACGATGGGTGAGGAGAGCGTTACACATATGATCAAATGGCTGACCGGCGAGCAGGTGCCGTTAAATCCCGATGGTTATTTTACAGATATACGGGTGCTTCGGGCGGAGGATACACCATGAACGGCATACAGCGAAAAATATTGACGATGTCGGCAATTGTGCTGTTTATTATGGTCACGATTTGGGTGGTGCTCACTTATTACAACCAGAAGACCCAGGAGCAGTACAACGATATTTTGCAGCGTTATTTGCGTATGAATGAAGTGACGGACCGCAGTCATCAGACGATTATCGCTTTGAACGATTATTTGCAAAAGCCGTCTTCGCTCAAGCTGGATACTCTTAATCAAAGCAAGGAAAGCGTGGTGCTGGCGAAGCTGCAGACGTCGAGCCTGCGCAACAAAGACAATGCGTTTACGCTGACGAATTATATTCATATGATCGATAGCCTAGTTGAAGCGGCAGACTTGTCGGTTATGTTTCTCGGACAAAATAACGGTGAGCAATCGGCTGAGAAGTTTGAGGAAGCAACACGCATTGAAAAATATATCGCAGAAACGACGATTACACTGATTGATAAGGAGGTTCGGACGTACGATACGTTTTACCGTAGCATTATTGAGCAGAGCACCGAGCTGAAGCGGCTTGGCTTGTGGCTGCTTTCGTTAATAACGATTATTTTGCTGCTGTTTACCTATTGGTTTTCCCTCAGCATTACGAGACCGATCCATAAGCTGACGATAGCTGCCAGAGAATTGTCGCGGGGCCGTTTCGATAAGCCAATAGAAGTTCACTCCAACGATGAAATCTCCTTCCTCGCCAAAACATTTGACCGCATGCGCGTTAACATTAACAATCTGATATCCGAAATCCAGCAGAAGGCGCAGCTCGAAAGCGAGCTGCAGCAGAGTAAGCTGCTTTTGAAGGAAAGCCAGCTCAGAAGCCTGCAGAGTCAAATCAATCCTCATTTCTTATTCAACACCTTGGACACGTTATCGAAAAAGGCTTATTTGGAAGGCTCGGAGGAAACGAGCGATCTCATTGCTAATGTAGCGGGCTTATTGCGCTACAATTTGCGCCAGCTGGACCGGGCGGTCTCGCTTCATGATGAACTCTCCATCACACTGAAATATATCGAAATTCAGAGCGCGCGGTTTACGGACCGGCTTAGGTTCGTACATGAATTAGACGAGGGCTGCTTACAGCTGCAGCTTCCTTGCTTGACGCTTCAGCCCATTATCGAAAATGCGGTTATTCATGCCGTCGAGCCGCTTGAAGAAGGCGGTACGATTACGCTTCGTATTTACGCGGAAGAAGAGCGAGTTATGATTGAAATCGAAGATGACGGAGCAGGCATGACGGAAGAGAAGATTAGACATATTTTGACGGAGAGCGGCTCTTCGGAGGGGGCTGGCCATTCAACCGGTATCGGCTTTAGCAACGTTGTAAAGCGGCTCCGGCTGTTTGTCGGTGCCGACGATGTGATCGATATTGAAAGCGCGCCTAACTGCGGGACGAAGGTGACGATCAAACTTCCAAAGGAGAGGAGCTTGGGCGGATATGCTTAAATTGTTAATCGTGGATGATGAGCAGGTGGAGCGCGAAGGGCTTCAGGCCATTTTGCAAAAAGGATTTCCGGCATTCCGGTTTGAACAGGCGAAAAATGGAGCTAGAGCGGTTGAGACAGCCGTAGAGTGGCAGCCTGATCTCATTCTGATGGACATCAAAATGCCGGGCGTGAACGGAATAGAGGCAATTGAGCGGATTACCACTTTCCTGCCGACAGCAAAATTTATTATGGTAACGGCGTATGATACGTTCGAATATGCAAGACAGGCAATTAAGCTGGGCGTCAAGGATTATTTGCTAAAGCCGAGCAAAGCGAGTGAAATCATAGCAACCGTTGGAAAGGTTATCGAGGAAATAGAACGGGAACGAAGCGAGAGAGAGCAGAGGAAATACGAGGAAACGGCGCTTCGAAAAGTGATGCCGCTCGTGGAGTCCGACGTCGTGACGCAGCTGCTTTTCGACCATGTGCACGATGTGCATATCGACGACATGCTCGGACTGCTGGGCGGCAAGGCGGGCGGCGAAGCGTTTGTCATGCTCGTTACCCTGCAAAGCGAAGCGGCGACAGAGATGTTATACTCTGCTGTCAAAGAGAAGGTAAGACAAACAGAAAGCGGCTGGGTCGGAGCTATGTCTGGCCGTCAGATTCCGGTTATCGTCTTTCGGGAAGCCGGCAAAACGCATCGCTCCCAAGCAGCTTGGCTTGTTCAACAGCTGCTTATGCAGCAGCAACGGGACGCAGGCAGCGACTTTTTTGTCGGGATCGGCAATCCATACGGCGGGCTGGACAATGTAAGGCTGTCCTATCAGGAGGCTTTGTTAGCAACAGCGCATACGGGACTTCCAGCCAAGCATCGGTTTTATAGCGACATGGAGGCACGAGGAGAATTCGCAGGCGGTTATCAGGATAAACAAACGGAGAAGCAGTTCGTTGACAGCATTCGTCTGGGGCAGTGGGACTCGGTGAGGAAGACCGTTATGGATCTTATTGATTTGCATGATAAAAATAATGCAGCGCTGGCGCAGTCCGGACAATGGGTGCTGGAGCGGCTGTGGATTATTGCGCGTGTAGCGATGGAAATGGGCTTCGAGGTGGAGAAGCCGTTGTTTTCGTTTCAGGTGAAGCAGTATCAGCAGCTGCGCGCAGAGACGGACTGCTTGCTTAACAAGCTCATTGAAGCCATTATTGTTCATCAGAACAGGGTGCAGCCTGATGCCGTAGGACAAATGAAGCAATACATTATGGAGCATTCGCGGCAGGACATTTCACTTGAGCTGATGGCGAAGCGAATCGGACTAAGTCCTTTTTATATGAGCAAAATGTTCAAGGAGCAGGCAGGCATCAATTATATCGATTTCCTAACCGAATGCAGAATTGAAAGAGCAAAGACGCTGATGTCTGATCCTGCGTTAAGTTTAAAGGAAATTACGTTCGAGGTCGGGTACCACGATCCGAATTACTTCAGTAAAGTATTCAAAAAAATGTGCGGCGCGTCACCGACCGACTACCGAAAGGCGATTCTCGGCTCAAAAAGGTGATGGACTGGCGTCATATTAAAAAAGTGCAGACGATAGCAAAAGAGTACTGGAACAACTTCGCTCGCTGCTCGTTTGACCGTGCTATATTTCAAATGTAAGCAGTTACATTTCGTGAGATAAGGGAGCGAAGAAAATGGGGAAAAGGTTTACTAAAAGCGGGGTTTTGGCGGTTGTATTAGCCTTCGTGCTTGTGTTGTCGGCTTGCGGCGGGGCAAGCGGCGGCGGAAATGGAGACGCAGAGTCGAACAACAAAGAAACGGCAGCTAACGTAAACGATGGGAAAACCGAGGGTGATGACAAAATTGTAATCGGTTTCTCCCTGGATACGCTGCAGGAAGAACGCTGGCAGCGCGACCGCGACTTATTTATTGCAGCAGCCGAGGCGCTTGGCGCTCAGGTGGAGGTGCAGGCAGCGAACAGCGACGACGCGAAGCAAATCGCGCAAGCGGAAAATTTAATCAGCCAAGGCGTCGACGTGCTTGTCGTCGTGCCGCATAATGCGGAAGCAACAGCAGCCATTGTGGAAAAAGCGCACGCCGCAGGCATTAAAGTACTCGCTTACGACCGTTTGATCAAAAACTCCGATCTTGACCTGTATGTTTCCTTCGACAATGAAAAGGTTGGCGAAATGCAAGCCGAAGCGATTGTTAAGCTGGCTCCAAAGGGCAAATTTGTTTACATCGGCGGCTCAGAGACAGATAACAACGCCCATTTATTTAAGAAAGGCGCCTTTAATATTTTGCAGCCGTTAATTGACAGCGGCGACATTCAAGTCGTATTCGACCAATGGACGAAGGATTGGAACCCGGCGAACGCACTTGCGAACATGGAGAACGCGCTTACGGCGAATGACAACAAAATTGACGCAGTAGTCGCAGCGAACGACGGAACGGCGGGCGGCGTTATTCAAGCATTGGCAGCGCAAGGACTGGAGGGCAAAATTCCGGTATCCGGCCAAGATGCTGAGCTTGCGGCAGCTCAACGAATCGTGGAAGGCACGCAAACGATGACGGTGTATAAACCAATTAAAGATTTGGCTGAGAAAGCGGCAGATCTTGCGGTGAAGCTGGCGAAAGGCGAGGATGTCGGCGCCGACAAGACGGTCAACAACGGCAAAATAGACGTTCCTTCCGTCCTTCTTGATCCAAAAGCGGTGGACAAATCGAATATCGATGCAACCGTTATTGCGGATGGCTTCCATTCCAAAGAAGACGTATACAAAAACGTCAAATAACATTTTGGCGGGAGAAGGGAAGAAGCGATGGCGTGCCATGACGCTCTTCCCCTTTTTGCCATTCGCGAGGTGACCATTCCATGACGGCGGTTTTAGAAATGCGTAATATAACGAAGCAGTTTCCCGGCGTTAAGGCGCTGAACGATGTTACCTTTTCAGTGAAAAAAGGCGAGGTTCACGCGTTATGCGGCGAGAACGGCGCAGGAAAGTCGACCTTAATGAAGGTGCTAAGCGGTTTATATCCGCACGGCACATACGATGGGCAAATTCTTATTAACGGCGAAGAGAAGCGGTTCGGCACTATTAAGGATGCGGAAGGGGCGGGCATTTCCATTATTTATCAGGAGCTTGCTCTAGTAAAGGAATTAACGATTGGGGAAAATTTATTTTTGGGCAAGGAGCCAGCCGTATTCGGCATCATCAATTGGGAGCGGGTGTTCAAGGAGAGCGAACGCTGGCTGAAGGAAGTTGGTCTGCATGATGTTAATCCGGAGCAGCCCATCGGCGGACTCGGTATCGGTAAGCAGCAGCAGATTGAAATTGCTAAGGCGTTGTCGAAGAATGCGAACATCCTCATTCTGGATGAGCCAACTGCGGCTTTGACGGAACAAGAGGTTGATATTTTACTCGATATATTGCGTGAGTTTAAGAAGCGGGGCGTAACCTGCATTTATATTTCGCATAAGCTTAATGAGGTTTTCGCGGTTGCGGATACGGTCACTGTGCTGCGGGACGGACAGACAGTCGGGACCTATAAGGCAGCCGATGTGAATGAGGACAAGGTTATTTCGCTCATGGTCGGACGTGAGCTGAAGGAACGGTTTCCCCGCATTGAGGCAAACCCTGGAGACGTGGTGCTCAAGGTTACCGATTATACGGTCATGAACCCGGAACGTCAGGGTAAGAAGGTGATCGACAACCTTAGCTTTGAGGTGCGCAAAGGAGAAATACTCGGCATTGCCGGCTTGATGGGAGCAGGGCGTACGGAGCTCGTGATGAGCTTATTCGGCTCTTACGCAGGACAAAATTTTGGTACGGTCGAAATCGAGGGCAAGCCCGTCAAGCTGAAAAATACGCAGCAGGCGATTAAAGCGGGATTGGCGCTCGTATCGGAGGACCGGAAAAAATACGGTCTCGTGTTAGGCATGGATATTAAGAGCAACGTGAGTATGGCGAGCTTGGGCGCAATATCCTCCGGCGGCATTCTTAGGCCTAACGAGGAAATCGCGGCAGGCAATCAATATTTACGTTCGCTGCGGGTGAAAGCGAATTCGGTTGAGACCATCGTCGGCACCTTAAGCGGCGGTAATCAGCAGAAGGTCGTTCTCGGCAAGTGGCTGATGACAAACCCGAAAATTCTTATTTTGGACGAACCGACGCGCGGCATCGATGTCGGTGCCAAATTCGAAATTTATAACATTATGAACGATTTAATACGGCAGGGCGTCTCGATCATTATGATATCGTCCGAGCTGCCTGAGCTGCTTGGGATGAGCCATCGCATCATCGTCATTTCGGAAGGCAAACGTACAGGTGAGTTTAAAGCGGAAGAGGCGACGCAAGAAATGATTATGACGGCCGCAACAGGAGGAAAAGGGCTATGAGCATAAACCAAGAGACCGTATTAAGCCAGTCCAAATTAAAGCAACGCCCGAACTGGTTTAAATTCGATGTCCGCGCGTATACGATGATCGGGGCGTTATTGTCCATTTGGGTTTTATTTTCGCTGCTGCATGACCGCTTTTTGTCGCCTACGAACCTATCCAATTTATTTTTGCAAATGTCCGTAACGTCAATTCTGGCGATTGGAATGGTGCTCGTTATCGTTGCAGGGCAGATCGACTTGTCCGTCGGATCGCTCGTCGGCTTGACGGGAGGCATAGCGGCGATACTTAATGTGTGGTACGAATGGAACACGATTCCAGTCATCCTTGCGACCTTAGGGATTGGCGCAGCGATAGGATTTATTCAAGGCTGGATTATTGCTTACCGGGCGGTGCCGGCATTTATCGTTACTTTAGGCGGAATGCTTATATTTAGAGGTATTTTATTTGGAACAACCGGCAGTGTCACGATTGCACCGCTGACGCCTTCCATGAAGGCGATTGGTCAATCCTATGTGGGCGACGTAATTGGCTGGGTATTCGGTATCGCCGCTTTGGCGGTTGCCGGATATCTTGTGATGCGGAAGCGTGCGGCGAGAGCGAAGTTCGGCTTCGATGTGGAGCCGTTCGCGGTAAGCGTACTCCGCCTTGGTGTAATAGGAGCGCTTGTCATCGGCTTCGTCTATTTAATGAACAGCTATAAAGGCATTCCGGTTCCATTCGTTATGGTTATCGTGCTTGCGTTAATCTTCACGTTCATTTCGCGGAATACGACATTCGGCCGGCAGGTGTATGCGATCGGCGGCAATGCCGAGGCTGCGCGCTTATCCGGTATTAACATTAAGCGGCGAATCCTGCTCGTTTTCGTACTGTGCAATACGCTTGCTGCAATTGCGGCGCTTGTGCTGACTGCCCGCTTAAACGCGGCGACGATGAGCTCCGGCCAAAACTACGAGCTCGATGCGATCGCGGCATGTGTCATCGGGGGCACGAGCCTGATGGGCGGGACCGGCACCATCGTCGGCGCCATTATCGGCGCGCTCGTCATGGCCAGTCTCGACAACGGCATGAGCTTGATGAACCTGGAATCGTTCTGGCAGTATATTGTCAAAGGCGGCATCTTAATTCTCGCTGTCTACGTCGACATCTATACACGGCAGCGGAAGAAGGTATAAGAGGATCAGGTCATTTAAGTGCAAAATCAATTTAAATGACCTGTTTCCATGATGATATACAGCAGCACTCTTAGGAGTCGGTTAGATAATCCTCGCGTAAAATTCCGTAATAGGAGATATCCTCGTACACATCCCATTTCAGAAAGTGCTGACGGAAGGTGCCTTCGTATTGCATCCCGATTTTCTTCATAACGTTCGATGAAGCGGGATTCTTTGTCATGGCTGCTGCATGGATTTTATTGAGCTTAAGCTCTTCAAAGCCATACTGGGCAATTCGTTTGACCCCTTCGGTAACGTAGCCTTGATTCCAGAAGCGTTTTCCCAGCCAATAACCTAACTCGGCCCGGTTATTTTTTTTATCAAGCTGCATGCCGATTGATCCCATAAATTCATTGCTTTCTTTATTTATGATGGCAAAAGAAAAGCCGTCCCCGTTTTGAGCAGCCTCTGTCCGGCGATGAATAAACGCTTCTGCAGCTCCCTTTGGATAAGGATAAGGAATGTTTAGTGTCGTTCGTGCAATGTCATGGTCATTTATTAACAATTCCAACGCTTCAGCATCACCTGCTTCCAATAGTCGAAGAGTTAACCTTTCCGTATGAAAAACTGGCACAACACACACCTCCAAAAGAATGTAAATTTCTACTAAGTATAAAGGAATTTTGGGAGTTTCAATAGCCCTATGCTTGAATAAACCGACCACCACGACATAAGAATATCATCTGGCCAGTAAGCAGAAATAAGACTTGCGAAACGGCGCGCCTCTGTGTAAAAATCAATATATATTCGATTGGAGCCTTTGTGGTTTCTGATGCAAACCTGACAACGAGTGGGAAGATATTCAGCTCGAATTAGAGTCTAAGCAAGAAGTCACCGGCCTGTTATGTTTAACCAGAAGTGGATCAAGATCATCGGCAAGAGGACTAAAGAATCTCGGTTATAATATGCAAAGCGCACGCTGGAACTAAATTCCGGCGTGCCTTTTTGTATAAATGGTCGAAATGGAAGGGGATATAAAGTGAAGAAAAGGGTTATTGCTTTTGGTCTGCTTGGCTTTTTAATTTTAGGTTTATTGGTTGGCATCTTCATCTGGTATCTTAATACCGATCCTCTAGCAGATAATGGACTTGGAACCACTACATTTAAAGATGGAAGACAAGACGAGTATGTTGTTCAACTGAGCAATGAAGGTTATGGGAAAATCGATATTCGAAGCGTAAAAATAAACGATAATGAAACGCCGCATCTCGTACAGCTTGGCGTGACTTACGATGCGCCCAATATCGTGCAAATCTTACCCGACGAGCCTGCAATTGAGTTTATGGATATAAATGCTTCTTCCATATTTCCTAAATTAACGACTGAGGAATTTCAAGCCGCCATCAAGAAAAAAGAGCACACCCCTATGCAATATGGCATTCGAATCCGGCATGGAGAAAAAATCGAAAGCGTGACAATCAAATACAAATATTTTGGTTTTACAAAAACAAAAAAAATAACGAGCTGGTTTCAGAATTCTTGATTTAGAATGATTTAGAATGAATAGCATGTCATTATAATTGAACAAAGGCAGCTTCAGTCTTGGACTTTATCTTACGTCTTAGGGTGAAAGCTGCCTTATTTTTATGTCAAGAAAATGATTTGGAAAACACTATAAATATTCATTGATAGGAATATTCCTAACGAGGTATATTGTTTTTAGAAAGATACCGCTGAGCCCAATTCGACAGAAGGAGGTGTCCGCATGATGCTATGAATTGGACAATTCTAAATGCGCTTGCCGAGCCTAACCGATTACAAATTGTAGAATTACTGCGCGAAGGCCCGCTCACGGTAGGGAAAATCGGCGATCGGCTTCGCATACGCCAGCCTCAGGCATCCAAGCATCTTGGTGTACTGCTGGAAGCAGGCGTGGTGGAGGTCTATGCGGTAGCGAATCGCCGAATTTATAAGCTGCGATCGGAGCCGTTCCAACAATTACGTTCTTGGCTCGAGTATTATCGCGTCATGTGGGATGACAAATTCGACAACTTGGAGCCTTACTTGCAGGAATTGCAAAAGAAAGTCAACACATTGGAGAAATCGTAGGGTAGTGTGACGCTGGATCGGCTGGAAGAAGCATTGTTGATATTAGTGAAGGGAGAACGTGATCCATATGAAAAAACAGGTGATCATTTACTGGATTTTTACAGGACTTTTGATCTTATTAATGGGGGTTGGCTCGATTCCGAACATCCTGTCTTCTCCCGGTTCGATGGCCGTATTCGAGCATCTGGGCTATCCCGCTTATTTACTCCCCTTCCTTGGTGTAGCTAAGCTGCTCGGCGTCGTGGCCATTCTTGTGCCCGGATACCCGAGAATCAAGGAATGGGCTTATGCCGGCTTTACGTTTGATTTATCGGGCGCCTTGTATTCCACTTTAGCCGTCGACGATGCTTCAGCTGAATTAATCGTATTTGTCATAGGGTATGTATTGATTGCCGGCTCTTATGTTTATTACCATAAATTATCGAAAGCCAAAGTGGCTTTAGGAGGGAAATAAAAATGACAACTAATCACACTTCTAATCAAATGATTTCAAAAGTAGAGGGCCAAACGCTGATCCTTGAGCGTATCTTCAATGCCCCTCGCGCCCTGGTATTCAAAGCATTCTCCGATGCGGAGCATCTCAAGCGCTGGTGGGGACCTAGAGGCTGGACGCTGACCGTCTGCAATATCGACTTCCGTCCGGGCGGAATCTGGCATTACTGTATGAAGTGTGTAGACGAGAACCAAAAAGACTTTTATGGCTTTGAATCCTGGGGCAAGAGCGAATACCATGAAATTGTTGAGAACGAGCGGATCGTCCATACCGATTGGTTCTCGGATGCAGAGGGCAATATTGCAGAGGGGATTCCGGGGTCGTTGATTACGAACATCTTCGAGGATCATGAGGGCAAAACAAGGCTAGTCTGCCGCAGTGAATATGCATCGGTCGAAGCGCTCCAGACGGTAATGGATATGGGCATGCTGCAGGGAATCACTGAAACTTGGGATCGTCTGGCCGAGCTCGTTCAGAATCAACAATAAGTTTAGAACACGCCACGAATGGCCGTTCAGCTGCTTAAGCTGGCGGCCATTCGTGGCGCACTATTATTTAGTTCGTTGTTGTAAAAGAAAATTGCTGGTTCGTACCGATTTTGACTATTTCGTTAGCTTAGGCGGGATCAGCAATTGTGAGAATAAATACTGGACGTACGTTCCGCTAAATTTGGAATCATCATCTAAAAATCCATGTTTAGCGGAAAATCCCTTTTGCGCTTTTTAGAGTTATTTTGAGCGGTACTGCATGCGGAACGCTTTCGGCTTCGTGCCCGTATGCTTGCTGAAACAGCGGATGAAATAAGGGAAGGTGCCAAACCCAGTATCCTCAGCGATTTTGCCGATAGGGTCATTGGTATGAATGAGCTGCCGCTTCGCTTGCTCAATACGATGCCTGGTTAAGTAGTCGAGCGGGGTGCAGCCGAACGTTTTCTTCATACAAATGGCAATATAGTTAGGGTGAAAATGGAGCGCCTCTGCCATTTGCTTGTAACTAAGCGGATCCTTATAATGACGGCGCAAAAATAGGGCGGTTTCTTCGGCAATTTGCAAATACGGACTGTCGGCAGCTGCACCGCTTTCCTCCTGCAGCTTCAGCATGATGGATTGGAAAAGCTGCTGCTGCGTCCAACGGGTATGGGCAGAAGGGTTTTCGTGCAGCTGCAGCAGCTCGCGTATCCGTTCTTCAATCGAATGCGGCGTTTGCAGCCGTTTAAATCTCGGTAAGTGGAACGGAAAATATTCGATTTGAGCAAAAGGCTGCCCTTGCTGCGAAAGCGCGAAGGGCAGCCTTTCGTCCGCTACGCTCCATTCCCCTACCGTTTGGAAGTGAATCCAATAGAAGTGGGTTTCCTCGCTGCATGGCGCAGTCGTTCGATGCGAGCTGTCAGGGCGAAGAATGGCGTAATGGCCTGCGGAGATATCGAGCGCTTCTCCTGCCTCCTCCAAAAATAAGCAGCCGCGGGTGACGACGATAATATCGAACACCCCAATATGTGAACGGTCGGCGTGCTCGCCGCCAATCGGATAGGTATCTTCGCCGCCATGAATGTAATGCGGCATTGGCGGACAAATGAATTGGAACATTTGGTTTCGCTCCTTGTTGCTCTTGTGATTGTATAATCATAAGCCCCGCAATGCATTCAGTAAAGAGATCGCTTTCAATATGATGTTGCGATCGGATAAAAAAAGGTTGAAATAGGCTATCCCAATGCTTCAGACTCGCATGATATATTCGGTTTGCAATTATTCGATGCGAAGGAGAGTGAGATTTGAGTGATGAGTAAATTACATAACGTATTTGAGGTGCTGCCTCTTGGCAGCATTAAGGCTGAGGGCTGGCTATATAATCAGCTTCGTATTCAGGCAGACGGTTTGACGGGCCATTTGGAGGAGCATTGGGCAGACGTAGGCCCGAACAATGGTTGGATCGGCGGAAACGGCGAGAGCTGGGAACGGGGACCTTATTATTTGGATGGGCTATTGCCGCTTGCTTATATTCTCGGCGACGAGAGACTGATCGCGAAAGCAAACAAATGGGTGGAATGGTCCTTAGCGAGCCAGCAGGAAAACGGATTTTTTGGTCCGGCGCAAATTGAAACGGTCAATGGGGAAGTGGATAAGAATCAGGACTGGTGGCATTTCATGATTATGCTGAAGGTTATGATGCAATACGAGGAAGCGACGGGAGACGAGAGAATCGTTCCGTTTCTAACGAAGTTTTTGGGTTATGTCCGTGAAACGATTGAAGAGCAGCCGCTCAGAGGGTGGGCTGAATCAAGGGGCTCGGAAATGCTTCTTTGTATTCTATGGCTTCATAAGCGCACGAAGGATAGCGAGCTGTTAAAGCTGGCGGATATCGTTGCCGGGCAAACGCTCGACTGGACTGACATTTTTTACGACTTCCCGTTTTGGCGCAAGGTAGAGCAATGGGATTGGCGGACGCATGTCGTCAATGTGGCGATGGGAATCAAGACGCCGGGTATTTTGTATGAAATGCACGGCGATTCCGTTCAAAGGGATGCCGTTCACCGCGGCATTGACAGCCTGATGACGTATCACGGACAGGCGCACGGCATGTTCTCGGGAGACGAATGGCTGTCCGGCACACACCCGAGTCAAGGCGTCGAGCTGTGCGCTGTCGTGGAATATATGTATTCGATGGAGCAGCTTACACGTATTTTTGGCGAAGGCCGATTTGGCGATATTTTGGAAAAGGTGGCGTTTAACGCGCTTCCGGCAACTATTTCTAAGGACTGGACCTCGCATCAGTATGATCAGCAGGTGAACCAGATCGTTTGTAACGTGGCGCCGAGAAATTGGAGCAACGGTCCGGATGCGAATTTGTTTGGCCTCGAGCCCAACTTTGGCTGCTGCACATCGAATATGCATCAAGGGTGGCCGAAGCTCGTTTCCCACTTGTGGATGACGGACGGAAAAGGCGGTTTGGCTGCGGTATCTTATGCTCCGTGTATGGTAAGCGCAAGGGTGGCAGGCTATGCCCAAGCTAAGCTTCGGGTTAGCGGGGAGTATCCGTTCCGAGACAGCGTAACTATGGCACTGACGCTTGATCAGCCTGCAGCATTCGCGATATCGCTGCGGGTACCGGAATGGTGTGAAGCGGCAAGCTTAGAGGTGAATGATGAGCCGATTACGCTTTCGGCAGTCAAAGGCTATGCTCGAATCGAACGCGAATGGAAGAACGGTGATCGGCTGCTGTTGAAGCTGCCTATGGAGATGCGCACCGTTTCCCGCAACCTGTATGCTGTGAGCGTAGAGCGCGGACCGCTCGTTTACGCCCTGCCGATTGCCGAAAACTGGCAGCTGCTGAAGCAGCGGGACATGTTCCACGATTGGGAGATTTATCCCTCATCTCCTTGGAAGTACGGATTGCTTGCTGATACGAGGTTTAATGTGACGGTTAGCAATGACGAAATCCCATATCAACCGTTCGATGCAGCTGATTCACCAGTGCGGGTGAAGGCGAGCGGAAAGCTTGTCCGTGACTGGCGAATGGAAGGCAACAACGCAGGCACTCCGCCGCTTAATCCAGACACGGAAGGGCAGCAGGTTACCGAACTGGAGCTAGTGCCTTACGGCAGCGCCAAGTTGCGCATCGGGGAATTCCCGCTGCTCGGCCATCGGAAGTCGATTAGCCGGAGATTATAGCCCCCTCTATCGAACTAAAGCAAAGGCCGCTCCATAACAGAGCGGCCCTATTTTCGCGCTTGCGAAGGAGTCATTCCCTTATATTGCTTATACAGCTTCGTAAAATAGTTCGGATTATCACAGCCGACCATGGCTGCGATTTCGGTGACGGTGTCGTTGCTTTCGCGGAGCAGCCGCTCCGCCTCGTTCATGCGGCAGACGTTGACGTATTCGACAAAGGTACGGCCCGTCAGCTTTTTGAACAGCTTGCAGAAGTGGTAAGGGTTTAGGCTGACCTGCTTAGCCGCTTGTTCAATGGTTATTTTTTCGCAAAAATTCGATTCGATCCGCTGAATAAGCGCCTTAAAGCGATCGCGATTGACGAAATACGGCTCTGCCGGCTTGCCGGCGAGCTGCTGCTCCATGAAGGTGCGGGAGAGCAGCGTAAACAATACATGCAGCTTTGACTTCACGACGAGCTGATACGCAGGAGGCTTCGCGGCTAGTTCGGCAATAGCTTCATCGAGCATTGAATAATAGCGGAGGCATGCCTCATCCTGCTCGGACGGCTTGACGGGGAAGCGAAGCCGTCCCTCCAAGTACGGAGCAACAAATTGAGCATGAACAGGATCATGCACCCAGTCATTGAACAGGGACGCGTTCAAAACAACGCAATCATAATGAACATTCCCGTAGTGAAGCGAGTATCCGACATGCAGGCCGCCCCCCGGTATAATAATGACATCTCCTTCATTAACGATATACGGACGGCTGTCGATATGGAACAGCGCGCTGCCTTCTCTCATCACGATAATCTCAAAATGCTCATGCCAATGCAAATATAGGATGCAATCATTAGGCTTGACTGCATGGCAACGATTTTGGAATAGCTGAATCGGGTATGTTTTATGCTCGAGACGGGTATTTTCCCAAAGCTCCCTCGGATAGGTCATATCTATATCCTCCACCACAAGATTAGACTAGTATTGCACAAGATTGTATAGAGTAATATACAAAACTCCTAGCTATAATGGAGTTGTTACAAATAATATACGCCAATATTGGAGTGATATACAAGGATGGAAAATAAACTGCGAATTGGAACGCTTGTAGGCGGAGGCAACGCGGATCACGTTATTCCGCAAATTGTGAAGCATGGATTTGAATCGTTTAATTTAACGTTTTGGCAAACGACTGGAAGCACGGATCTTGCGGAAATGGCGAAACGGGTAAGAGCGCTTGCGGATGAGCATGATTTTGTCGTTCCTGCTGTAAGCGTTTTCGGTAACCCGCTGACAGGTAATGGCGATAACGCCGATACCCTTGCAAGCTGGGAGCGTCTTATCGATAATGCCCATTTATTCGGAGCGGATATTGTTTCCGGCTTCACGGGCCGCCTGACGGGTCAATCGATCGACGAATCGATTCCGAAATTTAAGGAAGTGTTCGGCGAGCTGACGCGGAGAGCGGCAGATAAAGGCGTGCGGATCGCTTTTGAAAATTGTGACATGGGAGGCACATGGGCAACCGGCGATTGGAATATTGCGCATAATCCGACAGCCTGGGAGCTTATGTTTAATGCGGTGCCGGAAGACAATATCGGACTGGAGTGGGAGCCATGCCACCAAATGGTCAGCTTGATCGATCCGATTCCGCAGCTGCGCAAATGGGCGAACAAGGTGTTCCACGTTCACGGCAAGGACGCAACGATTGCCTGGGATATTGTAAAAGAGCATGGCGTCCACGGTAAGCAGCAGTTTGTTTGGCATCGGACGCCGGGCTTCGGCGATAGCAACTGGACGGATATTATATCGATTTTGAGACAGAACGGTTATAAAGGAACGATCGATATCGAAGGCTGGCACGATCCGGTTTACAAGGGTGAGCTGGAGATGACCGGTCAGGTGCATGCTTTGAATTATTTGAAGCTCTGCCGCGGCGGCGATTTTGTTCCGAATCCAATATAAGGCGATAAGCGAAAGCGAGGTCTGATCATTATGACAATAAAACATCGAGTGGTCGTCGCAGGCTGCGGCGGCATGGCGAATACGTGGGTGGATTATGCGAAGCGGAGAGACGATACGCTAATCGTCGGGCTTGTCGATATTAAAGAGGAGTTCGCGCAGGCAATGGCTGAGCGGAAGGAGCTGGATTGCCCAACCTTTACGGATGTAAAGCAGGCGATTGAGGCTACTGGAGCCAATATGGTGTTTGACGTAACCATTCCGGCAAGCCATTATGCAGTCAGCACGACAGCCTTGCAGCTGGGATGTCACGTATTTGGTGAAAAGCCGCTTGCGGAGTCTATGAGCGATTGCAGCGATATCGTTCGTATTTCACAGAGCATCGGAAGAACGCATGCGGTTATGCAAAACCGCCGCTTCGATCCGCGCATCAGGGCCTATCGCAATCTAATCGCTGAAGGCACAATCGGCAAACCGGGCTTTGTTGGCGCCGACTTTTTCATCGGCGCGCATTTTGGCGGCTTCCGCGATGCGATGGACAGCCCGCTGCTGCTCGATATGGCGATTCATACGTTTGATCAGGCCCGGTTCATCATCGGTGCGGACCCGGTGTCCGTCTATTGTCAGGAGTTTAATCCGCCCGGCTCATGGTATGCAGGAAATGCTATGGCTGTCTGTATTTATGAAATGTCTGACGGCTCCGTATTCAATTACCGCGGCTCATGGTGCGCGGAAGGCATGCCGACTTCGTGGGAAGCATCGTGGCGAGTTACGGGTGAGCGCGGTACTGCAATATGGGACGGTCATGGGGAGCCATACGCGGAAGTCGTTGCTGCCGGCGATCAAACCGGTAAATTCATTCGTGATTATGAACGTGTGAACAGTTTATTGCCGGAGATGGCAAATACGTTCCACCATGGCTGTCTGGACGACATGTTTGCAGCGCTTGAGGAAGGCCGCAAGCCGGAAACGGATTGCAGCGACAATATTTACAGCATGGCCATGGTGCTCGCCGCCCTCGAGAGTGCGAAGACCGGCCGCAAAGTGCTGATCTCCGATTTTATGAAGGATTCGTTGGCGAAATAAGTTTACGCTCGTGCCGATGCTAGGCAGACAAGGTAAATTATATATCGCAGCCTATTAATAAGTGGGGGTGAGACGCATTGACGCGGATCACTCCTTTCTTCGTATAAAGGTGAAACGGCGGCCATTCGTATATTGGATAAATACAATAACTTTCGGGGTCTAACTCTCAATCAGAGCCCTATATTGGAAATACTCCAATGTAAAAGCGCAATTATAACTCCAATTTATCTCAATCCCCTGATTTTCGTAAGTTTTACTGTATGAAATCCAAGATAGCCATCACAATCGTCCAATGTCCCTCCCTATCCTGTACGAAATCCATTATAGCAAACTCATCTCGCTTGCTTTAGAGCTGCCTAAGTAGAACAGAACAGCCATAAAGGTGAATCCTAACCATAAAGACGATAGCTAAAAAGTGTATGATGAATGTTGACAAGCAGAGGCCGGCGAGAGCAAAATGAAGCATATACGTAAACGAAAAGAGGCGTGACGATGTCATCTATTGTAAATAAAGTAAAAGAGCTGGCTGTCGGTTTCGATGAGCAGACGCTGAAATCAATTGAAATTAATCCGCTTATTATAGAGGCGGGGGCGATTCAGCAAGTTGCACCTTACTTGAAAGAAAAGGACTACAAACGTGTCATCGTCGCTGCGGACGCCATTACATATGAGGTAGCGGGTAAGGCGCTGAAGGAAGCGATAGAATCGCTTAGCATATCCGCTCATGTAACGCTCATTGAGCCTGACCGGCAGGGCGATGTTATTGCTGACGAAGCATCGATCGTTCAACTGCTGCTGGATATTCAGCAAACAGGCGCTGAGGTTGTTATCGCAGCCGGGTCAGGTACGATTCATGACATAAGCAGATACGCTGCTTATACAGCGGGTATTCCGTTCGTCTCGGTACCGACTGCTCCTTCCGTTGACGGTTTCAATTCCAAAGGCGCTCCTATCATCATTCGCGGCGAGAAGAAGACGATCGCTGCGATTGGACCCGATGCGATATTTGCAGATTTGGAGCTGCTCGCGAATGCTCCTGCCCCGATGATTGCTGCAGGCTTCGGCGATATGCTCGGCAAATATACTTCGTTGCTGGATTGGAGCTTCGGGGCAGCGGAGGGCGGCGAGCCGTATTCGGAAGCCGTTGCTGAAATAACGAGAATTGCACTGCATCAATGCGTGGAGCATGTGGACCAGATCGCCAGCCGCGAACAGGAAGGCGTTCGTATTTTAATAGAAGCGCTAATTGAGTCTGGTCTAGCGATGCTGCTCTTTGGACAATCGCATTCGGCATCAGGCGCTGAGCATCATCTTTCCCACTATTGGGAGATGGAATATATTCGTCTCGGCAAAAGACAGCTTCTGCACGGCGCTAAGGTCGGCGTAGCATGCGCGGAAATTTCCAAGCTCTATCATCGGCTTGCAGCAGAGGAGAGAGGACTTGCTTTCGCTGCTAGTCCAGAGAAGGCCCGCCGTGAAATCGAAGCTCTTCCGAACGAGCAAACGATTCGCAATTGGCTCCGCAAGGTGGGCGGACCTGCCGCTACCGGGGAGCTAGGCGTTAGTGATGATCTGCTTGCGCGCAGCTTGCTGGAAGCGCATCATGTTCGGCCTAACCGATATACGCTGCTGCGGGCTTTTAACGAATCGAAATAAAAAAGGGCAGTCCTTTGATAGATTCATCTATCGTGGGACTGCCTTTTTTTATATTAAAATATTAAAAACTAAAATTATCCGGATCCGGACCAAGACGATGATTTCGGTTAACCGCGTTAATCTGTGCTATTTCTTCCTGTGTTAATGTAAAGTCGAAGATATCGGCGTTTTCCTTCAAGCGTGCCGGATTGGTCGATTTTGGAATCGTGACAACCCCGTTCTGAAGATCCCAGCGCAGGACAACCTGAGCAGGTGATTTGCCATATTTTTCACCGATTTGAGCAAGTATGCGATGATCTAAGTTTCCTTGCATGAGCGGGCTCCATGCCTCAAGCTGGATATTGTTGCTCTTCGCGAACGCATGAAGCTCTTGCTGCGACAAAAGCGGATGGTATTCCACCTGATTGACCATGGGTACAATCTCACCGGATTCAAAAACATCCTTCAAATGATGAATTTGAAAGTTGCTAACGCCGATTGCCCGAACGTAACCGTCACGGTAAAGCTTCTCGAGCGCACGCCATGTTTCTGTGTATTTTCCTTTAACCGGCCAGTGAATAAGCAATAAATCCACAACATCAACGCCAAGCTTTCGTCTGCTGTCCTCGAATGCGGTCAACGCTGATTCATAGCCTTGATGCGCATTCCATATTTTCGTCGTAACGAAAATTTCGTCGCGTGCGATACCGCTGCTGCGGATTCCGGCACCAACGCCTTCTTCGTTATTATACGCTGCTGCGGTATCAATACCTCTGTAGCCTGCTTCGATAGCAGCGGCGACCGTTTTCTCTACTTCGCCGTCATCCTTCACCTTCCAGACGCCTAGACCGAGCCATGGCATTTTTACACCATTGCTTAATACAGTAGATTCTGTTAACGCTCTATTCATTAGTTTGTTCCCTCCGATTTAAAGAGACATTTCTAGAATAGCCCGTACATCTTGTTTCTCTAATCGCTTGAGGGAACCGATTGCGCCATAACGAACGGCTTCCTCTGCCATACGGTCAAGCTTCTCGCTGCCGATTCCGAAGTCGGCCAGTTTTGCTTCCGCACCGATGCGTGTGAAGAAATCTCTTGTCGCTTGAATACCTGCGAGGGCGATTTCTTTATCTGATTTTCCTTCAGGATTAATATTCCAGACGCGTACGGCGTACTGGACGAAACGGTCAAGACGCTCGTCGTATACATATTTCATCCAGTTAGGGAAAATAACCGCTAGTCCTGCGCCGTGCGGAATATCATAGATCGCGCTAACTTCATGCTCAATGCCGTGCGAAGCCCAATCATTCATCATGCCGACGCTGATTAGACCGCCGTTAAGCGCCATCGTTCCGCACCACATCAGGTTAGCGCGGGCTGCTGCATCATCGGGCTTTTCAAGCGCAATCTCTACATTTTCAATGACTGTTTGCAAAATCGACTCACAGAAGCGTTCCTGCAGCGGCGTGTTCTCTGTTAAGCTGAAATATTGCTCAAATACGTGCGACATAATATCAACGGCTCCGTTAACCGTATGATTGCGCGGCACCGTGTAAGTCAATGTCGGATCAAGAATAGAAAACTTAGGATATGTATATGGGCTGCCGAAGGCGCGTTTCAGGTTTTCTTGCCAGTTCGTGATGACGGAGTTGCCGTTCATTTCCGAGCCGGTTGCCGCTAAAGTAAGAACTGTGCCAAGTGGAAGAGCCTTTTCGATAACGGCCTTGTTCGTAAAAAAATCCCAGACATCGCCTTCATAGGGGACGCCGGCAGCAATGGCTTTGGATGCATCAATAACGCTGCCGCCGCCTACTGCGAGAATGAAATCTACGTCATTCGTTCGGCAAATATCAATTCCTTTGTTCACCGTCGATAGACGGGGGTTGGGTTCAATATTCGGAAGCTCGTGGACAGTAATTCCTGCTTCTTGTAAATGGTTAATGGTTTTGTCGTACAGACCTGTTTTTTTAATGCTGCCCGAGCCGTACACTAACAGGATCGTTTTGCCATACTGTGAGGCAAGTTGGCCCACTTGGTCAGCAGAGCCTTCGCCAAATACGATGCGGGTTGGATTTTGAAATTGAAATGCGTTCATCATTTACCTCCTGCGCCTTATTTAGATAACTTAAAAGATAACTAAAAGTGTTGTATACGCCGTTAATTTTATTGAAAACGAGGTTGTATGTCAAGTTAAACCAATTATAGATTGAAACGTTAACTTTTTAGTTATATAATGAGTAGGTAATTAGTTGGATATATAAAGGGGAGCAATAATGGAAATTGAAGTAAACAGTCGAAATATGAAATTTCTTGAATGCTTCTCATCACTACCCGCGTAAAGATGATTGAATTGCTGAGCATCCAGCCGTTGAATATTAAGAGCTTGTCTGAAGCGCTAGACATAAAGTCTCCTATTGTAACGAGGCATATACATATGCTGGAGGAAGCGGGAATTGTACGCTGCGAAAGTGCGGCCGGTAAGCGGGGGATGCAAAAAATATGCCATCTGCAGCTCACACACGCTATGCTTCTATTTAAAGGAACACCTGATGTAGACGAATCGAACCGATATTTCGTATCGTTACCGGTGGGTCATTATTCGACCTATCAGATTAAACCGAGATGCGGACTCGCGTCCGAATCGCAAATGATCGGGATGTGCGATGATCCCCGTTACTTTGCTGATCCTGACCATGTTATGGCAAAGGTGTTATGGTTTGGCTCCGGTTTCGTTGAATATCGGATTCCTAATTATATGGTAAGCAACGAAAGCCCGGAGTCGCTGGAAATTTCAATGGAGATTTGCTCCGAAACACCTTGCGCAGTGAATCATTTACCCTCGGATATTTCCTTTACCCTAAACGGCGAGGAAATCGGAACATGGACTTACCCCGGTGATTTCGGCAGCACACGTGGATTATACACGCCTGAATGGTGGCATAAAAATATTCAGCACGGATTAATCAAGACGATTCGTGTCAACCGGCAAGGCTCCTTCATTGATGGCATCCAAGTGTCCAACGTGACGATCGATCAGCTTATGCTGGCGTATGATAAGGAGATTTTGTTCCGTATATCCTGCAGCGCCACAGCGAAAAACTGCGGCGGCGTGACTTTGTTCGGCAAAGGCTTCGGCAACTACAATCAAGATATCGAAGTGACGCTGCGCTGTAAGTAAATAGAAGTATGATAGGAAAAGGCCGCTTGATCGTTTGAAGATCTAGCGGTTTTTTCGTGTTTCGGCGGAATACGGTCATTCGAAGTAAATGCGAAGTCCGTTTGGATTGACTGGTTTGACTTAGTGAGTGACTTATATTGGATTGTTTCCAGCGTAGAGGCAGCATTTTAATCGGATATGCGGCTATATTGGATTTCATCCAATCATTTTACAGCTTATAGGTTGTTCAGGTGTTCTTGGAGTTAGAATTGCGGATTTTTATTGGAAATGTCCAATATAGAGCGAGAAAAGCGGATATGAAACGTAAAGTTATTGGATTTATCCAATATAGCTTCCGATGTCGTTATTGTTTTGATTATACCTGCTTTTCGTAATAATTACATTTCCGTTTATGTTTGAAATATTTATATTCAAAAACAAACAAATATGATATGATCAATTCAAACAAAAAACAAAACATCATTCGGAGGTATTATCCATGGTACAAAGTTTATGGGACAACGCAAAAGCATCGCAGCTTGAAGGCGGTTTAAATGAACTCGTATACCGCTCCAACATTATTGGCGCAGACCGCCGCGTTTGCAATTACGGCGGCGGCAACACATCAAGCAAAACGGTTGTGAAGGATTTCCGCGGCCGCGACGTTGAAGTCATGTATGTAAAGGGCAGCGGTTCCGATCTGGCGACGATGAAAGCGGGAAATTTTACAGGCTTGCGCATGGATGATATCCGTCCTTTGTTCGAACGTTCTGAAATGCCCGATGAGGAAATGGTCGCTTATTTAGTCAATTGTATGATCGATTCGAAGCATCCGCGTGCATCCATCGAGACCTTGCTGCATGCTTTCCTTCCATTTAAACATGTGGATCATACGCATCCGGATTCTATTATTAGCTTGTGCTGCGCGGATAACGGCAAAGCGCTTGCGAAAGAAATTTTCGGCGATCGTTTCGTGTGGGTACCTTATGTGCGTCCTGGCTTTAACTTGTCCAAAATGATAGCGGAAGGTGTACTCGCCAACCCGAATGCAGAGCTTGTGCTTATGGAGAAGCACGGCCTTGTCACTTGGGGCGAGACTTCGGAGGAGTGCTACGCGCAGACGATCAAAATTATTTCCGAAGCGGAAGCGTTTATTGAAGCTCGCTTCGACGAAGCATCGTTGTTCGGCGGCGTGAAGCACGAGGTACTTGCGGCTGACGTTCGCAGAAGCGTTGCGGCACAGGTAATGCCAACCATTCGCGGTGCTGTAAGCGATGCGAAGAAAATGATTTTGACATTCGATGACGAGGCAGACGTGCTTGCATTCGTAAGCGGACAAAATTCGCCGCAATTATCCCAAGTGGGAGCGGCTTGCCCGGATCACCTTGTACACACTAAGGTTGTGCCATTATTTATTGATTGGACTCCGAACGCAGATGATATTGCAGGCCTGAAAGAGAAATTAACAGCAGGAATCGCTGCTTACAAGGAACAATATAAAGCTTATTTTGAACGCAACAAAAACGAAGGCGACGTGATGTTCGAAGCAGCGCCGCGCGTAATCCTTATTCCGGGCATCGGGATGATCAACACAGGCAAGAGCTGGGCTATGGCGCAAGTGAGCGGAGCCCTCTACCACCGTGCAATCGCGGTTATGCGCGGCGCAACCGCACTCGGCGATTTCGTATCGCTAAGCGAGAACGAGTCGTATAACGTGGAATATTGGCCGCTTGAGCTATACAAATTGTCGCTGGCTCCTGCAGAAGCTGAATTTTCGCGTAAGGTTGCCTTTATAACAGGCGGCGCAGGCGGTATCGGCAGTGAAACGGCTCGTCGACTCGTATCGGAAGGCGCGCATGTTGTGCTTGCAGACCTTAACCTGGAAGGTGCTCAGAAGGTAGCCGCTGAGATTAATGAGAAATACGGCGATAACCGTGCTACAGCTGTTAAAATGGATGTAACGAGCGAAGAACAGGTTGTAGCTGCTTATGCGGAGACGGCACTGGCTTATGGCGGCGTTGACATAATCGTTAACAATGCGGGTCTGGCAACTTCGAGTCCGTTCGATGAAACTTCGCTCAAGGAATGGAACTTGAATATGAACGTGCTTGGCACCGGTTACTTCCTGGTAGCCCGGGAAGCATTCAAATTAATGAAGCAACAAAGCATAGGCGGCAACATGGTATTCATCGGCTCGAAAAACTCCGTATATGCCGGTAAAAATGCTTCGGCATATAGTTCTGCTAAAGCTTTGGAAGCACATTTGGCACGCTGCATCGCAGCGGAAGGCGGCGAGTTCGGGATTCGTGTCAACACGATTTTACCAGATGCTATCCTGCAAGGATCGGCTATTTGGAACGGCAGCTGGCGCAATGAGCGTGCCGCGGCATACGGTATCGAGCCGGATCAACTGGAAGAATACTACCGCAAGCGTACGACGCTGCTTGTTAACATTTATCCGCGCGATATTGCTGAAGGAATTGCGTTCTTCGCCTCGTCCAAAGCGGACAAAACGACAGGCTGCATGCTGACAATCGACGGCGGCGTACCGGCAGCCTTCACTCGTTAGGAGGCATCCGTACACACCAGCACAATGATGAAGGAAGGGCCGCCGATTCCGGTCGGCGGTCCTTACGCCATCGAGGTGCATAGCTTGACTAAAGCGCTAGCGGAGAACACTCTGGTGTCAACGATAGCTTATCCAATCAAATCATAAATTTTTCATGTGAAAGGGTGTTCGTTATGTCCGACCGCGCATATGCGTTTTTTGAGGAACAGCAGCAAGCACGAGGCATTAATATAGATCAAGTGAAAGCAAGATTGAAAGCGCTCAAAATCGAAACCCCATCATGGGGCTACGGCGATTCCGGTACTCGGTTTAAAGTGTTTCAAAAGGAAGGCGTACCCCGCAATCCGTTCGAGAAATTCGAGGATGCAGCGCAGGTTCATAACCTTACTGGGCTTGCTCCTTCGGTAGCCATTCACATTCCTTGGGATAAAGTCGATGATTACAGCAAGCTAAGAAACCACGCTGAGGGTCTTGGGCTTTCTATTGGAGCGGTTAATCCCAACCTGTTCCAGGATGAGGATTACATGCTCGGCAGCGTAACGAACACAGATAGCGCCATTCGCCGCAAAGCGACGGATCATCTGCTGGAATGCGTGGACATCGCGAAGGAAACGGGTTCCCGTGATCTTAGCTTATGGTTTGCGGACGGTACGAACTATCCGGGCCAAGGGGATATCCGCAAGCGCAAAGCATGGATGCACGAAGCATTGTCCGAGATGTATAGTGCAATGACGCCTGAAATGCGGATGCTCATTGAATACAAATGCTTCGAGCCTGCTTTCTATCATACGGATCTCGCGGACTGGGGCATGGCTTACAACATGGCGCTGAAGCTTGGACCTCAGGCGGAAGTGCTTGTTGATACCGGTCATCACCTGCAAGGTACGAATATCGAACACATTGTCGCTTATTTGATCGACGAGAAGCGTCTCGGCGGATTCCATTTCAACAGCCGCAAATATGCGGATGACGATCTTATTGTCGGTTCGGTTAATCCGTATGAACTCTTTTTGATTTTCTATCAAATATTGAGCGCTGCAAATGATTCCGATGCGGGAATTCGTAATGCGGTAGACAATATCGCTTATATGATTGACCAATCCCATAATATTGAACAAAAAATTCCGGCCATGCTGCGCTCCGTACTTAACGTGCAAACGCAATATGCAAAGGCGCTTCTTATTAACCATGCAGAAGTGAGCGAGGCTGCTGAACGCCATGATGTTCTCGGTGCCGAGGATGCCGTTCGCCGTGCATTCGAGTTCGATGTGACACCATTGCTTCACGCAATCCGGGAAGAGCAAGGCTTGCCGCTTGATCCAATGAAAGCATACTTGAACAGCAGCTACGGCAAAGACATATTGGTGAGAGGCAAGGGCGGTGCCAGCTGGTGACCATTCTCGCTTACGATCTGGGGGCGAGCAGCGGAAGAGCGATGCTCGGCCGATTGAATGAAGGTAAGATCGAGGTTGAAGAGCTGCACCGGTTTTCGAATGATCCGGTGCAGGTCGGCGACCGACTGCATTGGGATATTTTGCGATTGCTTCACGAGCTCAAGCAGGGGCTTCTCAAAGCAAAGCATAGGGGAATTAAGCTGGACAGCATCGCTATCGATTCGTGGGCGGTTGACTTCGGATTAATCGGAAGCAGCGGTGAATTGCTCGGGAATCCTTATCATTACCGTGACCATCACACGGATGGGGTAATGGAACGATTGATGGAAGAAATGACGGCTTCACACATATTCGGACGGACGGGCATTCAGTTTCTGCCGTTTAATACAATTAATCAGCTTGCGGCTTTGAAGCAGGCGGACTCACCGCTATTGCGGGATGCGAAGCATTTCCTTATGATTCCGGATTTGCTCCGATATTTCCTGACTGGAGAAATGTTTAATGAGTTCTCCAATGCGACGACGACGCAATTGTATAACCCGCTTACAGGAGGCTGGGATGAAGAGCTTATTCGCGCAATAGGCATTTCTCCGGATTTATTCGGCCAAGTGGCGCAACCGGGTGAGCGGGTAGGACAACTGCGGTCCTCTGTTTGTGAAGAGCTGAATATCGAACCTGTACCGGTATATGCGGTAGCAGAGCATGATACCGGCTCGGCGGTTGCTGCCGTACCGGCACTGGAGCGTTCATTCGCTTACCTCAGCTGCGGTACCTGGTCGCTAATGGGGACTGAGGTTGAAGAGCCGGTTATCAATGAACTGGCTCAACAGCTGAATTTTACGAACGAAGGCGGCGCTTACGGCACATATCGTTTGCTTAAGAACATCATGGGCCTTTGGATTTTGCAGGAATGCAGACGTTCATGGGAGCGGGGAGGAATCTCGTACACATTTCCCGAATTAGTTAAGCTGGCCGATGAGGCGAAGCCATTCGCTGCTTTCATTGATCCTGATGACCCATTATTTCTTCATCCGGGCGATATGCCGGCTAGAATTAGCGAGTATTGCGTGCGTACGGGGCAGACGGCGCCAGAGGGTGCGGGTGCGATCGTTCGCTGCATATTGGAGAGTTTGGCACTCAAGTACCGTTACGTGCTTGAGCTTACGGAGCAGCTGTCGGGCCAAACGTTTAATGGACTGCATATGGTCGGGGGCGGCATTCAGAATACGCTGCTTTGCAAGTGGACTGCTAACGCGATTGGCAAGCCGGTTTGGGCGGGCCCTGTTGAAGGAAGCGCTATCGGCAACATGATCGTACAGTGGATTGCTAGCGGAAAGCTCACAGACATTTGGGAAGCGCGCAAGGTTATTCGCGAATCGTTCCCGGTTGACGCGTATGAGCCGGAGCAGCATGAAGAATGGGAGAACGCATACCATTCTTTTATAGATAAGACAGGACTCGCTTAAGCTATACGCTTCGAGATCAAATACAGGTAAGAAAGAGGTACGCTATGCTGGTTGCGGAACGATACGACAAAATTGTACAGCTGGTAAATGAGAGAGGCAGTATTAGGGTAACGGAGCTAAGCGAGTTATGTCAGGTAACCGAGGAAACGATTCGGCGCGACCTTGACCGCTTGGAGCAAGCCGGACGATTACGCCGCTCCCATGGCGGTGCGGTAAGCGTGAAGGATCAGCAGCCGGAAATTCCTTATTTTGAGCGGGAGGTCACGCATGCGGATGAGAAGAAGCGTATCGCTGAGGAAGCGGTTAAGCTGATTCAACCGAAGGACCGCATCCTGCTCGATGCGAGTACGACTGCGTGGTACATGGCGGCGAGTATGCCGGATATTCCGCTAACGGTACTCACCAATTCCATTAAAGTTGCGATGGAGCTAAGCAGTAAGGAAAAGATCGAGGTCATCTCGACTGGCGGGATTCTGGCTTCACGCTCTTTGTCATATGTCGGTCCGCTGGCAGAGCGTTCTCTCGATGCGTATCATGTCGATAAAGCGTTTTTCTCGTGTAAGGGCGTTCACCTGGAACGCGGCATAAGCGAGTCGAATGAACTGCAGGCACGTATTAAGCACAAGATGGTCGGTATGGCCGATCAGGTCATCCTGCTCGCCGACTCCAGCAAATTTGGCGTCCAAGCGTTCACGCATGTCGCCGACTTAAGCGATATCCATACGATTATTACCGATGGACGCGTCTCGTCCGAGCTGCTATTGCAGCTTAAAGAGAAGCAAATTGCCGTCACGACAGTATAGCGGCTTTAGGGTGGCGCCGCGCTTCAACAGAGGCGCGGCGCCGCTCTTGTGCAGGTCATTTTTTTAAATCAACTTGTCTGACAACCTGATAAAATAGACTTATGAACCTTGAAAGGGGCGCGGAGATGAAGGTTTCTTTATTTATTACTTGTCTTAGCGATGCGCTGTACCCGCGTGTCGGGGAAGCGATGGTGCGTCTGCTGGCAAAGTACGGCGTCTCGCTGCAGTTTCCGACTGTGCAGACATGCTGCGGGCAGCCTGCGTTTAATAGCGGCTATTGGAAGGAAGCCAGGGAATCCGCGAAAACGATTTTGGATGCTTTTGAAGACAGCGATTTCGTTATTTCGCCATCCGGTTCATGTACGGGCATGATTCATCATTATCCTAAGCTGTTTGAAGATGATCCGGTCATGCTGGAGCGCGCTAACAGATTGCAGGGCAAATCGTATGAATTTACTCAATTTCTCGTGCAGGTGCTTGGCGTGACGGACGTTGGCGCAGCATTTCCGCATAAGGTTACGTATCACCCGTCCTGTCACGGCAGCCGTATTCTCGGTGTAAAAGACGAGCCGCTGGCGCTGATCCAAAACGTGAAGGGACTCGAGCTTGTGCCGCTGCCGTTCGCGGAGGATTGCTGCGGATTCGGCGGAACATTCGCAGTCAAAATGGCCGATATATCCGGTGCAATGGTTACGGAGAAAGTAGATCACGTGCTGGAGACCGAAGCGGAAGTGCTGGTTGGACTTGATATGGCTTGTCTGCTCAATATTGCAGGCAACCTGAGGTACCGCAATGAGCCGGTTCGCGTTATGCACTTAGCAGAGCTGCTTTATGAAGGGGTGAAATAACGATGGGGGCGGGTTCAAAGACGGAAGCAACGGTCAAAGCCAGAGCAGAGCTTGCGCTTAATGACGAGTTTCTGCGCAAAGCGGTGAGATTCACGACCGAGCGGCTTCGCAACGGGAAGAAAAAAGCATCCGAGGAGCACGGAAATTGGGACGAATGGCGGGAACGCGGCAAGCAAATTCGCCTCCATACGATCGCTCATCTCGACTACTATTTAAATTTGTTCGTGAACAATGCCCGCGCGAACGGCGTGCATGTGCATTTTGCCAATACGGGTGAAGAAGCGGTAAAGCTGACGCTCGATATCGCCGAGCACGCGCGCGCGAAATCGGTCGTCAAATCCAAATCGATGGTAACAGAGGAGCTGCATCTCAACCATGCGCTCGAATCGATCGGCGTTGAAGCAGTAGAAACGGACTTGGGTGAGTACATTATTCAGCTGGCCGGTGAAATGCCGTCCCATATCGTTATTCCCGCGATACACAAAAACCGTTACCAAATTGCTGAACTGCTTTCCAAAGAAGCCGGGTATACTTTGCCGCCTGATACGACAGCGCTTGCAGGCTTTGTCCGCAAGAAGCTGCGGGAAAAGTTTTTGGAGGCCGACATCGGCATGACCGGCTGTAACTTTGCGATTGCCGAGACCGGCTCGATGGTACTGTTCGAGAATGAAGGAAACGCCCGTATGGTCAGTACCGTACCGAAGACCCAAATTACGTTGATGGGCATGGAGCGCATAATTCCTTCGTGGGAGGATCTCGAGGTAATGGCGACGCTGCTGCCGCGTTCGGCTACAGGCCAAAAGCTGACCATGTATATGTCGGGCATTACCGGCCCCCGCCGTGCCAGGGATGCGGATGGCCCGGATGAAATGCATATCATCATTGTCGATAACGGCCGTTCGCTGCAGTTGGGTGATCCCGAGTTTCAAGAGCTGCTTAACTGTATCCGCTGCGGTGCCTGCTTGAACGCTTGTCCGGTTTACCGCCACATCGGCGGTCACGCGTATGGAAGTACGTATAGCGGCCCGATTGGAGCCGTATTGACGCCATCTCTTAACAAAAACATTGCCGAATGGGACGATATCGCCAACGCATCGAGCTTGTGCGGCGCTTGTTACGAAGCTTGTCCGGTCAAAATCCCGCTGCACGATATGCTCGTATATTTGCGTAGGCGCAAGGTGGAGAGCGGCAACGGCAATAAGCTGGAATCGATCGGCATGCAGGGCTTTGCCACGGTCATGGGTAATTCCTCCCGCCTTGGAGGCATGCTTCGCCTCGGGAAGCTGGGACAGAAGCTCGTTGTGCGCAGCGGCGTCATCAAGACGAAGCTGGGTCCCCTTAAAGGGTGGAATACGTACCGCGTCACCCCGAGCCTGCCGAAGGAGTCGTTCCGGGACCGCTGGGATACGCTTGATCAGGAATTGAAGCAAGGACTGAAGCAAATGGAGCCGTCCATGCAACAACGGATGGAAGAGCTTGTGAAAAAGCGTGAGCTGGAACAGAAGGAAGGCAAAGGGGGACACGGTCATGGCTGATACGCATAAGCAGTGGTTGGAGAAGCTGGAGGCCGATTCGCGCGCGAAGCAGGAGTTGTTTATGAACGACATTGCCGCGAAGCTGAGGCATCCGAGAATGACGCAGCCGCCCCAGCATCCGTACCGCGGCGCTCCTGATTTCTGGAAAGCTTTCGAGTGGCCGGAAGAGGAACGTATTAAAGAGTTTACAGATAATTTTCTCTCCGTAGGCGGTCATGTAGCAAGGCTTCAAACGATGGACGAGGCGAAGCAATATATTGTTCAAAAGGCTGAGGAAATGAGCGCGAAGTATGTCGTGCGTCAAAATCAGCCTGAGCTGGATGCGCTGGATTTGGAGGGAGCGCTGACGGATTCGCGGGTATCGGTATGGAACACGGATCCGGAGCAGTACTGGAGGGCTCGTGCTGCGGAAGCGGATTTTGGCATCGTCATCGCTGATCATGCTGTCGCTTACACGGGCTCGGTTACCGTATTGTCAGCTGAAAATAAAGGCCGTTCCGTCAGCTTGCTGCCTACCGTACTTATCATTATTATTCCGGTTGAACGGCTGAAAACACGGCTGGGCGAGGTGCTTGTGACGTTCGATCACGCAGGACGCGAGCAGCTTCCGGCGGGTATCCATTTTATTTCCGGTCCAAGCCGTTCTTCCGATATTGAAAATGATCTCACAATCGGCGTTCACGGACCAGGTATCGTCTATGCTCTGCTTGTAGGATAATTGATCGTCTGTTCCAGGAGGTGGTAGTCCATGCACTCGCTAGACGTGGTGAAGCTGTCGAAACGCAATCATTACGAGGAAATTACCGATCAAGTAAAGCGTCTTATCGTGGAAGGGAAGCTGAAGGTAGGGGATAAGCTGCCATCGACGAAGCAAATGTCCGAGCAATTCGGGGTGGGCCGCTCGACTACCCGCGAGGCTTTAAGCGCGCTCAAAGCGATGGGAATGATCGAAATTCGTCAAGGCGGCGGTTGCCGCGTCATTAGCAGCGCTCCTACTGAAGTAGAGCTGCCGGAGCTGCAATCGCTCCGCCTTAACCGCGAAACAGTGCTTGAGCTGTTAGAGGCCCGCGAGTCGCTGGAGGTTTCCAACGCCGCAATTGCCGCAGCTAAGCGAACGGAAGAGGATCTTATTATACTGGGCAGTCTTATTGACGAGATGGAGCGATCTGCAGGTGACGAAACTGAAGGCGAGCGGCTGGATCTCCATTTTCATTTGACGCTTGCCAAAGCGACACACAATTCCATCATGGTGCGCTTGTTTGAATCGATAATGAATCATATCGAAACGGCGATCCACGATATTAGGCGAGTCGAGCTGTATGCTAGCACAGCTGTTGCGGAGCGTCTGTACGAGGAGCATTCGGCGATCTTCGAGGCCATCGTCAAGCAGGATTCCGAGCTTGCCGCCGGGAAAATGAAGCAGCATTTGCAGCATATTGAGAGCATAGTGCTGAAGCATTTGAATGAGTAATAATGGTATGAATTACAGGCGGCCGCATTTAGCCGGCTGCCTAACAATTCGATAAGCAGATAATCTATGAGTGAGCGTCGGATTTGAAAATAATATCCTGGACTGCCGCTCTTTCAAGACTTGCTCACTTGGTAAAAGTTCTGGATGCACGGTGTGACAAAGGAAGTGCATCAAAACTGTCTATTGTGGCGTTCAGGATCCCAAATAATCAACAGTAGTTCCTAGGAGATCACTTAAGAATTGTCGTCGAATAACTCCCAACTATATGTACCTGATGCCCAAACGTTTCAAGGATTTTTATTGCTTTCTCCATTCGTTGGTTACTCTGGGCAACTTCCGATTCGATTAAGAAACGATATGTCCCTAATTTCTTGCCGGTCGGCCGTGATTCGATCCACGTGAGGTTAATGCCCAATGCGGAGAATACATTTAATATTGAGGATAATACTCCAGGAAATTCATCGCTAGGGTTTATCAACATCATTGTTTTCTGCTGCTCTCCACTTTCTACTATCTCTTTACCTGCAACAATGAATCGCGTATGATTTGCCGAATTATCTTGGATCTCACTCTCAAGTATTTTCAGGTCATACTCCTGAGCCACCATTTTAGAGGCAATCGCGGCCACATTATTTTCATATGTATCTTTAATTGATTGTGCTGCCTTAGCCGTACTGTCTGTATATTCACATTTAAATCCATGCCTTTTAATGAATTCCCTACATTGGCTTATTGCAGGACTGATCGATCTTATTGTATTTATCTTGTTCATGCTGGTATCTTGATTTCCTAACAAATGAAGAGAAACTGTAAAAATAAGATCTGCCTCTATATGCAAGTCGTACATCAACAAACCGTCAACCGTCATGTGAATGTTACCGGCGATTGAGTTCTCAATTGGGACAATACATTTATCAACTTCTTCATTATAAACGGCTTCTAAGACATCCAGTATGGATTCATACATAACCCATTCCGTTTGATCAGAAAAAAACTGATGAGCGGCTTCTTCTGAAAAAGTCCCGCTTGGACCTAGATAAGCAACTTTGAGCATCCGCAAAACCCCTTGGTTTTTAATATAATTATACAGCTGAAGCCGTTGAAATACATAAAAAAGACAAAAAAGCCCGATTCTAGCCATCGTATTGATGGTTTCAAGTTCGGGTCTTTTTTATCATTACTTCTACTTTATAGTCGCTAAATATTTCTTAATAAATGCCTTTGCTTTATCCGGGTTTTTACTGTCGGCACGTATGCCGATGATCATGCTCTCTTTGTAAAGCGGAAGATCGTCGACGATGGCAGTATCGCTTAAGTCGATGCCGTAAACATGCTCTTCCGTGTCCTCGTCGGTTTTCAGCTTCATCGCTAAACCATCCTTGAGCAGCGGCTTCAGCTCGCCGGAAACATCGTTATCCAGGTTTATCAGCATGCCTTGCGCGCCTACCCACTTGAAAATATTGCGGTCCATAATATAAACGTCTGGATGCTCGGTCGCCAGGATAAGCACTGCTTTCTGCATGTAAGCATATTGATTCTGTTCATCTGCCGGGACGAAGGTCACCGTTGTGACAAATCTTTTCCATTCGGGAAACGCTGCCAAAAGCGCTTTTTCTAATGGCTCTTCTTTGGGAGCATCTTCTCTTAGCATGTAATTCCCCATAAATGATACGTTTAAGTCTACAGGCGGCAGATTAGCGAGCCGTTCCTGCTCTTCGCGATAATCGATAAAGCTAATAATCCCGTAAATAATCAATGCAACTGCAGCGATAGCGCCAATCGTATGAAATTTGTAATAGCGCCAGAAATGATCCATTTTCTGAGCTTGTCCAGCCATCTTCTTGTATTTACCGTATTCCTGTTCGTTAAAGGCGTCTGTCAGCTTGCGGTCCTCATACTCCAAAATAAGCCGGTATGCTTGTGTAATCTTCGCAAAAGAATCATCTGTGTCCTCCGTGCCTTGTTTTTGCTGCGATCGGGAGCGTGCTTGACGCATCAGCGTCGTATAACGTTTCTCTACTTCCTCTTTGCTCGCAAATTCCGGCAGCCCCATAGTTTCATAGGCTTGTTTTAATTCGTCCACTTGTGTCACCTCTATTAGTAAGTAGCTCCTATATGATTCCTATCTATTAGTATACGGAATTCCGCAACTAACGCAAACTTTGGCGTATTCTATCGAACATTAATCTGAATTTTGAACAAAATGAACGATTTATTGACTTCCTATCCGCTCCCGATCTGCTATTCTAACAGTAACCACAACTTGGTTCAGGGACAGCTTTGTAAAATAGAGTGAGTTTTGTTAACCCAAACGTATAGGAAGGTGCAGCAATGACAGTTACATTAAAATTTGATTTTGGTATCGGCGCCATGCCGGATGCGCCGTACATACAAGTGCTGCCGGACACGGCTTACAGCGAAGCGCTGGGCTATGGCTTCGAGAATAATGAGCGGGTATACTCGCGTGACCGCGGCGAGGCCGACCGTCTGCACGGTGCGTTCTGCATACCGCTGGAAGCGGTCTTCGCAGTTGACTTGCCGAACGGCTGCTATACGGTCACAGCTACGATCGGCGACGCCATAGCGCCGACCTCGACCACGCTCAAATACGGGGTAGGTCGAATCGTGCTTCATAAAGCAGTCACCTCGGCAGGTCAATACGCTATTCACAGCTTTACCGTTAAGGTTACGGACGGCAAGCTAAGGCTGTCTTTTTCCGGAGCTGCACCGAGAATTAATGCGCTTCAAATCAATGAGGCCAAGCAAGCGACAACGATTTTTCTGGCTGGCGATTCGACTGTTACTGATCAGGATACTTTTCCTTATGCGGGCTGGGGACAAATGCTTCCGTTATATTTCAAGACGGATGTAGCGGTCGACAACCATGCTAAGTCAGGAAGAAGCTCGAAGAGCTTCATTGATGAAGGCAGGCTAGCGGCAATATTGGAGCAAATAAAGCCGAATGATTATTTGTGGATTCAGTTCGGCCATAATGATCAGAAGCCTGACGCGGAACGGGCTACAGAACCATTTGGCAGCTACAAAGAAAAGCTGGCGATCTACGTGGAGGAAGCCCGGGCGCGGCAAGCGAGACCCGTGCTCATTACGCCGATGCACCGCCGCAAGTTCGACGGACAAGGCCGTATTATCGACACGCACGGCGATTATTTGCTAGGCATGATGCAATTGGCGGCGGAGCTGGACGTGCCGCTTATCGATCTGGCTGCGAAGAGCAAAGCGTTATACGAGCTATTAGGTGACGAGCCGTCGAAAGCGCTGTTCATGTGGGCGTATCCCGGCGAGTTCATCCATTTTCCCGAGGGCGCCCAGGATGATACACACTTTCAAGAGCTTGGCGCCATCCAAATTGCCGGCTTAGTCGCCGAAGGCGTGAAGGAGCTTGGTCTATCGCCGCTAAGCTTGTACTTAAAGGGGCTTTAACCGAAGCAAATCCGACAATTATGGGACGACATAATAGGATGGTATAATGAAGCTGTACGAAAACATACAAACGAGGGAGCCCGCATGTTTGATCCAACCGTGTTTGAAAATTTGAAAGTCGCATTTGAAAATCAGCTTTATGATTTGGATAATTTGGATAAAAAAATTCAAATCATTAACCGGATAGACCGGCTTGAGATGGCCGTCATGTCGCGCACGTTTGCGCTGCGGTTTATTCTTAGAGATCAAAAGGAAGTATCCGCTGAAATATCGCTTGATGCTTCGTTAAAGGATTTGGCAGCGGAAATTTTGGAGCTGCAGGGCGAAACGCCGGCCTGTACGCTGCGTTTAAGATTTTATATGCAGATTAACGAAACAGCGGTTGTGTGCAAGCAAATTGAGCAAATCCTCCAGCAAATATGGAACCCGGAAATTCTGCCAACACAAACGATCAGTTATGTTTACGGACAAGAGAACATCTATTCAAACAAGATAGAACTAGGCTTTAACCGGAAAATAAGCGAGGAACAAATGAATGATATTCCAGAACTGATCGAGCATGTGCTGCAGACGCTTAAAGAGTTGAACGGAATATTGGAATAAGCTTCGGTATAACTCAATCTGCTCTGTGGAAGTTTGTTGAAAATACTGTCTGTTCCCATTCGGTAGAGGCTGTGCTATGATATGGGGTAACAACTAAAGCAGAAATTCCGGTGCCGCGTCTTAAGACGCGAATGGCGGCCGGGAGAGGTTCGCGAACTCCCTCTATAAAAAACTATGCGAAACGATGGCCCGTCAGGAGGCATCGTCGTTTTTGCGTTCGGCGCGACGCGGGTCATACCGCTTCGCGCCGTTTCTTTGGTTTTTTAGTTTCAAACGAAGGATTTCGGGCAATCTCTGTCTTCTGAGTCAAGAGAGGGAGATGCAGCATGAAAAAGGAAAAAGCGGTAGTCGTTTTTAGCGGCGGGCAGGATAGCACGACATGCCTGTTCTGGGCGATGGAGCGGTTCGCCGAAGTGGAGGCCGTGACCTTTAATTATGGACAGCGTCACAAGCTGGAGCTGGAATGCGCGGCTGATATAGCAAAAGAATTAAACGTCAAGCATCACATACTCGACATGTCGCTGCTGAACCAATTGGCGCCAAATGCGCTAACTAGGGATGACATTGCCATTGAGCAGAAGGATGGAGAGCTGCCTTCGACGTTTGTGGACGGACGCAACCTGTTGTTTCTTACTTTTGCTGCTGTGCTTGCGAAGCAAATTGGCGCAAAGCATATCGTAACGGGCGTCTGCGAAACGGATTTTAGCGGATATCCGGATTGCCGGGACGTGTTCATAAAGTCGTTGAACGTTACGCTCAATTTATCCATGGATTATCCATTTGTTATCGATACACCGTTAATGTGGCTGAACAAGGCGGAGACATGGGAGCTTGCCGACCAGCTTGGCGCTTTCCAATTCGTCAGGGAACGGACATTAACCTGCTATAACGGCATAATGGCGGACGGCTGCGGACATTGTCCTGCATGCTTGCTTCGCAAAAAAGGTCTGGATGATTATTTAGTTAAACATGAGCAGGGGGGAACAAGATGATGCTGCAGCAGATTTATCCGGCAGCCAATCACCCCTATCAATACGAGCTTAACAAAGATTTTCATTTCGCCGCGGCGCACTTCGTACCTGCGGAGGAAGCGGGCAAATGCCGTCTTCTGCACGGACATACGTATTACGCGAACGTTACGGTAGCCGGCGATGAACTTGATGCAGCAGGCTTTCTCGTCAATTTTGCGGTCATTAAGCAGCTCATTCATGCCCGGTTCGATCATTCGGTGCTTAATGACGACACAGAGAGCTTCGACGACGTGAACCCCGACCGTTTCCCGACAACCGAGGTGGTGGCGCGCACGATTTGCGAAATCGTTCAAAAGCATTTGGACGGCACGGCTAATCGTCCGCAATGCGTGCAGGTATACTTGCGTGAAACGCCGACGAGCTATTGCATTTACCGGCCGAAGCGGAAGGCGGGGTCCCATGTCGGCTAACAAACGGATTCCTGTCATGGAAATATTCGGGCCAACCGTGCAAGGGGAAGGTATGGTCATTGGCCGGAAAACGATGTTCGTCCGCACGGCCGGCTGCGATTACAGCTGCTCCTGGTGCGATTCGGCGTTTACTTGGGACGGCAGCGGCAAAGAAGATATCCGCATGTTAACGGCGGCTGAAATTATAGAGGAATTGAAGCAAATTGGCGGCGAAACCTTTGAGCATGTCACCATTTCGGGAGGCAATCCAGCACTGCTGCCTCAGCTTGGCGAGCTAATCGACCGGCTGCACGATGAAACAATAAGCGTTGCGCTGGAAACGCAGGGCAGCCGCTGGCAGGATTGGTTTTGGGCAATCGATGAACTTACGTTGTCTCCCAAGCCTCCAAGCTCAGGCATGATTACAGATTGGTCGGTGCTTGACGATATTGTCGCCAAATTGAACGGGCAGGAGCGGAGCTTTTGCCTGAAAACGGTCGTGTTCAACGATGCTGATTTGGAATATGCGACATCCGTCCACCTGCGCTACCCGCATATTCCGTTTTATTTGCAAGCGGGTAATGGAAATTTACAAGAAACGGAGCCAAGGCTCATGCTTCCCTACTTAGTGGAGCGTTACGAATGGCTGATCGAGCGGGTTATGCCGAACCCTGATTTGAAGCGGGTCCACGTGCTGCCGCAGCTTCATACTTGGGTATGGGGCAATAAAAAAGGCGTTTAAACGCGTTTAACACATATATAACGGAAAGGGCGGTAGCAACCATGGAAGGAAGAAGCAAAGAAGAGCTGAACGGCGTAACGCTGCTCGGCAATCAAGGAACACAGTACTTGTTCAACTATGCGCCTGACATTTTGGAGACGTTTGTTAATAAGCATCCGAACCGGGACTATTTTGTAAAGTTCAATTGCCCGGAATTTACGAGTCTTTGTCCAATGACGGGGCAGCCGGACTTCGCAACGATTTATATTTCCTATATTCCGGATCGTAAAATGGTCGAAAGCAAGTCGCTCAAGCTGTATTTGTTCAGCTTCCGCAATCATGGCGATTTCCACGAGGATTGCATGAACATCATCATGAACGATTTGATTGCGCTAATGGAGCCCAAGTATATAGAGGTATGGGGCAAATTTACGCCGCGAGGCGGCATCTCTATCGATCCGTATTGCAATTGGGGCCAGCCCGGCACCAAATATGAGCAAATGGCGGAGCATCGCCTCATGAATCATGATATGTATCCGGAGAAAATAGACAACCGTTAGTCCTCGGCTGGACTAACCACACTTTAGACCGTCCATACCTGGCGTATGGACGGTTTTTCGCTGCCTGCCTGACGTTTTATTCGCCCCGCACTCTGCGCATATACGCAAAATGGTTTGTGGGACCATGACCGCCGCCTATTCCGAGCTGATCCTCGATCGCGGCCTGAATGAAGCTTTTGGCGGTTTGAACCGCTTCCGCAACCGACTTTCCGCGAGCTAATTGTGCAGTTACAGCTGCTGAATAGGTGCAGCCCGTACCGTGAGTATGGCGGGTTTCGACCCGTTTGCTTTCCATATAAACAAAGCTTGCTCCATCGTAGACGAGGTCAACAATTTCGTCAGCATGGGTATCGTGTCCGCCTTTTATGACAACATACTTCGAGCCCATATGAATGAAGCGTTTAGCCGCTTCTTCCCGGTCACTCAATGTACGGATAGGCATCCTCGCAAGAATCTCCGCCTCTGGAATGTTGGGGGTCGTAACGAGCGCCAGCGGGATCAAAAATTTAATGAGAGTCTGCAGCGCTTCTTGCCTCAGCAGAGGAGAGCCGCCCTTGGCGACCATGACGGGATCGATGACCAGGCTGCGCCAGCGGTACTGCTCTACTTTTTCAGCTACGATACGTATGATTTCTGCATCAAATAACATTCCTGTCTTTATGGCATCAGGCTCTAAATCTTCACCAATCGAATCGAGCTGCCTGCTAATCGCCGCACTTTCAATTGGGTATACCCCTTGAACACCGAGTGTGTTCTGAGCGGTAACGGCGGTGATAACGGACATGCCATATGCGCCCAGCTCTTGAAAGGTTTTCAGATCTGCCTGAATCCCCGCTCCGCCGCCGCAGTCTGAGCCTGCTATAGTCAACGCTTTATATACAGTCATCGTATCATATCCTCCAGTAAAAAAAATAAAGGCCCGCCCGTTTCCGGAGGAAACGAGCGGGTCCAAACGATCAACAAGGCTTGCGCGCATGCATGAAGGTCTCGTTCCACTTCCCTCCGCTGGAATGATCCAGATCAGGTTCCAAGGGTCCGGAGCGTGCGCTCCGTCTCAGCCGTCAGACTCCCCTAGTGAAATTAATAAGTACTTTTTCCATTTGTATTTTTTCTACTATAGCATACACTGGAGATAAGTAAACCATAATTATCCGAAAAGGCGTTGAATAGATGAAAAATTTGCTCGTTACCGGCTATCGCGCGCATGAGCTCAATATTTTTAGCCAGAAGCACGAGGGCATCGTATATATCAAAAAGGCTTTAACCGGAAAACTAATTCCGCTCATTGAAGACGGCTTGGAATGGGTGATCACGCCTGGACAGTACGGCGTTGATTTATGGGCCTGTGAGGTCGTCATTTCATTAAAGGAGATTTATCCGCAGCTTAAGCTATCGATTATATCGGCTTACACCAACCCGGAGGAAAAGTGGAAGGACGATAAAAAAGAATTCTATCAGCAGGTGTTAAAAGGGGTAGACTATTACGCTGCGGTCAGCAATCAGCCTTATAACGGGATCTGGCAGTTCACTGCAAGGGACGAGCTGCTGTTCAGAAAAACGGACGGGATTTTGATCGTTTATGATGAGGATGCCGGTGAAGGCAGTCCGAGATTCTTTAAAGAAAAAGCGCTGAAAAAGCAGCACGCAGAAGGCTATGGGTACATAAGCATCAGCTCGGAGGATATTCAAAGCATTGCGGATGAGGAAAATTTGTATACGGAGTGAATTTTGATAATTGACAAATAATGTACGTTCCTTTATCATCTATTTTAACATATATTTAATTAGATGATGTTTAAATTAACTTAGGAGGAGGAGTCAATCCCATGCAGTTAGATAAGGTAGTTGCCTATCATAAAGCACTGGCTGATGCAACAAGGATCAAAATTCTGATTATGCTGGCTGACGGTGAGCTTAACGGTCAAGTGCTTGCGGAGAAGTTAGGCGTTACGCCTGCAACCATCACTCATCACGCCACAAAGCTGCGTGAAGCAAGCCTAATTAATGAGCGCAGAGATAAGAACACGATTTATTTTTCATTAGACCACTATTTCATCAAAAGCAACGCGAATGCTGCCGCGCAGCTCATTTACCGGAATGCCGGTCAAGAAGGGGGGACGGAAAGCATGGAGGACAGCCGTAAGCGCTTAAAGGAATCGGTCATCAAAAACTTTTTTACAACAGACGGGAAGCTGAAGCATGTGCCTGTCCAGCTGAAGAAAAAATTGATTGTGCTTCAGCATATCGTATCTCAGCTTACGAAGGGGCAGAAGTACTCCGAGAAGGAAATTAACGAGTTTATTAAAGGCTTCCATGACGATTTCGCAACGATACGCAGGGAATTTATTATGCATCAGCTCATGTTTAGAGAGAATGAAATTTATGAGATGAACCCTGAGGAGCTATGGACGAAGTGGGAAACACTATCATAATCTCTATTGACACTATCGTTTTCCAGTTGGTATACTATGGAAAATTACTAATTACCAATTAATCTTATAGGATTAATTGAAAAACGGAGGTCATGTCAATGAGAAAATCGCAAGCAACGTACACCAAATTGCTAGCAGCACTCCTCTTATCCTTCTCGATTTTTTTCACACAATCGGCAGTTTTCGCAGCTGCACCAGCTTCTTCAGCTTCATCAACAGTACAAGAGGACGGCGTAGAGCAGTATAAGCAATTTTTGAAAGAGAAGTTTGATATAAGCCTTACAGGGACGGTAACGAAAGGTGAATTTATAGAAGCGGTAGCCGACATTCTAGGTTACGAGCCTTCGGGTGAAAAAGTAACTTTCACGGATGTGAAGGAAGATCAAGCATTATTTCCAGCAGCAGCGGCTTTGTTTGAGAATGGGATTTTAAATGGCCCTGGCATTCAAGGCGATCAAGTGCTAACGAACACCGTAGCGGTCTCCATTGCCGTAAGAGCGGCTGATTTGAAAGAGCTGGCTTATACATACCCAGCGGCTAAGGTTAATAAAGTGCTCAGTCAGCTTAAAATAACAAGCAGCGCACTCGGTACAAAAAGCGCACAGGAAGTAGCGGCGGCGGTTGACGCTGGATTGCTGCCTGCTGAATTTCACAAGAATTTTAAGCCAAAAAGCGCGGCTAGCGATCAATTGATCCACACGCTGCTTGGTAAAGTACTTATTACTAAAGGTCTCTACAAGAAATACATCGGATACGTTAACGATGCCGATATTTACGCAAAGCTGAGCAGCGCCTACGAAACTTCCGACATTATTGATGCTCCTAAACTGCAAACGTTGGTGAATACAGCACTAAAACAAGATCTGATCACAGGCTACAGCATTAAGGACTCCCGCTTTGAACCTAACTTTATCGAATCATTGGCACTAGTCTATGGACATTCCGATTTCAAGCACGCTATTCAACTGATTGGCCTGCTGCGCAGCGAAGGCCTTAATGCAAAAGTACAATTCGAGCCGAAAACATCCGCATTCATCCATTTGGCAGAGTGGGGCGATCCGGGCCCGAACGTCGTACAAATTGAAAATGGCAACTTTATCGCCTATGCGAAAGAATATGATCTTGAATTTGAGTTTGCGACCGTGCAGGATAAAGCAGCTTTCCAAGACGTTATTTTGACGTACGCAAAGAAAAATGTGAAGGATCAAGCAGGTTTGATCTCCGGCTCATGGTGGCAGCCATTGTACTACTCTTCAACGGAGTTGAAGGATTATGAATTGATTACGAACAACTTCATTACGGATCCGGACAGTCCTTATACAGTTAATCCATTTTCGCTAAATGAAGACTCTGCAAAGGTGGTTGCCGGTCTGAAAGCTATCGACCCGGATGCAGTTATTACACCGATTCAATTTTGGGTGGATAAGCCTTTCTTCAGATACTTGCATGGTGAAGCGCTGTAAGCCATTCTTTTCTTCAATTTGATTACTGGAACAGCCCTGGCTATCAATTGATGGTCAGGGCTGTTGTGTGTTATCGTTCAAAGAAAGGAGTTGTGGCGGATGACTAATTGTTCAGATGCATTGGAAGCTTGGTTTAGAGAACATGCTGATTCGGAGAAGGCCGTTGCTATGGAAGCGTACATGCGCAATCAATTTTTGTTTTTGGGCATTAAGTCAACGGAGCGTACACAGCTTATGCGGGATTTTTGGAAGAAGGTTGATATGCCCAAAGGCGACGCGCTGCTACATACGGCAGAGCAGCTGTGGCAGCTGCCCGAGCGTGAATTCCACTACGAAGCAATGGCTCTTCTTGAGAAGTATGGTAAGCAAGCGGATCAATCGCATATCGGTGTATTGGAGCGCTGGGTGACGACCAATTCATGGTGGGATACGGTCGATTTTTTGGCGTCTCATCTCGTTGGTAACCATTTGGCGAAATATCCGGAATTGATTGCTTCCTATACGGAGCGTTGGATTGAATCGGACAACCTTTGGTTGCGCCGCACTGCGATTTTGTACCAGCTCAGATATAAGCAGCGGACCGACGCGGGACGGTTGTTTGATTATATCCGGCGTTCGAAGGAGGATAGCGATTTTTTTATCCGCAAGGCGATTGGCTGGGCGCTACGGGAATATGCAAAAACCGATGCAGCAGCCGTGCACCGGTTTGTTGAGGAAACATCAATGTCTCCACTTAGTAAGAAGGAAGCGCTGAAGCATCTGGCATAACCTTAGTTATATCGGATCCCTAAGGGTTTGCTGCCGCACCGAGGCACGGTATAAAGAAGAGGCGGCAATGGCAAACGCGGCTATAACGGCCATGCCCCAGAAGATATTCGAGAACGCTTGTGAGAGCGGAAGCGCGCTTTGCGCTGTAAGCGCAATACCGCTAATGGCGACACTGAACGCCCCGCTGATAAACTGCGCTAGCTGGAATAACCCCATTCCCGCTCCGACATGCTCTCCCGGTAAAATGCGGGACAGCTCGTTGGAGACGCTGGAATTTATGGCGGAGAATCCGACGCTCATCATGATATACACCGTCATGATGACGTAAATGGAACGATCGGCAAACAAGGCAAATAAACAAGCTGCGATTAACAACGGCCAGGGCGCGAGGCGAAGCAGCATGCCGTTGCCGTTGCGGTCAATTATTTTTCCTATACGTCTTGAGGCCAGCATGGCAACGAAGGCGCCAGGGAATATTATGAGACCCGATTGACCAGGCGTCAATTGAAATAGATGAATGAGCACCTGCGGAAGTAAGAACAGCAATGCAAAGTTGATAGTGTACGATACAATGCCGAGCGTAATTAAGCGCAAGTACTTTTTGTTTCTGAATAAAGAAGGCTGAACAAAAGGATTCTCAGCACGGTTAATTCGAACCCAGAACAAAATAAGCGCTGTAACGCCGATAATGAGAGCTATCCATAAATGGTTCGTTAAGTACAACAGAACGCCGGTGGAACCAATACCGATCAGAACGGCTCCAGCAACATCGAAGGAGCCTTTGTTCGTCGTCTCTTGCGGCAGCAGACGATAGAACACGGGGATGAGCAGCAGCGAAATGCCGGTTACGATAAACAAGTCGTTCCACCCTAAATACTGTGTAATCGCACCACCGACGACGGGGCCTAAGCCTAGACCAAGCGATGCGGCGGATGTAATAAGCGCCATCGATTTGCCGCGGCGGTTGAGCGGGATAAACCTTGTTATTAGCACAATGGTCAAGCTTAGCACGGACCCTGCCCCTGTTGCTTGGATAAGTCTAGCGCAGAGCAGCAGGATGTAATGATGGCTAAAGAAACCGAGTACCGAAGCACCGCCCATTGCAATCAATCCGATTGTAAGCAATAAGCGAATGGGAACAAAGTCAGACAGCCTGCTATAAGTAATGGATGATATGGCGAAAATGATGGAATAGCCTGTAATGATCCAAGAGGCAGCGGTTGAGGAGAGCTGAAACTCTTCGGTTACTTGAGGCAATGCCAGGTTGAACATCATCGTATTCATAATAACGAGTATAATGGTTAAACCTAGCAAAGGGATAACAATGCCGTCTCTAAAGGCGGGTCGCTCCTCTGTTGTTATAGAGGGTGTGGGTATTGCAGCAGCGTTTCTCATGAGGCCTCCAGGAAATATGTTATTTCTATATCTTATTATTTTGGTTGTTCGATAATAATCGAACTATTAAACTATAGCATGAGATTCGGGATAATGCAATGAATAGCAAAAAGCCATGGCTGCAGTAAGCGGCCCATGGCTTTTTGCTAAGTTTTTTGGTGAATGTTTCAAATACGTTATTGAACGGTAAAATATACCTTCTCTACGATCGGCTTTTGCTTATTGCGGTCCAGGACGGCATCGGCACCTATAGAAGAAAACTTGACGGAAGCGGTGATGCCGGCATCCAAGCCGGTCACACGGAGCAGCGCGACATTGCCTTGCAGCGATACGGATGTCGGTGTAATCGTTCTGCCACCCGCAACTATTTCAAAGCTGTTGAGTTGAATGCCGCTGACTTCTTCGCTTAACGTAATGAAAAGGACGGATGACCAGCCTTCGACAGCCGAGATCTCAGGACGCGCGTTATCACGATCTATGCCCGTAAACGCAACTTCCCCCCGGCCGGAGGAGGTATCAAGGCGCTCGCCCTGCAGATCGGCGATTCGTCCGATGTCCGACTTGTAAGTCAATTTATACGTTTTGTCAGAACGAAGAGGACTTGTAGCTCCGACAAAGAGATGAACCGTTACCTTCAGACGGTCCTCGGATACTTGATAGCCGGCATGAGAGTCTTTTGTCATATTTACAGCCGTACGGTCCGTCTCGTTATATAGGGCGTAAACATTCTGTTCAGCGCCAGTCACCGGCTCAGAAAATTCAAGTTCAAACGTGTAGCGGTCTTTCACGGTGACCGATTTGATCCGGGGGGATGCATTGTCTTGATTGATTCCCTGGAACGATATCAAGTAAGGTTTGGAATCTGTTTGAGTTATTAGGCCGTTCCAGCCTGCGCCATCGGTAATGCCTTCGCCCCCGCCCAGTCGGTAGGTTTTACCGGCCTCGAGCTTAGCTTCCAAATTGAGTGTCAACTGCGTGACGATTTTATTTCTGTCATTCAACTGGTCGGAAGCAATTTTTACCGTGAGTCCTTCCCCATCAATAAGCCGGAACGAAGCGGCGCTGACGTTTTTGACCGGTTCGCTGAAATGGACGGTAATTGCGGTATTGTTAACGGGAACAACCTTTGTAACAATCGGCAAGCTGTTTGTTTCGTTTATACCGGCAAAGTGCTTGCTGTTTTCGTCATTCGCCGTTTTTAAGCCCGGTATTCCTGTAATTCTGGCTGCATATACATGGCCTTCCTTGAATAACGACGGGTTAGGCTGATCCGTTTTCCGGAATTGAATGCGAATCGTGCGATCGTCACCTTGCTTAATCACAAAGTAATATTGCCAATCCGACATGGAGACGGATGAACCGTTGTCTGAAACGATGTCGATTTTAAGACCGGAAAGGTCGATATCAGCCAAGGAGCGGTTAAAATAAAGATCTATCATATTTTCGTTTACCGCGGCGATACTTTGCAGCGTAAGAGGGAGGACGCTATTTTTGCCTTTCCCCGCAAACGATATTTTCGTATCGGAGGCGATTGCGTTTCCGGTTTTATCCTTGATGCCGTTCAGAGTCAATGTATATATTTTTCCGTTCGTCTGATCGGCAGTCGTAAGCGTAACCGTCTTGCTGCTGTCGTTATAAGCGGCATTCCACGAATTGCCGAGCCCGCCATCCAAAACGTAATTCTCTTCCCTCTCAGCCGTCCCGCTGTCCAACGCTTCGCTGAAGGTGAGGATCACTTTGTTTTCCCCGAGCGTTATTTGCGTAACCACTGGAACCGTTTTGTCAACGACTGATCCGAAGTGAAGATCGGTTCGCGTATCCATTATATTGCCTGACAAATCTTTGACATTTTTGACCGTAAGCGTATAGACGGTAGCGGCAGTCTGCTGCCCGGTCGTTATCGTCACTTTTTTGTTATCCGAGGAGAGGGTGACGCTCTTGATGACCAGGTTTTTGTTGAAGGTGTAATTCGATTTGTTTTCCGCAGAGCTTCTGTCAACCGATTCACTGAACATCAGTTCGATTCTGGCGTCCGCTGTGATGACGCTTGATGTAATATACGGCTTGGTCGTATCGCGTAAGGAAACCCTGTATACCCACGTGCTTCCGTCCACCTTTAGCCTGTAAATCTCGCCGTCATTTTGCCAATCCGTTGTAAGGGTTACCCGTTTGCCGTCTTGGCTTAGTGAAACGCGTACGATGCTGACAGCTCTTCCGTTCTCCTTCTCCAATACGAATTGTTCGATGGAAACCGAGCTTACCGCTGAGCGCAGATCGACTTGCACGACGTTATTTGAAACAGCATTTACAGATAGAATATCAAGCTTCTCATGCTCCGGGTTCTCATTAGGGTTCATGTCAATAAAGATAGAATAAGCCGCTTCGACCAGCAGTGACCGCAGCGCATTCACCCGGTAATCCGATTGGACGGGAATCCATTTCTTGTTGAGCGCGACGCCAACATCGTGCTTCGCCCATGGGGAGACCTTGCCGAGTACGGAAGCCGAGGATGAGCCGGATGCGCCGTACGCCCTGACTAGTACGACAGCCAGCTGCTCAATCGTTACATTGGATGTCGGAGAGAAGTTTCCGTTTCCTATCCCTTTCATCAGACCTGCTTTGGTCACCGCTTGAATTTCACCGAACGACCATCTTGTCTTCAGCACGTCACTGTAGGATGGCTTGGCCGTTTCTTTCTTCAATTCCCAAAGCCGGAATAAAACCGCTGCGAATTGCTCGCGGGTCATCGGTGAATGAAGCCGGGAGCTGCCGTCATCAAATCCGGTAAAGATGCCTTTTTTGACCAGAAAGCTGTACTTCTCTTCGGTACTGAGATGATCTGCAAGCACAGTTACAGCAGGTATTGCGGTTAATAGCAGGACAACGGACAACAGGATCATTAACAGCCGTTTAATAGTAAATTCCCCCTCATTTTGATTGTGGAATTTGCTTCCTCTTATGGCATGGATTCCATGATTAGCCTCATGACGTTTTATCGCGGCTGAATGTTTCAGAGATGGGAGGGTGTTTGAGAATTTTTTTTCGGGAGCTTGACTATGTTGGCTGTCTAGAGACTGTCGATTCATTATTGGTCACACCAAACCCAAATCCCAGGCCACTACCCCGATTGCAAAAAAAGCATCCTAGCGTCAAGAGAGGCTTCCCTTACTGACGTTACGTTTTGCCTGTATTTCATCCAGTCTAAGCGGACCTATTCAACGATAAAGTGGCGTTTGAGTGGAAAACGACTGTCGATTAACTAACTAAAGTGCGAAAGACGAAATTGTATAACGGTCATTTGTGGTCTTATTCTTTTAGTTGGAGGAAATGACTGGTAGCAATAGCGGAACTTTTAGGTCTTATTCAAACTGAATTGACATCTGACTTACCAAAAACTGATGAATAACGCCTAATTTTCCCTCTATTTCAGTTGGTAATGCAGAAGTAGAGGATATAGCGCCATTTATTACCGTTATCCTTTGTACCACTATTCGAATTAATCGACAGTCGCAAACATACAGTCAAAACCGGCATTCTAGCCCCCACAAGCGCTATCCCGTCCATTTGACTGTACAAAATCCATTCAAACTATGATTCGTTTAAGTAATGCCGAATGATTACTTGTGTGTAGGGCTGCTGCTCAATTAGTTTTACCGATTCAGTCCCTACCCATTTCATAGGGGGAGTTGACGAGTTATGGGTATACAGTCAAATGAACGAACATATGTTTGCTTTTTTGTAGGATTATGTGGTATATTGATTCCAGAAATAATTGTTGAGAGGCGAGTGATATGATGGCTTCTAATCAGAACAAAACCTTACATGAATTTGCGGATTTTTTAACTTGGTTGGAACAATTAAAGGAGACTGCTGACGAATATTGGTTGAAACCGATTGCTGATGGCAAATGGTCGCTTAGAGAGATCTTGACGCATATCATGTTTTGGGACAAAAACAGCCTGGAAGTGATGGTTCCGCACATGAAGGAAGGCGCTCAGCTCTTCTTTGTAGATATTGAGAAGCATAACATGGAAGCTGCTGAACTCGCACAATCATATACGAGTTTAGATGTCCTTATTCAAGATACGATCAGAATGCGGCGGCAATTGCTTGAGCTGCTGAATGAACAATTCGACAGCTCAACAAAGTTTACGATTGACAATAGCAACTATACATACAAGAAATTTGTTCATGTGTTTATTCACCATGATGAGCATCATAGGAAGCAGATTGAGGCATTCTTGGAGCAGCAAAGCGCGTAGCGCTTCTTATCTCAAATACTCCTTTCGCAAATGATGCTTCCCGCATATAATGGAAGGAAGCCGGTTGAAATATTGGCTTGCGAAGCAGTTTTTGCATTTGCAAAAGGAGGAAACAATAATGGCAATAAGTAAGGCAAAGAAAGCAAGACAGAAGCTTTCCCAGCGAGGGCTGTTGACACCAGAATCGCTGCGGGGCAGCTGGCAGGGTGTCAATCCAAGTGTGAAACGCACACCTACTTTACAGGAGAAGCAAACGAAACTGAATATGAAGCACCGAAGGAATCACGCCAACTATAGCGATGATTCCTTTTACTTTTTAAAGTGCAGGTATGATCAAAAGGGGCTGTTCCATAGGTCATCGACCTTGTGGAACAGCCCCAATCTATGCTTGCAAATCATCAATAACTCAAGTATGCCAACGAACCACCAACCAAGCAAATTCCGTCGTCCATCCAATGATCCACTGTACTTTTTGCAACAGAACAAAGAAAATGGACCGCAATTCAGCAATCCCATTGCAGAAATACAACAGAATAAGCAGATATCGAGCTAGCTGGGTGCAAAAACAGACATTTGCTGCATTAACTGCAATGGAGCGAGTAGATCGGCCTGTTGGCATTGATTCTATTGTATTAACTGCAATAGAATCAATGCCCGTTACATTAGAAACGTACCGATTACGATCGATACGCCGATAATGATGGAGCGAAGCAGCTGGGCGACAGCCATGTTGCCTTGCGCAATTTGCTCGCATACTTTAAAGCGCGGCGTAAGAAAGTCGAACACGAGATAGACGAGGCATAATATGACAATACCGATGGCGGACCAGATGAGCATGGATACCCATGAGTCAGAGCTGTACGAAACCATTCCGACAATGATACATAGACCGAGAAGCTTACTGCCCATGTATATGCCAGCCGCTTGATTGCCCTTGTTAATTTCCTCGGAATCGTTGTATCGGGTTAATTTACTGAATACGAATGCTCCAACGCTCAAAATAACGAGCAGGATAACAAGGCCGATGCCGACATTAACAGCATTTTGGGCAAATTCATTCATGTTTGTTCCTCCTAAAAGTTTTGTGAAGCAAAACTCGCTTCGAAAGCATAGGCTTAGTTTTGTGAAGCAAAACTTGCTTCGAAAGCATAGGCTTTGTTTTGTGAAGCAAAACTCGCTTCGAAAGCATAGGCTTAGTTTTGTGAAGCAAAACTTGCTTCGAAAGCATGGGCTTAAGTTTTGTGTAGCATTCAGCTACTCTCGAATGGCAGCGGGGCAAAAGTAAGCCATATCACCGGTAATTTTAGCGCCGATCCGCGGGAGCAGGCCAGCGAAGCTTCCGCCTACGACATAGGCTCCGGTTAACAAGCAACCATGGAATAAGCCGTCTTCCGTATGCACGGAGGCTTCCTCCATCGTAAAGCGCTGCTGATATATTTTAGGCTGCTCGCCGTAGTACCGTTTCGTTTCCTCTGCTTCGTCTTCGTTGTTCGGATGCCCCCATTCCTCCGTTTCCGCCGCGCCGTCCTCTCCGAAGAGAGTCGTGCCTTTACCTTCGCGTCCCCAATAGCTTTTGGCGACGTAAGGAATGTGCTGCTGCAAGAAAACGGTATTTTCATAATAGGTAGGCAGCAGGTAGGTGCGGATCGCCTCAAGCTCCGCATCGTCAAACAGCGGTTGGCCGAGTACGTCCGATGATAGGTCGTTGCGTTCAAATAGCGCCCAGATGAGAGCCATAAAGCCTTTACTTTGCGTAATGACGCTTTGCGGCGGATTAATTAATCCGAGCTGGCCCAGCTCGACCAGCTCCATAAGCGCTTCACCGATCGGTATGCCTGTCTCTGCATCGGTATCATGGATTAAATATTCAAGCGGGTACAAGCGGTACAAAATGTCAATGCGTTCGCCGCCGCCGTACAAGCCATCGCCTTGCACAATTTCAAGCTGATCGAGCGGGACGAACATAACCGAATAACCAAGCCCGCGAATAATGTCCATTACATATTCGGTATTGCACTTATCCTCAACGTGCCAGTCATAGCAGCTGCAAACGATCGTTCCGGTTAAACCTTCACTTCTGTAATGCTCAATGAGCCGGCTGAAAGAGCTCATCAGCGCACCGTGCATTCCCTCAGATGCCGAACGGAGAGCGGTATATCGGCTGACAATTGTATTACCCAGAAAGGCCGTCTCGGGAATGCCGGTCGGTGTGTCGGTATTATTTTCGATACATTTCAGCCCTTGCCCGGTAACGATCCAGTCTTGTCTGGATATGCCATGAAACGGCGTTTCGATGCGCGCCGCCGGCAGCAGGGCAGGATGGATGCCTAATTGCTTGATGAGAAAATCATCCGGCAGATGCTGCTGGGCAAATCGCAATGCTTTCCAATATAGACGGTCGACCTTTTCTGATGCTGTCCTTAGCTCCTCGAACTCAGGCTGCGTATACAGAGTGACGGACGGAAGACAGTATTGCTTGCCATACATGAGATGGTACGGAATGCGCTCGGCAAGCTCGCCTTGAAACAGCTCGTTATGGGTTAATGAAAGCGGAATGACGCGCTGCACGGGTTTAACCTCCGCTGCTTCCGCTAATGCCCGAGCTGCCGAAGCCTTTAGAGGAGCTGGAGCCGGAACTGTAGCTTGACGATTTTTTATACTTTTTACCATTTGATATATAATAAGAACTGGAGCCGTCATCGTCGCAATAGTTGTTATCGTCATAGTCGTAGCATTCTTCCGTGCTTGCGGTATTGCAGCCGCTGAGCGCGATCGGTACCGTTAGCATTAAGGTAAAGGCAAGCACTTTCTGGCCGCCCGCTCTAAATTTGGCGCCAGCTTCTGAAGCTGCAGCCTGCGGTCCGCTCTTGGTCATTTGTTGATTTGTTTTCTCTTCGGACATTTATAAATTCCCCCCTTTCAAAAAGACGACGATTTTGCTGCGGTCTATATCGTAAATCGTATAGATCGTTTCATAGGTTCGTTCTTCGCTGACGATATAATGGTCCAGCAGAAGCCGGGCAAATTCGAGCGGACTGGCAGGGGGCTGCTGCCCAAGCACGCACGGATTAAACCGATAGCCGTTCCAGAGCAAATATTCCACTTCCATATACGGAGAGACCGTGCAGTACTCGTGAAGCGCGGTTCGTATCACTTGCCCATATACAGTATCGTCGCCTTCATTGTACGGTTTGACATAAATATGATGGCGCACGCCGTCCTCGCATTCGTTCGCCGTATGCTCGAACAGGCCGTTGCGGTACACGGTTGCATTAACCAGCTTGCGAACGAATATATCGTCACTTGATACGGTCGCATCAGTGATCGTTCTTACAACGCGCTGGTCTTGATCGGACCATTCCAAATAAGTAAGCGGGCAATTCATTCGTTATAGCCGCCTTTCTGATCGAATCTTCGTAATAGTTTCATCATTAGAAATGACGAATAAGCGTGCAGCGGTTGGAATCGGAGCCTCAAGCCGGCGGTTAATGCTCATATCCGTGCGATCAGCGATAAGCGTTGCCCCTTGGCGCAGCAGCGCTTGGAAGGCGTCGCCGTATGTCGTCCATGCAGGATCAACTTCCACCTCGAACACGTCCTCTCCGTATTTCCGGCTGAGCAGCTGCATGAATATGTCCACATTACCTTCCTTCAGCGCAGAACGGACTGCGAGTCTGGAAACCGCATCGTGGGATAATATAAAATCATTTACTTGTACGTGGCGGAAATTGCGAATATGCTTCTCGAGCACGATTTCTACCGTCGTATGGACAGCGGGAGCCGCCTGTTCAATGCTGGAGGCGATAAGCAGCGATTTGCCGTCTATCAGCGAGGAGTCGTCAATACGCGGATCGGCAAAAATAATGGCCGAACGTGCAGTATGAATGCTAGCTTGCTCAAGCACATCGGACGAGGTGGGATCACCGCTTACGAAATGGACTCTGGCCTGATCAAAAGGATGCTTTTCGCTGTTATCTATAATAATGATCTCGACAGCAGGATCCGAATCAAGTAAATCTTCAATGGCAAGCTGCGCTTTTTTGCTCCAATTAATGACAATGATCTGGTTCTGGCCTTGATATCTCAACTTCCCACTCTCCCTTCTCCGCTGCACTTCAGCAATCGAATCAAATATTTTACCAATTAATAAACTCAATAGACCGATTCCGAACACATACAGCAGCATGGCCAGCACCTTGCCGGGGACTGTCTTAGGAAAATAGTCACCGTAGCCGACCGTCGCTACCGTGGTCATGACCCACCAAATCGCATTAAACAACGTTCCGAACGTTTCCGGCTCAAGAAAGAAGGCAACAAGAGAGCTGATGAATACGAGCAGCAGCGTCAGCAATGCTACGAAATAATTGTTTAAACGGAGCAGCTTTACAGTAAGTTTCAAAAATAACTGCATGCCTGTCACCCCCATTAGAAATGTTGCTTTATAAACAATACTATCTTTCCTAGCATTTTCCAATATGAAAATATTAGCAAGCAGGCGCCCCTTTCATAGAATGGCTTGAATGGCTTAGGCAGATGACGGACAACCGCCATTTTTCAGCATATAATATCGTAAATTCGAATGAAGGAGAGGTGGGAGAATTGCCGTTAGTCTGGCTGTGTTCCTTTTGCGGTCTGGTTGGCTCGGTTATTACGTTTGCTTTCGGCAGCTGGGTGGAGTCGCTAACCTTATTAATAGTTGCGATGGGTGTCGATTATGTTACAGGCGTTACAGCATCCATTAAAGAAGGAAGAGGACTGAATAGCATATTCGGTGCATGGGGATTGGCGCGTAAAGGCTTAACGCTGCTCGTTATTCTGCTCGCTCATCGAATCGATATTTTGCTTGAACTGAATAATGTAACGATGGGCGCGGCCATCTATTTCTATATTGCGAACGAGTTGATTTCCATCACTGAAAATTACGGGCGGATCGGATTGCCTTTGCCGGATCAGCTCCGCAAAATAATCGAAGTGCTTAAGGATAAAAAGTAACTTTCGGCTGACAGTAATTGTACTTGCATGAAAGAGCCGCTTCTCGATATAATAAGAACAGATGTTCTGGTTTGGAGGGGTGGCAATGGCCGCTAAAGAGGAAGAAGCTCGCGGCGGGGTGAGGACAGCTCCGCATCCGCCGATACAGACCGAGGATGAGCTCGAACTGGTGAAGCGGTACGTGTTGCTTGGTATAGTTATGCGCATTTTAGATCATGATATTCGCGTTATCGGCACTTCAGCCATTAAGCTGCCGCGTTTTTATGAATCCATGCTGCGGGGTATCCAAGATCGGGTGCTGCTTGATCTTGCGGCCATCAGAAGGCAGTTTCGCGAGACGGGCATTAAAGTGTACGAGGAGAAACGCGAAGCGGATGGACTGCATGCGCAATATGTATGCCGCGGATACCATCACCGTTTTTTTATGCTGTGGGGGTTTGTAAAGGCAGAGTCTGAGCGGGTGTTAAAGCAGTATTTGTCCCGCTGAATATGTATTTGTTCATTGATTTGTCAAAAAAACAAAAAAACTTTCCCTCTTTCCGCAGTTTAAGGTTGAGAACTTCGGACGATCTTATGTAATATAAGAGGTAGACATTATGATCGCAAAGGGGAGCACGTAGCAATGCACAAGTGGATTATGTTTGTTATGTTTACAGCGGCGTCGTTGCTGGGCTTATATTTGCTCACATTCGCCCTGCCTGCTAAGCCGGTTGACGAGTCTGCCATGCTGCCGGAAGGTATGACTTTAATGAAGGTTGAGGCATCAAGCGATTTCGTATTTGACCAAGCAGAGTACAAAGTAAAAGTAGGCGACAAGGTTAGACTCAAGCTTCACAATAAAAGCGGTATTCACGGGATTCATATTGATGAGCTTCAGGTTTCTCTGGACAATGATCATCCAGAAATGGATTTAGAATTTACCGAGCCCGGCGAATATAGGATTTATTGCTCCATTCCATGTGGAATAGGACACAAAACGATGGAATCTAAGCTAATCGTCGAAGCGGCGTAGGCGTGTAATGAATGGTAAAAAGCGAAAGGAGCCGAAAGGCTCCTTTTTGTTGGAATGAACATGAACGATTTTTAAGCTGAACGGCGGTTATGGTCACGGCTCCGTCCGCGTGCGATAAGCATATCGGCGATAAAGCCGAGCAGTGCCCAGGTGATAATGGTCAGCACATACATGAAGAGCACGCTTACCTCGTGCACGTCGACAAATAAATCGACGATCCATGCGGGGATGCTAAGCATAAAGAATACAAAGTTGTGCGGGTCATAGCCCGTCGAATTAAACAAGCATATAGCAAGTCCAATAATTGTAGCTGCAATTGTAACCGGATAGCGCATAACGTTCCGATCTCCTTCACCATAAAGATTGCCGTAATGCAACTGCTTAGGTTATTATGTGACAAAAGGACGAAAGTCATGCGACAAATACAGAGGAGGAAATTCGAATGATTACTCATATCGTTTGTTTTAAATTGAAGGACAACAGCGCCGAGAACGTTGCGCGCACCGCTCAGGTGCTGAAGGATATGGAAGGCAAAATCGAAGAGCTGAAATCGATTGAGGTCGGTACCGACGTTTTGCATTCGGAGCGTTCTTACGATATTGCGCTTATTACGAAGTTCGAATCAATGGAAGCGCTGGAGGCCTATCAAGTACATCCTGTACATAAAAAAGTAATCGAGCATATGCTGCAAGTCCGCGAAGCTTCCGTCAGCGTCGATTTCGAAAGCTGAGAGGCAGGTTAGCGGTACATGAGCGACATGAGAGATGTTTATGAAATTTTGACTTATTTGCTTGTCATCATCTTTAGCAGCATTATTATGGTAGCATGGCTTAAACGCAAGGCGAAAAAAAAGAAGTAAGGCTGAAAGCGGGCGAACTGATTTATGTATTATGTGAATCGCGAACAAATAGCTGAACGGCTGGATACAATGCCGGAAATTGCATCGGCGCTGCAAGCGCTTGCCGCTAATTGGCAGGGCAGCATGATGGAAGGGCTGGCGCAAGAAAGAGCGCTCCATCTAGCAATAGAAACGGTAACTGATATCGGCAGCTTCCTGATTGACGGGTTTCTAATGAGGGATGCCAGCAGCTACGAGGATATCATCGAAATTACAGGTGCGGAAGACGTATTTCCTGCACATATGCTGGAAACGCTGACTGAGCTTGTAAAGCTGCGCAAGCCGCTTGTACAGGACTATTACAACTGGCCGAGAAGCGAGCTGCATCCTTTAACCAGGACATTACCTTTGCTGCTGCCCGCGTTCAAGCAATCCGTTGAGCGTTATTTGGAGCGCGAGCTGTAGAAATGATTAGCAGTATCTGCTTGATTTACGAAAACGTTAAAATACGTTACAATGTCGCTATCAAGCCTGCAGAGGTGGTGAAGGGTTGAAGCGGAGCGGAACAGTACGTGCTGCTGGTCATACAGTAGAGTCTCGAGGGGATGGTTCGACACGCGAGCGTATATTGATGCTGCTCAAGACGAGCGGCAGAATGAATGCCGGCGATTTGTCGCATGAGCTCGAACTAACAGAAATGGCGATTCGGCGGCATATGTATGCGCTGGAGAGCGAAGGCAGCGTGAACATCGTATCTGTGCGCCAGGCGATGGGCAGACCGCTTCATGCCTATGAGCTAACGGCTGAGGCGGATGAGCTGTTTCCAAAAAATTATCATCTTCTCGCCTTGGATTTACTCGATGAGCTGGCGGATGACCCGGATACTGCAGCGCTAATTGACCGGATGTTTGAAGGCCGCAAGAAAAAGCTGCTAGAACGCTATGAGCCGCGGATGGCGGGCAAAAGCCTGGAGCAGAAAATAAGCGAGCTGGCTGCGATTCAGAATGCAGGCGGGTATATGGTTGACATAGAACGCCAAAGCGACGGTAATTTCATTCTTTATGAATATAATTGTCCAATCGCGCAGGTTGCCGGTAAATACCAGCAAGCTTGTAAATGCGAGCTATCTTTATTTGAAGCTTTGCTCGACGTGCCGGTTGAACGAACGGAATGTTTAGCTAAAGGCGGAGGCAAATGCAGTTATCATATCGGTTAATGGAATCATTGCGACTATGCAATAGGTACCTAATCAGATCAAAAGTGATCTGCTTAGGTACCTATTTTTGTTTCAATACGTTGTGTCAAGACGAGCCCATGCTGCTTATACTGTCATTACGCAAGTGGGCATTCGCCCTGGTTAAGCGATTTTTGCCCTGCAATTGATGGAAGAGGAGGGTGGTTATGACATGGAGCGCAGCTATAGCTGCAGTCGCATTTGTTGTATTGGTGACGGGCATACTCCTTGCAATGCGGTCGGCGCTCGGCAGGCTAAAGCAAATGCAAGCTTCAGCTGAAGCGATGCAGCATGATTTGCAAAAGCTGGGTTCGGAGCTAAGTGGACTTGTTAAGCCTGCAGAGGAGACCATTCGTGCTGCGCATCGTCAGCTGCAATCGGCTAACCGGTTGTTCGAAGCGGCCGGGCAGGTTGGAGGAGCAATCGCGCATACGACATCGGCAGTGGAGCGTGTTACGTCCATACTATCTGAATCCGCTGAGCTTCATGCGAAGCGGTCATCAACGAAGCGTCAAGTCGGTGAGGCATTTGAATGGGCTGAGCTTGGAATGGCAGCCTGGCAGCTGTGGCAAACTAACCGAAAGGCGGCAGCGCCTGCAGAAGATGAACATGTTACCGTATCCGAATCAATGAGCAGAGACGAAGGGCACTCTAAGAACGAAAGGAGCGACTATTATGTCAACACGTAAACAAACAAAAGGATTTTTGCTTGGTGCATTAGCTGGAGGTGTTGTCGGCTCGATTACAGCGCTGCTTTTAGCGCCGAAGGCTGGCAGGGAGCTGCGTCAAGATATTTCTGTAGGCGCACAAAAGGTTAGCGATACAACGGTGAAGGTGGCCGGACAAGTGAGTGATACGACCGGACGAATCGCGAAGCAAATCGGCGGTCAAGCGGTGCAAATTGCTGACAGAACGAAGCAAGCGGCTGGCAGCGTCGTGAGCAGCGTTAAAGGTTGGACCAAAGCGAACGGGGCTTCAGAAGCTGTTACTGATTCTACAGTAACCATTGTATTGCCGGATGGCGAACAAGAGACAAGTGCGATTGAAGCGTTCGAAGCAGGAGAGACGGAAGCTGCAGCATCAAAGGAACTGTAATCGAAGATAAAGCAGACCATAAGCAAAAAAGAGCCGGGCGCTTCAAGTAGAAGGCGCTCGGCTCTTACTCATTCTCATTAAATGAGATTCATTTGCGGCTCAGAGACCTCAGCCTCGTTCTTTTCTTTCGGCTGCTGCATGATTTTTACATTTTTCAAAAACAGCGTTAATGCTGTTCCGATCAAAATAAAAACTAAACCTACCCAAAACACCATGTGAAGCGAATCAATAAGCGTTGCTTGCACTACGGGCACCATTTGCTCGGTAAGCTCCTTCGGAAATTGAGCTAATACCTTCGGATCGAGCAGGGTCGAGTAAATGGCTTGCGGGTTCGAAGCAACGGTTGCCGATGTTTGATCGGCGAATTGCATCGCTTCCTCAGGCAGCTGTCCGAGAAGCGGCACGAGCCGTTCCTTCAGTTGGCTGCTAAAGGGCTGAGCCGATGATGAAAATGATAATTCCGAGTACATAAACCATTTTTCGGCCAAGTAAATCGGCAAGCTTGCCGGCAATTGGAACGATTGTCGTCGAAGTGAGCATGTAAGCCGTTGTAAGCCATGCCATCAGCTCTAAGCCGCCCATTTCTCTAATGATCGTTGGCATCGCGGTACCGACGATCGTGCCGTCGAGAGCTGCGAATAGCATTGCAATGAGCAAGCCGATAATTAATAATCCCCCGCTTATTGCCGGTATCTGAAGAGCTAAGCGGTGCAGCCGCTTGTTGTGTATGTTCCATTCTGATTGGTCTCCTCTCTCATTGGAAGTCAGTCGGTTCGCGGCTCGTTATTGTCCTTCGACAGCTCGGCTGCTATCTTTTCAAACGTTTCAACAAATCGAAGCAACTCGTTGACATCGAGCTCTTTCAAATGATGCTTAAGGAGCGCTTCGATATCCCCCTTAACGCGCAGCAGCGCCTCGTTGCCTTTTTCCGTGCATTTCACTAGAACGACGCGCCGATCCTTCGAATCGTGAATGCGTTCAGCGTATCCGTTATTGACAAGCCGATCGAGCATAACCGTGATTGCGCTCGGCTTTACTTCCATTTTGCCGGCGAGATGGGATACGGTAATATTTTGTTCCTTCGAGATCATGCTCAAAATAAAGCACTGAGGACCAGTCAAATCATTGTCCAGCTTCTGTGAAATAAGTGATCCGAGCCGGCGATGGGTCGTTAGCATTGCTTTGTGGAATCGTTCCACGACATGCTCCGATGACGATCCGGATTCCTGCTGCATAATTGTTCACCTCTTTATCATTTCAGTGTTTAATAGTTAAAGTATTTAAATATTAAGTCATATACATTTAATTTGCCAAGGCTACTGACGGATTTTTAGACATTCCGCTTTCTTGAACCTTGTCCGATTTTGAGTTAAGATGTAGGTACTTTTTTGTGCCCGTATTCATATGCTATTCTGTCTCGATTCATTACACTTAGTTTAGGAAAGCGGTGTGTTTGTGCAGCAACCGATTGCGATACTAGATTCCGGCGTAGGCGGCCTCACCGTTGCCAAAGAAGTGATGCGCCAACTGCCGCGAGAAAAAATTGTTTATTTTGGAGATACGGCCCGCACGCCATACGGTCCGCGTTCTTCAGACGAGGTAGTCAAATTTACACGCGAAATTGTTGATTACTTAGTACAGTTTCACCCAAAAATGATCGTTATAGCATGTAATACGGCGACTGCCGTTGCACTCGAGGATATTCGTTCAAGAGTTGCCATTCCTGTCGTAGGAGTCATTAATCCGGGTGCAAGAGCGGCTATCGGGCGGACAGTTACCGGCTGTATCGGTGTCATCGGAACAGAGGGGACCATTAAGAGCGGCGCTTATGAGCAAGCCTTGCGAGAGCTGTCACCGCATGTGCTGGTGGTATCTGAAGCGTGTCCGAAATTCGTACCGCTTGTCGAGATGGGTAACTTCCGTTCGCCTGAAACGTATGCGACGGTTCGCGATTCAATTGGTCACTTGCGCAGCTATCCAATGGATACGTTAATACTTGGCTGTACACATTATCCGTTTCTGACGGAAACCATATCCGAGGTAATGGGTCAGAGCGTCAAACTGATCAGCTCCGCGGACGAGACGGCACGTGAGATAAGTACAATTTTGCAGGACAAACGAAAGCTCGCGCGTGGCGGGACCGTACCTGTGCATCATTTTTTTTGCAGCGGTGAATCGCGGGTTTTTAAAACAATCGCCCGGCAATGGCTGGGTGAGCAAATTGAGCTGACGCCCGTCGTATGGCAAGTGCCGCATATAAGCTAAATGAGGAAGGAGTCGAAGCCTGCAGCCGCAGGCTCGGCTTCTTTTTTTTCGCTTGCTTCATAGGACAAGGGCAGTACCGCATAGCATGATAGGAACAAATTCGCGCAGCTGGAGGCGATCCTTATGTATTCGGTGCAAACGTATGGCTATCTCGATTTGGTGGAAGGCTGCAGACAACTTGCAGGCAGATATCCGTTTCTTTCGGCTTATGTCATCGGAGAGAGCGTAATGGGCAAGCCGCTTCTTGCCCTGCGCTGCGGCACCGGTTCGCGCAACATTCATATGAACGGCTCCTTTCATGCAAATGAGTGGATTACTTCCGCCTTGCTCATGCGCTTTGTGGCGGATTTGTCGGCGGCATACTGCAGCGGTGAACGTATAAGCGGCCAACAGGTGGTTGAACTCTGCAATCGAGTAACACTGTGGGTCGTTCCGATGGTCAACCCGGATGGAGTGGAGCTCGCGCAGCGCGGAACGTCGCCGTCGCATCCATGGCATAGGCAGCTGATCGCATGGAACGGCGGTTCAGACCAGTTCAGCGGCTGGAAGGCGAATATTCGCGGCGTCGATTTGAACGACCAGTTCCCTGCTTTTTGGGAAGAGGAGTGCAAGCGCCGTGGAATAGCGGGCCCGGGTCCCCGTGACTATCCGGGCCCGTATCCGCTTAGCGAGCCCGAGGCGATTGCGATGGCCCGGTTTACAGAGACGATTGCGTTCGATGCTGTCTTGGCGCTTCATACGCAAGGGCGGGAAATTTACTGGAATTATCGTGATTACGAGCCGGCTGAAGCGGAGCAGCTGGCATGGAAGCTTGGACAAGTAAGCGGCTATAAGCCGGTAAAGCTGACAGGCAGCGATGCGGGCTATAAAGATTGGTTCATTCAGCAGTACCGAAGGCCTGGATTTACGGTGGAGGCGGGCTATGGCGAGAATCCGCTGCCGCTGAGCAACTTTGACAGCATCTATGTGGAGTTGCAGCCGCTGTTGCTAGAGGCGCTTCGATTATGACTTGAAGCTGCCCTAATATGGTATAATAAGTGGCAAATGTCAGCAAAGGCGGGATTCCTGATGCGTAAATTGCTGTCGATGCGTCACTGGCAGCGGACGTTTGTCCGTATTTTTCAATTGTTGAAATCAAGAGACGTTTCACTTATAGACAAGCTGTTTTTTTCAGTGCCTGTGCTATTGTACTGGGTTTTGCCGGATGTGCTGCCGTTGCCGTTTTTACCGGTGGATGATATCGCTGTGACGATGTTCCTTGCGGAATGGTTTGCCCGTAGAATGGAGAGCAAGTATAATATGAAGTAACGATGATTGCCGCAAGGCATACGAATAAGAGGAGCTGGATACACGATGAATTGCAAAATTTCAAAAAACGCTGCAAAGGTTATAAAAGCAGAGTTGGACAAGCCGGAAAACGAAGGTAAAATGCTGCGCGTTTACGTTACTCATTCCCATGGTGATCATGCCCATTACGGTATGGCGATTGATGTACCGTCAGACAAGGACGAAATCGTATCGACGGACAAAGAAATTGATGTGATCCTGGAGAAAGACAATGAGTTTCTGGACGGCGTTCGCATCGATTATTTTTATGTGCCGGAAGAAGGCTTTGCCGTTACGAATCCAACAAAGGGCAACCACGGCGACCACTAGGATTCTTCTTCAGTAACCTTTGGAATAGGACGTTGAATAATGGCTAACGATATACGAGTTTGTGATAAATGCAAGCACATGAAGATGAAAACGATTGTGCCTAAGCTGCAGAAGCTGGCGCCCGATGCGGAAATTCGGGTCGGCTGCAAGTCATACTGCGGACCGTGCGCCCGCTACGCATTCATATTTGTAAATGGTCGTTACGTGAAGGCGGCAACCGAGGATGAAGCCATCGAAAAGGCTCTTCCTTATATAAAGAAGAAATAATGATTTACATATTCGGAATACTCACAACACGGGGTGAGCTAATAGACAGAGGCAGCGGATCAGAAGATCGTCAATATTTGCAAAAGAAATGAGGGCCCAGCGATAATGATCGTCGGGCCTTTCGTTTGTCGTCAAGCGATGCAGTATCAGCGAAACGAAGGAGGATAGCAATTGGATAAATGAAGCCGATTCGTTATTATATATTTGGTTTGGCAACTGCACTCGTTTGTTTGATTGCCGCGGAGCTCATATGGTTGCCGGCTCCGCTTCAGACTGGCGGAGGCATGCAATGGATTGAGATGATCGATCGTATGTTCTATGTGCTCGCGCTAGTTCCTCTCAGTTGGCTGGCCGGAGCATGGCTTGGCTCCATGAAGCAACGGAAAGCCCGCCAGTTAAATGGAACGGGTTTGATTTCACATTCACGAGCGGCGAAGGCGCTGTCCGGTTTGCTGCAGCTGCTCCGATTTGTTATATGCGCTCTCGCTCTCGCAGGAGCGGGCTTTGTATTATTTGCTTCTGATAAGCTGCTCCTTGTGCTGTTTTATGTTGTTGCACCTGTTCCGTTAATTTTCGTGGATATGCTGCTAAGCGAGGCGTTGGCTGCACCGCATGGCACGGGTGGTACAGCGGGGCGCCGGCGGCATTTGAGAATGCCGAAACGAAGCGGCACCGCATTTCTTGTCACCGCTGCTATGCTCGCGGTTCTCCTTTGGCCGACAGGCTATGAGGTCACTTATCCCGGCATGACGCTCAATATGAATCGCTACGCGCATGTAGAAGGCGGAGAGAGCGGCGGTACGATCAATGGAGTGCTAGTGTTCGATAGGCCGGCAGTGCCCGCAGATTGGTTATATGCGCGGATACTGCCATTGTATTCGTTCGAGAAAATACCGGATGACGAACCGCCGCTGACGGAATCTTACACTCAGGTCGTCATGATGAAAACAGATGCGAATAGCATTGCTGCTGCTGTTGCGATGCAGAAGTCGGGAGTTGGCGGGGGGATAACGGCCGACGGTGTACGAGTTGTTGCGGTAGTGAAGGATAGTCCGGCAGAGCAGCTTCTGAAGGCTGGCGATATTATTGATAAATTGGATGGTCATGTTGTGAAAACCATAAATGAGATGACCGCTTATATGGGTGAATCAGTCAAGCCTGGTCAGGTTTTGTCCGTTACATTACGGAGGAACGGCGCCGAAGTCCAGGTAGTGGTTCCAACGAGGGCTTCTGCCGATGCGCCGGAGAGGGCCGTATTCGGTATCTCGGTACAGACGGAGCTGCATTTGGACATACCTCGCAGCGTTAATTACAACCGCTATATGGCGCATATCGGGGGACCGTCGCATGGAGCTATGCTAACGTTGGCGCTCATTGATCAGCTGACGCCGGGCGGTGTAACTAAGGGGATACAGGTGGCGGGAACGGGGACCATTGAGGCAGATGGCTCCATAGGTCTCGTCGGGGGCATCCCTCAGAAGGCCTATGCTATCAGCAGGACCGATGCCGATGTTTTCTTCGTGCCAGCGGCATCAGAACAGGAAGCCAGGGGTGCTGCTCCTGATTTAAACATCGTGCCGGTAAAGACGATTGACGATGTTCTCGGCTGGTTAGCTCAGAACGGCAAATAAGCTGCGAAAACGAACAACCCGCCCTCCATTGGCTGAGGGCGGGTTGTTCGTTTATTGCCGGGCAGCCGTTTCGGCGTCGCTTCCGCCTTTGCTTTTGAAATCGACGCGTGCTTCCGTGGAGGCATGCTCCTTAAAGTATTCGATCAGGTTGTTCATAACGATTTGATCGGACATAAGCAGTTCCGTACGCGTATCTTCAACTGCGCCGATGCAAGTATTCATATCGACAGCTGTATTAGCGGCGATATTCCAGCACTTGCCGTTCTCGGCGATCCCGTCGCTGGAAGGCATATAATAGACGGTGCCGTCTGTCCATGCGCCGCCCCGCAGAACGACCTTTTTGCCGTCAAGCGGCTGTTCGGTCAATAGCGGAGTGCCGATTAAATATTGATCGGCCGTGGAAATGCCAAGCAAATGCAGGATTGTCGGCGTTACATCGAGCTGTCCGCCCACATTCGTATACGTGCCTGCATGCTCATCATTCGGCAAATGCAGGAGCAGAGGGACCTGCTTTAGAATCATTTCCCGCTGCAGCTCATTTAGAGGCTCGCCGAGAAATGTCTCAAACATCTTCCAGTCCTTAATCGAATTGTCATGGTCACCGTACATGATGAAAATCGTATCGTCCCAAAGGCCTTCTGCTTTCATCCGTTCGACCAGCTCGCCGAGAGCGGCATCGACATAATGAATGGACTGCAAATAGTCACCCATTATTGTGCCGTTAAGCGTGCCGACGTTAAGCTTTTTCTCCGTATCCGGCATCGTGTACGGATGATGGCTCGATAGTGTTATAAGGAACGAGTAGAACGGCTGCTGCTGATCCGAAATGACGTCCAGCGATTGCTTGAAGAACGATTTGTCCCCAAGTGCCCAGCCGACCTTCTCATCCAAATTAAAATGCTTCAAGCTGTAAAATTTATCGTACTTCATATTGTGATACATCGTATTCCGATTCCAAAATCCGCCTTCATAGGAGTGGAATACGGTTGTCGAATAACCGTTCTTCTTCAGCGTTTCGGGTAAACAGTCGAATTCGTTGGAAGCGTACTGAATGAACACGGAACCGTTCGTAACAGGCTGCAGCGAGCAGTTTGCCGTGAAGTCAGCATCCGACGTTCTGCCTTGTGCCGTCTGGTGATAAAACTGACTGAAGTAAGCACTTTCTTGAATAAGCTTGTTCAAATGAGGCGTAACTTCCTGACCGCCGACGGATTTGCCTATCATAAAGTTTTGAAATGCCTCAGCTTGCACCATAAGGACGTTCTTTCCCTCGTAAGCGCCAAACAGCTGATCCTGCTCCATAGCTCCGCGAAGGTCACCGCGCGATTTGATCCATGCACTAGCTTCCGCCGATTGCTCAGCAGTTACCGTCTCTGCATCCAGCCAATTTTGTTTTACATAGCGAAAAACGTCATACCCGTGAAAGCCAAGCGCGCCCGTTACATTATATATGGATAAGTTCCACCATGCACCGACGAAAATACCGTGAGCCCACGTACGCTTTGCTTCATTGACATGATTGAAAACAAGCGTCGTACCGGTGATGAAAATAACTGCGCTCAGCACGATACGTACGATTGCTTTACGCCACAACGAAGCGGTGCGGCTAGATGAGCTGCGACTATTGAGTAAATCCCCGCGTCCCCGCCAAATCACATAAACCGCAAATGGAATAATGATCAGCCAGTCAACGAAAAGAACGAAATCCATCATCCGCAGCAGCGTTCCGATGCTGCCGCCAAGGGAGTCAACTTGGCTTAACTGCAGCAGCACAGGTACCGATATTAAATCCTGAAAGTAACGATAATAAATCAGATCGGCAAATAAAACAAAGGACAGTATCACATTAAGGACGATGAGAGCAATAATTCGTCCCCGTACTGGCAACCAAATCGTCCAAAAGACAACGAGAAGGACCGCTCCAAGTTCAATCTGAGCGTCTATGTTATTCATAGACATTTGGGTCATTTCAAGAAATTGTGAAAACATATAAAGCTTGGCCATCATTACGAAGATAAACATGAGCAGGTCGACAGCTTTAAGCCGCTCCAGCCCAATCAAGAGCATGCTCATACCGCGACGCGCCGTACTCTTTTGAGTGGGTAACAACATAAGCTTCGTGTCCTTTCTTACTTGTTAATCCCGTTTCCCGCGCGGCGGCAGGGGGCCGAAAAATTGATAGTAGGTACATTCGATGCGGCCGTTGAACAGCTTGCGCTTCTTGTCGGCAGGACGTCCGAAATAATGCTCGACCGTCGTAGCCGGACTGATTGCGAAAAATGACCATGTCGGGTAATGGAGCGCGGTCAAGCCAAATTGGCGCAAAGCGGCTTCCGCTTCGCGGTCGTCACCGAGACGTTCGCCGTAAGGCGGATTTGTAATCATCACGCCATAATCGCCTTGAGGCTTTACTTTTGCGACCGGCTGCACGGATAATTTAATGTCTTTGCCGAAGCCTGCTTTCTTAATGGCAGCCTCGGCTATTTCGATTGCGCTCGGATCAATATCCGACCCGGCGATTTGCAAAGGTATATCATCTTTGACTAAATCGAAAGCTTCATCGCGCGCTTCATCCCAAAGCTCGTCCGGGATAAGCGGCCAGCCTTCGCTATTAAAGCTGCGGCGCAGTCCCGGCGCAATGTTCCAGCCAATCATAGCAGCTTCAATGAGGATCGTACCCGAGCCGCAAAATGGATCGTAAAGCGGCCGTTCCGGATTCCAGCGGCTTAGTTGAACGAGTGCCGCCGCCATCGTTTCACGGATAGGCGCTTCCGTTGCTGCTTTACGATAGCCCCGTTTATGCAATCCGGCACCGGTCGTATCGAGCGTGAGCATCGCCCGGTCATTCATAAGCGTTACTTCAATTACGTAACGTCCGCCGTCTTCAGGAAACCACTCCGTTCCGTAGCGTTCCTTCATTTTTTCTACAACTGCTTTTTTGACAATACTTTGGCAGGCAGGAACACTCGTGAGCTGCGATTTTTGCGAGCGGCCATCAACAGGGAACTCCCCGTCTTCCGGAATCCAGGTCGGCCAATCCAGCGCTTTCGTTCCTTCAAACAGCTCTTCAAAAGTAGTAGCAGGAAATTCACCCATTTTGATAAGAATTCTACCCGCTGTGCGCAACCATAGGTTGGTACGGCAAATATCGATAGGCCCGCCTGTAAAATTAACGCGACCGTTTTCCACTTGCAGGTCGGTATAGCCCAAATCCTTCAGCTCACGTGCCACAACCGCTTCTAATCCCATCGGTGCGGTTGCAATTAGCTGTAACTTTTCCATTTTACACTCTCTCTTCATTTATAATTAGCGGCAGCAAGACCGCATAGGAAGCTTAAGCTTGTAACCTCACGAACAAAAACTTACAATCAAGTATAGGACAAATCAGGTTGTTTTTACAAATTGTAAAAATGGAGAGAGAAAAATAATGTTGCTGAATGAACAATATGTGGATTCGCTTTACGGGGAAGACGCTGATCTTGAACGGGTAAAAGCAGGTATTGCCGCGAATGGAATGCCGGATATCTCAGTAGCTGACGGTTATGGAAGGCTGTTGACGATGCTGGTGACCATGTCGGGAGCACAAAAAATTATGGAAATTGGAGCGCTTGGCGGGTACAGCGGCATTTGTTTGGCGCGCGGTCTGCGAGCAGGGGGAAGTCTAGTTTCGCTGGAGCTGCTGCAAAATTATGCAGATGTTGCAAAGGTACATATGGAAGCAGCCGGGTTAGGTGAAAAAGTAGAATATTTGGTCGGCGATGCGAAGCAAAGCCTGGCAGAGCTGAAGTCGGCCGGCAGGAAGTTTGACTTCTTTTTCATTGATGCCGATAAGGAAGGCTATCCGGTCTATTTGAACTACGCGATCGAGCTGGCTGAGCCGGGGGCGATCATTGTAGCCGATAACATACTGCTCCGCGGCAGAACGACAGATCCAGCCAAAGCAGGACCAGCGGTTCGGGCGGTTCGTTCCTTTAATGAAACAATCGCTTCTGACGAACGTCTCATGAGCACCGTACTGCCAGGCTACGACGGACTGGCTATTGCAATTGTCAAGTAAAGCCTAAGCTTAACAAAATAACGCCCTTGGGCAAGCCGTCCTTATGCCGGAGCCTCGGGGCGTTTTCAGTGAAGGGATACTCGAATAGAGATTGATTGATAACGAACCGCATCAGTCTTAGTCCTTATTCTCCAACTGAGGTGGAATCCGCTTGGCTTGCGAATGACCGCGAACGGATGCGCCTTTGCGTTTGAAAAGTTCGTACCTATCGCCAGCCAAGCAAACTACAAAGCAAACTACAAAGTAGCCGGTCATCGGGCCATTTTTAGCTGATAACTGGATAAGCTTCAACAAAAAGGGACGGCAGGGAAGGTTATTCTCCTGCACGTCCCTTTTTATTGATCGGCCGCTTGCGAAGCAGCGATTGCCACACCCATGCGGCGTTCACGAGGAGCATGACCGCTGATACGATGAACAGACCCTGAATGCCGATCCAGCCGGAAAGGGCGCCGCCGGTAATCGGTCCGACCATGTTGCCGAGGCCAAGCGTGCTGCTGTTGAAGCTGTATGCCCGGCTTTCCATACCGTCCGGGGTGTACTTGCGGATCAAAGCATTAACGGCAGGAATCAGGCCGCCGAGAAAAATGCCCAGAACAAAGCGTGCAAGCAGCAGCTGCCATACGGTGCCGGCAAAAGCTTGCGGAATGAATGCGAGTGAGGCTCCGACTAGCGCAACCCCTAGCACGCGCTCTGCGCCGACGCGGTCGCTCAGCCTGCCAAGCAGCGGGGAGGCAATAAGGTTTGAAAGACCGGTAACCGAACCGACGAAGCCGGCAAAGAACGCAAGGTTAGCGGTGGTACCGTGCAGCTCCTGCACGTAGAGGGGCATGAGCGTCATCGGACTCATCATGGCAAACTGGATAAGGAAGGTGACCGCGAACAGCGAAGTAAGCTCAGGAATGCGGCTCAGCCGCCGAAAGCCTTCAATAACGGAAGCCTGCACACGGGCAGCTGCTTTGACGCGGTCGAAAGGTTCCTTAACAACAAACAATGCAAGCAGCGACGCTGCAAATAGCAGAGAACCGGTCAAATAAAAAATGGGCCTGAAGCCGATCGTATCCGCCAGCAAGCCGCCCATGAAAGGACCGAGTATCGTTCCGGCGATGCCGCCGGATTGAATCGTCCCCATTGCGAAGCCCATGCGGTTTTTCGGTGTCGTTGCCGAAATAAGCGCGACAGATGCAGGATTAAAGCCGGAAATCGTACCGTTCAGCATACGAAGCAGCAGCAAGTGCCATGGATTTGTAGCAAAGCCCATCAGCGCCATAACGATCGCCATGCCGAAGCCGGAGCGCAGCAGCATCATTTTGCGGCCGTAGCGATCTGCGAGCTTCCCCCAAATCGGCTGGAAAATAAATGATGTGACAAAGTTGCCGGCAAAAATAACTCCTGCCCAAAGGCCGATCTCGTGTTTATCGGTTAAACCTAAATCAAACTGCAAATAGAGAGACAAAAAAGGAATGACCATCGTCATCCCAGCCATAACAAGAAATTGACCGAACCACAACACGATTAGATTTTTTTTCCACTGTTCCATAGCAATAGTATAGCATAAGTGCTACTGCGCGTAATCGCCGGTATAATTAATAAGCGAGACGTCATTTACGCCTTCAATGGCAGACAATACATTCACGAACGCCGTGTTGTCATCCCTTAGACGAATTTCGATCGTCATTTCGATGTAATCTTTGCGGACTGTCTTCGACTTGAGCGTATAGTTCAGCTTGCGGAGCTGGGATCGAACATCTGAAATTGCGACTTCCGAATGGCGGATGATGAGCAGATATGGCTGCTCCCGTACTTTTCGCCTGGAAAGCCACAGCAAAGCAAGACCGACCGTGAGCGACCCGATCAAGGCGATTGGGTACAATTTGGCGCCTGACGCGATGCCTGCGGAAATCGCCCAGAACATGTAGACGATGTCGAGCGGGTCTTTCACAGCTGTCCGGAAACGGACGATGCTGAGCGCGCCGACCATGCCAAGCGACAGGACGATATTCGTGCTGATTGTCATGATGATGAGCGCTGTAATCATCGTCATAAGCACGAATGTCACATTGTAGTTGTAGCTGTATACGACGCCCCGGAATGTTTTTTTATAAATAAAGAAGATGAACAGTCCAATACTGAACGAGGCTATAAGACCGATCAGCACGTCAATATACGAGATGCTGCGGAACGAATCTAAATGAAGCATGCTTTTCTTGAATAGATCTTGAAAGTTAACGGTCTCTCCCATGTGCTTCTCCTCTATCGTTTGAAATGTTGCTTGGCCATTTCCCTGCAAATGACGTACTTCGAGATGGCCGACCGGTTGCTGGTATGCGGGCTGGCCAGCAGACGGATCATTTCCGGCAGGTATTCGTTGAACTTGACTTCCAAAATCGTACGCGTCGGATCCAGCGTTTCCGTCATTATGAGATGCGAATCGAACAGATCGTACGTATTAATCCCGGCGGCCAGTCTTTTGTCGAAGGTGATGCGGACATCCCCATGCTCATACACGTAGGCTTCCCTAGTATAATCGACGATGACTGTTGGACGATATCCTTCATGTACTAACGCACGGTAGAAATCCTGCACCATCGGAATAGCCGACGAACGCAGAAATGATGCATCCCCCTGCAAAATCTGATTGTAATCATCCCTTCCAAGGCTTGCTGATTCCTTGTTGACGAATTCTCCGAATTTATTCTTCCGCTCCAGCTTAATCATCCGGTCACTGCCGTTGTATATACGGATACGGTATTTGTGGCGGCGGAAGATACCATTCGTTTTATCGAACAAGGCGCTGTCCTGTGGACCGTCAAAATATAGGCTGCGGATACCATAGCCGTCATCGCCGGTCGCGTGGGAATCGAGAGGCAGCAGGGCGGCTACGCGCTGCCGCAGCGCTAAATATTCCTGCGGGTGCAAATAATATTTCAGCTCATGCCGCAGCTTTCGACCGAGAAATTTCATGTTACTCCACCTTCGCTTCCCTTACTCCGTAATAGGGGGTTTCTTCCATGTCGTAATAAATATCGAATGCGACCTGTTGATTCCCTTGCTTGTCGCGAGCGATTATTTTCCAGTAATACGTGCCCGGAGAGAGCTGAAGTTCAGCCGTTGTACTCTCTAAATTTTGCCGATTCTCGACGATTTGATTAAAGGCCGGGTCTTTCGAGACCGTAAAGTCGTAAAGGACATCGTCGCCTTGCAGGTCGAATGCCGGATCCCAGACGAACGTCTGCTTGCCGCTCTTGCTCGCGACATCTCCGAGATAGAATGGCTTTGGCTTCTCCACATCCTCTTTAAAACGCTCCAGTGATCGGAGGGGGACTCCAGCGATCTGTTCATATTCCTCATTCAGCGCGTCGACATCAATCGGCATGAAGTTGATGTCGGGCTTCCGGTTGATGAACGGCTCGGCGACGCCGCGCAAAGGCTCCAGCATTTTTCTGATAGAATCGTTATTAATAGTCACATACAGCTCGTCGATCTTGTCCTTCAGCATCCGGACATGCTCTTGGCTGCGGAAAAACCTGTTGTGCAGTCTGTTGCCCCAAAAATTGCTTATTCCGCTTTGGTAGCTGTTAATGTCGATCGCATCGCGCGGACGTTCCCATCCGCCGTCATAATCCCACGAGAGAAAGTACCATTTGCTCGAATTGAGCGGCGAATAGAGCAGAAAGTTTTGTGAAGACGTATCCATATTGTCCATCAAAATGTTGGCTGCGAGCCACGTTAAGTAATTGTCGAGGTCAAAATGTTTCTCGAACACCTCGTCGATTGGGATCGCCATATTGTTTACGTCGTCCAGCATCGCGATCAGCTTTTCATGCTCCTCGCGCCCGTTAATTTCGAGTCTCGTCTCGAACAATGCTTTATCGTAATTCGGATCAGACTGTGATTTTATTTCTTCTGGGTAACGGAAAAACTCAAACATAACCGCTTTGTAAAGCTGGCCGTACGGGTCGAGCCAATGATTTTTCAGAAAGGTTTCGTTCGGCTGTTCGATATGAGTATACAAGCCATAATCCTCAAACGGCTTGTCCGTCTTGCCGCCTTCGGACAAATCTCTGACATATAAATGAACGAACTGCGTGCGAAGACTAGTCATATTCGGAAGCGTCTCGAAAATATCGAAGCTAAGCTTGTTGCGGATTCGAGATGGATCAAATGAGTGCTTGTTCAGGTTAAGCGTCCGCTGATCATGCCAAAGGCCAGCCTGATCGTTCAGTTTGATTTTGTAAGATCGCTGCGAGGCATACCTTGACGAATTGCCGCGCAGGCTGATCATTCCATTCGCATCCGTCGCGCCGTAACCAAACATGCCGGATTTCGGCCCGCTGCCATCGGCCGCGCCCTCCTGGACGATGATCTTCAAGTCGCCTTCCTCCATGCGTTCGCGTATCCGGTTGAGCTCATACCATGACAAAGGCTGGTCCTTATCCGGGTCCTCCTGCAGGACGGTGATGTACATCGGTACGACCGACGTGTCTTTGTCGCGCTCATAGAGCTTTTTGTCTTCGGTTAAGCCGTTTGTCTGTACAACACTAGGCGCGTTTGAACTAACGTCGTTTTCGTCAGCCAGAATGTCTGCGTTGCTGTTGTCCGAGCAGGCGGACAGCAGCACGGCAACTCCAACGAGAAGCACGGCGGTCGTCGACGTTTTGCCGCGCAATCGCCGAAAGAAAGACGATTTTCGGGGAGCGGTAATGGGCTGGGAACAGAATGTATAATAATCGATGTTCCGTACGTACAGCATTAGCCTGCCGAGCGCCGCAGCAAGGGTCAGCAGCGCTGCGAGAAACAAGCCAAGCCCGTGGTAGCCCTTATGCATTGTCCAGAACGTAAGCACGGCATTCAAGGCGACGAACAGGCCGCTAAGAATCAACACACCCTTGCGGTCATCGAAGTAAAGCATCATCAGCATGACAATAAAGGCGGTAATGAACAGAAAATAACCGAGCACCAAAATGGTAAACGCATAAAACTGTTCCATCGTGAAGCCGATTGACGGAAGAATCTTGATGCCAAGTGCGAGTGATACGACGGTAAACAGAAGCTGCACCTCCATGATGAAGCTGATTTCCTGAATGAGTGTGCGCTGCATTTCCTTCTTGGCTAACGTAATGTCGGTTAGCGTGCCGCCGTTTAATATTTTGTCGTAGTAGGCATGGAATTTCTCATAGAATGACGTTTCAACCGACACGACGAACGTAACAAGCGTCGGAATAACGGTCAAATAAGCGTAGAAGACCGGCAAATCGAAAAATGGCGAAATGACATAATGCCCGGCGACGCGGAACTGTTCGGGTCCGAACCAATAGACGAAGCTGTGGATGTAAACGCCTGTGTAGAAGAACGTCCCGATAAAGAACAGCGACGGATACTTGCCGAGATAGGATAGAAAGCTCCAATAAATCCGGCTTTGCTTTGGCGGGAAAAATTGCTCGAAATGTACGGCAGACAGAAGCACCACGATAAAAAAGCCGGCGGCAATCGCGGTGAGCACGGTAGCGGCGCTGTCATAAGGCGTATAGTAAAGCAGCAGCCATGCTCCGATCGTCGCGCAGAAAACGCCAATCAGAAAGCTTCTCACGATCCGCTTGTAATCTTTGAGCGCAGACAGATGGACTGTTTGCAGCCAGATGATGATCAGCTCCGAGAACAGCAAGTAAGTAACTATTTTATAGCCGGTTCCGACCGGCATTCCACGCAGGAACAGCCAAGCGGCTAGCGCTCCGATGGGCAGGCAAACAGCCATCGAGCCGTAATAGGAAGAGAGCAGGTGCTCATACTTTTTCAAGTACATCATGTCTGCGATGAACCTGGTCAGCACCATCGATAGCCCGCCGGTAATTAATACGGAGAAGATGAAGCAGTAGACGATTGTCGTCAGGAAAAGCTCCTTCTCCAGAAATGATACGCCGGATAGCGTCATCAGCCATTGCATGCCTACGACCATGAACATGCAAAGCAGCATCGGTCCAATAGTCGTCAGTGACGAGTAGGCATATGCTATAAAATGATTCAACAGTCCATGACCGTTAAAGAGCTTTCTCAGCTCAAAGCCGATGCCTGCCATCGTTTCCCCTCCTTGTAATCCGCATACAGCTGGCGGTAACTCTCAATAAATTTTTCCCGTGTGTAAAAGGCATTGGCGCGCAACAGCCCGTTGCTGCCCATTTCCTCACGCAAGTTGCGGTTTTTGCATAAATTAATGATCGCTGACGCCATCTGGTCGTAATGCATGACCGGTACCACGATTCCGGAAGGCCCGATCCCGTCGTCCAGCCCCTGCAATAATTCTTTGCAGCTGCCTACATCTGTCGTTACGCACGGCTTGGACGCCGCCATCGCTTCCAGAACGGCGAGAGGCATGCCTTCGCTGACGCTGGAGAGCAAAATAATGTCCATCCGGCCGAGATAGTCTTTGATCCGAACCGCGCCCGTGAAGATGACGTCTGTAACCTGGAGCGTATCCACCAGCTGCAGGCATTCCGCATAATACTCCTCGTTCTCTTCGGCCGGACCCATAATATACAGCTCGGCTTCCGGTACCTCGCGCTTTACGAGAACAAAGCTTTGGATCATCGTCTTGATATCTTTGATAGGTACGATACGAACGATGGCGCCTAAGCGGATTTTGTTGTTGTCTTCCCCCGGAGGGCCAGCGACTTCAGCATAGTCGGATACATTGACGCCGTTAGGAATGATTTTGATTTTATTCTCGTCGCAGCCAAGCTCGATTTCTATTTCCCGGTTACGGTTGAACAAGGTGATCACTTCGTCGGTGTACTCGTAAGCGGCTTCGGAAAGCCGGTAGAAATACTCGATCCACAAATCTTTGAAGTAGCCTTTGACCCAGTCCGCTTTAATGATTTCTTCCTCTCGTTCGCGTGAATAGATTCCATGTTCGGTTAGCACATACGGCTTGCCGTATAAATACTTGGCGAGCGCGCCGACGACGCCGGCATATCCGGTCGATACGCTATGGTACAAGTCAGCCTTCGGGATGTCGCTGCGAATGGTCTGGAAGAGCGGGAGGATCATAGAACGCACCGTCCAGAACATTTCAGTAAACGGAACTTGGGCGTACTTTGCTTGGCAAAGCTCGACCAGAATATCAAAATAATCCTTGCTCATAAGAAAATCCGCCACTGCTCGCAGCTTTTTTGCCCGGAGCAGGTCGAAGATGCCGCTCCATTCGACTTCACCACCAGCGCCGAGCAGTGAACGGAATGCGTTTTGTTGGGCTTCTGATAGACGAAAGCGGTGACCGCTTTCTCCATGCTCGCGCAAATACGCATCCAAAAACATCTCCTTCACCTCTGAAACGTTGGGAGGAAGCGTGTATTTGAACTGGCCGCGCTGCTTCTCGTTTGCGACGATGGCGAAGATAACGAATTCGTGCTCCGGCATATTGGAGACCAGTGAATGAATCCAGCTTGACACGCCGCCGGTTATGTGAGGGTACGAGCCCTCCGCAATGATGCAAATTCGCATTGTAGTTAATCACCTAATTCAATCTCAAATTCCGCTCTGTCAGCGGTTATCAAATAAGTGTCTTCGTCGATTTTGCGGACTGTACAGCCCACAAGCGATCTTATCGTCTTTTCCGTCCGGAATATGAAGAACGCCTCGCTTCGATAAGGTTGAATCGAACCGTGCAGCGACTGTTCGCTGCGATTCCAATCGACGCTGCTTGAAAGCATCTCCGCCATGCCGACAGCCGCTTCCGTTGAAGTCATTGGCCTTAGCCACGGATATGTTTTGTCCAGCCGGGCCAGCATGTCTGAATATTTCTCATACAGCTTCTCCCAGTTCAAGCCGCGGCTGCGTTCCGTATTGAGCAAATCGTCGGGATGAAGAAAGTGGGAGAAAATGCCGAGCGAGGTCATCGTGCATGCTTCTGCCCATCTCCCGAAGCTTCCTTCCAAATAGCCTGACGTTACCCGCGGCATCTCGAGAATGCCATCCTTTGCAATCTCGTATTCCTGCACGTAAGAAAGACCGGTTGCGTCCTCGCCGTATAGTGATGATATTACCGCGATATCAGGCCAGCCCTTCTTGAGCGCTTCCCGGCCTTCTGGACTAAGCACGTTGGAAGGGGGAACGTAAGTCAGCATCGTATAGTTCGGAAAAGCCGTATTCGCGAAACGGACAACTTCTTCAATCGCTTTCGCCATATCGTCGGCATTTCGCCATGCGTTATAGCCGAATTCGTCCGCGACCTCTTGCGATAGAACGAGCGACTGGTGATTGTAGCCGTGAAGGCCGATTTCGCCGCCGCTCTTAAGCACCTCGCGCCCATAAGAGATGAGTCCTTCTTCGTCGGCATCTTTCGGAGATCGGAATGGAGGCGTAATCTCATCGTTATAGGATTCGATCAGTACGGCAGAATATTTGACATCGAACCTTTTTGCCGCTTTGAGCATGTCGGGCCACCACACATCCCGGAAGAAGGCTGGCCGGTCCCTGCGGTAATCGCGGTAGATGGCGGCGTCGACTGACTTGCCGATCGGGGCGGGGAAATCATCGATGTACATCATTTTTGAATTAAATATCGGATAGATAAAATCGGGCTGCAGCATCGAAACGGCTCCCGCGAGCAGGCCTCGGTTAATTTTTTCCTGAAGCATGGTACCGTTCAACACCATAAACTTCCCTTCGCCGTACGGGTAATCCCACAGGAGCGGCATGCCGCTCGCCGTTGTGGCATGCACCCTGCTTTTCTCGTCCAAGTTGACGCTCATGACCGGGTTGGAGACGAAAGTATCATCAATGAAAAGCCCTTTCTCCCCTATCAGAACATTAGAGGTGAGCTTAATGCCCTTGGTATCGGCAATTTCTCCCGCATCAAGAATTCCCATCTTCCGGTACAATCGGAAAAAAGCGTCGTCCTGCTCGGGCTTCACCATAAAAAAAGCGTATCCGCCCTGATTGACATAATCGGCGAGCGTCTGCGTCTCTCCAAGCAGACCCAACTGCTGCACGGACACGAGCACCGCTTCGCACCCTGAAAGGTTCAGCAGGCCTTGTCGGATATCAATGGCTTTAACAGCCTTCTTCATATATTGAAGCACATGCAGCGCTTGATCGTTCACCTTGACGCTGAATTCATTGGCGCCATCAAACGCCAGGCAGTAAGGCGGACCGGCTGGTGAGGATGCAGGGCCGCTTGCAACAGCTTTTTTCCACTGTTTTACGCTGTTATTCATCTGATCGTTGCTGCTGAACTGCAGAACAAACTGGGAATGGGTGATTTGCACCCCTATTGCCAGCAGCACGACGCCGATGATGATAAGGTAGACATTACGGTTTAATCTGATTTTCGGTTTCATGCTATCCTCCTTCCGACCAGAATCGGACTGTGGTCATCGCCCTGCTCGATAAACGGATGGATGACCGCTTCAATTGCTCCAGCGTCTGCTTCAACTGCTCAGAGGACCGTAGAGTAAAATAAACGTTCATCAAGCCGAGATAGGCATCCTCGCTGTGCGGAAATCGCTCGAGAAATCGTTTGGCCGTCTGTTCGGCTGCGGCATATTCGCCAAGGTCCAATTCGGTTTCCACCTTTTCCGCATAAGCACCGGCCGCATCGGGAGCTGCTTCGATCAACTTCCCTAGCACCTCAGCGTAGGTGTGCTTATGTTTGAGCATCGTCCGGTCATCGAGGAAGCCGCTTCTCATATAGCTTTTCAGGACGTCTGCGTAAGAGGAAAGCAAATAAGCGTCATGCTTGTTGTCTTCATATTTGACAGACAGCTCCTGCAGCGTCAGCGTCAGCTTGCGTTTGATTTCCATAATTGCGCTGACGGCATAATGGGATGTTTCCGTATCCTCGTTGCTGACCGCAAGTCGCAGTACCTCGAGATATTCCAGAGAGTCCTGCTTCAGCAGATCGATCATGATGCGTCTCCGAGTCGGCAAATCGTTCACGAGAAGCGCTTCCTCAAGCGGCACGACGTTCATTTCTTTCTTGGTTTCAGGTTTCCTGTAAACGCCGGTATGCCCGCTCAAATCGCCTATAGAAACGGCCACATCCAATTCGGCAATGCGAGCGGCTGCGCGGCTTGCGTTCCGATTATGCCACCTTCTCCGCCAAAATAACGGCAGCAGGAAACCGATTACCGGAAGCGCAGAGGCGAGAACGAAGCGGAGCAGCCACTCCCGTTTGTCTTTTCTGTGATAGATTCCTAGAAAGAAACTGCATAAGAGCAAGTAAGAGATAAAAATCAGATCAAGCATAGCGCAAATCCTCTTTCACGATGTCCAATTTGATGTCGTTTCTGTAGAATCGGTTCAGCACGAACTCAGCATCCTGCTGACCGGAATTACTCAGAAGGATGAGAAGTTGTCCGTCCTGCCCAAGACCCAGGTAGTCGGTTTCCCGCAGCGAGCGGAAAATTTGATTTGCAAGATCCGGCGGGACATCGGCCGCCGAACCGGCGGAGAGCAGTACGAATTCAACGCCATGCTTGTTGCTGGCCAGTCTCTTACTGGCGAGTATATCAGCGAACACATCAGGTTTCAGCACTTGCGAGCCCTCGAGGTAACGCTGACTGCCGGTTGCCTCTACATAAGAGTGCGCACGAGACAAGGAGGAGGAGATGAGGTCGACGGTTATTTTGAACAGGTTCTGATAATAAAGTGAAAAATTATCAAATTTCATTCCGTGCAGCGACACGACGGCAACCACTTCTCCGTTGCTTAATACCGGAGCTGAAAGCAGCGGAGAATCCCCATGAAGTTCCTTGTTAATATAGATCTTTTTATTGCCGAGCAGTTGCTTGATATAGGGATAATCTTCAACCTTTATCGATTTGGGCGCTTCGAAGTCTTTGCGGTTTGAACGTGCTGCTAGCCGCAGGTAGTTCTTATACTTATTAACGGTATAGATCGTAACCATTTGGGATTTCATAATAGACTCAACGACGCTTACGGTGGATGTGAAAATTTTCTCGGGCTCTAGACTTTCCAGCTCTTTGGTGACGGAATAAATTTTGCCGAAGCTGTCGCCGTTGTTCATAATTTGCTGCTGAAGCTCTTCCTTCACGACTCGCGTTTCTTCGTAAACTTCATTCAAAAATGTATATTTCTCTTGGAGCGCAGCAAGCTGCCGCACTTTGCTTTTTAATGCGTTTGTTCTCCGATCGATCGAGTATCCGACGACCAGTCCAATGAACAGGTATATAGCGATCTGAAAGAAGAGGTCGGTGCCGTAAAACAGCGAGATTAGATCGTACCCGTTTTCTAGCAGCTGGTATGTATAAAGCGTGATGGATAAGGCAACGGCCACAATAGATTGACGATTTCCGTAAATTATGCCAATTATAATGATATAGATAAGCTTGATATCGATAAAATTGTATTGCGTATCTTCGATTGCGAACGTCAACCACGCCGCAAGAGCGAACGCCAGCACATTTTCCGCGTACGGGATTATTGCTTTCACGGCACGGCTAAAAAGGGAAGGGTTTTCGTTGTCCGGCTTCGCTATTTTTTCATCGGGTGTGCGCACGTTTTTGAACCAATCATAGGTACGGTGAAGACCTTCTTGGAAGCTGTACTTAGGCGCCCAATCGAGGTCCCTTCCGATGCGCGCGTTATCAAGTGCTGAACGGTAGATATCACCTTGGCGGAGATCACGATAAGAGACGGACGCTGTACCGTGCAAGCTGCGCAGCGATTCGATCAGATCGTTCACGCTGTTCTCGGTGTTAGTGGACAGGTTGTAGACGCCGGTCAGATCCGAATAGGAGGCACGGTAAATCGCATCGGCCACATCCTCCACATAAATAAAATCCCTAGTCTGCCCGCCGTCGCCGAAGACGATCAGCTCCTTGCCGCCTGTCGCCCGCTCCATGAAAATGGATACGACCCCGCCCTCGCCGAGACTGTCCTGACGAGGGCCGTACACATTCGAGAAACGAAAGCTAAGCGTCTCCAAACCGTAAATTTCCTGCCATTTCAAGCAGTAGGTTTCTCCGATCATTTTGTTGATGCCGTAAGGCGATATTGGACTGCATGGCGCTGATTCGGAAAACGGCAGCTGGCCGTTCATGCCGTATACGGCAGCGGAAGAAGCAAAAATAAACTTTTTAATTCCATATTTGTGAGATAATACGAGCATGTTGGATAGGCCGAGGACATTGGATTTCGTATCTTCTCTCGGATTTTCCATTGAGGCGGCTACGCTTACCTGCGCGGCCAAATGAATAACGGCATCAAAGCGGTTATTGCGGAATATTTCTTCACAGTTGCGATCTTCGACTGATAGAATATAAGATTTATGTTTGAAATCGACATTTCGTTTGTTACCTGTAGACAAATTATCTAAAATGAAAATCTCGTAACCTTCTTTACTAAACCGCTCTGCTACGAAGGAGCCGATAAAGCCGTATCCGCCCGTTATAAGCACTCTCATCCATAATCACTCCAGTACACGAGAGGTGTTCGACATGATTCGCTATTATCATAGCATTTTCGGCAAACTATTTATTGGATAAATCGACCTGTCTATATCGATTATTATCTCATATTATAGTATAAAATAAAACAAAAGGCCTAAGTTGATTGAATAGGAAAGTAATAACTAGGTATAATTATCCACGGTTGATTATGTTTTGATGTCGATTTGATAGATTTCGATTATAAAAGGGGGGGGCGCTTGATGTCGAAGCAACACGGGTTTTTGGCTGTTTTTGTCGTTATTTTATTCAGTGCGATCGGGCTTCTAATAGGCAGAGGGCTATATGCGGAAGCGCCGATTCCTCTAGTTTCGTTCTTTCCCGCTGAAACGGATGAAGTGCTGTCCAATCCTTATATGGGTTTTGCGGTCGATGCCAAGTATGTCGATGCGAAGCAGCCGTTCCGGCTTGCGCATGCCAATTTAACGTGGCGCGAGATTGAACCTTCGAAAGGGAAATATGCGTTTGATGAGATCGAGCGCAAATATAATTTTGCCTATTGGAAGGAGAAAGGCGTAAAGATAGTCGTGCGGGTGGTGCTGGATTACCCGAGAGAGGACGCCCATATGGACATACCGGATTGGCTATACGCCGAATCAGGGAAAAAAGGCACCAGGTATAACACCGATTACGGCAAGGGGTATAGCCCGGATTATAATCAAACCGCTTTGATCCGGGGCCATGAACGGCTTATTGCCGCATTGGCAAAACGATATAATAATGATCCGCTTATTGCCTTTATTCAGCTTGGAAGCTTGGGCCATTGGGGCGAGTGGCATACGCGGAACGATAGACAAGCGCGTATTCCATTTCCAAAGCGTTCAGTTTCTGACCAATATGCGGGACATTACATAAAATACTTTACGGAAAAACCGCTGCTAATGCGCAGACCACATGCGATTGCGGCCAAGAACGGGCTTGGACTGTATAACGATGCATTCGGAAAACGGGACGCGACGGTGGACGGATTTCTGAGCTGGTACACGAAAGGCTACACGTCGTGGCTTACGCAGGAGAAGGAGCCAGCTATGCCGAACTTCTGGACTAAGGCGCCTAGCGGCGGAGAATTTGCGGACGAGAAAAAGTATTTGCGCGACGGGGCTATCGAAGAGACGCTGCGTCAGGCTAGACTGACGCACGTCACATGGATGGGACCGAACGCTCCTTCGCTCGAGGAGCCGGGCGGTGAGCTGCAGGAAAACATCGACCGGTTTCTGAAGACGATCGGTTATCGTTTCGTCATCACCAAGGAGTCACACGAGGCGGAAGTGGACGCAGGCAGCGTGCTGAATATGACGATTGAAGTGAGGAACCGGGGAGTAGCGCCATTTTATTTCCGGTGGCCGGTTGAATTGACTCTTAGCGACCAAAATGGGCAAATCGTAGCGGCCGCCAAGACGGATACCGATATCCGCAAATGGCTGCCTGGAACTCACAATGCCTCGGCACAGCTAATTGTCCCGGAAATTATACCCAATGGCGAGTATACCGTCAACGCTGCTATTCTCGATCCGGAAACCGGAAAACCGGGGGTAGAGTTCGCCAATGACGGCAAGCGGGCCGACGGCCGCTACGCGCTCGGCTCCGTTATAGTAAATAGAACGGGAAATTGACGGATTTTTTCATTCGCTCTTCATGCAAGCAGACGCTGATTGTCATACTATTGTCATAGGAAGACGATAAGCGGCGGTTGTTAGGTCTGATGAAAAAGGGCATAATGGTAGCATAGGAAAATTCATAGAAATGGGGAACGGGGATGTCTTATAACGACCGTTTCATACGGGCTTGCCGGAAGGAACAAGTAGATCGGGTACCTGTATGGTACATGCGACAGGCAGGACGGTACGACCCTGATTATCGCAAAATAAAAGAAAAATATTCGTTGCTTGAAATATGCAAACAGCCGGAGCTGGCGGCAGAAGTGACCATGATGCCGGTCCGCAAGCTGGGCGTCGATGCCGCTATCTTGTATTCAGACATTATGAATCCGGTTGCGTCGATCGGTATTGATTTTGACATTGTGGCCAACATTGGGCCTGTCATCCATAACCCAATCTGCTCAGCCGCTGACGTTGACCGCCTGAAGCCGATTGACGTTGAGGGCGATTTAGGACATGTGCTCGAGACGATTCGCATACTGGATCGGGAGCTTGAGGTGCCGCTTATTACGTTCGCCGGCGCACCGTTTACGATTGCCAGCTATTTAATTGAAGGAAGACCTTCGAAAAATTATTTGCGCACGAAAGAAATGATGTACAGCGAGCCTAAAGTATGGCATGAGCTGATGCGGAAGCTTGGCGATATGGTCATTGCTTATTTGCGCGCGCATATGGCGGCGGGCGGAAAAGCGTTTCAGCTGTTCGACAGCTGGGTAGGCGCGCTGACACCGGCAGATTTCAGGCAGTTCGTTCTGCCGACGATTGAACGGATTTTTGCGGAGCTTTCGGACTTGCCGCAGCCGAAAATTTATTTCCCGGGCGTAAGCTCAGGAGAGCTGCTGCCAGAACTGCTCAGCTTGAAGTCTGATGTCATTGGGCTTGACTGGCGCGTGTCGATCGAAGAAGGCAGACGGAGACTGGGTGGCGGTTTCGCGGTGCAGGGCAATCTGGATCCAACCATTCTAACCGCTCCGATCAGCGTCATTGAATCGTATGCCAAAGAAATCATTGATAGCGGTATTGAGGAACCGGGTTTTATATTCAACCTGGGACACGGCTTATTTCCTGAAGCGTCGCTTGAGAAGCTGGCTGAATTGACCGCTTTCGTTCATTCGTATTCAGAGAAAGCAATCGCAGCGCGGGGCCAGAAGGAGGCCAGTCATGTCTGAGCCAAAAATGAAAAAGACTGGCGTGCTTGTCATGTCCTACGGCACACCGGAGTCGATGGACGACGTAGAAGCGTATTATACGCATATACGGCGCGGCCATGCACCAACGCCTGAGCTGTTGGCAGAGCTGAAGGGACGGTACGAAGCTATTGTAGGCGGCGTATTCCCATTACGGGAAAATACGAACGGCCAAGTAGCCGGCTTACAGGACAAGCTGGAGCAGCTTGCTCCGGGTCAATTCGTTTGCTACCAAGGCTTGAAGCATGCGAAGCCGTATATTGAAGACGGCGTGGAGCAAATGGCGAAGGACGGCATTACGCAAGCGGTAGGTATCGTGCTCGCTCCGCATTTTTCGACGATGAGCGTTGGAAGCTACATGAAGCGTGCGCAGGAGAAGGCAGCGGAGCTTGGTGTTGAGATGACATTCGTCAAACAATATCATATGCATCCGAAGCTGCTCAAGGCGCTCACGGACCGGGTGGTAGACGGCTTAAGCCGCTTATCCGAGGCAGCGGATGGTGAAGAGCGGGTTAAAGTGCTGTTCAGCGCGCACAGCTTGCCTGAGAAAATCCGTGAGCTTGACGATCCATATGAGCAGCAATTGCTGGAGACGTCGGCAGTGGTTGCGAAGGCGGCTCATGTGAAGGATTGGCAGTTTTCGTGGCAGAGCGCGGGACGGACTAGAGAACCGTGGCTCGGGCCGGATATTTTAGAGACATTGCCGGCACTCGCTGAAGAAGGTGTAAAAGCGGTGCTCGTTGCGCCGGTCGGCTTCGTATCGGATCATCTGGAGGTTCTATACGACCTCGATATTGAAGCGAAGGCAGCAGCGAAGGAACTAGGTATGACACTTGACAGAATCGCGATGCTGAATCGCGATCCATTATATATGGAAACGTTGGCGGAGTCGGTCATCGAGGCCTTGGACAGCCAAGGGAAGGAATGAAGGATATGCGGAGAATCGGAAACCCTGATCGAATTGTCATTATTGGCGGAGGGATCAGCGGACTGAGCTCCGCTTTTTATTTGCAGCGGGAAGCGGAGCGGCTAGGCAAGGACATCGAAATCACGATTGTGGACGGTGCTCCTGTTTTTGGCGGAAAAATAAATACGCTGCAGCGTGGAGGCTTCGTCATCGAGAAAGGCCCGGATTCTTTTCTTGCGCGTAAGCTTGCTATTATTGACTTGGCGAAGGAGCTGGGTATCGAGGAGGAGCTTACGACAACGAATCCGGGAGCGAAAAAAACGTATATTTTGCATGACCGCAAACTGTTTCCTATGCCGCCCGGTCTAGTACTGGGCATACCGACCGAAATTGGACCGTTCGCGATGACGGGCTTGCTGTCATGGGGCGGAAAGCTTCGCGCGCTGCTTGATTTGGTGCTGCCTGTCCGCAAGGAGCAGGGCGATGAGTCGCTTGGGGGCTTCCTGGAGCGCCGAGTAGGCACACAAGTCATGCGGCGGATTGCCGAGCCTTTGCTTGCCGGTATTTATGCCGGTGATTTGAAGAAGCTAAGCCTCCAGGCGACGTTTCCGCAATTTGCGGCGGCTGAGCGAAAGCACGGCAGTCTTATTCGCGGTATGCAGCATAACCGCAAGACGAGTGCCGCTGCGGCAGCCTTGCCGGCGATTGCAAAGGGAGGAACCTTCCTTACGTTTAAGGGAGGTTTGTCGACGCTGGTGAAGGCTCTTGAAGATGCTTTGAGCGGCGCTCAAAAGCGGCTTGGCGTAAAGGTTACGGAAATTCGCAAGGCGGATGCAGGAGACGGAGCAGTTTCGGGTGTATCTGATGGGATGGCGGATTCACGTTATGAGGTTGTACTGAATAGCGGCGAACGATTACAGGCTGACCGGATCGTCATGACGGCGCCGGCCTATGATGCGGCTGATCTTCTTGAGCCGCTAGCTGATTGCCGTGAGCTGCGGACGATTAACTACGTATCCGTTGCCAATGTGGTCATGGCGTTTGACAAAGCGACGTTCGGGCTTGATTTTGACGGGTCGGGATTCGTGGTTCCCCGCTCGGAAGGATTGCATATAACGGCTTGCACATGGACATCAAACAAATGGCTTCATACGAGTCCGGAGGATAAGGTGCTGCTGCGCTGTTATGTTGGCCGGTCGGGGGACGAGGAAAGCGTCAAGCTGTCGGACGAGGAGCTGCTTAAGGCTGTCCGAATTGACATAAAGAAAACGATGGACATTACGTCTGAACCTCTATTTACCGAAATTACGCGATTACCTCGTTCAATGCCGCAATATCCTGTAGGACACGTCGATAATATGAAACGGCTGCGCTCCAGACTTGGACAGGAGCTGCCGGGCATTTGGGTGACGGGTGCGGCTTTCGATGGCGTTGGACTTCCGGATTGTATTAGACAAGGCAAAGAAGCGGCTCAAGCGATTCTAGCAGCGGAATAATAGTTTCCCCATCATAGACCGAAGATTGATATAATGAAGAAGTCTTTTGTATTTTATTCCATCAAGGAGGAGACATCTTCTATGTTATCAAGGTCCGAGTCACATCAGCAGGACAAGCTTAAGCGTAAAAAAAGGCTTAGAAGGTTAATCGTCATTAACATTACGCTGTTAGGCGTTATTATAGTGATTTTAGGGGCATGGCTTGCCGCCTCAGCTATTCAGTCGATACCTGACGCTGGCGGAGGTCCGGTAAACGATGGTCAAGCGGCGGATGCAACGAATACGCCAGCTGACAAAGGCAGCGCTACCAATCAAGGCAGTGATAACAATGGCAATAACATCGGAAATAGTACGAACGGTATGCCGGAAGATGACGCGGTGAATGGACCGGTGCCCGGGACAGAAGGCAGCCCGGATGAGACGGTTAGTTTATCCTTTGTCGGTGACCTGCTGTTAGGCGAGTATGTGGATGCTGTGATGCAGCGTGAAGGCTATGACTTTTTATATAAAAAATCGTTGCTTTATTTGAGCGAGCCAGATATCATGGCAGGGAATTTGGAACATCCCGTGACGAGTGGGGGTGTTCCAGTAGAAGGAACCCCTTACGTGTTCAAGGGTTCGCCTGACGCACTGCCTGCACTGCGGGATTCCGGCTTCGATGTGGTGAGCCTCGCAAATAATCATGCGCTCGATCAAGGCGTAGAAGGCATGCTTGACACGATGAAACATTTGGATGAAGCGGGAATTTCGCATATGGGCGCAGGCAGAGACGATACGGAAGCATTTTCGCCTGTTATCAAAGAGGTTAGAGGCATTAAGGTCGCCTATATCGGGCTAAGCAGAGTAGTGCCGTTCGCTTCGTGGAAAGCGGACAAAAATGTGGCCGGCGTAGCAGAAACGTACGAGACGAAGCGTGCGGTCGCGGCTATTGCTAAGGCGAAGGAGCAGGCGGATATCGTTGTCGTCATGGTGCATTGGGGCAAGGAACGCGTTGATCAGCCGGAGCCGTACCAGAAGGATTATGCGAGACAATACATTGATGCGGGCGCGGACCTCGTTATTGGCAGTCATCCGCATGTGCTGCAAGGATTTGAAATGTATAAAGGAAAATGGATTGCATACAGTTTAGGAAACTTTATTTTTAGTGCGTTTCCGAAGGGGACAGCCGGAGAGACAGGCGTGCTTGACGCGGTTTGCACGAAGAGCGGAGATTGCGATATGACGTATCATCCGATGTTTACGGTCAATGCGCAGCCTACGCCTTTAGAAGCGGATGCGGCGAAAGCGCTGCTTGATCGCCTGACGGCCATTTCTTTTCAGGTGAAGCTGAGAAAGGATGGAACGATTGTTCCCGACTAATGGAAACCCGTTCGAAAGGATGATCGCATCATGAGAAATCCGTGCGTAGCGCACCGGGGCTGGTCAAGCCGCGCGCCGGAAAATACGATGTCGGCGATTCGACTGGCGATCGCCGATCCGGAAGTGGAATGGATCGAAATTGATGTACAGCTATCGAAGGACCATGTGCCGGTCGTTATTCACGATTATACATTACGCAGAACAACAAATGGCAGAGGCGAAGTGAAGGACTGGACCGCTGCCGAGCTTTCGTCGCTTGATGCCGGCAACTGGTTCTCCCAAATGTACCAAGGAGAGTCGATTCCGACGCTGGACCAGGTGCTGAGTGAAGCCATCGGCCGTTGCAAGCTGAATATTGAGTTGAAAACAGACGGTATCCGTTATCCGCTGCTGGAGCAAAAAGTGATGGAGCTTGTATACGCTTTTGACGCGGTGAAGGATGTAGTAATAACCTCTTTTCATGAAGGCGCGCTCTATCGCGTTCGAACATTATCCAATCAGATCCGAACAGGACTTATTATCGATGGTTGGCGTAACACTTTGCTGAAGGAGCTGCAAGAGCTTGGGTCGGACTTTTTATCCATAGGATACGCTAGGTTGAATAAGGATCGAATGGCTTTATTAAAAAACGCGGGCATTCAAGTGATGGCTTGGACGGTAAACGATACGCGTACAATCCGTAAGATTGCCGCGCTCGATCCGGAGCTGATGATCTGCACAAACTATCCAGACCGCTGGCATGAGGCGATGCTGCAAAGGGTGAGCCGCTAGGTGGTTAATCAGGAGGCTGCTCATTTGTATGGTAGGAATAATTGAGGAATGGTGGATAAGGCTGCTTGCTGGTTTGCTCGGCAGCGGCCTTATTGCTGCAGCTGCATATCGGACACGTTCGTTATCCGCTTCCGGTGCCTGGTCGGCGGTCGTGATGGGGACGGGCTTTGTTGCTTTAGGAGAGCCCGTTTGGTTTGGCGTCTTGATTAGCTTCTTTGTTTCATCCACGCTATGGTCCAGGTGGAAGCGGAAGCATCGCGCGAAGGCATTGGCCGAAGCAAAATATGAGAAGACGGGGCGGCGCGATGCCGGCCAAGTATGGGCGAATGGCGGCGCAGGATTAGCGTTATGCGCCGCACATGGGATATGGCCCGATCAAGGGTGGCTATATGCTTACATCGGCATTATGGCTGCCGTGAACGCAGATACCTGGGCCACCGAGATCGGGGCACTGAGCAGAACGGCTCCGCGCTCCGTAACGAGCGGCAAGCCGGTGGCTGCAGGAACGAGCGGCGGAGTCACGCCGCTCGGCAGCGCAGCAGCGCTCGCAGGCGCCGTGTTCATCGGCGCCGTTGCCGCGCTGCTGCTGGCGGCCCCGCAGCAAGCAGATGCTGCTGCGGGTACGCCAGGCGGCGGAGCCGCAGCGGCGGCATACATCGCCGCCGCGGCCGCCGCCGGCCTGGCCGGTGCCTTCGCCGATTCACTGCTCGGCGCAACCGGCCAGGCCATGTACCGCTGCCGGGTGTGCGGCAGCGAAACGGAGCGCGCCGCGCATTGCGGCAGCGCGGCTGAGCGGGTGCGCGGCTTCGCCTGGCTGAACAACGACAGGGTGAACCTGCTGTCGTCGCTTTTCGCAGGCCTGCTCGCCTTCGCCATTGGCGAGCTGCTCCTTTAGCAGCGCCGACATAATAGTAGCCACAAATAAGACTGTCCCTGATCTTTTCTGATCACATGAGGGGCAGTCTTTCTTTACTTATTTGCACCTAAATCAGGGTTCCGAGCCAATCTCGGCGTTCTGAAGCGCACAAATATGAATTTCAGCAAAATAATAAGGCCGTCAAGTTTCCTTGACGGCCCTTCAAAACTATTTACTTCGTCAGCTGCTCCATCTGTCCAATCAGCTCTTCAAAGACGCTCATCGCTTGCTCGATCGGCTCTGGCGAGGACATATCGACGCCTGCCTTTTTCAAAATATTAATCGAGAAGTCGCTGCCGCCGCTTTTTAGGAAGCCGAGGTAACGCTCAACCGCTGGCGCGCCTTCCTCCAAAATTTGCTTCGAGAAGCTTGTCGCTGCCGAGAAGCCGGTCGCGTATTTATACACGTAGAAGCTGTTATAGAAGTGGGGGATACGCGCCCATTCCATTTCAATATCTTTATCGATAACCATGCCGGGTCCGTAGTACTGCACGTTCAGATCGTAATAGATTTTGCTTAGCTCCTGCGGAGTAAGCGAATCTCCTTGCTCAGACCGCTCGTGTACGATTTTCTCGAACTCGGCGAACATCGTTTGACGGAATACCGTCGTACGGAACTGATCCGCGTAATAAGTAAGCAAATACATTTTTTCCTTCGGATCTGTCGATTTGCCGAGCAAATAATCCATCAACAGCGCTTCGTTCAAGGTGGATGCAACCTCTGCGAGGAAAATCGTATATTGCGCATCACGGTAGTTTTGATTCGTGTCCGAGTAGTAGGAGTGCAGGGCGTGGCCCATCTCATGCGTCAAGGTGAACATACTGTTCAAATTGTCCTTGTGGTTAAGCAAAACGTACGGATGCGTCCCGAAAGCGCCCCAGCTGTACGCGCCGCTTCGTTTGCCTTCGTTCTCGTAGACGTCAATCCAGCCATTGTCGAAGCCTTCCTGCAGCACGTTCAAATAGTCTTCGCCAAGCGGCTTCAAGCTTTCACTGACCGTTTTCTTTGCTTCCTCATACGTAATGTCCATCTTAAACTCATCAACGAGAGGGGCAAACAAATCGTACATATGAAGCTCGTCTAAGCCGAGCAGCTTTTTGCGCAGATCCATATATCTGTGCATGAGCGGAAGATGCTTATGAATCGTTTCGATCAGATTCGTATACACTTCCTCCGGGATGTTATCGGCATACAGCGACATATCCAGAGCGGAGCTGTATTTACGGGCCTTGGCATAAAAAATGTTTTTCGTAACGTTAGCATTCAACGTGGAAGCAAGCGTGTTTTTCAGCTTGCCGTACGTATCGTACATAGCATGAAACGCCTCGCGCCGCACGTCTTGATTTTTGCTCTCGAGAAATTGTATGTAACGTCCGTGCGTCAGCTCGATTTCTTCGCCTTCTTCATTCTTCACTTTAGGGAACTTAAGGTCCGCATTGTTAAGCATGCCGAAGATTGTGCCAGGAGCGGAGCTAACGTTCCCGACCTGAGCAAGCAGAGCTTCTTCATTCTTCGATAGAACATGTGCCTTCTGGCGGCGCATTTCTTCGAGCGTATGGCGGAATTTCGCAACCGATTCATCGGCAATGATCGCATCGAGTTCATTGTCGGACAGGCTTAGTACTTCAGGCGTGATAAATGATAGCGCTTCTCCGGTTTCCACGCTAAGTTTTTTCGATTTGTCAGAGAGAGCTTGATAGGTCGGCTCTGCCGTATCCTCATGGTGCTTCATATTTGCATAAACATACAGCCGTTCCACATGCATCGACAGCTCATCCTCAAGCTCAAAGCACGCTTTGAGCTGAGTTACGTCGGCAAGCTTGCCTTGGTATGCGGCAACTTTCTTTATTAACGCCTTCGCCTCTGAAAATTCCTTGTCCCATGCAGCTTGGCTTTCAAATAAATCCTCTAGCTTCCAGCGGCTCTCCGGTGCGGATTCTGAACGTTTTGGTACGTGATTCATCGAATTCCTCCTTGGTATGGATAAGGTTGGTAAAGAATGCGGGGTACTCGCTGCAGCATCTTTGGCGGCGGCAGCACCCGGCACAAGGCTTAAAGCAAGCAGCAAGGTTAGCCATTTCATCCGGTTATCACCTCGGGAACACAGTTTGTGCTTACTATGTCCTCTAGTATTGTCGAATATACGGCTTTGCTAGCTAAGCTGCACCCATCGTAAAAAAGGCATAAACAATAAGAAAAAACGCAAACGCGATAAGCGCGATAGATACCATCGCAAGACCGCGGCGCACACCAGGGGGCAGGGAGTCACGTTTCAAAACTACGATTGCTCCCAGCGAGAAAGCTGCAATTACAAAAATAATGGTTGCGGTAGGATCCATCTGCTAGGTAAGGCCTCCTGAAAATAAACTTGCTCGAATAGCAGACGCATATCGTTACCTATGCTGTTCTGCGTTACGATATGTTCGCCGTAAAGGATAAATATTCCTGCTCTTTTTTACGGAGAACAATCGAACAATCATTATACGTTTTTCAAAGCGGTCATAATGGCTTCCAGTTCTTCTTCGCGACCTGCATAATCGGATGCGCGGAAGCGGTTCTGCGCCCAATGCAGCATTTCGGGACGGCTGACGAACGTGTGGCAATCTTCTCCCCATTGATCGGAGATCTCTCTGACAATAAGTGTCTTGCCTTGTACTTCAACCGTCAGCATATTGTATTTGTCGGTCTTGTAAATTTCGTGTTTTTTAAACATGCGTATTTTTCACCCTTTGAATAGTTAATTATGGTATTCTTATCATCATAGCCATTATGAAGGCTGTAATCAATACGACAGCACAAGAAGTAAGCCCGGACTAGTTAAGTTTGAGATGAGACGAGCAGAGGAGAGTGCAAGAATGAGCAAGCAGGGTTATGAGCAGATCGGCGTCGCTATGACGTGCAGAAGCTACGATGAGTACGTCCGGATGTTTGATTTAAAAGAAACGGATTTCACAAGCGGCACGGTGCTGGACGTCGCGGCAGGAGGGTCATCGTTTACTGCCGAGGCTAATGCGAGAGGCTGCTCGGCAATTGCGGTCGATCCGCGATATGGATCGGGAATTCAAGAGTGGATTCGCGAGGCAGCGCAAGAAATTGATTCGTCGACCGCAAAGCTCGCGAAATTAGCGGATTCTTTCGACTGGAGCTATTACGGCTCAATTGAGAAACACCGCGAAGGGCGTGAAGCTTCGCTTGAGCGATTTGCGGCGGATGCGTTAGAGAGCGCATGCATAGATCGATATTTGGACGGTCGATTACCAAATATCCCATTTAATGAAAATCAATTTTCGCTCGTACTATGCAGTCATTTTATGTTTTTGTACGCTGAGCAATTCGGACATGAATTTCATATACAATCGATTTTAGAGCTGATGCGGGTTTGCAAGCCGGGCGGTCAAATTCGTATTTATCCGCTTATAGCGCTCAATTGGGAGCCTTATCCCGAGCTCGATCAATTATTGGTCAGGATAAAAGCAAACGGAGGCAATCCTGAGCTGCTTCCTTCAAAGCTTCCTTTTATTCCTGGATCTGACCAGTTTTTGCGAATTTCGCTTTAATTGCTTTTTCCATTTCGTATCGATATAATGGTGCTACTCGCCGTTCAAAACGGCGGTCATTTTTAGGAGGTTGTTCAATTGAAAGGAACAGTTAAATGGTTTAACGCGGAGAAAGGCTACGGCTTTATCCAAACTGAGGGCGGAGAAGACGTATTCGTTCATTTCTCGGCTATTCAAAGCGAAGGTTTTAAGTCTCTCGATGAAGGTCAAGCGGTCGAATTCGACATTACTGAGGGTAACCGCGGCGCTCAAGCGGCTAACGTCACGAAACTATAAGAACCAAGTGCGAATGAATGATTGGAAAGGGCCTCCTGGCAACAGGGGGCCCTTCTTGGCTTTCATTGACCGAAACCTGCTTGCGATGATAAACTGTTGCTTGGAATCTTTGTCAGGGGAGCGAGCATAATGAAGTTCAAATTGTTTAAAGACCGTAAAGGTAAAGCCGATCAGGCTAAAAATAACAAGTTTGTTAAGCTTGGACGCGAAATTTATGTACAAGCCCGCAGAGGCGGACCAAATCCGGATGCAAACTTCGGACTGAAGACCGCGATTGCCAATGCAAGGGCAGAACAAATGCCTAATGATAACATTGAACGGGCAATAAAGAAGGCTGCCGGCGCCGGAGAAGGAGTCGAGTACGAAGAAATAATGTACGAAGGCTATGGCCCTGGCGGAGTAGCCATTATGGTAAAATGCTTGACGGACAATCGCAACCGTACCGCTGCCGACGTTCGTTCCGCTTTCAACAAACGCGGCGGGAACATGGGTGAGAGTGGCTGCGTAGCCTACATGTTTGATCACAAAGGACTGCTCGTCGTCGACCGCGAAGCGCATGAGACGGATGAGGATACGATGATGATGGTTGCTTTGGAAGCCGGCGCGGAAGACGTAGTCGTGAATGACGACAGCTTTGAAATTTTGACCCACCCGCATGAGTTTGAGCAGGTGAAGACCGCTTTAGAGAAGGAAGGCTACTCTTTCGTAAACGCCGGCGTTCGTTGGCTTCCGCAAAATATCGTAAAGGTTGAAGGCGAGAACGCGGACAAGCTGCTTAAAATGATGGATGCTTTCGAGGATAATGACGATGTTCAAGATGTGTTCTCGAACTTTGAAATAAACGAGTAAGATATAGCTGCGCAATAAGCAAGGGCTGCTCCTAAGAGTATAATCTCTTTTGGAGCAGCCCTTGTCTGCAAGCAGAGCGGTTATCGGTCAGATCGGCTGAAATAATGATAGGAGAGAAAACCAACTGCTGCTGCCAGCGCGAAGCCGGTACCCATCTGGAAAAAGGTTTCCCGGCCAAAATGCTCGTAAACGAATCCTCCGAACATACCGCTTATGACACCGGCTAGCCCCGTCCATACGACGGCATAAACCGCTTGTCCGGATGCGCGGTACTCGTCGGGAATGAGATGCGAGAGGTAACGAAGAGCGGTCGAGAAATAGATGCCGAACGAGATGCTGTGCATCGCTTGCGTAGCGACTACCCAGCGCGGATCTTGAATGTCGCTAAGCAGCCATAGCCTAACCGCATACATAACGGAGGCAATCATAAGCAGAGGCAGCTCTTTGAATTTATGGCCGTACTTGCCGAGTAGAAACAATATCGGAATTTCACTCATGGCAGACACGAGCCATGCGAGTCCAACAAGCGAATCGCTGGCACCCATCTGACGCATCGTTACGGCTAGAAAACCTTCGTACATTCGATGAGGGATGGACACGGTAAGAATAATTAAGAAAAAGAGCAAAACATCTCTTTGGCGAATGAGTTTGAAGAAGCCGGAAAAATCTATTTTTCGCGCGCTTCCTTGGTAATCTTTTATAAATGTAGTTAACCCTAACGTAATCGCTATCGTGCAGAGCGCTAAGGGTAGAGTCCACTGCGAGCCGATCTGTTTTAAAATAAGTCCGAATGTATAAGCGGTGACCGCAAAGCCAAGCGATCCGAAAATTCGTATGAGCGCATAAGGCGTGCCCGTGTATTGGCTCGATAATAACAGTAAACTGTCGCTCAGCGGATTTATTGGCGTTTGAAAAAAATAAAAGCCCATCATAACAAGACATACAAGGGCAAAATGCTCAATGGGGAATAAAAGCGAAATCATGACGAGCTGGCCAAACAAAAGCAGTATGAGCAGTTTTTTGATCGTTCTGAATTTGTCGCTTGCCATGCCGAGAATTAGGTTAGCAAAAATAGAAATAAATGGCCCCGTCGAGTAGATGATACCGATCTGCTGCTCCGAAAATCCCCGATCCAAAAAATAAAGCGGGATAAAGGATACGACCATTGCAGCGGTGGAATAGGCGGAGAAGCTGTAAATTCTTAACGACAATGTCTCTTTGCGTGCTGTAGGTGACCGCTCTGCCCGGACCGTGTCTGATTTGTCCATATTTGGATGTTCACTCCATCTCTGTTCAATAAACAATTTGGTAAATAGTATAGCATGGATTAACATTCGTATAAATGAGATTTGAAGCTGGATTATTATGAGATGAAATGGTACATTTATGTGTGGAGGTTTACTATGGGAGCGTATCGTTTTGACTGGGATGAGCGGCTTCGGATCCGTATTCCTGTGCTTGAAGCGGAATGGGAGCAGTACGAGGCATCCGAGCAGTTGGCGATTGTTGAGCAATGGGAGATCATACGCGGAACGATTCCTGACCGCGTCATGGAGTTTGAACAGCTCATTAATGTGAAGCAAGCGCAGCTGTTTGAGGAGGAAAGCTTTGAGCAATCTTGTATACTAAACTATGATATTGCCGATTATGCGAGTAGGATTAACGATTTGCACATTTGGTATCGCATCGATCAGGAATTGGAATCGCGCCGACATTCATGAACATGATTTTGAGGAGGGGTGCGCCGTGAGATTTACGACTTTATCAGGTAACCGGGTACCCCAAGGACCGATAAAGCTCATGCATCGCGTATATAAATATGTTCTTCCTGAAGTGAAGCGGGAGCTGGAGCAGCTTCGCCGCTTTGCACAGCGGATACCCGATCTTGAGCTGCGAACACAGGCGCTTGCCAGCATGGACAGCAAAAAGTTCCATTGCCAGGGCGGCGGCGTATACGCGGCGGCTAACCTAGAGCGTCGGCACGTGCTCATTCCGCTAATCGTAGCCCTTCAGACGATTAGCGACTACTTGGACAATCTATGTGATCGAAGCACTTCACTAAATCCGGATGACTTTCGTTTATTGCATCAATCCATGCTCGATGCCGTTAATCCCGAAGCGGAGCTTCAGGATTATTATGCATTTCGAAGCGAGAATAACGATGGCGGCTATTTGCACCATTTGGTTCGGACGTGCCAGCTCCATGCGGCGCAGCTGCCTTCCTATAGCAGCGTGCAGCAGCATGTAACAGAGCTCGTCGCGCTTTACGGTGATCTCCAGGTGTACAAGCATATCCGCAAAGATTTGCGCGAATCGCAGCTGCTTGCTTGGTGGGAACTGCATCGTAACAACTATCCCAATCTGCAGTGGAATGAGTTTGCTGCTGCAACCGGATCGACACTCGGCATGTTTATGCTGTTCCTCGCCGCAAGTGAGGATAGGCTTTCGGAGCAGGATGCAGCATCGATAAAGTGTATTTATTTTCCGCACGTATGCGGTTTGCATATATTGCTCGATTACTTAATCGATCAGGAAGAGGATCATGCCGGCGGCGACCTTAACTTTTGCAATTACTATGATAATGAAAGTCTGCTTGTTGAGCGTCTCGGCACGATAGTGAATCGAGCGCGGGAGGATGTGAAGCAGCTTCCGGCTTCCCGTTTCCATCGTTTGATTATTGAAGGGCTTTTAGCCTTGTATTTGTCAGACCCGAAGGTTCGCCATCAGGCGGATGTGCGAGATGTTTCTCGGAAGTTAATGAAGAACAGTCCGCTGACGCGTCTGTTTTTTCTCATCAACAGCATCTGGATTCGGAAACAACAGGCTTAAATATAAATGAACAATGTGGAGGAATGAACCATGTCTGCAGTCAAATCAATCGCAGTACTGACAAGCGGAGGAGATTCGCAAGGAATGAACGCAGCCGTTCGTGCTGTCGTAAGAAGCGCTTTATTTCACGGTTTAGACGTTTACGGCGTGCAACGCGGTTACCAGGGACTGATTAACGATGATTTACGTCAAATGGATTTACGCAGCGTAGGCGATATTATCCAACGCGGCGGAACGATTCTGCAAACGGCACGCTGTAAAGAATTTATGACAGCGGAAGGCCAGCAGCGCGGCGCGGAGGTGCTTCGCTCAAGAGGCATTGACGGGCTCGTAGTAATCGGCGGCGACGGCTCTTATCAAGGGGCAAATAAGCTAAGCAAGCTTGGCATTAAGACGATGGGTCTGCCGGGCACGATCGATAATGATATTCCTTTTACTGATATTACGATCGGTTTTGACACAGCCGTTAGCATCGTTGTCGACGCTATCAACAAAATCCGCGATACGATGTCCTCGCACGAGCGTTCTTCCATAGTTGAGGTTATGGGACGCCATTGCGGAGATATCGCGCTGCATGCAGGACTTGCAAGCGGTGCTGAGACGATTCTCGTGCCGGAGGTTCCATTCGAGCTTAGCGAGGTTGCTGAGCGGATGAAGACGAACTTTGCCAAAGGCAAGCGTCACAGTATAATCGTCGTTGCAGAGGGCGCAGGCAAAGGCGAGGAGGTTGCAAGGCAAATTACAGCTGACTGCGGAATTGAACCGCGAGTTACCGTTCTCGGCCACATTCAGCGGGGCGGAACGCCAACTGCGATTGATCGTATACTGGCAAGCCGCTTAGGTGATTTTGCGGTAAGACAGCTGATGGCGGGTGATTCCGGTAAAGCTTGCGGCGTCGTTCGCGGAGAGCTTACGACAACGGACATTGATACCGTAGTTAATTCAAAAAAGCCGTTCGACATGAACATGTATGAGCTGGCGATCCGTCTATCCCAATAAGGGTAATAAAAAAGCCTTATGTCCAAGCAGTGATTGCAGCTGCCGGACATAAGGCTTTCATCTGTAACTTAATATTATATTCAGAGGTGGTAACTCAAAAATGTTTTTATACAAAATCGAAGTTGAGCTTGCCGACAAAATGGCTTACCTTATCATACTTGCAGAAACAGATGAGAAAGCGTTCGATGTCGTGGAGAGCCACATTGAGCGTCATTTTATTAAAAAGCCTGAGATCCGCTCCATCGCCCTTGTAGAGAAAAAGAGAACGGAAGCCGGCAATGGCTACGTCATTGAAGGAGCTTTTCACTAGCAAGCAGCATAAGCCTGATTCTAAAAACGCCCATTCCCGCTTTTACAACGGAATGGACGTTTTTTTACTTTGTCTATGTGCTATTTATACGCGACACCGGGCGAATATTTGTTGCCGGCGTTCCAGAGTAAATATTCTTTGACGCCTGTATCATGCAATGCCTTGATTTGCGCTTCAACCTCGGCTTTTCCATATTTCACATAATGACCGCTGCCAAGCCAGCTTGCGGTAAAATCTTGAATCCATGGACGAATGATCGGCTTTAATTCGCCTGTAGGTTCAAGCTTCTTATGCGTATCTACCATTGCGCCTTTGATCGTCTCGTATGGGCTTCTGTCGGGATCCTTCTGTTTAAACCACCCTGTACTATAGTGACTCGGATATACCATTGGCGATATGACATGTACATCATTCGAAATTTTGACAAAATCCTGACCAATGCCTTCGGCTGCGGGAACCGATGCGGCATAGCCGAATATATCGACAGAAACGCGTACTCCGAGCGGCTCAAGCTGCTCACGGGCATATTTGACGAAGCCTGTCACAGCGTCTACGCGGCTTTCCTCTGTTTTGTTAAAGGTAAGCGCTGCTGCTTTTTTCTCGAAGCCTTCAGGAAAACGCACATAATCAAATTGAATTTCTTTGAATCCAAGCTTTGCGGCTTCCTTTGCTACAGCGATATTATACTCCCAAACGTCTTTGCGGTACGGATTGACGAAGCTTTCGCCGCGGCCGTTCTTCCATACGGTTCCGTCCTGATGGAGGAAGGAGAGCTCCGGCTGTTTGCGAGCAAGCACCGTATCTTTGAAAACAACGATCCTGGCGATCGGATAAATGTTGTGCTGCTTGAGGGTGCCGAGCAGCGCTCCGATGTCTTTAATAAATTTTTTAGGGGTTCCGACCTCTAATAATTCAGGGGTCGTCGTTGGATATGTAATATATCCGTTGTCGTCTTTGATATCAATAACCATGCCGTTTAGCTCAGTATCGTCCAGCAATTTTATTAATGATTCCAAACGCGAGCCGCCTGCGCTATGCGCAGTTACGTATATTCCTTTGATTGGGGGAGTATCAGGCTGCGGATCCTTCTTAATGCCTATTGCTTCTGGTTTTCCAGTATCTTCGCCGCCGATGGTGGCACTGTCCGGCCCAATAATCGTTTGACCAGCTGCGGAATTCACGTAGGCAACAGCTAACTGCTTGGCTGCGTAACTGCCATCTCCGCTCCCGGTGAGCATATTGTACAGCAGCAGCAAACTTGAAATGATGATGTCCATTTTGGTCTCTCCCCGCTTGCTATTCTGTTCAGATTATAAAGCAGACTGCATGTCCGGGTCACCAATTTTTTTGAACCTAAAACAAAAAGCCAGCCGAGTTTAACTCGACTGGCACGTAAATAATCCTATGTCCCGCATTGTCATTGTAACAAAGCTTCTCTCTGCTGATTGCAAATACTGTGCTGCACAATTTCCATTGCGTCCGCTGGTTCAAGTAATGCGAGTCCGTCACGCAGCACGATGCTGATGTCCATTTCACGTTCAGTAAGAAAAGGACTAAGCTCTGGGGCAAGCTTCTCTACAATTTGAGACAATTTGACCGTTTCCATATCCATTGAGCATCACCCTTTCATATTTAATGTTCAGGGGAAATCATATGGCAAGAAACCAAAAGCTACGGGATACAAACATTATAGCAGGATCATTTTCAAAAACATAGGGATACTGAGCAAAATCCATGTTTGCGTATATGGTTTACTCCTTGCTCCTCGCGAAGTCGCCAATTATGCCCACGGTTTCAACTATGTTTATGAAGGCATGCGGGTCGATTAATGTAATTGTTTTGCTTAATTCTGCTAATTCGTATTTCGTTCGTACAGTCATCAACATATCGCGTTCTATAGAAGAATATGCGCCGCGTGTTTTTATAATCGTAATGCCGCGAGGATGGGAGAGCAGCTTGGAAAGCAGCTCGTCGGTTTTGGTTGTAATAATGAATGCAGTTACTTTAATATGCCGCACGTGAATGAGATCGACCACTTTACCGGCTGAATAAATCGACAGCAGCGAGTACAAGGCAAGATCCCAGTTTTTCGTAAAAAGGACAAGAACAGCGATGACGAGGCCATTTAATATAAAAATAATCATGCCTATCGGCAAATCGCGTTTGCGTGTAACGATCGACGCAATAATGTCGAAGCCGCCGGACGAGCCTCCGTAACGTAACGTCAAACCGCTGCCGAATCCAACAATAATGCCGCCGAAAACAGCTCCAAGTACAATATCATACGCAATTTTTTCTGCAGGAATGAGTTGCATGAACAAAGTAGATGCTATTACGGTGTAAATGCTCCAAAAAATAAATCGATGGCCTACTGCGAACCAACCCCAAATAAGCACTGGTAAATTCAAAACCAGATAAAGCCAGCCGATGTTCCCTCCGGTTATATAACCAATCATCATGGAAATACCGGATATTCCGCCGCTTAACAGTTGATGCGGAATGAGAAACAGGTTGAAGCCGATCGCTATAAGGAAAGCGCCGAGAGTCATGATCGGAACTGAAATAAGGTAACGCAGGGAGTGGGGATTCATTGCAATCGCTCCAATGCAACCAAAGTGAAAATATTGGTTTATTTGTAACCCTTAGTATGGCTTTCTTTGGTTTGCTGGTATTCATGAATGAATCTGTGCTATAATGGTTTGGATATTCTTAAGTAGGCTGCAGATAAAAGGAGTTTGAGAAAAGTTTGAAAACATTTGCTGAATTTGGCTTGGAACCGAAAGTGTTACAAGCAATTACTGAACTTGGATTCGAGGAATCTACCCCGATTCAAGACAAAGCGATCCCTATTGCAATGGCAGGAAGAGATCTTATTGGCCAAGCACAGACGGGTACAGGAAAGACAGCGGCATTCGGAATTCCGCTCATTAACAAAATTCCGACAAGCGAGGAACGCATTGTCGCATTAATAATGACGCCAACCCGTGAACTCGCAATCCAAGTGGCTGACGAGATCGGGAAGTTAACTCGATACAAAGGTCTTCGCTCATTGCCGATTTACGGTGGACAAGAAATTGGCCGTCAAATCCGCGCATTGAAGAAGAAACCACAAATCATCATCGGTACACCAGGACGTTTGCTTGACCACATCAACCGTAAGACGATTCGTCTTGAAGATGTACAAACTGTCATTTTGGACGAAGCTGATGAAATGCTTGACATGGGCTTCATGGAGGATATTCAATCTATCCTGAAGCAAGTACCGGATGAGCGTCACACGATGCTGTTCTCCGCTACAATGCCGGCCAACATCCAAAAATTAGCACAGCAGTTTCTGAAAGATCCGGAGCATGTATCGGTTATCCCGAAACAAGTAACGGCACCTTTAATCGATCAAGCTTACATCGAAGTGCACGAGCGTCAGAAGTTCGAAGCGCTAAGCCGGTTGCTTGATATGGAATCACCGGAACTTGCTATTATTTTTGGACGTACAAAGCGTCGTGTAGATGAGCTGAGCGAAGCGCTGCAAAAACGCGGATATTCCGCTGACGGCTTGCATGGCGATTTGTCTCAAAATCAACGCGACAGCGTAATGCGCAAATTCCGCGACGGCAGCATTGATGTATTGGTAGCAACAGACGTTGCTGCACGTGGTCTGGACGTATCTGGCGTAACGCACGTAATCAACTTTGACCTTCCGCAAGATCCTGAGAGCTACGTTCACCGTATCGGTCGTACAGGCCGCGCAGGTAAGGAAGGTACGGCTTGGTCATTCGTCACGCCTCGTGAGACTGATCACCTGCACTTCATTGAGAAAATAACACGTCAGAAGATGAACCGTAAGCCGCTTCCAAGCATTGCCGAAGCTATTGAAGGCAAGCAGCGCGTAACGGCTGAACGCATATTGGAAATCGTCCAAAACGACGAATTCTCGGAATACAAAGCTATTTCGATTCAATTGCTGGAGCAATACGATTCCGTTCACCTTCTGTCAGCAGCGATTAAACTGCTTACAGGCGAGAAGAAAAATGTTGACGTTGAATTGACTCCTGAAGAACCGCTGCGCGCTAAAAAACGCAGACCGGACATTCGTTCGAACGGACGTCCATTTAACCGCAGCGGAGGCTCCTCGTACGGCGGCAACCGCAGTGGCGGTACTGGTGGTACTGGCGGCGGCGGCTACCGTGGACGCGATGACAGACGCACTGGCAGCAGCGCAGGCGGCAGCACGCGCGGCAGCTACGAGAACCGTGGCGGCAGCGGCGGTTACGGCGGCAAGAGAAGCAGCGAAGGACGCACTGAGAACCGTCGTCCTAAGAGCAACTCCGAAGGCTTCGTAAATAATTAACAAAAAAACCGAGGAAGTCCGTGATGCCTTGCGGGCATCCGAACCTCCTCGGTTCTTTTTTGATTAAATCGTGGGAGTAATCTTACTTTTCTGGAGGCAGATCCGATGGAACCAAGAGGGTTAATGGGTGGATTTTACCGAATTTCCGAGTGGATCATGCGGCTATCGGTCATAAATGTATTGTGGTTGATTTGTTCTATTCCTTTCGTTTTCTTCGCGTGGGTTTTACTTATGTCAACGGATGCTAATCAAGTGTATTCCGCTCTAATTGCAATGGCGGTTATAGCTCCATTCACGTTGTTTCCGGCTACTGCAGCCATGTTTGCAGTTGCCCGTAAATGGGTGATGGGGGAAAGTGACGTTGCTCTGTTCAAAACGTTTTTCCGGGGTTACAAAGAAAATTATAAGCAAAGCATGCTTGGCGGTATTATATATACAATTCTGCTAACCATTATGATTGTTGACTTCATTGTTTATCGCGAACAATTGAATTTGCTTTCTTATATTTTCATCGCCTTTTTGGTGCTGCTCGTTGTATCGTTATTTAATTTTTTCTCGATGCTTGTCCACTATCATATGAAAACGTTTCAATTATTGAAAAACGCTGTCCTCATTACGATCGGCAAACCGTTTCGTTCATTGTCGACTGCCATTATGAGTGGAGCTGTCATGTATTTCAGTACAAAGTTTACGTTCCTTATCCCGTTCTTTATGGGCAGCATCATCGCATACTTAGCTTTCTGGAACTTTCATCTGATTTATCAGAAGCTGCAGGAGCAGGCAGAAAAAGCGAGGCTCGCTGAGGAAGAAGAGGCGGAGAAAGCAGCAGAACTTGATCGCGAAGACCTTTTGAAGGATGATTCGAACAGCTCCAGTAAATAACATACCGACAAAGTTTACTTTTAATGTAGTTCGGTCTATAATAGCAATACCTCCTGCGATGTTCGTTGCGGCTTTACGCTGTTTTGAACCAATGGCTGTTTCACGGGAGACCTAAATCGAAACGTAGCTGACATGCCCCCGAAAAGGGATCTCAAAAGCGGTTCTGCGGTCACCCACCTGCGAAAGCGGGTTCAGAAACAAGTGAGTCGGACGGCATAGGCGGGTACTTATTAACAATGAAGAGCATTTGCTGGTTAAATCCGGTGAGAGCTCTTTTTTCATGGGACAAATCATGGTATCATATAGAGTAATGTACATAGATGCCGGAGGGGGAGATCGTAGTTGTTGAAGCGGACCTTGATCGGGCTGCTGCGTAGTCAAGAACAGACTGGCGACAGAGCCAAGGATCCAATGCTCAAATCTCATTTCTATAAGCTGTCGAAAGAAAAGGCTTGGGAAGAAGTGATATCCACTCTTAAGAAGATGCAAGGCTATAAGGTGCTTCATGAGGTGCAGTCGGTTGGGGAGATTGTACTGGAGAAACGAACGGCATTTGGAAGGACGATGGACATTACGGTTTCCGTCATTAGTGTTAACCCGCTTCAATCAGCGGTCGATATTTATTCTGCATCCCGAGGCTCGTTAGGGGATCTTGGATCAAATTACAGAGTTATTCTTGAACTGTACCGCACACTTGATAAGAAGCTTGCCGCCTTTAAAGTAAATAGCTAATACATAACAAAGCGAGGAAGGATGTCCTTCACTCGCTTTGTTTGCAATATGTGAATAATTGAGCTTTGTTAATGGGGATTATACGAGCGCTTTTACAGCGTTGATCGCTTGCTCATAGTTTGGATGCTCAGTCATTTCCGGTAAGTATTCAACGTATTGAATTTTATCGTCAGCATCGACTACAAAGATCGAGCGTTGGTCCAGACCAAGCTCTTTAATGTAAACGCCGTACGATTCTCCGAAGCTGTGCGCTTTGTAGTCAGACAACATAACAACCTTGTCGACCCCTGCAGCACCGCACCAGCGGGATTGCGCGAACGGAAGGTCAACGCTGACAGTTAAAACAACGACGTTATCGCCAAGCGAACCTGCAGCTTCGTTGAAACGGCGGGTTTGCGCATCACAAACGCCAGTGTCGATGGAAGGGACAACGCTAATTAATTTAATTTTACCGGAGTAGTCCTTCAAGGAAACAGTTTCCACCAACGATTTGTTTAAGGCGAAATCAGGAGCCTGATCTCCTGCTTTCAATTCTGGTCCAACTAATGTGATCGGGTTGCCTTTAAATGTGGCAGCTCCATTACGTTCTTGCGTCATGGATAAACTTCCTCCTCTAAATTGATTGGTTAATACCAGATTTATTATAATCGTAATGAAACGAGGTTGTCCAATTATTGGAGTGAAAAGGGGGCGAATAAATGATTTTTTTACGATATGAAAGCTTTGGGTCCTATATTCGGTTGTTTCCTGTCACGGCTGCGCTTATTGCTTTAAATATCGTTTATTTTATCGTAGCGGCATGGAGCGGTAATATGAATGACGTTTACCATGTGGTTGACTTCGGTGCTTTTGTCACTAAATATCCGGAAAATCCGTATGGTATGTTACAGCCGTGGCGGTATATAACGTCTATTTTTATGCATTCCGGGCTTGAGCATCTGCTTTACAATATGTTTGCACTGCTCGTATTCGCACCGCCGCTAGAGCGTCTTCTGAAATCTCCAAAATATGCCTTGTTCTATTTGCTCTGCGGTATAGCGGGCAATGGAATGAGTGCGTTAGTGAATGTTGTTGAGCAGGAAACCTTCACTCATGTCGGCGTAGGGGCTTCAGGGGCGATCTACGGCGTTTACGGCGCGTTTCTATATATTTCCCTGTTCCGTAAGTCCCAGCTCGATGAGAGTTCACGTAAAACAGTCTATACGATTTTGATTTTTGGGGTTATCTATTCTTTGCTTGTGCCAAGAGTCGATTTGTGGGCTCATATTGGAGGCGCGCTCGCGGGCTTCCTTCTCTACAATATATTAGGCCGCGCGAAAGTGCGGGGACAGCGCCGCCAGACATAAAAATTATTTATTTACGGGAGAGAAAACGAACCGATATGGAACTTCGTCAGCTTCATTATTTCGTAAAAGTAGCAAAAAAAGAGCATGTAACGCAGGCTGCGGAAGAGCTGCACGTTGCACAATCAGCGGTAAGCCGTCAAATTCACCAACTTGAGGAAGAGCTTGGCGTTAAATTATTTGTTCAGAAGGGGAGAAACCTGCAGCTTACTCCGGTTGGGCAATTGTTTTTGAAGCGCGTTGAAGTGATTTTGGCCGATTTGGAAAGGTCGGTTATCGAGATACATGAATTTCTTGATCCCGAAAAAGGTGAGATAAGACTTGGTTTCCCGCATAGTCTAGGTATTTCATTAATACCCCAGGTTGTTGCGGCTTTCCGTAAGCAGCATCCAAATGTAAAATTTCGCTTCAAACAGGGTATGTATCCTACTCTCATTCGCGATATGATTAAGGGGGATATTGATCTTGCGTTTATTTCTCCTTTTCCCGATGAGCATGAATTCGTCTGCGGTGAAGTGCTGCTAACGGAGGAGCTGTATGCGATATTACCGCCAGGGCATCGCTTCTCGGATGAAGAGTCGATTAAGCTGCGGGAGCTGGAGGACGAGACATTCGTATTGTTCAGCGAAGGCTATTCGCTACGTCCAATCGTTTGGGAGGCATGCCAGGAGGCTGGGTTTACGCCAAAGATCGGTTTTGAAGGGGAAGAGACGGATACCATTCGCGGTTTGGTTGCAGCCGGGATGGGCGTAAGCTTGCTGCCGGAATTGGCGCTGCACTATACTGGACCGCTGCAGCCGGCGAAGGTACGGGTAACGGAGCCTCAAGTAACGAGAACAATCGGACTCATTAGACGTACAAATGAGAAGCTGCCGTTGGTGGCAAAGGTGTTTCACGCCTTCTTGCTTCGTTATTTTCAAGATCGTAATCAGGAGATTTAAGGACAATAATAAGAGGAGCAGTTCCGATGGTCATTATTTGACCATATGGGACTGCTCCTCTGTTTATTTCTAATTAATTACTCTTCTCTGCTGGAAGTGAAGATCATAATGTACTTAATGAGCTCAAGCAAGGAAATGAGCGCTGCCGCAACATAAGTTAGAGCTGCAGCATTAAGTACTTTAGCCACGCCTCGTTCTTCATCATTCGAGATGAAGCCTTCGGCAATCATCAGGTCTCTGGCACGGCTGCTTGCATTAAATTCGACCGGCAATGTGATGAGCTGGAAGCCTACCGCGATTGAGAAGAAAATGATACCCAGGCCAACAAGATTCATCGCACTGAATAGAAAGCCTGCGATTAGCAGGAAAGGAGCTATTCCGGAAGCGAAGTTGACAACCGGGAAGATACGGTGACGAAGCACAAGCATCGGATAGTGAACCGAATGCTGAATGGCGTGTCCAACCTCGTGACAAGCAACAGAAATGGCTGAAATCGAGTTTTCGTAGTATACAGGCTCTGATAAACGAACAACCCGGTGAATCGGATCGTAATGGTCCGTCAACATGCCTCGTACCGGCTCGATAGGAATATTGTGGAGTCCGTTCGAGTCGAGCATCCGTCTTGCAGCCTCATAGCCGGTGAGGCCTCTGGCTGATTGCACCTTGGCCCATTTATTGAACGTTCCCTTTACGCGGAATTGAGCCCAAATCGTAAGAGCGAAGGCGATCAGGATGAGAAAGTCCATCGGGTGAAAGAAAATCATTGAGTCATTCCTCCATTGTTATGATGTGATAATACCGTTACATGAGTGAGCTTTTGTTAATGAGGAGCATGAGTGCTTCAATGCAAGCCGCTGTCTGCGGCATTAGTCGCGTGTAAAGGCGGTTAGCTTGGCGCGGCTTTAAATTCTTGATAACCGGCTCCAACTCCTTTACTTCACGCTCCAGTTGGCTTAAATGAAGCTGCAGGTCTGTCAGCTTACGCGACACTTGCTCCTCCGGCGTAATTTTACTCCAGCTTTCTAAAGTAGCTTTTATCTCATCTAACGTATATTTATCTTTTTTCATCTGTTCAATACGTTCCAGACGCAACAAGGTTTCATGAGCATAGAGTCGGTAGTTTTTGGCCGAACGCTCCGCCGGTTCGATAAGCCCGAGTGAGGTGTAATAATCAATTGTTCGCGGACTGATATTCGCAAGCTTGGACAGCTCTCCAATTCGATACATATGCATTCCTCCATTCGTTCAGCTTCCTTATGCTGTGGTTTCTTTCATATAAGAAAGAAATTAAACATCTATACTACTCATGATAATAGGAAAGTCACCATACAGTCAAACGTGTTACATGACTATGTGACTAGAAAGCAGGCTATGCCTAAAATTATGAATCTATGCCTATCAAAAGCCAAAATGCGAAGAATTAGACTCTTCTTTGACCAATTTTAGGTTGAAATTGTTAAAAAACTTAACGTTCGTGTTAAATTTTATGCCGAACGTTAGATTTTTTTTGAAATCCAATAGAATACATATTGTCAAATTGAGCACTACTGACTATAATGACATTAAGTCTTTCCTCTCATGTAAGGGAACATAACATTTAGGGAGTGGTCGTAATGGTAAAGAAAATGATGTTAGCTTTAGGCGCTTTAACAATTCTATTCCCGGCAATGGCATTCGCAGAGGATCCTTCCGGTGCAACATTGAACATGGGTTTGAACTCGCTATGGATTATGGTTTCATTCGTATTGGTTCTACTAATGCAAGGCGGATTCATTCTTCTTGAAACAGGCTCCACCCGTATGAAAAATGCTGGTCACGTTGCAGGCAAAACGATTTTTACAGCGGGACTTGCAACTTTAATCTATTGGGCAGTCGGTTATGGTATTTCATTTGGCGGCGACAGCGCGGTAAACGCATTGTTCGGTTGGGGCAATTTTCTCTTTGATCCTTCAGTCGCTGCAGGCGAAGGAGAAAATTATCCAAGCACAGTATTCTTCCTTTTCCAACTAGCATTCGCAATCGTTTCGCTTTCGATCGCATGGGGCGGTTTCGCAGAACGTGCTAAGCTTTCCTCGTATGTTGTGTTCACCATATTCTTTTCTGCTATTATTTATCCTACAGTTGCTCACTGGATCTGGGGCGGCGGCTGGCTTGCGGAAGATGGAGCACAAGACTTTGCAGGCTCAACTGTTGTTCACTTAACAGGTGCACTTGCAGCATTCGCGGCTACTGTACTTCTTAAACCGCGTATCGGTAAATTTAACAAAGACGGCTCCGCAAACGAAATTTTGGGACATAACCAAGTATTTACTGCACTTTCTGTATTACTGCTCTGGGTTGGCTGGTTCGGATTCAATGCAGGTAGTACAGTAGCAATCGGCGACGGTTTCTTCGGATATGTAGCTTTCAACACAATGCTCGGGGCAGGCGCGGGCGGCGTTGCAGCACTTCTTATATCATGGGCAGTATCAGGTAAAGCGGACATTACAACGATGCTGAACGGCACGCTTGCAGGTCTCGTTGCAATCACGGCGTCTTGCGCATACGTTGCTCCTTGGGCTGCTGTAGTGATTGGTCTTGTAGCTGGTGTGCTTGTATTCTACAGCGTGAAGTTCTTCGAGAAAATCAAAGTCGACGATCCAATCTATGCATTGTCCGTTCACGGCGCGGCTGGTATTTGGGGTACGCTTGCTAACGGTATTTTCGCAACACAATTGCTTGCTGATAAAGTAGGCATTGGTCAAGGCGGTTTGATTGATACAGGCAGCTGGAAACAGCTTTGGGTACAATTCGAGTCTGTTGTAGTAGTAGGTGCATTCGTACTTGCAGTATCATTCCTTATTCTTGGCGTTATGAAACTTATTATGGGCTTCCGCGTAACGGAAGAGCAAGAAATTATCGGTCTTGACCTTAGTGAGCATGGCGCTTACGGTTATCCAGAGCAAATGAAAAAAGCTGGACAAAACATTCATAATTAATGGAATTCATCTTGAATGACTGACCGAGGGGAGAGAGCATCGCATGAGTGACCCGGTGCGCATGCAGCTGCTGGGGCAGATTGGCGCAGCCGATCGTGTGGAAGAGCTGCGGAGCTTGCGGGATCAAGTACACGAGCAGATGGAAGCTCTTCTCCCAACGCGTCCGGTCGAACAATTTAATGAACAATTGAATGAGGTGCACGACGCGGTAATTCAGCGCTCGGTCGTCCTCGCAGAAGCGGAAATGGCACGGTTGGGGATGGGGTCTCCTCCCGTGCCTTACGCGTATATATTGTTCGGCAGCGGCGGTCGGAAAGAGCAGACATTGTCTAGCGATCAAGACAGCGGAGTTGTCTATGTGGATCCAGTGTCTGATTCAGCAGAGGTAAAGCAATATTTTGAAGAGCTATGTAAGCTTATTGTTTTTCATCTTAAAAAAGTTGGATATCCGCCTTGTGAAGGAAACGTACTAAGCAGTAATCCTGAATGGTGCCTATCCTTATCGGAATGGGGCAGTAAGCTGGACCGTTGGTTCAAGGAGCCGGCCTGGGAAGCCGTTCGTTATTTGCTTATTATCGCTGACGGACGTTGTGTTTATGGGGAAGAACGGCTGCTGGACGCACTAAAGGATCTGTTCTTTACCGATATGCTTAATCATCCCATCATTATACAGCGCATGCTTGACAATACGATGCGCCACAAGGTGCTGCTGGGTATATTCGGCCAACTGCTGAAGGAACAGTACGGTGTGGATGCAGGAAGCTTAGACATAAAATATGGTGCTTATATACCGATGGTCAACTCAATACGTTTGATGTCCATTCAGACGGGTATTCGGGAAACGGCCACGTTGGAACGAATAAGAATGCTTGTTAAGGCCGGTAAAATGTCCGCGGCAGACGCTGCGTTATATGACCAGGCATTTCGATTGTTTCTGCGATTGAGGCTGATGACAAAGGAGCAAAGGGCAGACGGTTTATACGCAAACAATGGCAAGCTGTCAAGCCGTAAGCTTTCGAAGGAAATGACGGATGAACTTAAGAGTAGTCTAAAGCTCGGCAAGAAGCTGCAACGTGCGGTTTTCAAGCAAACTATGGGCAGGCTCAAGTAAGGCGGTGAAGAATGAATGAAGGAACAAAAAGGCGTCGGTCGGATGTGGAACCTATATAAAATGGGAGGATTTACACCTGCCATCGCGTCTATGCTAGGCTCGCAAAATGCGCAGCAGATGGCGTTCATTCGCAATGTCAACAAGGAGCAGCGAAAACAGTCCATGCTGGACACACCGCTTCGTGAGCTTGAGGTTGTCGTGTTTGATTTGGAGACGACGGGTTTTTATCCGGCAAACGGTGATGAGATTATATCATTCGGAGCTGTTAAACTGTGCGGTGGAGAGTTAGCAGAGAGTGAAACATTTTACAGTCTTGTCAATCCGAAGCGGAAAATTCCTAAAGCGATTACCGAGTTGACTGGCATTTCGAATGAAATGGTAGAGGATGCTCCTGACTTAATGCAGGTGCTTCATGACTTCATGGAGTTTGTTGGCAGACGTTTGCTCATTGCGCATGCTGCCGGGCATGATAAACAATTTCTTAATGCCGCGCTTTGGAGGACCTCTAAGGTAAACTTAAATCATCGTGTGCTCGATACGATGATGGTCGCGAAATGGCTGGAGCCAAAGCTGGAAGGGCATAGTCTCGATGAATTGCTTGAGAGCTGTTGCATTCCCATTACAGAGCGGCATCATGCCCTGCAGGATTCCATTATGACAGCCAAGCTATGGCAAAACTACTTGGCACGTATTTTAGAACGAAACATTACGACGCTCGGCGATTTATATGCTTACTTAAGCAAGCACTAGCCGAAGCGGTTCAAATGCGCCTTGTGAACGGCGGTATGGTTGCACGTGCGGGGCGTCTATGTTCCGTAAAGATACAATCCAATACGATAGTTCGGATGCCGGCAAAAAACCTTCGGTGTCACTGGACGATGGGATAGCATCCGTGCGAGGATGGGAATGGAACAAACCGACAAGCGATTGTCGGTTTGTTTGCATTTCAAAATAAGCAGCGGTCCATTCCGCAGGGTCGAAAGCAAATGCATAGGTTGGATTGGCATGCGTATTTTTGATTGGAATAATGGTGTCGATAACAGGAAGGCGGCCTGTTGCCCCGTTCGGATCCGATGAGGCAGCGGAGTAAGCGAAGCTGCCGGCAACGATTCCGCAGGCTTCTAAGGGCATCTCATCGATACAAATTTGTAGGAGCCGGTCATATGCAGATTTGGTAATGATGCCTTTCAATTGCGTATTTTCCATGGTTAGCGCCTCCCTATTATGAAGCTGATAGTTATAGTATAGCGGTTAATTTCGGTAGGCGCTAACCTTTTGCGGCCTGCTGCTGTGAAGGCTTGATCAAGCGGAACACACACCACAACGATATTGCAGACATGATGGTAAGCATGACGAAAAGCATCGTTACGGACCGATCGGTAATCCAGCTAAAAACCGGGGGGCCTGCAGCAACTCCAAGAAACCGCAAGCTGTTGTATAAAGACGTTACCATACCGCGATGACTTCGATCAACGGCGCCGGTAATTAACGTATTCAAGCATGGCAGCAATAGTCCCGTTCCTATACTGCTTACCGTTATAAAAGCGATTAGGGCGACAAGGCTGCGATGCCAGATGGCGGCGGCGCATAAGAACAAAACAATAATGGATAATCCGAACAACATCAGCTTACGCATCCTTTGCCTCTTCTTTTTGATTAACCGGCCTGTCGTATACGCAGTAATGACGAGTCCGAGCAATGGAATGGCGAGTAAACCCCCTTTGGCAACGCCATCAATGGAATAGGGTGGTTTCTCCAGCATATCAGACAAATAAAACAACACTCCGAACAATATAAATAAACCTAACGCACCGACGCCGTAAGCGGTAATCAGCCATTTTCCATCCTTCTTGAAAATGCCTTTCATATCGCTCATATACTTGCGGAAGGGAAGCGGCTTCTGATCATGTTCAGGCTCTTTGATTAAAAACAGCACCGCAGCCAACGAAGCCGCGCAAAAAAAAGGGAATGCAAAAAATGGAGCGTACCATGACCATAGCCCGAGCAATGAGCCTAATATCGGACTGATCACTTTTCCTGCACCGTTAGATGCTTCAATTAAACCGAGAGCCTCGCTTTCTTCCCCGCCCTTATACATATCTCCAACAAGAGCCATTGCAATAGGAGCTGTTCCTGCAGCTGCAAGGCCCTGCACCGCTCTTGATGCGATTAGAATGGGGAAGGATCCCCATACCGCACCCAAGCCTGCCATCACGCCTGCTGCGCCGTATACCGCTAAGGCTGGAACGATAACTGCCTTCCGTTTTACACGATCTGACCAATATCCAATGAAGGGTATGAATATCCCTGCAGTAACCGAAAATAAAGTTATGACGAGGCTGGATTGAAATTCGGACAGCTTCAAATGCTTGGCCATATCAGGCAGAATAGGGACAAGCATCGAATTCCCAAGCACGAGCACGAGAGGGACAGTGGCAAAGGCGGAAAATTGGAGCCATTTGGATTGCTGCATTTACAAGGAGCCTCCTAATCGTCAATCGTGACGGTTTTATGGCTAATGTGCCCTGCGCCTTGAGCTTCCATACGGTGCATGATACCATGAAGGCAGATTGATAATGAAAAAGAAGGAAGGTACACCATGAAACGCGTCATTACGCTTTTTGCGATTGCATTTGTATTTGCTGGATTGGCTGTATTTCAATATATAAATAACGATCCGGAGTCCATCACTATGGCCGCTCAAGCCGCTGATTTTAAGCCGAAGGCCGGTTACGAGGCAGCGGCCTTTGAGCTTCCTTCGCTTGATGAAAAATCTTATACGATTGGCGGCAAGCAGGGTAAGCTTACCTTCGTGAATTTCTGGGCATCCTGGTGTGGACCATGTGAGCTGGAGGCGCCTGATTTGCAGCGGATTCATGAGAAATACGGAGATGCTATTCAGCTATACGGTATTAATGCCACGAAATACGACAAGGAACGGGCTGCTCGCGAGTTTGTTAATGATTATGAGTTTACTTTTCCGATATTGATGGACCGTGTAGGCGATGTGACGAAGCAATATAAGGTCGATACGTTTCCGACGAGCTTTCTCATTGATAGTAACGGCGTTATCAGAGAACGGATAAATGGCGTCATTACGTTTGAGGAATGGGAGCGGTTAATTGAAAAGTGGATGTAAAAGGATGAAAAAAAGGGCTGCCTAAGCGTTACTTAACGCTTGGGCAGCCCTTCTTGTTTAATGATTCACGAGTCCGATGCGATCCTGTGGATCGGCATGGGCACTGTCTACCTTAACCATGTTCAGAAGAGCATAACGAATACTGTCGACCAGCGCTTCCCAGCTTGCTTCAATGACGTTGTTCGATACGCCGACTGTACTCCATGTGTTATCGAGCCCGGTCGATTCGATCAGAACGCGCACCTTAGCGGCAGTAGCGTCCTTCTCATCAATGACGCGCACTTTGTAGTCGGATAAATGAATGTTCTCGATCTTCGGATAAAACTGTACCAGCGCTTTACGGAGCGCGTTATCCAGCGCGTTAACCGGTCCATTGCCTTCAGCGGCAGTGTATACCTGCTGGCCGCCTACGTTAATTTTTACAATAGCCTCGGAAATCATTTGACCGTTTGTTTTCTCTACGAGCATTTTGAACGATTCAACCTTGAAAATTTCCTTTGTCTCTCCGCCAAATGCTTCGCGAAGCAGCAGCTCCAAGGAAGCGTCAGCGCCTTCGAATTGATAGCCTTGGTGCTCAAGCTCTTTAATTTGATCCATGATGAGCTTCGTCTTCTCATTGTTCGCGTTAACGTCTAATCCAAGTTCTTGCGCTTTGGATATGATGTTGCTTTGTCCGGCAAGCTCAGATACGAGAATACGCTGCTTGTTGCCTACAAGCTCAGGCTGAATATGCTCATACGTTTTCGAATCCTTCATAATAGCGGATACGTGAATGCCGCCTTTGTGAGCGAATGCGGCATTACCTACGTAAGCTTGGCCGACAGGCATATGGACATTAGCGATTTCGCTAATGTAACGCGCTGTTCCCGTTAAGATGCGAAGCTTGTCTTCCGGCAAAACGTTGTAATTCATTTTGATTTGCAGGTTCGGGATGATGGAGCATAGGTTTGCATTGCCGCAGCGTTCACCATAGCCGTTAATGGTTCCCTGAACCTGACGCGCACCGGCTTGAATAGCAGCCAGAGAGTTTGCCACTGCCAGCTCGCAGTCATTATGCGTATGGATGCCGATTGGAGCAATCAGCTCCTGGCGAACTCGAGTGACAATGTCATGGATTTCGCCTGGAAGCGTTCCGCCGTTCGTATCGCATAGCACTAGCCAATTAGCGCCTGCTTCTTGGGCTTTCTTCAATACTGCAATCGCATATTCGGGATTGTTTTTGTAGCCGTCGAAAAAATGCTCCGCGTCGAACAAGGCTTCCATGCCGTTATGCTTCAGGAAAGCGACCGAATCATAGATCATCGACAGGTTTTCCTCTAATGTTGTCTGCAGAGCGGTATGTACATGGAAGTCCCATGACTTACCGACAAGCGTTGCAGCGGGAACGCCTGATTCGGCGATGCGTACAAGGCTTGCATCCTGCTCGGCAAGGCTGTTTTTGCGGCGCGTACTGCCGAATGCAGTAATCTTGGCGCTTAGGTTGAATGCTTTGATCCTTTGGAAAAACTCAATGTCTTTGCTATTGCTTCCCGGATTGCCGCCTTCAATATAATGAACGCCCAGCGCGTCGAGCTTCTGGGCAATTTTTAACTTGTCATCCGCCGACAGGCTGATCCCTTCACCTTGTGTACCGTCACGCAGCGTCGTATCAAAGATTGAAATGTTTGTTGTCATTATCGGGACGCCTCCTTCACTGATAGCCTTTTCAAATCATAATTTACTATTATAACACTTGTTGGTCTGAAAGTAGAGAGGGGGAGTTGTAATTTTTGTTCCTTCTTTGACCGTGCGTTGACTTGACCCTATTCGAATTGTATGCTGGGGTTGGGCAAGAATATGTTAGGTTACTGCAGCGAATAGGCGGTGTAATGAGCTGTTATGATAAACGGAAATGAACACTATCCAGCCAAAGGCCGGGTTATTATTCATTTGGATATGAATGCCTTCTACTGTTCCGTGCATGAAGCGGAGCAACCGGAGAAATATAAGAACAGGCCGACCGCCGTATCGGGCAGCGTCGAGCAGCGTAAAGGCATTCTGGTTACTTGCTCGTACTCGGCTAGACGTAAAGGGATCAAGACCGGAATGACCGTGCGGCAGGCGCTGAAGCTGTGCCCCGAGCTTATTTTGATAAAGCCCGATTTCGATTTGTACCGCAAATATTCGCACGGATTTATGGCCATAGCTAGGCAATATACCCCACTGGTGGAATCTGTTTCAATCGATGAGTGTTATATGGATATTACCGGGTCGAAAATGTTCGGTTCACCGCTTGAAATTGCAGAGTCGCTTCAGCAGCGTATTTCATCGGAATGGTCGCTGCCTTGCTCGATCGGTTTAGCGCCTAACAAGCTGCTTGCCAAGATGGCTTCGGACATGAAGAAGCCGAACGGGCTTACAGTGCTGCGAATTCGCGATGTGAAAAAGGTGCTATGGGATAAGCCGTGCGATACGTTGTTCGGAATTGGAAAAAAGACGGCAACAAAGCTTGAGAAGCTCAATATTCGAACCATTGGACAATTGGCAACGACGGACGAAGCGTTTCTTATCAAGCATTTTGGCGTAGTCGGTTCATGTATGAAATCAGCCGCACACGGCATCGATCATTCGGAAGTGAACCCGAACAGGGAGCGCAATAAATCGATCGGACATACGACGACACTCCCTAGTGACATTACAGCGCGCGAGGATGTTTACCGCGTATTGCTTAATCTGGCTGACCAGACCGGCCGGAGGCTGCGAAGACAGAAGCTTGTGGCTACGACAGTTCAAATTACGATTCGAAAGCCGGATATGACGACGATTGCCCGCTCGCATACGCTTGATGCGCCTACCCAGTCGACGGATGATATTTACAGGGAAGCCTGCAAGCTATACGACCGTCATTGGAATACCGGGGAATCGATTCGTTTGCTGGGTGTAACGCTGCAAAATTTATCGCTGCTGGAGGAAACCGCATTGCAGCTTGATTTATTCAGCTACGAGCAGCAGCCGCGCAAGGAAGCGCTGACGAAAGCAATGGATCAGCTTCGGGATAAATTTGGCGAGGATGCGGTTTTAACCGCGGGGATGCTGGGAGATGACCCTTCAACCTTAATTAGGAATAAACGAATTCGCGGGACATCCTTGCAAAAGGACGATAGTTTGTTATATATTGATGAATGAAGCTTAACAGCATAGAGACGAGATTATTCCGTATATTTTATTGGGAGGGAATTTCCATGGCTAAGTTTACTTGGGTAGAAAAAGATACGTGCATCGCTTGTGGAGCTTGCGGAGCTACCGCTCCTGACATTTATGATTATGACGATGAAGGCTTGGCAGAGGTTATTTATAAAGCGGACGGAAACAAAGGCAATACCGAGATTCCTGAAGATTTGTATGACGATTTGCAGGATGCAGCTGACGGCTGCCCGACAGATTCGATCAAAATTGCAGATGAGCCGTTTAATAACTAATCATGAATAACAACGAAAAGCTCTTCTTCGCCAGCTTACGCGGCGGAGGAGAGCTTTTTTTATGCTTGCTATCCTTGCTTCAAAGAGTTCTGGCTGCGTATATCAATAGCTCAAAAAAGCTGGTTTTTACGAGCTGAAAATCAGAAGCACGGAGACTGCGATAATGATAACGCCGACAATGGAGCCGATCCAGATCAACGCTTTTTTGTTTACTTCTTCCTTCGGTTTTACTTTCATCGTTGCCGGCTTTCTTTTTGCTGCGCTCATCGACAATCAACCTCTCTGTTTCATAGTTATAATGATTATTATGCTACCATTGTAATCGTTTTCTTGATAGGCCGCAATATAACGAATGCTTGAGCTCCCAGCTTAAGCTCTTTTCTTTTTGTTTCAAAAAAGATAAACTGTTCAGATAGAACATACATCTGAGATCGGAGTGAATAAGTTGCTTTATTCTTCAATATTAAAGCCTATTTTTTTTCGTATGGACCCTGAGAAAGCCCATCACCTCGTTATCGACGGGCTCTCTGCGGGCGGACGGGTACCAGGTCTAAACGGATTGATGCATGCAATGTACGGCGTAGCACAGTCGCCGGAGCTTGCTACGGAGCTGTTTGGCTTGCAGTTTCCGCATCCTGTAGGATTAGCTGCAGGATTAGACAAGAACGGCAAGGCAGCGGACGGCTTCTCCAGCATTGGCTTTGGCTTTGCCGAGGTAGGAACCGTAACGCCAAAGGGACAGGCCGGCAATGAGCAGCCGAGGCTGTTCCGCCTTCCTCCTGATGAAGCGCTCATTAACCGGATGGGCTTCAACAATGACGGTACCGCTGCAATGGCCGAGCGATTAGCGCGACGAAAAGTTAACCGGATTCCTGTCGCTGTTAATATCGGAAAGAACAAAACGACGCCGAATGAATTGGCGCATGAGGATTACCGGACTTGTATCCGGGATTTATATACATATGGTGATTTCTTTGTCGTAAACATCAGCTCCCCGAACACCCCGGATTTGCGGGATCTCCAGCATGGAGAGGAACTGAGAAATCTGCTTGGCGCGGTAATAAAGGAAATGAACGGCCAAGCGGCGAAAGAAGGAAGGAAAGTAAAGCCGGTTCTCGTCAAAATAGCGCCGGATATGACCGATGAGCAGCTGGAGCTTACGGTTGCAACCATTATGGAAAGCGGCGTATCAGGCATTATTGCTACGAATACGACTTTATCACGGACAGGGCTTCAACATGCGAATGCCGGCGAAGCAGGAGGACTTAGCGGTAAGCCGCTGCGTGACCGTTCGACAGAGGTCATTCGCGCCGTTTATCGACAGACAGCCGGGCAAATGGCGATTATTGGCTCGGGCGGCATTTTTACGGCACAAGATGCATACGATAAAATCCGCGCAGGAGCCTCTCTGGTTGAAATTTATACAGCGCTCATCTATAAGGGGCCAGGATTGCTACGTGAATTAACGAACGGGTTGAAGGAGTGTTTACGAAAGGACGGCTATCGCAATATTGCCGAGGCTGTAGGCGCAGATCATCGTTAAGAACAGGAGGCGGCCGGATGGACGGTAGAGACTGGAATCTTTTTTTACAGCCATATGAACAAGCGGTTGAGGAACTGAAAGTGAAGTTTAAGACGATGCGGGTTGAACTGAAGATAAGAGAAGCTTACGCACCGATTGAATTTGTCACCGGCCGGGTCAAGAGAATTTCCAGCATTCTGGAGAAAGCAAAACGTCTGAACGTTCCTGCAGATCAGCTGGATACGGGTATTGAAGACATTGCAGGCATTCGAATTATGTGCCAATTTGTTGATGACATTCACCGCGTAGCAAGTCTTATCCGATCTCGTAAAGACTTATCGCTTGTATATGAGAAGGATTATATTACGAATTTCAAAGACAGCGGCTATCGCAGTTACCATATGATTGTGGAATATCCCGTTCAAACCGCTCTCGGCTACAAAATCGTACTTGCCGAAATTCAAATACGTACGCTTGCAATGAATTTCTGGGCAACGATCGAGCATTCTTTAAATTATAAGTTTAAAGAAAGCTTGCCGGAGGATGTCCGCGACCGTTTGAAAAAAGCTGCTGAAGCCGCATCCCAGCTCGATACAGAAATGACGAGCATCCGCAAAGAAATTCTTGACGCGCAGACGGAATTTGAGGAGCAATCCAATGTGGTGTCAAAGGTACTAAACGGCATTCAAGATTTATATTTCTATCACCGCGTACGTGAGGCTGCCCAGTTCCAGATGAAATTCAACGAATTGTTCGAGAAAGAAGATTATCAGGGGTTGAATCAATTGTCGCTTGATATTCAAACAGCGATTGGGAAAGCCAAAAAAGGCAATCAAAATTAATGGGCAAGACGTTAAAGTCAATCATTGTTGAGGGCAAAGCAAATAAAGGAACTGACTCTTAGGGTAATAACCGGGAGTCGGTTTCTTTTTTTATTCATGGATACCGGTCTGGTGAAAAAAGTGACATTTTTGCTTACAAATAAAAAAAGGTTGAGCAGGGATTGCTCAACCATATTTTGCAGTAGGCAAGACAGGTCAGCTGGACTTCTTCGGTTTATACGCGGCATCGATGGCATCGCGTATTTCGTCAGCTGTCTTGCCTTGCTTGCTTAAGGCGATGACGTCCTCCATCTCTTTCTTGCAAATGCCGCAGCTTGTACTATGGCTGGTCCAAGTTACGCTGCCTTCATCCGCGGGGTGTTCCGCTACATAACAGCGAAGCAGGGAGTCGTGCGGCGTTTCCACCGCCACTCCGTCCATACAGCCGCAATAACAATTGATACCGCTCATAATATGAGCATGGCTGTGAACCGCTTTATAAAGCTCACTCGTATGAGGCGTGTAGTCAGATAGAAAGGCGGGAAGCTCGTCATAGGAAGCTGTCGTCTGCCACGTTTCCGATCCGTGCATATGCTCAGCGCCATCCTTCTCATCATCAGACAGGCCGCATGCGGTAAGCAGCGTGATGAAGGCGAATGCGAGCAGCATGGCATACATGAGGCCGCGAATTCGTGAGCTGTTTTGTTCAGCAGCTGCTTGCTCGGCCGTTTGGCGCTGACGCTTCATCATTTCGTTTCAGCTCCTGAATATTTGTGGAAGAACGCTCTGAAATCATCAAGCGAATATCCTTCCGTCGTTCCTTCCGGAGCAAGGCCGCCTTCCAGCGCGGCTACTTGCACACCATCTTTGAAATAGGCGAGCGTTGGCGTATATTCGACATTGTATTTGTTGAAATAGGTTGGGAACTCACGTAAATTAAACTGTGGCAGATCAATGCCGAGCTCGTCTACAAGCGGCATTAATTGCGGTGTTGTATTCTTGCAGTGCGGGCAGTCTGAAGCGAACAGGTAGACGAAGAAATCTTCCTTATCGGCCACCATCTTGTCCAATTCGGCCGGTAATATGATATTCTGGTAGTTAGGATCATCGAGCAGCTCGCGGGTTGCCGGATTTAATTCGGAGACAGGCTTGTCATACAAGGCATTCACTTTCTCGCTGTTGTTCAAAACAAATATGAAACCGAATAGAATGATGACAATTGCAATGTACACATAAATCATTTTGAACTTTTGTTTCTTTTTCATTAGTGTGTCTACCTCCGAAACGGGATTATGGGACAATAGCCTTTGAAACGGCATGTCCTTACTTTAATATATTATATAACAAAGCCATATGAGTATGTAAGAGCACCGACATCGATGATAATTGGCAGGAGGAAATCAGTATGATCGGCAATTTGCCGCGTAAATTTACAGAGAAGATGGAAAAGCTGCTCGGCACGGAATTTGACAATTTTATGTCATCCTATTATGCCCCGCGTGTATTCGGTCTACGAATCAACCGTTTGAAGCTGAACGTGCAGCAGTGGAAAGAGCTGTCTTCCAAAAGCGGTGATGTAAGGCCGGTCCCATGGGCTGAGGATGGATTATATTATAACGAAGGCGAGCGGCCGGGCAAGCATCCCCATTATCATGCGGGTTTATATTATATACAAGAGCCTAGCGCAATGGTCCCTGTTGAGCTGTTGGATGTACAGCCTGGACATCGCGTGCTGGACTTATGCGCGGCTCCAGGGGGCAAATCGACGCAAATAGCGGCAAAGCTGCAAGGAAGCGGCGTGCTTGTTACGAATGATAACGCCAAGGAACGTACAAAGGCTTTAGCGAAAAATATCGAGCTAGCAGGCGTACGCAACGCTGTTGTGCTAAATGAAGAGCCAGCTGTGCTAGCTCCCGTGTTCACGGAGTGGTTCGACCGGATTTTGGTCGATGCGCCATGCTCGGGAGAAGGGATGTTCCGCAAAGACGAAACGATGATCGCGGATTGGGAGAAGCATTCGGTCGAGCGTTGTTCTGTCATGCAGCGCGATATTTTGAATCATGCTGCAGCGATGCTGTCGCCCGGCGGGCTCATCGTTTATTCAACGTGTACCTTTTCACCGGAAGAGAATGAGCAGCAAATTGCCGCATTTCTGGCAGAGCATGAGGATTTTATCGTCGAAGCAGTTCCGCATCGCATCGGCTGGACGGCAGGCAGAGCGGATTTAGCTGCCGAGAATGTACAGCTTGACGCTAAGCGCCAGCAAAGCATCTCTGGAACTGTACGGCTATGGCCGCATCGTATTGAAGGAGAAGGACATTATGCGGCTGTGCTAAGACGCACGGGAGAAGCACTTACGATACCTGCCGATAATAAAGCGGATAATGGGGAAGGTAAGGTTTCTGGTGCGGATTTTCCAGAAGCGCATTTGCCAATTCGCAATAAAGCGAAGTCCGTCAATGAAGGAATGAAACGTTTGAGAGACGGAAGCCTGAAGCGGAACGGGGATAATCGCGAGAAGTATGGCAATGATCGTCGTAAAGGCAAGCAACAGGCTCCAGGGAGTCGAGATTCGAGTAACCGGTCTGCTCTTGAAGAGGCCAATCCGATTGAATTATGGCGGTTATCCGCTGAGCAGTTTGCTGCAGGGGCATTAAAATGGCCTGGAAAAGTGATTGCATACGGCTCAAGGATTTATATTCAACCAGCGGGTATGCCTCCGTTAGACGGCCTGAGAGTCGTTAGAGCGGGCTGGTTTGTGGGTGAAGCGGGGCGCGGCCGTATTGAGCCGTCGCATCCGCTCGCGATGGGATTAACAAGGGAAGAAGCGGTCCGATCGGTTAATTGGAGCTCGGCAGAGACGCAGACACTTCGTTTTTTAAAAGGGGAAACGATTTTTGTTGAGGAATCGGAGATTGTCGTGCAAGAAGGAGCGACGAATAAAGGTTTTGTACTCATCTGCACAGACGGTTATCCGATTGGCTGGGGAAAATATGCCGGAGGCATGATTAAAAATGAGCTGCCTGCAGGATGGAGATGGATGTAAAATGACCAAACGCATGCGTATTGATAAGCTGCTTGCGCATATGGGACTGGGAACGCGCAGCGAAATAAAAAAAGCGGTAAAGCTGGGCAAGGTGGCTGTTGACGGCCGAATAATCAAGGATAGCGGCCATATTATTGATCCGGAACAATCAGATGTTGCCTTTGATGGGGAGCCGGTCGTTTATCGGGACATAGTGTACTTCATGCTGAACAAGCCGCAGGGCGTCATTTCGGCAACGGAGGATGGACGTGAGCGTACCGTAATCGATTTGCTCGAGCCTGAAGATCGGCTGCGGGAACCTTTTCCCGTTGGGCGACTAGATAAAGATACAGTAGGCTTGCTTCTGCTGACGAATGACGGCCAGTTGGCGCATGAGCTGCTATCACCGCGCAAGCACGTTGCCAAGACGTACGAAGCGCTCGTCCAAGGCGATGTCGGAGAACAGGACAAGCTGCTGTTCGCATCCGGGGTGACGCTCGATGACGGATATGTCACTATGCCGGCAGATCTGCGTATTGCTAATCGCGAGCAGCGGGATGAGCACATTTACTCTACGATATCGCTTACGATTATGGAAGGTAAGTTTCATCAAGTAAAAAGAATGTTTGAAGCTGTCGGCAAAAAGGTCGTATACTTGAAAAGAGTAACGATGGGGCCGCTTCAGCTGGATGAATCGCTGCCGGAAGGCTCGTACCGCGAATTGAGGGAGGATGAAATAGAGCTTCTCCGTATGCATAGGCGAACGACTGAATAGTTCTATTCATTTTGGATTGAGGATAGGTAATAGAGATATGGCTGCAGAGATAAAGAGATAGAGAGATAGAGGATAGGAGTGGAAGGATGTCATTACAATATGATTTGATCGCGTTAGATGTTGATGGAACGTTGTTGACGGATGACCATATGCTGACAAAAGACATTCGGGAAACGGTCTGTGAGGCAGCAAGCCGCGGAGCCCAAATCGTATTATGCACAGGCCGAGGTCCGCTGAGCGCGCTGCCCGTAATGGAGGAGCTAGGGCTTAAAGGAACACTGATAACGCATAATGGAGCGGCTACGATTAATGCGGACGATCGTTCTGTGGTGCATCAATTCGATATGGTTCCAGATCATTTGTTACCATTCATTAACTATTGTCGTAATCACAGCATTCATTTTGATTTGAACACAGCCTTTGAAATGATGATTGAGACCATGACGGCTGAAGCGGAACAGATGTACAGCCGCTTTAAAGCGAAGCCTGTGATACAGGATTTCGGTCTTGGATTACCTAATGGTCTTGTGAAATTTACAGTGTTCGGAACGAAGGATAAGATGGATCAAGTACAAGCAGAATGGGCGGGCTGGCCGCCGCTATTGAAGTCGATCCGCAGCGGTGACTTGTTCATCGATGTGCACCATGCGGAGGCCAACAAGGGAAGAGCGCTTCAGCAGCTGGCGGATCTCCGTGGAATTGATCGAAGCAGGATTCTGGCAATCGGGAATTATTATAATGATATTACGATGCTGCAATTTGCGGGAATGGGCATTGCGATGGGCAATTCACCTGAAGAAGTTAAGCTGGCGGCTGATGCGGTTGCACGTTCGAACAGCGAGAATGGCGTAGCTGCAGCGCTGCGCGAATATGCTTGGAGCTAAACATGAAAAACCGCCGGAGCATAAATGCTCAAGGCGGTTTTTCATTATAGTTTTGTAATTTAATTAATACAAAACAGCTCTAGATACGATGACCAGAAGAATGAACAAGACCAGGATTACACCTGTCGTCGTGTAGCCTCCATGTACACCGGACATGCCAATTCCTCCCAGAAAAGATATTTCCGACTTAGGGCTGCCAGCTCCTTAGAGTTGTCCCGCCGTACGGTATACTTTATTGTATGTATTTTACCTGCAAGCGTTTGGACATTTGTCCCTGTTGTATCATAATTGGGCAGATGTCTTTACTGGATAAGCAGTGGTTTAGGACAGATAGCTCCCAGTAAAATGCAGGGGTGTCGTGTGCCTTGCGCCGTGGTTAGCCAGCAGCATTAACAGTAATTTTGGCGTTATTGTAATAGAAATCGAAGATTTGAGGAAATAGCGGTAAATAGGGGCGTTATTTTTAATGAATTTTAGAAAAAGGGCTGTACAACGACGTTAAACGGAAAGATAGCTCCATAGATTACCGTTATTTTTAAAAATTAGCTCATTTTATGAATTTTAAAGCCCTTATTTACCGTTATTTTGTGAAAGCTGATTGGTGTAAAAAAGAGGCACATGCAAAGGAGCATGTGCCATGCCTTTTATCGATTGCGTCCGCGAGGCTTGCTTGGCGAGCTGCCGCCGCGCGAGCTGCCGCGTCCTCCAGCCGGGGAGTTGCCGCGTTGACCGCCGCGGCCTCCTGCTTGGGCATTGCCGCGAACTGCGCCGCGCGCCCCGTTACGGTTGCTTGCTTTGGACTCTCTGCGTGCAGCAGTCCATGGGCTGTCAACGGAAGCGCTGGCGCGTCCCGCCACATGCTCATCACCGCGCGGGCTGCCAAAGCTCCCGGTACGTCCGGTATTATTACGACGATCGACGCCCTGCCCCGTACCTGCGCGGCTTTCAGAGCGTTCTCCGCCACGCCCCGCGCTGCTGCGGATTTCGGTGCGATTACCTCCCCGAGCTGCGCCGCCGCGTTTTTCTGTGCGCTCTCCACCGCGCCCCTTGCTGATGCCGCTATCGAGACGTTCACCGCGCCGACCGCTCCAGCCAGTGCTTTCACTGGCATTATCGGCTGCTTGCACGAAGGCGTCAGCGTTCCGGTCGTTTCGTTTCCCTGAAGCCGGCCGCACGTTTTCACGTTGGCCTCTGCGGCCGCCTGGCTTCGCATTACGATCCTGCTGCGTTGCTCTGTCCCTGCCGCGACGATCGTCAGACCGTTTCTGGCCGTCGGCTCTGGCACTGCGAGCGCCGCCTTTGCCGCCTGCGACGCGTCCTTTTTCATTGCGTTCACCAGGCTGCGCACGAACTGCCGACTCCGCGCCTTCGTTGTCGATCGCACGTCGTTCAAGCTTCGCGTTGATGCTCTGTTCAATAAGCAGAAGATTATTTTTGTCATATGGCGTTGCGAGTGTAATCGCTGTGCCGTGTTGTCCAGCGCGTCCCGTTCTTCCGATACGATGGATATACAGCTCGCCGTCTTGCGGAACGTCGTAGTTATATACATGGGTAACGCCTTCAACGTCTAAGCCACGTGCAGCGACATCGGTTGCAACGAGCACCTGAAGGCGCGCATCTCTAAATCGTTTCATGACCTGCTCGCGCTTCGCTTGCGTTAAATCGCCGTGCAGCTCATCGGATTCAATGCCGAGATCCTGCAGTGCTTCATTTAACTTTTTGGCGCGAACCTTCGTACGGCAAAAAATAACCGCCAAATAAGGCTGATGACGTTCGAGCAAATGAACAAGCGCCTGCTGCTTGCCTCTGTCTGTCGTTTCATAAACAACCTGTTTGATGCTATCGAGCGTTACATTCGTGCTGCGAATGCGGATATCGGCTGGTGTTTTCATGTAGTCTGCAGCCAAACGGCGAATGGCGTCAGGCATGGTTGCGGAGAAAAGCATCGTTTGACGCGCTTTAGGCGTTTGGGTGATTATGCTCTCTACCTCCGGAAGGAAGCCCATGTGCAGCATTTGGTCCGCCTCATCGAGAACAAGCATTTGCAGCTTGCCCAAGTTGACGGTTTCCCGTTTCATGTGATCGATCAGACGACCCGGTGTGGCAACTACGATGTGCGGCGAACGCTGCAGCTTGCGAATTTGCGCTTCGACATCTTGTCCGCCGTAAGCGGCCAGTACACTAGCTCCTACAGCTGGTACGAGCTTTTTAAGCTCGCTCGTTATTTGAATGGCAAGCTCCCGGGTCGGCGTTAAAATAAGGGCTTGAACTTGCTCTTTCTCTACATTAATCCGTTGCAAAATAGGCAGGGCGAACGCGATCGTTTTTCCTGTGCCCGTCTGTGCTTGCGCAATAACATCCTGCCCGTTTAGCAGCAGGGGAATGGCTTGCTTTTGAACGGGGGTTGGCTCGGTAATTCCTTCTTGATGAAGCAATTCGCTTAACTTGGGAGTTATACCCAATACGCTGAATGCGGTAGACATTAGTACATTTCCTCTTTTCGTTTAAATCGTTTGATGTTAAGTATAACAGTTGTACCTATAATGTGCATCTTTACGTTCCTTATGCTATGCTAAAGCTGACATCAATGAGGCAGAGGAAGGGTCATTCATGAACGGAACAGAGCGCTCCGCAATTAGACCGGGGCTTGAAGTAGATATTGTATTGAAGCAGGATCAACGTTCGGGGAAGCTTACGCGCGGTGTTGTCAAGGATATTTTGACCAACTCGCCAAAGCATCCTCACGGCATTAAAGTCAGGCTGACCGATGGGCAGGTTGGACGAGTGAAAAATATTATCGGGCAGTAATAAGATTAAGGTTATGATGCGAGTTTTGCTTCGCAAAACTTTAAGGAGCGGTGCTATGGCATTCGGCATCACCAGACAAGAGATGGAGCAATGGAAGTCGGCCGTTGCGCGCGGTGAGATTGCTTTTTTGACACATTATTGGATGGATCCCCGTTTTCCCGATATGCGTACAGTGACGAAAGTCGGTTGTGCCGATATGGAGAAGCTATCAAGGTGGTGCCTCGACAATGGCCTTGATCCGCGGTATATTCATGCCAGATCACAGTTTCCGCATTTTGACCTGCTGGGACCGAAACAGCGTGAGGTGCTGCTTCGAACGAACCAACTGGAGCAGCTAGAGCGATTCGGTATGATATAATGAAAGGAACCACTTCAAGCTCATGAAGTGGCTCTTTTTTTGTGTTATTACAACCCTAAAATCATCTCGAAAATATCCGCGTCTTCCAGTATGATAAGAAGATTGGAAATGTTTTCATTTTTATAGGGGAAGGGATAAGTACATGGAGACAGAAAAAGAGCAGCTGCTGCGAAAGTTCGGCGAATGGATATCGTTTGTTACTGATTTAGGCAAATATAACGAACAAATTTGGGATCAGCGTCTTGCGGCAGACAAATGGACTGTGCGAGAGGTCGTCATACATATTTTGCGGTGGGATGATTATTTTTACGAGGAAGCGATTGCTAAGGTAGGAGCGGGCTTGCCTTTGACAGTTAAGCATCTCGATTATGATTTTTTTAACTTGAGTGCCAGGACAAACGGGAAAACGGCTGAAATAGCAGATCTCGTTCATCAAGCGGTACAAAGCCGCCAACGGATTATTGCGGTCCTTTCCGGTTTAACGGAGGAACAATATACAGCAACCTATCAAGATGCTGACGGACAACCTTTTGAAGCAAAACAATATATGAAAGATTTTATCTGGCATGATCAGCATCATATAGACCAAATAAAGCAACGAATCCATTTTCGGATTGAGGAAATGAGCTTAAATGGCTGGCCCGCGTTGCAGACGGTTGTCTATGACGGTTGGCTGCTCCGATTTGCGAATGGGTACACGAAACGGTCAAATTCGATTAGTCCGCTATATGGGCACACACTCGATATAGACGCTAAAATTCGTACATGCGAAACGTTGTATGCACAGCGTGGAATACGTCCCGTTTTCAAAATAACGCCATTCATCCAGCCGGCTTCTTTAGATGATCAGCTAGCCTCTCTCGGATATGAATTCATCGATCACACGCTTGTAAAAACCATTCATCTCGATAAGGTGAGAGAGCCTTCTCATACTGAGATATGGCTGGGAAATGCTCCCTCAGAGTCTTGGCTGGATGCCGCCGCCATGTTCAGCGGGCTGAGCGAGGAGCAGAGAACGGTAACCCGCATGATGATGGAGCAATCACCGCTTTCTAAATGCTTTGCTGTCTTGCACGATAACGGACTGCCTGTTGCATGCGGCTTGGCTGTCATGGAGGATGGATGGATTGGGCTGTATGATATCGTCACGGATCCGGGCAACCGGAATCGCGGATTCGGAGAGCAGCTTATTTTACATCTATTGCAGTGGGGCAGACGAGAGGGAGCAACGCATGGCTACCTGCTGGTTGTCAAAAATAATGCGCCGGCCAACCGGCTTTACGATAAAATCGGTTACGTGCCGCAATACGAGTATTGGTACAGAGTTCAGGCGGATCACAACTAGGCCAAGCGGTTACGGAGGAAATTATGGTTTTATTTATATCGTTCTTGCAGGGCTTCTTGTTCTCGCTTTCGTTGTGCTTTGATTTAGGAATGGTTAATGTGGCCATTGTAAAAGCAGGGGTTGAAAGGGGCTTTAAGCCCTCGTTTATGATCGGTTTTGGATCATGCTTCGGCGATATGGCCTATTTGGCATTGGCGCTTTTTGGTTTTAGCTATATTTTGAACATTGAGGCAGTAAAATGGTCACTTTGGATCGCGGGTACAATTGTACTGTTATTCCTGTCCTATAAAATGATTAAAGAATCCATCCGTCCGAAAATGATCGATTGGAACGGAGGCGGCTCTGTGACGAGAACAAGCAGCGCTGACTTTTGGTTTGGCCTCGGGGCGGCGCTGTCTTCGCCAACGGTGATGCTTTGGTTCGTTGCTTCGGCAGGTCCAATCGTTGCGGAGCTTAATGGAGACGGGCAAGCGGTCATCGCTTTGTTCGTGGCCGGTTTTTTTGCAGCAGGCTTGTTATGGTCGCTCATGATGGCGCTCATTAGCAGCAGAACGGGCAAAGCGCTTGGTCCAACGTTCATTCGTGTTCTATCGCTGCTCTCAGCTGTGCTATTTCTTTATTTCGCCTTTAGGGTGTTTCTAAGCGGATTGTCGAATGTTACAGGTGATTAATCTCAGGAGGTCTGGATAGAGGGGGATTAGCGGTGACTTGGAGAAAAAGGCTGATTGCTCTATTAAGCTTATTGTCGATAGGAGCAGGCTGCTTTTATTTGGCCGGAATTGGCTTTGATTATTCTTTTTTAGGAATGGAAGGTGGATCGGAGCGCGATTCGGTTCAATTTTGGGGGAACATTTCGACTGGACTAGGGCTTACCTTGCTCGTGACTGTGCTCATTAGAAAAAAAATGAAAGAGGAAATAAATGATGGGCTGATTATTTTCATCTTATCGTTGTTGTTTTTGATCCAGCTTCCGCCGTTTGCCCTGTGGTTGCTTGTAGCCATTCTAGGTAACATGGGGGCAATTGCCGGTGTTGCCGCACATAGCCTGCTTATTCTTGTCATCGTTAGAATCGTCACTTTAGGACGCCGGGGCGGCAGCTTACAAATATAGAAATGTGTTTGGTTACTAGTTGTAGATTGGCTATGTTCTCTTGACACCGAACCGCGTGATCTTTATAATCGGAACTAACCATTTTTATGCATATGGAGCGTAGAAGAGGAACAGTAGTTTCGTAAGTAAGGCCTAGAGAGCCGGCGTTTATTGGTGCAAGCCGGACCTGCTGCGGAATGAATCTCGCCTTGGAGCTGTACGATATCTTATTGATGCCAGACATTAATAATGAAACGTACCGACTGGCCTGCGATAAAGGCGACAAGTGAGCGATGGGCAAAGAATGCCTGCCGCTAACTAGGGTGGTACCACGGGAGAACAACCTCTCGTCCCTAGCGTTAATCGCTGGGGGCGAGAGGTTTTATGTTTTTTTAGAATGGTTATCGAGCAAAGACTGGGAGCAAAATTTTTAGGAGGATGTGCACACACATGAGTCAAGAGCAGCAATTTCACGGCTATAATCCGCTTGTTGTCGAGCCGAAGTGGCAGCAATATTGGGATAAGAACAAAACGTTTCAAACAACAGAGGAAGCGGGCAAACCGAAATTTTATGCGTTAGATATGTTTCCGTATCCATCGGGAGCGGGCTTGCACGTTGGTCACCCGGAAGGCTATACCGCTACGGACATCGTGTCCCGTTACAAAAGAATGCAAGGCTACAACGTGCTTCACCCAATGGGCTGGGACGCGTTTGGTTTGCCTGCTGAGCAGCATGCACTCGATACCGGTCAGCATCCGCGTGACATTACGTTCAAAAACATCGATAATTTCCGCAGACAGATTAAATCGCTCGGCTTCTCGTATGATTGGGACCGTGAATTCAGTACAACAGATCCAGATTACTATAAATGGACGCAATGGATTTTTATCCAGCTGTACAATAGAGGCCTCGCATACGTTGCCGAAGTGCCGGTTAACTGGTGTCCTGCTCTTGGAACGGTGCTTGCGAATGAAGAGGTCATCGACGGCAAGAGTGAACGCGGCGGCCACCCGGTTATCCGAAAGCCGATGCGTCAATGGATACTTAGAATTACGGAGTATGCAGACCGGTTGTTAGACGATTTGGAAGAGCTGGATTGGTCGGAGAGCATCAAAGACATGCAGCGCAACTGGATCGGTAAATCGAAAGGTGCTGAAGTCACATTCGAAATTGACGGTCATGACGGAGCATTAATCGTGTTCACGACTCGTCCGGATACGCTGTTTGGTGCGACATACTGCGTATTGGCACCTGAGCATGAGCTTGTTGCTCAAATCACGACTGCCGGGCAAAAAGCAGCAGTCGAAGCGTATCAGGATGCTGCGGCGCGCAAGAGCGACCTGGAGCGTACCGACCTTGCGAAGGACAAAACAGGCGTATTTACCGGAGCCTATGCGATTAATCCGGTAAACGGCGTGAAGACGCCAATCTGGATAGCGGATTACGTGCTCGCCGGCTATGGAACGGGTGCTATTATGGCGGTACCGGGTCACGACGCGCGCGACTGGGAATTCGCGATGCAGTTCGACCTGCCGATCATTGAGGTTGTCCAAGGCGGAGACGTAACTAAGGAAGCCTACGCGGGAGACGGACCTCACATAAATTCCGGATTCTTGAATGGCTTATCGAACGAGGATGCGATTGCGGCGATGATCGAGCATTTGGATGCTTCGGGCAAAGGGAAAGGCAAAGTTACGTACCGGCTGCGCGATTGGTTGTTCAGCCGTCAACGCTACTGGGGTGAGCCGATTCCGATTCTTCACCTGGAGGACGGCTCGATGAAGCCGGTATCTGAGGATGAGCTGCCGCTGCTGCTGCCGGATGTGGATGCCATTACGCCATCGGGAACAGGAGAGTCGCCGCTTGCTAACGTAACGGACTGGGTGAACACGATTGATCCGGAGACAGGCATGAAAGCGCGCCGCGAGACGAATACGATGCCGCAATGGGCAGGAAGCTGCTGGTATTACTTGCGTTTCATCGATCCGAAAAACGACAAAGAAATTTGCTCGCCCGAGAAGCAAAAGGAATGGCTGCCGGTCGACTTGTATATCGGCGGAGCCGAGCATGCTGTGCTTCATCTGTTGTACGCCCGTTTCTGGCATAAGGTGCTATACGATATCGGTGTCGTACAAACGAAGGAGCCGTTCCACAAGCTCGTGAATCAAGGCATGATTCTTGGCAATAACAACGAGAAAATGTCCAAGTCGCGCGGCAACGTCATTAATCCCGATGACATCGTAAACGAGTTCGGAGCGGATACACTGCGCATGTACGAAATGTTTATGGGACCGCTTGAAGCAACGAAGCCATGGAATACGAACGGCGTAGAGGGTACGTACCGATTCCTGAGCCGCGTATGGCGGTTATTCGTTAGCGAGGATGGCAGCTTGAGCGCCAAAATCGGAAAAGACGAAACGAGCGATGCTTTTAAACGCACATGGCACCGTTCTATTAAAAAGATTACAGAGGATTATGAAGCTCTGCGCTTCAACACCGTTATCAGCCAGCTGATGATTTTCGTCAACGAAGCGTACAAAACGGATGTGCTGCCGAGCGAAGCGATGGAGCAATTCGTCCAAATGCTGTCGCCGATTGCACCGCATATTGCCGAAGAGCTCTGGGAGAAGCTGGGTCGTACAGACTCGCTTACGTATGCTGCGTGGCCAACGTATGAAGAGGCTTGGACAGTTGATCAGGAAGTTGAAATTGTCGTTCAAGTCAACGGAAAAATCGCGGACCGCGTTTCGATAGCGGCCGATATGGACGTGGCGGAGATGGAGAGCCTTGCGAAGGAACTCGAGAAGGTACAAGAGCTTATTTCCGGAAAAATCATTCGTAAAGTAATTGCGGTAAAAGGCAAGCTTGTCAACATAGTAGCGAATTAATGCAAGTCCAGAGAGGTGAACGGGCTCTAGCTGAAGAACAGCTATTGTCCGTTCACCTCTTCGCCTATAAAGGAGGCGGATACCTTCTTTAAATCTTCCTTGAATTTGGAGTGGGTTGTACGAACGAGCTGATTGAACACGCCATCCGTTTCCCGTCGAAGCAAGCTAAGCGCTTTTGCCGTAATGCCGCCCGGTACGGCAACTCTTTCCTGAACATCTGCCGGCGTCAATCCGCCTTCGGTTAGCAAAAGACCGGTACCAAGCAGCATAGCGCTCGCAACACGAAGCGCTTCTTCACGGCCAATGCCCGTTTCGTTTACTGCAGCATCGACAAACTGCTCCAGCAGGAAGGAAATAAAGGCTGGACCGCAGCTCGATAAATCCGAGACGATTCGGGTATAGCTCTCGTCTATTTGTAGCGGCTCGCTAATATGGGAAAGCAGCGATTCCAACTGCGTTTTGTCTTCCTCTTGCATCGTTTGTCCGTATATGCAGAGCGATGCCCCGCTCCATACATAGTTCGTTATGCTCGGAATAACCTTTGCAATCTTGCAATCTAATTCTCCCTCCAGATGAGAGATGAGAACCGGGCTCGTAATGGAAACGATAATTTGATGCGGCCGGATAACCGGCTTCAAATCATCGACCGCTTTTTTGAATTCATGCGGCTTGATGCACAAAAAAATGATATCGCAGCCGCATGCGGCGCCAGCGTTCGTTTTTTCGGCTCTCATGCCGGAATAACGGTCGGCTAAAGCTTGCGCTTTTGCAAAGGTGCGGTTGCTGATTGCGATTTGAGAAGGCGTAAGTGCGCCCGATGCAATAAAAGCTTCAATGAGCAGGCTTCCCATCGTGCCCGTCCCGATAAATCCGACATTCATGCTGAACCCTCCTAAAGGTTTTACAGAAGCAAAACCAATTTCGAAAGCGTAAGATTGCGTTTTGTTTGCTCTCTTACCATATTCAGGATGACTTGTTCTATATGTCTCTAATTACGAATGATTTTGTCGTTTGGAGAGGAGTTGTTATATATAATGAAGCATCAGTCTTACGGGTTTTCCAATAAGCAGCTGTTATTGGCAGCCGTTTGTATCGTAGTCGCAGCAGCGCTGCTCGCGGCTGCGCTCTTCGAACCGAAGCGTCCCATTAAGGAAGAGTGGATTCCGCTTAACGAAGCGGTGGAGGCTGCCCTGGGTGAGATGGAGCAGCGGGATATAGAAGCGGAAAAAATGAATATCGACGAAGGTAAGGCGGCGGAACTGAACAACGTTCAGGAAGAAGCAGCATCAGATGCCGGAAAAGTTGATGCGAAGAAAGCAGAACAGCATGCATCGGATGGGAAGCTTGATATTAACCGTGCAACGGCTGCTGAGCTGGATACGTTAAAGGGAATTGGACCGTCGAAGGCGCAAGCCATTATCGAGGATCGCGAGAAGAACGGAAGATTTACGACAATCGATGATTTACTCCGTGTCAATGGAATTGGAGAAAAATTGCTTTCAGGCATTCAAGAGAGCATTGTGGCCCGCCCATAATTGTGAGAGAATGGAAGGGTGCGCTCTTCTAATAACTACGCTCAAAATGCTAATTTTTTGCAGCAAAACATAGATAACGGATGTATTCGAGAAAAGAATAGCTGAGGTGGCGGACTTGGAGCAAGCTTTGGCGGCTGGACAATGAGCTGATCTGTTCAGAATGTAGGACATCCAGAAAAACAGAAGCAGGAGAGGAAGTTGAGTGATGGACATCCAAACGCAGGATGCTGCCCGCAAAGATTGGGACACGTATTTCATGGATATCGCCTATATGGTATCGACGCGCTCGCGCTGTTCGCGCAGACATGTTGGAGCCGTGCTTGTGCAGGGCAAGAAGCTGCTGGGTACTGCGTATAATGGCGCTCCGATGGGGGTGCAGGACTGTCTGGAGGCAGGCTGCATGATCGCGGAGGAGGTCGAGATGAAGCTGGTAGACGGCAAGGAGCAGCCTTTTAAGAAGCAGCGCTGTATCCGAACGATTCATGCGGAGCAAAATTTGCTCCTGTTCACGGATCGTGCCGATCGTGAAGGTTCCATCGTCTATGTGACGGATCAGCCGTGCTGGACCTGCGCCAACATGCTGGCTAATAGCGGTATCACTGAAATCGTGTACCATCGCAGCTACCCGAAGGACAACGAAAAAGTCGAGCGGCTTATGGAGCTTAAGGGTATCATTTTCCGCTGTTTGGATCATTTCGAACCGCCTGCTCAGGCGCATATGGAAGTTACTTCTTAGTATCCTTTCCATTTGTGAAAAGGTAATTATGAAGTCCGGGGAGGAACCTCTGACTGCATCGGGAGATGCGGCTGGAGGTTCTTTTTTTGTTTGGAAGATGAATTCCTTGGAAGGGAGTAGAAAAATGAGGATGAACCGGAAGAAGGGAGTACTTAAATGAGGATGAACCGGAGGCCGTTGATTTGGTTTGCGATTTGTTATGTAGGCGGCAGCGCCGCGGCTGCGGGTCTGAGCAGCCGCGGCGTTATGCTTGCGGCAGGCGCAGCAGCGCTGCTGGCGCTGGCCGCTGTGCTGTGCAGGCAGGCGTCATGGCAGCTGGCGGCAGCCTGCGTTGTGGCGGTGGGCCTTGCCGCCGGGGAACGAATGTGGGCGGATGCCCGCAACGTGACAGCGCTGCCGGCCCTGCTAGCCGCCGCAGAGGCGGATGGACCGCGAGCTGCGTATGCGGCGGAAGCGGTCGGCACTATTGTGTCCGCGGTGGAGGTCGACGGCGACCGCGTCATGTTTCGCGTGGCAGCAGATCGCGTGCACGTGAAGGGTGAGGCTGCGCCGCGAGAGCTGCGCGAGCGGCTGCTGGTGCATATCCGGCTTGCGGAGCAGCCGGAGCAGGCTGTCGCCGCGCAGTGGCGGCGCGGCGATCGCGTGCGCGTGGCCGGCGAGCTGACGCTGCCGGCTGGCGCAACCAATAGCGGCGGCTTCGACTACCGCCGCTACCTCAGCAGCCAGAGAATCCACTGGCTGCTCAAAGCTAAGGGCACCGCCGCCGTCTCCCCGGCGCCGGGCCCTTTATGGTCCGCGGCCGCTTTGCTCGGCCGCGTCGACAACGCGCGCGCGTGGCTTGGCGCGCGCATGGACAACCTCTACCCGTCCACGCAGTCCGGGTACATGAAGGGTCTCGTCCTCGGTATCCGCGAGGACCTCGACCCCGGGCAGTTCCAGCAATTCTCGCGGCTGGGCTTAACGCATATCTTGGCTATCTCTGGCTTGCACGTCGCTGTGTTCATCTATGCGCTCGGCGGCCTGCTTCGCTTCGCCCGTCTGACTCGCGAGCGTATACTGCTCATCCTCATCCTGTCCGTGCCGCTGTATGTCCTGCTCTCCGGCGCTTCGCCTTCGGTTATGCGCGCGGGGCTAATGGCTATACTCGGACTGCTTGCCGCGCGCATTGGAAAGCTCAAGGACGGCTTGCATCTGCTGGCAGCAGCAGCTGTACTGATGCTTGCGTTTGACCCGTTCTTTCTCGAAAATGTCAGCTTTCAGCTATCGTTTATCGTCACGATCGGCTTAATCACCGGAGTTCCTCCGATTCGCAAAGCAATGCCGCAATGGCGCAGGGGCAAAGCTTTGCTTGACCTAGCGGCCGTCACAATCGTTGCTCAGCTCGTCTCTTTTCCGGTGACGATCTATTATTTTAACCAGTTTCATGCGTTGTCGCTGCTTGCAAATTTTGTGCTTGTCCCGTTTATCAGCTTTGTCGTTATGCCGCTTGGCGCAATCGCGTTAGTGATTGCCATCCCTTGGGAAACGGGCGGCAAGTTACTTGCCTATGCGTCGCATTATGCGAATGATTGGACGTTCGTATTTGTCGAGCAGCTGTCGAAGGTGGATTCGCTTCGAACAATATGGGCGTCTCCGCCATTATGGTGGGTGGCTGCTTGGCTCACATTGCTGGGCACAAGCTTCTATTTAATAGGCTGCTGGACGGAGCAAGCAACCGCATGGCGAGTGAAAGCAGCTTCTGCTGCGGATGAAACGGTACCGCTCGGAGCAGCTGCCGATAATGCAGTCACTCTGCCAAGAAGCAGAGGGCTTTGCAGCAGCCTTCTTCTTCTTCTTGGCTTTATTACGGTTATGCTGCTCGTATATGCTTATAAGCCGGACCTGCTGGATAGGCGGGCAGCCGTGAGCATACTGGACGTCGGTCAAGGAGATTCCATCCATATTCGTACGCCGCAAGGCAAGCACATTTTAATCGACGGCGGCGGGACGCTGTCTTTTCGCAAGCCGGGCGAAGAGTGGAAGGAACGAAGCGATCCATTTGAAGTCGGTCAGAAGGTCGTTGTTCCTTTATTAATGAAAAGAGGTGTGCGCAAAATCGATCTGCTCGTTATTTCGCATTTGGACAGCGATCATATCCGTGGACTGCAGGCCGTGCTGGATACGATTCCGGTTCGCAGCATATGGTGGAACGGCACCATCAAGGATGCAGAAGATGCCCGGAAGGTTCTAGCGCAAGCGCTTGATTTAGATATACAGTTGTATGCGGCAAAAGCGGGCATGGAGCACCGGCTGGATCAAGAAACAGTGCTTAAGGTGTTATGGCCGCTTCCCGCAACTACTGAAGCTGTTCCCGTTTTGGAGGATCAGAATGAGAGCAGCGTTGTCCTGACTGTCCAGCTATATGATTCGAAATTTCTGTTTACAGGTGACATTAATTCGAAAACCGAACAATCGATTATAAATCACGAACAGCAAAAAAGCGGCAATTCCTTGTGAGACATTAATCATAAACTTGCCACAGAATGAACTATAAGTTTGTTAATAATACAAGAAATAAGTAAATAATAATTGAATGAGTTTACCCATTTGTTTGCCTAAGGTTATTATGGGGATGCATAATGTTGCCATCAGTACATCTTTTTTGTGGAAATATGGACAATAAAAAATAGCCTGCAAATAGGCTATTTTATGAACAAATATTTGATTTGATTACAACGGCTCAATTGACTCGCTGAGTAATGCCTAATTGCTTTAGTTTTTGTTTATATGCAATTTGAATTTCAGAATTTAAAGTTAAAGAGTAATGACCGGTAATATTTATTACCTGTCTGTAGCTTGGATAGATACCTTTATTATAAAGGTCTTCTGTAACCAGTAGGATTTGACTCATTAACTCATCTTTCCTTTTTTGAGTTGCCAATTTGCTAAATTGTAATAGACGTTTGGTTTTCTCACCAAGACATTGTCTAAGTAGATAGTAACTTACTTCATATTCATTGCACAAATCTTTTAATTTCATTAACGGTAATTGACTATTTAAAATTTTATCTATATGTTTTTCAATTAATGAAATATTTATTGACTTTTTATTTTGACGTTCATCTATTTTTTGAGTAGGTTTCAAATTCTGAAGAGAAAATTGATGTGTTTCAAGATTGCTGAAAAGCATCTCCCTAATTGTGATATTTAAATTGTAACTAATAAACATGAAGGTTTTAAGGCTAGGTATAAGATTTCTATGTAAATAACTGAAAAGAAAAGAACCCCGTTTATCTGATCCACAAATTCTTGATAGTTTTTTCTTGTTACCTTCAGTTATATCTTGTAATAATTTTCGAAACAAAAAGCTTGTTCTGTTTCTAATTGGAAATTGTGACATTTGGGGGGCGAATTTGATTAATTCAGAAATCTGCATCAAGGTAAACCTCTCAAAATCAGATTGACATGTCATGTCCTCACTGTTTCTAGAATCACCTAGCCAAGCTTCGCAATAATTACAATATCCAATTTTATTATTGTTGTGAAATAGATTAAGTCTTCTCTCACAGCTGGGACATTTATCAATTAATTTTTTTTCATGGATTGGACAAAATGTTGCCAAGGTAAGGGACCAAATTAATGGTTCGAAAACTTCAAGTGACTGTGATCTCCGATTATCAAAACAATCTGGGCACCAAAATTTGTTTTTTCGTAGCATTGAATTTGAAGAGAATGATCCTTGCCAAGGTAAGGTTGTTAAATACGATAAGTCGATTCTAGAAGTCTTCATTTCTAGAATATTAACGATTTCACAAGTAAATGGATTCATTCCATTTCGCAATTGATAATTAATATTTTTTTCTATAACTAGATCCTTTAGAACAGTTTTTAAAAAAACTACATTGCTTACATTGTACTCAGCAGATAAGCGTGAGATCCAACTGGCTAAACTCTCACACATTTCTGTACCAAGTCCAATAGGTTCTAAATTATAAAGTTCTGAACGACTAGGTAGTTTAATTTTGGCATCTTCATTACAAACCTCAAGTAATCTTATTTCTGATTTACTTTGCATAATATCAACAACTCCAGGTAGGATATTGAAGTCACCAACATTATGCGCAAAATTGGTACATTTTTATACCTTTAAGACTAAATGCCCACTGGATCACGTTTTGGTTTTCTTTCACCAACTCTTCTTTTTGGTTTCTTACTTTCTGCCTTGTTATTCTCATTTTCAGAAGAATCCATGTTACGAAGGCTGTTTTTATTCATGTTGTCATCTAAACCAAGCATCACAGAAAGTTTTTGTCTAAGCACATCATCTTCGTTTCGTTTTAACTCACCTTCAGTTGCTTCTGTAATCATTTTATTAATCTTAGAGATTCGTAATTGAGTCTTTTCTAAATGTCGAAATTCTAAAGTTTTGCCCAAACAGTCCTTATCTTCGTAACATTCGTACAGGGCTCTAACTAGCCATTTTTTCAAAATGCCTATACAACCGATAGTATGCAGGTAAATGTGCTTCCAGTGTTTGGTTAGGTCAGGCTTATTTTCGACTGGCAGAAGAGTAGAAAAGGTTGCCAATGCGCTAATAAATTCATATTTTTCTTTATCTGACCCCTGATCAAGCCGATATCTGTGAAAGTGGTATTCTCTAGTCCGATTAGATAGTTGAGCACTCTGATCAAAAAAATCAACCAAAGTATAAGTACCAATCATAATAAATGTAACGTTGGTTGTATTTGCTAATGATTTAATAACGTCCATTTGTAGTTCCAGTTTATAACCAGAGGCAACCCGAGTAATGTGTTGTGCCTCATCAATAACTACGGCTAATGGACGACGATGAATTAAAGCATTTTCTACGGCAGTTCTTAAATCATCTAAACTATCCCTCAATGCATAACTTTTCTTTTTGCTGTATCCTTTTGGCTCTGTATTTACAAGCGGATCCTCGAGTTGATCAAGAAATTTTTTATATAAATCTTTAAAGCTAAAAGTGTGTGATTCCGGTGCCTTCGCTTCCACTCTGATTATAGGGATCCACTCGCGATCTGATTTTAATTTATCCTCTTGTTCAGCTATGATTTGCTCATATAACATCTTCGAAAATGTAGATTTACCAACTCCACTTGGACCAAAAACAAAGAGGAGGGGAGATTTTTTTTGGTAAATGGCTTTTTTAATATCGATGATGCAATCATTTAACATCTGATGACGTACGGTAACATTCTCTTCGAAGTAAACTATTTGATCCATACTATTCGACCTCCAGTATTCTAATTTTGGACCAATCAATATCTGACACGTCTTCTTGAGTTTGGTTCATTTTTGTAACATTACTCCTATTGGTTGTATCGTTATGATTAGTGACATCTGCAGAAGTTGTGTGATTTTCAATGGTATCTGTTAATTGTAGAGCTCTTTTTAGTTCATTATCTTTCAATTTTTGCAGAGTAATTTGCTCTTCTTCACATTCAAAAAGAAAATCTGCAAGTATCTTCTGATTTATTACAGCAGCTTTACCATGTAGCTTAGCCCGTTGTTTTAAAATAGTGGAGGCAATTTCGATTTCTTTTTCAGATCTTCCTGCAAATACATTGTATCGGTAAGTACAGTAGCATTCGACCCATCGATTTTGTACATATGCGTAAGCCTTCCCTCTGTTGAATGGATCATACCTAATCGGAAGTTGCTGTTTTTCTATAGACACATTACGCAGGGCCTCCGCGGAGTAATAAAGGTAATTGCACTTAAAACCTTTTCCAGGTTCATTTTTGGCAGTACCTTTAGTAGTTGTTGGTAAGGTTAAGAAATAAAACGTTTGATCAAATTGAATAATTGTCGCTAATCGTTCTCCAGTTCTGGCCATTGCGAGCGAATAAAGATCTCTTGGACTTTGTAGAAGCGTAGAATGCTCCTGTTGATCATAAATTTCATAACAGAATTGGCAGAGACGCTTGTAAAAGGCAGGTAACGTCCAGATCGCATTGTTTTTTGGGTTTGTTTCTTTAGTTATTTTCCTGACATCTTTTGTAGACTGGGTATTACCAATTAAGTTGTTGATAAACTCAGAGTTAGTTGTACCGAAGCTTCGTTCAATTACTGAACCAAAACGTGGTTTACCAGCTGGTCGTGTTTTTTTATTACGTCCATAAAAGGCTAACAGAGTATCAAAATATACAGAGTGAAAATCTTTTCCGCCATCAACAACAATTGTTTTAGGTAATCTAGAGTGGCGACGCACGCATTCGTTCATTACCAACATATTTGACCGATATGAGGGTGGATCAAAGCTTAGAGATAATGCTAAGACACGCCTGGAATTTGCATCAAACATAAAGCTTACCCAAGGTGCTCCTAAGTTTTTTTTCGTTATAGAACAGATTAATTCGATATCAAGTTCCGTATGATCGATATGTCCAATTTCCCATGGACGATCACCGTGGACAGGTACTGTTGGTCCTAATTCAAAATAGAATTCCTCATATTGATATGCGGCTTTTCTGCCTTCACGTTTCTTGGTGGATAAGTAAATACTCCGTTGCTTAACCTTTTTAGTAAAGGTTTTATAACTTGGAGCGATCGTCCCATTACTTGCGCATTCCTTATTAACTTGTGCACTAACTGACCATCTATTTTTTCTAACGATGGTTTCATAGTTTTCTTCAATTTCCTTTTGAATGATATCTAACGTTTCTTGAGGAAGTTTGGGTAAGCGATTGCCTTTATTTCTATCTCTAGGTATTAAACCACAATAGCCGTATCCTGTTTCAATTTCGGCATCTTTAAACTTCTTCAACCAATGACGAACTGTTCGTAACGATGAGGTTAGTTGATCTGTTTTACCTTCTAAATAAAGTCGAATTTCGCTATTACGAAAGTTTGCTGCTTTCAATTCAGTTTTAGATGCTTCTTTTAATATGGCTAGGGCAGGGGATGCAGCATTTACGTTGGTAGATACCCCCGTAATCTTACCGCTAATTATGTATTTTTCTAGAGTATCCACTGATAGATCAATTACTTCAGCGTTGTGCATTAGAGTAACTTCATTTTCCCCTGGATTCAAAATTGTCCAAACATTCCCGTTCCAATGGAGTTTTTTTCCAATTGAAATATCTACCTTAGCAAATGTATTTTTTTGCGGAGTAGAATGAATGATTTGATAAGCTTGTGCTATATCCTCATTTTGATACAAGAGAGCATATTCTGGCTCAGCAAGCGTGTAGTTATACAAATCGAAATAAATGGATTTACTCACAATCATTCTATAAATAGAGTCAATTTTAATGTTTTTAGTGGAACACAATTCAATTAACTCACTTAGTTGAATTCCTGGTTGTTCGGAAATGACTTCTGATATCACTGTGAAATCATTTGTTGGAACTGATGAATTACGCTCATTATAGTAATCTTCAAGAAATCTTACATTCCTTTGCAAGGAAATATTGAATTCAGTTTCAGTACGGATCTTATAAGAGAGTCCGTGTTTCTCGGCAGCCAATTCAGCAGGAGGACTCCGCCAAGTACCCGATGAATCTTTGTAATAACGAGCAGGATCTTTTTCCGAATCTTTAATAAGTCTTTCTTCGCTTTTAAACTCTACGAATCCAGCATTATTGTTGTTAATGACGAGATAATCGGGAGTGTGTAAAAAAACAGCATGTTTTCCTGTATCTTGGTAATAATCTAGCTTAATCTGAGTAGGCTGATCATAAAATTCAATGGTTTTACTATCTTTTTGGTCGTATTCATAAACACCACATAATTCAATTTGACTTTCAAATTGAATCGTTAATTTCATTTTATTACTACTAAAAATACCCGCGACATTCTTTATGGAACTTCTGGTTTTTCTTACTGGATCTGTTTTACGAATTTTATCGATATATTTTACTGTTTCTTCAGGAATTTTGTTATCGATGCACCATTTAGTAAATTGATTATCCGTCATCATAATTATCTGCTCCCAATTTCTTATTATTTGAATCAAAGGAGGGACACCAACGTGGATCAACTCCGAGTTGATATTTTGCAAGTCTCCAAGCATCTAAGACTTCTCGCCGTTTTAAAGCTCCAATTTTTCCGATTTTTTTTTCGACTAATTTGCTACTAGGGTATTCTCCGGAAGAGGCAATTTCATAAGTTGCCGAGATAATTTCTTTACAAAGTAAGTCCAAGCCTAATTTAGATCTTTTAGATACATGATCAGCATATTTTTCCTTAATTATTCTTGAAAGCTCAGGATAGTGTTTTTTTATCGTTTTAATCGAAAATGGAGTGCGATTTACAGCTGCTTGCAAAGATATAGGTGGCTCCTCATTTATGCAGGATTCAAGAAGTGAACACACTTTCTTATATTGTTCTAAAATGGATGGAGGTTTTTTAAAAATTGGAAATTCGTTTGGGAGTACCGAATGGTGAGAGCCAAGATCGTTTGAGGTATTTGCTTTGAAATAGATGATCAGAAAATCGTAAAAACGTGGAAATGGGACCAAACATTCATTTTTTATCCACTGTAAGAGTGTGGAGAATGGTATACCAAATGATTTTGCTGCATGTAAACAACATCCATCCCATTGTTGATCCATCCATTCTTTGATAAAAGAATTTGGGCTGTGCTTGAAATCAGGAGTAAATAGAATATTGAAAATAAATAAAGATGCTTTAACCTCAAAAGGGTGTGGCTGCGTCTCAATACTTGTATCTTTATATAGAGACTCATTGCAAATTGAGCAAAAGCCTATTTTGGATTTATTCGTAAGGATCGGCATATTGTTTTTACAATGCGGACAGTGATCATGCAGGTAACAATTATGAATTGGGCAAATGGTTATGCCACTTATCATCCATAATAGGGGTTCGTATTGTACATGATTATTTGTTTTCCAGTCATGAAAGCAAAGAGGACACCAAGATAATCTCTGTTTTAGTAAGTCTAATGATGTTATACGTCCCCTCCAACTAAGAAGAGTTAAACGGTCTAATTGGTTTAATGTGGTTAGCCTCTCAAACATACTTACACAAGATTCTGCTAGTTGATGTGTTCCATTTATTGTTGATGATCTTTCAATAAACCTGGATGCTCCTCTCTTTAGATCTTTCATTACATATAAGTCATTTATCTCTTCTCCGATTACATGCTTAATAAAGATTCCGGTTTGGACTTTGAGCAACTCAGCATGTCTTTTAATGTAACTAGTCATGCTTTCAACATAAGGGGAATCGAGAGAATATGGAGGTAAACTTATTAGTTTGCTTCTATTAGGAAGGTTCACTGGTCACCTCTCGACTTATTCTCTTTGATTAGTTCTTTAAATCGACAAATGGCTGCTTGATAAGCTTGTTTTAAATCCTCATCAAATAAAGAAGGGTTTTCAATCGAAGTGGCTACATTTAACGAGGTTGCATCCAGTAGAAAAATATGTTCAAGGTCATTAGCCAGGTAGAAGATAGGAATTTTCCAATTGCCATAAATAGCAGCTTGTTCAAACCACTGGTATCTAATCATTGAACTGTTGGTATAGATTCGATTTTCAAAAATTAATCCTTCTGAAGAGACAGTTGCGTAACTAAATTTAAATTCCGTTTCGTCTAGCTTCATATTTGCTCACCTCACCGATAAATTGGTAATTCTATCAATCTAGTAATTAGTATTAACGGTGGATTGAAAAATAATACTTATAATAATCAAAAGTTAAATTAATTTTAATACTTATAGACATGCGTTTTCTATCCGCCTCATTGTTTAGACTTGATGGTGAGGTGTGAACATGGAAAAACACATTCTAGAAATAGTTGGGCAGAGGGTTAGAGAAAAACGAAAAGAACGAGGATTCTCTCAAGAGGAATTAGGGGAGAGAGCAGGGGTTCATTTTTCATACATAGGTTCAGTGGAACGAGCGGAAAAAAATATATCGCTTCAGAGTTTAGAAAGAATAGCAAACGCACTTGAAGTAGAAGTATTTGAGTTATTGCAAGTAAGAAAGTCCAATTCTATTCGTTCACAGAAAGAAGATTTAATTTACAAAATTAATCAGTTATTATGGCCGATGGATAAGAATGATCTTAAAAAGGTTATTATCTTTTTAACTGAAATAATGGGGAAAAAATGAAGTATATTACCTCTTAAGGTAGAACGCTGCAGAAACATTGCAGCGTTCTTTTAATTTTGGTGGAGTGGGTTAGTTTAGAGCAAAAATGCAAAACCTAATGTGAAATTAAAAGTTACAATAATATAGAGCGTGCACATATTACCAGTAAGCAGAATTTTCTTCGTGCTCTATTGCGACTGCTACGTCGATTTGATCAATGAGATAATCATCATTAGAGTCTGAATAGAGGATGGGGAGCTCCCATCTTCCAAAAATTGAAGCTGCCTCAAACCAATTGTTCTTGATTAGTGTTCGGTTAGTGTAGACCCGGTCATTAAAAATAAGACCGTTGGATGTCACCGTTGCCAGACTAAATTTAAGGATCTCTTCTCCCATTGATTAACACCTCCATTAAAACTATGACAGTATTAGCATTAATGATACATATATATATTAAAATTAAACTATAATTTGATATTTTTACATTAGTGTTGGGAGAAGACTTCATTGTTTACACTTATTATGAGGTGTAAACAATGGAGAATCGGGTATTATTACTTGTTGGAAAGCGGGTTAGAGAGAAGAGAAAAGAAAGAGGATTATCCCAAGAAGAACTAGGTGAGAGAGCAGGGTTTCACTTTTCATACATAGGTGGACTTGAACGCGCTGAAAAGAACATTACACTCGTGAACTTACAAAGAATAGCCGATGCATTAGAAATTGATATCGCTGAACTGTTCGTACCGACCAATGAGAATAGATTGCAAACACAATCAGAAAAAGAACAAATTCTTTATAAAATAAATCAATTACTGTGGTCTATGAAGTTCAACGACTTGAAGAAAGTTTTAATTTTTTTATCGGACATTATGAAGTCTAAAAAGTAACTGAAAATACTTCTTGATAGTAAAAGAGATTATATTTTTTGGTGAAGTAGGCTTTTTATACTATGGTCAATAATATACTAGATGCCTAGTAATGAGTGCTACCCAATGACACGTTTTAACATTTTGATTTGGGTACTTTTTGTTTTACTATCATGAAAAATTATCAAGTGAGCATCCTTTTTTGCCCAACCACTGAAGGCAGTCAAAAACAGTGATACATCACGCAAATCACGGTTTTTTTGATTTGTGTAATAAGGTTCTTATACACATAGGGAACCGCGTAAGGCACGTTTTTTTTGTAAGAATACTTGTCCACCGCCAAGCCGCTTCACATCTAAGAATATCGTAGAAGGGAGAGTATGGAAAATCAAGAAACGAAAAGAAATGGAGCAGAAAACAGCTAAGTTGGATCAGCATAATGCCGAGCTGACGGCCAAACTTAAAAGGTACGAAGAGCATTTCCGCTTTGCTAAGCAGAAGCGCTTCGCTGCCTTGAGTTATCATGCTGGTTACTCAATGAGTAAGCATAAAATTTTTTTTCGCCAACTATTCCTAAGGGAGCCAGCACATTAGAGTATGCATGGCTCTCATTCTCGTTATGCCAATCCAGCAGGTGCAACCGGGTTGTCATGCCTTGCATATTCCCTCCTGTGGCAGTAAGGATCGGTTCACAGCGGATTGCGACTTACCACTTGCTGGACGATTTATATAGAGGTAAGTTTGATGAAGAAAAAAAGACGTTAAGTAAACCTTGAAGGAGAATGATCGATCTCGTCGAATGCTCTTTAAAACAAGGGAGGGCATTCAATGCGGATCGATGATTATTTAGGGCTTGTCGTGGTTGTGGAGCTTGACACAACAGCAATTCATGAGGGTGTTCTGGAAGATGTTGAGGGGACGCACGTAAAAGTTATAAACGGCGCTGAGACATGGGTGATACCTCGAAATGAGATTGTGAAGATCACGCCGGTCAGAACAATAGGGTTTACACTAAAGTGAGTCGTCCTACTGGGCGGCTTTTTTATTGCTCAACAACAAGGTGGTTTTAGTAATAGTTATGAATAAGTCGGGGGCATATGCTTATCATTTTATAAGGTTAGGTTGATTTCAGAAACGCTACGGGGCTTTTCCAACCAATAGTTTCGGAAATAAACCCAAGATATACCGCCTCTCTTCGTTATAGCTGCGCGCTATAATGGAACTAGAGGTGTTTTTATGTTTATTGAACCGATGTTGCTTGAAAAACGAGAAACCCCGTTCGATGATGGCCGCTACGTATTTGAACCGAAGATCGACGGCCACCGATTGATTCTTTCTTTCATTGACGGTCAAGTTCGTCTATATACGCGCCACAAAACGGAAGTAACGTTGCAGTACCCGGAGTTACATCACGTACCCGTTGAGCCAGGCTGCAGTGTTATCCTGGACGGTGAGGTGGCATGCATGGATGATAGCGGATGGATCGATTTCGAAGCGGTCATGGAACGTTTTAAGCTGACGAAAGCGGCGAAGATACGCGAGGCCGTGATAACGAAATCGGTCCATTATTACGTGTTCGATGTTTTGCATTACAACGGGATCGATATGCGTAATCGTCCGCTTATGGAACGGAAAGCGCTGCTCATGCAGATCTTAACCGCGAACGCGTTCTATTCACCTGTATTTTCCGTGGAAGACACTGGGATTGCGTTATTTGATACGATTAAAGCACGCCATTTAGAGGGAATCGTTGCCAAGCGGAAGGATAGCGTATATGTGTGCCGGCGTAGCGATAAGTGGCTGAAGATTATCAATTACCAGTATGCCGACGTTCATATCGCGGGATATCGGAAGGATCCATTCGGATTACTCGCGCATGAGAACGGAAGGGCGGCGGGAATTATCGAATTAGCGGTGCCTAGCGCCCATAAGAAGGCGTTTTATGGAGCCGCGAAAACGATTGTGACCGGCGAGGATCGGAATTACGTGTACGTGCAGCCGCTTATTAAAGCGCGCGTACGATTTCGGAACTACTATAAGAGCGGATTATTGCGATCTCCGGAGTTTGTTGAGTTTATCGTTTGATTTCCATTGGATAAACGAATATACAGGAACTCCGGATATAACGCTCGCCTTGAATAATGATAATGTCCTCGGTTATCTCTCCGTTCGTTATATTCTCTTTTATTTCGTCGATTACGCCACTCCCGATTAGCTCATCATCCTGGAAGACGAGAATTGGTTTACGCTCGGTCGCAGCTGTGAACAAATGGACGGATGACGTTAAGGTACGGAACCCTTTGTAACGTTTCATTGCAAATCACCTCGTCGATCTAATTCGACAAATGGGTGGAATTTCCTTCCGTAATCTTCCTTTTATCAGCCAGAAAATAAAAGCTGCATGCCTATTTTTTTGCCGACTTGTTGGTTAATTGCATGATGACTGGTACAGTCCTTTTTTAAGGGCTGTTTTTTAAGCGTGGCCAAAAAACATTAAAGGATGGAGCTCTTAATCCCTCGGTTCATCGTCCCTAAATCCCAAGCGACCCCGGAAAGGTCATCCGGGTTCCATTGGGATTCTTTACGGGATTCGCAAAGAAGAAAAAAGGCCTCGGGAGTATTGCTAAAACATCATAGCTTCTCCGTTCCTTCGTCTCTTCGCAACCATCATGTTTTACGAAGCAGGGGAAACCATGATTCCATCCGCTGTTGCTCCTTTTCATCATCGTTCCAAAAGCAGTTTAGGATAACAAAAAGTTCAAAAATTCTCCAAAAATTGATGTATAAAATGCAAATCAATCCACAAAATAACTTTACATCCAGCTAAGGAGTGAACATACATGAGTAGAAATAGTTTAGTCGTTCCACAGGCACAAGCAGCACTTGACCAAATGAAATATGAGGTAGCACAACAGTTTGGAATTCAATGGTCTCCAGATGGTTACAATGGGAATATGACTACTCGTGATGCAGGGATTATTGGTGGTAACATTACACGAACATTGATTCAGATTGCAGAACAATCACTTGGCGCAGGAGCAAGAAGATTCTAAATAGGGATCCGTCAACAAAATGGTTTTCGTACGCTAAGGAATGGCCCGGCAAAGCATCAGAAAAAAGGTTCCATGAAATATCTTCGGGACCTTTTTTTGTGTTCAGGTTTAGTACAGAGTTCTATCATAGATAGGAAACGCTGCTTAAATAATGAAATTAACAAAATGCACACAGCGGAGACGTGAGCAGTTCGAGCTTGAATTTGCAGTACTCGAAGCGGAGCTAGCTCGTGCCGATGAAGAACTGTGCCGTCTAGATAGTATTGGCGATTGGAAGGCCTCACCGAACAACAACCCGCTCATTTTTTCGAGCTGCTCGCGCAAAGAATGAGAGAATTATGTACATGTTTCTTAATATTCACTTTTATGTAGATATTTGTTGGCCATGGACTGCTTCATCCAGTAGGATTTTTCTTTCTGCATTTCCTTGATATACTCACGAGCTTTATTTAGGGTATCAGAGATGTTATTAGCATTATGCTCTAACCAATCTCGGGCTTCTTTAGGGCTCATGAATCCGTACATTGCACTTCCAATCACATTATCCAAATGCTCTAGAGTAGCATCGATTTCTTTTAGCACTCGTTCGTGCATATCGTGTTTTATTACTAAAGCTGGAGTATCACAGTTCTTGCATTGATAATCTAATAAATTCTCAAAACGAACAAGATCATGTGCCTGACATACATCACAAGTAAAAAGGATCTCCTCGTCAACACGCATTCGTTAAACACCCTTTACAATTATGCTCCGGCAGCTGCACTCATGAAACGATATGTTTTTCCTTCTTAGTCGTTTTTCTCTTAGGTGCGGCAGGCGGTGTTTTAGCAGCTTCAAGGCTAGCTTGGAGAGCTGCCATGAGGTCAATAACATTTTTGCGACCATCAACTGCAGGCGCTGCAATGATGTCGACACTTTCGCCGGCAATTTTATTATCAATCAGCTCGAGCAATGCAACACGATAATCATCGGTATACTTCTCAGGTTCAAATGTCTCACTGAGATGCTCAATCAACATTTTTGCCATTTGCAGTTCTTTTTCATTTACATTCACTTGATCCGGAAGATTAGGTACATGCGATATGGAACGAATTTCATCGGGGTAATGCATCGTCTCCATGCAAAGGCAATTACCGACAACTCTAATGGCAGCCAGGCTGCTTTTGCTTCGAATCGATATTTTGGCAATACCGATCTTCCCGGTTTGTTTGATAGCCTCAAGCAGCAAGTTGTAGGCTCCAGCTCCGGCCATATCAGGGGAGAGGTAGTAAGCTTTTTGAAAATAAACTGGATCTATCTCATGAATGTCTACGAAATCCAAAATTTTAATTGTTTTAGCTGTTTCCCCCTTGATACTTTCTAGTTCTTCATCGTTTACAACTGCGAATTTATCTTTTTCATATTCGTAACCTTTAGCAATTTCGTGAGAGTCTATTTCTTTTTCACAATGACGGCAGGTCTTGGCGTAAGAAACAGGCATGCCACACTCCTTATGTAAACTCCGGAAAGTAATGTCTTTATCTTCGGTGGCCGTAAACATCTTTACTGGGACATGGACGAGCCCGAAGCTGATTGCACCTTTCCAAACCGTATGCATGAATATCACATCCAATATTTTTTAGTAATAGGTTGCCCCGGTCAACGAAAAGTATACCAATTTATGGGGATGTTAATCCCATAGAAAATAAGCTTGTAAATTGTACGAACAACTGGAATCTTTGCAGTACCCTTCGTAAAAATCCCCGATGCTCAACCCGACATTTGATGGCCGGCGAAAGTCAAACGCTCCGACCACAATCTATTCCTATTAAAAGCATTCTTGAGAAGGAAAATTAAGCTTTGGATCCCTAGTAGGCCACCCACTTAACGCTAAAGCGAACGAGAAATACGCTCGTTTCCATTTTAGCGTTTTTGCTTTGTTTCACGCCGCAATCGCGGGTACCCGGTAGCAAGGAAGTAATAATCAAATCCTTAGAAACCTGTAAGTAAAAAGAAGGGCATGATGGCTCGTTTCTCTACGCCATAACGCCCAAGGTCAAGTGCTGGTTTGTTTCGCGCTTCATCCTTCGAGGCGGCAGTATCGCTCCTTTGTTTTCAGCGGATACATCCGGACGTATACCGAATCCATCATCATAGCAAACCATGGCAGCCCCTTCCATGCAAGGGCGGCTTTTCTCATTCGAGAACGCCGTCCCTTCGGGCATACCCTTGCACAGAATGAACTGCCACGGTAAGAACGCTATGACGGCTTCGATATACGGATGTTTTGCTCCTTGAAAACAATATACGCTTTCGTGCTCCACCGCAGAGGGAAACTGCTCATCAAACCCAATAAGGCGATCCGCTCATCGCCGCTCGGGCTAGACCGGCAAACGATACCGGATGTTTCGGGGGGAGCGAATTAAATGTAAAGGGGTGTTTTGAATGATGGTTTGCGAGAGGGATTGGGACGCTATCCGGGAAGAAAGAGCTCAGCAGCAATACGAAAAGGATATGGCATGTTTAAAGATGCTGTATCAGCAAGCGGAGAGTACTAGCGATATTTGCAAAATGAATATCTATCAAAGTTTGATGAATGATCTATAAATCTAGGAATAGATAGGGGGGCTTATGAATGGCCAGTATGAAACAAGTAGCTCGAAAGTATGGCAATCGCGTCATTAAGATGTTTGTGCAAAGCGGTAGAACGTGGGACAGCGAGGAAAGCTGGGAAAGCAACATTGAAGGTTTGGAGGGTGCTAGTGAACTTAGTGATAGCTTCCACAAGGAAATGAAATTCGCGAAGGAAGCTATGCCTGATCTCGTTGCCCGTACCAATATGATCGAAGCCATTACTGACGAGAGCTTTTGTAAATAATCGGTACCGCGCCGAAAGGCGCGAAGCTTTTTTATCAATATTGGAGGGATTGCACATGAAAGATTGCCCGAACTGTGGTGCATTGCTGGAACGAGCGGATTACCTGGAAGGCGAGAATGGTTTTGAGGAAGCATTGATTTGCATGGAATGTGACGACGAGAAGTATTATCCGATCGACGTGGAACCGCTTTGCTGCATTTGCGAAACAGACGATGATATTGATCAAGACAGCGGTTTTATTTGCACCGAATGTGCCAGTAAGTATTATCTGCTTGATGAAACCAACGGCGAATGATACATAAGTCAGTTGTGTATCATTCGGTCTGTTCTCAACTCGCATGGCGCTGACTATGAGTCGAGTGAAAGAGGGGAGGAAGATTTAATCAAGTGCAAGCAATGCTTGCTACGTAAGCGTCAAATATCCCCCACCTTGTATCTAAGATGAGTTCTATCGCTATAGTTGTCAAAAGAAAATAAAGTATTAGACAACGCGGCGGCGTTAAGGGGCGGGTAGGATAGCAGAATAACCACCTGTTTATATAAAAGTGTGGTAAAAAGGAATATGACTTTTCAAAATTATCTATATATCTCATCATTTCTGATGTGATCTTACGAACTCCTCGGTTATGAATACATGTTCTTGCCTATTTCGGCTATGGAAATAAGGATTGATATTACTGTCAGCTACGATGTCATGAGTTTGTTAAAAAAAGGCCACGTCACAGGACTTTGGATAATAAATTTACATCAGTACAACATCCAAGCAGAGAAGCAACGAGTCGAAGAGGTCATGAGCCTGATTCAACAAACCGACTTCTCCAAGTACAGGAATATGCAAGAAATGGAAGAGATGAAAATCGGGGAGGTTACACATTTATGTATTCGATCTACATTGAAAAAATGTCTTCAATGAAGAGGATGGGAGTCGCTTCTATGGTATGTTATTATTAGAGTAATACTTGTTATATTTACTCGAAAAGGGACGAATTTCTATGGAAAATATCGGTGTCAAATTATCAAGAGTATATGAACTAGTTGAAAATTCACGGAAGAAGTATGGAAAATTAAAAAAATGTGAAGTTCATTTTCATACCCCGGCTTCATATGACTATCGATTTGTTGAGAATAAATTGTTTAATAATTTATCGATAGAAGAGGTAATAAAGGTTGGGGTACAGGAAGATTATCTTACAGAACATGCTGCACAAGAAATTTTAACAAATATTACATTTTACTCGAGCGATAATTATAAGCAGAAGTTAATACAAGAAAATCAACCATATAATTCATTTAAAGAACTCTTTGCATTCCAAATGATTGCACATAAGCTTTATAAAGAGAACATTGAAGTAGCAGTTATTACGGATCACAACACCGTTAAAGGTTATCCGAAGTTAAAATATGCCCTAGATAAGTACTACAAAGAACGCTTAAAAGGAAGTGATTACAATAAGATACAACTATTTTTAGGTGTTGAAATTTCTTGCTCGGAAAAGAATCACCTCGTAGGTATATTTGACCATAATAAATATAAAGCAGTAGAAGCGTTTTTAAATGAATGTATCATCTCTGAAGCTGATGGTACATACTATACTAGTCATATTATGATGGAAAAGATTATCCAAGAACTGGGCGGAATTGCATACATTGCTCATGTTAATTCTTCTGATCTTATAGGTAGTTCTGGGTATAACAAGACATTGTTTTCGATAAACGAAATGAAAGTTGTAGGTACTACTTCATTAAATTCGATAGATGTCGTTAAGAATCGAATTCTTAGATATAACAAGGAAAAATCCCATAAAATCGGATTTATATATGAAAGTGATTCTCATGAAATATGTACATTAGGGCAGAAAAATACCTGGATCAAATTTAGCGATGTGACTTTCGCTGCTTTAAAGAATGCGATCAATAACCATAATATTAGTATTTATACGGAAAAACCAAGTAAGTCAGATAAGTATATTAAAGGGATGGTTATTGAATCGGGTAGTGATGGATTTTTAAAAAATCATAGAGATACTGAGGATCTCTTTACTGTAGAGTTTTCAAAAGACCTTAACTGTATAATTGGTGGACGCGGAACCGGTAAAAGCACTATTTTAAATGTTATTGAAACAATATTAACATTACAGTCTTACGATATAGAAAAATTAAGCTTTGTGTCTACACATAAGAGAATATACCTCGTATTCCATTGCGGAAAATCCGAGTACATTGCAGAGTTCATTCCTCAAACGCGAGATGAAGAGGATTATAAAGGTGATGGATTTCTAGAAAAAGCATTCCAAAACGATGAACGTTCTGAACTCGCTTCTCATTGGCTGACATTGTATCAAATAAATGATGGAAGATTCATTAAGTTGAATGACAGATCTGCCAAGGAAACTCTGAGTATGATTTACCGAAGGGGCTATTCAATTAATAGTTTAGTTAGTTGGATTGACTCCGGAAGAATAAGCGACTTTATAAAAGACACAATTTTCTTTGGAGTTAACCATAATGATATCTCCGATTTCGTGGAAGCACTTAAAGAAAAACCAAAGAGAAGCAAGATACCTTATCTAAAGTCGAATTTAACAAGAATGATTAAGGAGGTAGAAAAACGAAAACAGATTGTCGAAACTAAAATCGGTGAATTTAATAGCATTCATAGTAATACGATCAAAATTGTTCATTCTCCGAAACTAAAAGATTCTGACGTATATCTAACTCCAATTCTTAGGGGGATTGCTAGTAATCGTCCTGTTGCCAATACCTATTTAACTTGGAACGATGTTGAACGTTATGTTTACTTAATTTGTGATCGAATATCTTACCTAGAGTTTTTAGAACTACTTACTAAAGGGAAGTATCAAGAACTTCAGAAACATCTGAACATTGAGACATTAATTGATGAAGCATTAATGACTCAACAGATTGTTGAAAAACCTTTGGCTAGAATAAATGATACCAATATTCATCAAGTTTATGAACAAATCGCTAATTCGCTGTTACACTTTTTCGATAGAGTTTTATTGAGCTTGGAGAAATATTTTGAAGTAAATGACGAATTCACCTTGGATTTTAACATCAATTCTCGTGAAGCTGTAGATACCCCTAGGGTCGTAATGAAACCAATAACAAATTTATCATTAGGTCAAAAAGTAGTAGCAATTCTTACTTTCGTTTTCCAATTTGGGTATCATACCAATGACAACACTCCCCTGATAATAGATCAACCAGAAGACAATTTAGATAATCAGTATATTTTCAAAAACTTAGTGAGTAGCCTACGCCAAATAAAAAATACGAGACAGGTTATAATTGTCACGCACAGCTCAACTATTGTAACAAATGCTGATGCTGAGCAAATTATAGTGATGAATTCTAACAGTGAATTCGGATGGGTAGAAAAGACTGGATACCCCTCAGATCCAGTAATATTAAAACACGTCTTAAATAACTTAGAGGGAGGTACTGACTCCTTCAAACATAAAATAGAGACTTATAGCAATCTCTATGACAGAATAATATAACGACTTCATTTTGACGTTACCGAAATGATCGGAAGATGTAACCTGCTTACGAGGTTGATGATAAAGGGAATTGTTTGGGAGAATATTAGTAATCTTTAGAGTTGCAGCCACATGCGAGTAATAACTCCATGTGGTTTTTATTGTCTTTTTCACAGTAGCCCTCAACAGTGTCGAATCGGGCGGCTAATGACAAACTAAAATAATATAATAAAAAAATAAAGCAAAGTATATAACCAATTATACCGTACATAACGACGGATTACTAACTCACACGGTTCTTACATTGTTACGGGTACGATAGTTGAATACCAAAAGGGCTGCCGCGTGGTAGTCCTTTGTTACGCTAACTGATAGTTATCTTTAAAAAACAGTGGCGAAATTTCGTTACAATACCATGCTGAAATTGCTATTATAAGAGGTATTATGTTGGAGGTGGGCTTGTGAAAACAATTAAGGTTTATCATTACGACGCATTCAGTAATATTCCTAATATGGGGAATCCTGCAGGGGTAGTATTGGATGGTGAAAATCTTACTGAAGAGCAAATGCGAGATGTGGCAGAAAAAGTAGGATTTAACGAAACGGCTTTCCCACTTAAATCTGATATTGCTGATTTAAGAATTCGTTTTTTTACACCAGGTCATGAGATAAATCTTTGTGGTCACGCAACAATGGCAACTATCTATGCGTTGAAAACAAAAGGTTTATTGGGTAATAAAACTGATTTCACAATTGAAACAAAAGCAGGGGTTTTACCGATAAGACTTATTTCAAACGAAGGACTTTACATAACAATGAGGCAAGCAACTCCCCAATTTCAAGAATTCAATGGTTCTCTTCAAGAATTAGCTATTTCTATGGGGATTGATGAAGGCGATATAGAGACAGAATTACCAACATTGTATGGTAGCACAGGAACGTGGACATTGTTGATTCCAATAAAAAGTATTGCTGCTTTCAGACGAATGAAACCAATTAACAAACTCTTTCCAAACATTTTGAAGGAAATGCCTAGAGCGTCTCTTCATCCTTTTTGTTTAGAAACATATGATTCCAATGCACATATGCACGCTCGCCATTTTTCATCACCGTTTTCTGGTACAATTGAAGACCCAGTCACTGGCACTGCCTCTGGGGTAATGGGAGCTTATTATTCAAGATATATAAAGTCTGATTCTTTATTACATCTTTTGATTGAACAAGGTCAGGAAATCGGAAGGAATGGCAGCGTGCAAGTTACAGTAACAAATGGCGATGGCATAGAAGTTACGGGCAATGCTGTTTATGTAAAAGAGTTTGAGGTTTCGATTTAACCGTATTGCACTGACGGGTACGATAGTGCAATTACACAGGCTGCCGAAAATACGGCAGCCTGTTCAGCTAACGGGCAGAATAGTTACACTAGAAATAGAGAATTTATGATAAAGTGTAGATATTGTTAAAGGCTGTATAAAAGGCAAGATAATA
>JBNJJW010000005.1:0-239417 GCA_051750645.1 Bacillota bacterium | reverse complement strand
AACCTGGACCCCGCCTGACAGCCCGGCTTGTTCGGCTTCAAGATGAATTGCAGCTTCATTCGATTGGGACAACATCGCAACCAAGAAGGTCAGGGGCGAGTTGTAATTCAAGGCTTGCTCGTTGGTTTCCCAGTCGATGCCGGAACCGTTGTAAGCCTTGCCGCTGAAGGTATAGCGTCCGTTGTTATTCGGACCGCCAGGCATGTAACCGCTCGGCATCTCCAAGAGATAGTCTTTATTGTAAATTTCATGGATGGTTCTAGTCACTCGGCGCTCCCCGTGCCCGGTAATATAGCTCATCTGAAGCGGGTTAATCCCCAGCAGATAGTTCAGATTGCCGGCGGCAACCTTCAGGACATCTTCATTATCCAGGCCGAGAATGCGGCTGCCGATCGCGAGTCCAACCGGAACGCCGGCCGCATTGGAGTTCGCTCCCCAATAGAAATCATTTATAGTGGCATTCCGCCACACAGCCTTATTCAAATTGGCGTTGATGATCATGTTGCGCCATTGGATGAATTTATCGGTGAACCAAGTCTTGACTTCGGTGTTCGGCTGCCCGCCCATCATGTAATGGTAGAATCCGATCCTTTGCAAGGAGCCGATATTGTGCGAGAACGTTTCTTCCTCGAATGCAGAAGCGAAATTCAAGTAATTGGCGACGACGTAATCGTTATAAACTTGCGCTCCGGTTGCCCGGTACAGCGTCGCTGCCGCATAAAAGCGGTCGTTCACATCGCTGCTAGAGTTGTACGGACCGTCCGGCTGCGGGATGAATTCCGGATGCTGCTCCAGATAGCTCCATCCGCGGAGAGCGGCGGCCTTCAACGTCTCGGCATAAGATGTCAACCCCGGAACATCCTTCATGACGATATACGCATGAGCCAGAGCCCCAACTGCAGCGCCGGTGTGGAACGTCGGTATGAGTCTGTTGCTTGCCGTTCCATCCATGATAAAGCGATTCGGCTCGTTATCCCGAATGACGAAAGCATAGAAGCCTCCTGTGGCCTCATCCTGCATTTTGAGAATAAAATCCGTTTCAACTTTGATCTCGTCCAGCAGATCCGGAATGCCGTTTCCGCTTTCCGGGATATTCAACGAATGGTCCTGGAATTGACTCGGAAAGCTCTCGTATGCCCAGAGGAGATCCGAGATGGCTGTCGCTCCCACTGTGACATATTTGCCCAAGTCGCCAGCATCCCACCATCCGCCACCAACATCCTTCGTGATAGTCGGATTGGACTGGAACGGAAGGTTGTAATCTTCCTTGTGCTCGCCGGTTCTGGCGAAGATCCCTGCGTGTTTCGCTAACAGATCCTCATTGGCGCGCTGGAAGTAAAAGAACTTCTGCACATCTTTCAAAAGAGTGCTATAAACGCCATCGCCGATCTGGAATGAAACGGAAGGTTGAGCGACCCCATCCACAGTCAGCACATATTTGCCCGATTTGGTCAAACCGGAGAAGTCCGCCTTCAGCACCTTCTCCCCGGAGGAAGCATCATACGCTGTGACCAAGGATAACGCGCCGGAGTAAGCGATGCTCATATCCGATGCATTTTTCACCTGAAAAGGAGTGCCGGGCATCGCGGTCAGCTCGTTGTAATACCCGCTCACCATAGCGTATTTCTCGCCGATAAGAGGAAAACCGACCTGATTTACCTTGATCGGCGCATAACTTGCCGCCTTGTCCGGCGACTTGATTACGATGTTGCTGAGCCAGAGCGTCGACGGGAAGGTACTCCCTTTGAATCTTAGCATTTGCACACTGGAACTATGGAAAATGCTATTGGCGTCAAAAATATTTTTCAATGGAATGGAATAATGCTTCCATTCGGTCGTAAGACTCTGCGGAAGGGAAATCAAGGCTTCCTCGGAGGTTTGATGCGGAGTCGTGTCATTATCCTTGTAAAACTCGCCGTTGAACAGCCTTTCCGTGACGACGTCCATGAAGCCCACGGAGAAGGTTTCGCCGCCGACCGCTCCGACAGCATCGAACTCCAATGTGCCATTCACGTACGGGCTTAAATCTAAGGTTTGCCAGCCGTTCGTGATAAAATTAGCCACCCAGGAGTTGTTGTTTGCGATCTTCTTCGCTGCCTTGCCCAGATAGGTTTCATCGGTTATCACGTTGCCGGAGCCATATACAAAATCATTGATCACGAGCTCCTTAAGCTTGTTCCAGTCTGCTCCTCCGGGAGGCAGATAAGGATCGTCGTCAGCAGCTGCCGCGGGAAGCGCGCACATCAGCAGAAGTGAAACGGACATGCATAATGAAATGATTTGTTTGATAATGCAAAGCGACTTTTTCTTTGTGTTCATCTTGATAGTCTCCTTTTTTAAACGTCTGTATTTTTGAAAGCGCTTTCCAAATGATTATATTACATTGCTTGATTATATTACATTGCTTGATTATAAACCTTGATTTTTAGGCCATAAAATAACACGATAGAGACATCGTTCAACCCTATTGTTGCTAATACTAAAGGAAGATTCCGAACAAAATACAGAGCGTACAAATATTGGAAAGCAAATAAAGTGAACCCTAAGCTAATCCCAACTTTGATAAAGAAAGTTCGTCCGAGCACGATTTTCCACAGGATACGAAAGATTGGGATGTGGAATACCAACATGTTCGGGCCCGATCTGTTAGTTTCCCCCATTATGCATCAAGGCGCCAGAAGCCAAACCGTCTACTTGCCGACGGGATCATTCTGGGCGAATACTTATACGAGCGAAACATTGAAATGCGGAGTATCGATATCGGTTAAAGCTCCTTTAGAATAGATTCCGGTGTTCTTGAGAGACGAAGCAAAGATGACGATCGTTTGATGCTATAATCCATAAATCCGGGATAAGATGATAAAGGTACCGGAGCTTCGCGAGGAAGCGACCCGGTACCTTTTCGTTTTCTTTGATAAGAGTCTATGGGCAACCTTCGCCTCGCGACCACCCCTTCGACCGATAGTCGCATCGCCCGCATAGAAAGCAAAAAACCGATCGATACCGGGTGTCATTTTAATCGATCGGTTTGCGTTTGGCCGATCAGCCAACAATGCCTGTCCGCTCGATCCCTTCAACGAAGTACCGCTGCACAAAGAAATAAATGAGGATAAGCGGCAGGATAGCCAACAGGATGCCTGTATCCTGCACCATGCTCAAATAGAAAGGATCTGACTGGGAGGAGCTTCCACTTACAAGACTGTTTAGGTTGTATGGCAAGGCAGCCAACTGCACGGACATGACCTTGCCTGAAGCCAGATACGTTGTCGTAAAGAAGCTATCGTTCCATTGCCACACGAACGAAAAGAGCAGCACGGTGATGATCGCTGGGATCGCGTTCGGGAGCATGATTCGGGAAAACGTCGACCCGACCCCTGCGCCATCGATATATGCGGCTTCCTCGACCTCTTTGGGGATTCCCCGGAAAAATTGTCTGAATATAAAAATATAAAGTCCCGCCTTCAGCGAGTTGGCTGTCAAGGCTGTCAGTATGAACGGCCAGTAGGTATTCAGCAGATTGGCGGATTTGCCTGTAAGCAATGGAATCAGCCCCAACAGCGTAAAATCCTTCAGATTGAGATAAAGGGGAATGAGAATCGTCGAAGGCGGAACCAATATGGTCAGAATGACTCCGGCAAACAGCAGATTGCTTCCTTTGAATTTTAGCCTTGCAAATCCGTAACCAGCCAAAGCACAAGTTATCGCGGTAAGGATTGTAGTAGAGATAGACAGCGCAAAGGTATTAACCAATGTTTCCCAGTAATCCATAATCGTGACCGCTTGCTTGAAATTATCCCAAGTAAAATGTAAGGGAACCCACACCACGATCGGCGAATATAGATCCTCCTTATCTTTAATCGCTGTCGAGATTTTTTGCAAGATCGGATACAAAATCAAAAACGACAGCCCTACAATCAATACAAGACGGACGAATGACCAAATCCACCTTTTCCAGGATTCTACCGATAACAATCGGGAATTGCGCACTCGTACATCCCCCCTAATCATAATAAAAAACTTTCCTCGAAATCAGATAGGTGCTTACCAGCAAGATTAGAGCAACGGCCAGAAAGTAGATCGTTGCCATCGCCGAGCTAAGACCGAAATTAAAAGCGGTAAAACCGGTCTCTAGAATCAAGTCCGTTATTTCGTTGGTGGAGACCGAATCTACAATGGTATAAATCACATTGACCAGAATAAGCGGACTGACCATAGGAAACGTAATCTTCCAGAAGGCCTCGTAGCCGGTTGCCCCTTCCATCTTGGAGGCTTCGTACAGCTGCGGCGAGATGGTCTGGATTCCCGCGAGGAAGATCAGAATCTGAACGCCCGATTGGCTGACAATCTGATAGATACGGTCAACGGAACCTGTGAGGTAATTGACGATCCATTCGCTAACCCCGGCTTGCAGCATCAGCTTCTCCAATTCAAAGCTCTGCAACGAACGAACGACCTTTGCCCCTGAACTTGCATCGCTTATTGCTTGCACCAGGCTTGTGCTCTCCAGATTCATAATAACGCCGGATGCCAGAATGACGGGAAGGAAGAAGATCGCCCGGGCAGCGGATCTTCCGATGAATTTCTGGTTCAGCAACACCGCCAGGAATAAACTGAAAATGACGATCAGCGGAATATTGACCACGATATTCACGATCGATTCGGTCAAAACGCGGTTGAAGCTTGTGTTTATCGTTAAGGCTTCCACGTAGTTTTTGAATCCAATGTATTTAACCGTGATCCCTTCCGAATTGGCCGTTATCGAGCTGAAGCTGAATCGCAATGAACTCAACAAAGGTACAAAGAAAAAGAGAAGAAATCCAAGCAGCCATGGCAAAACGTAAAGAAAACCCCATTGTGCCTTTTTTTGCGCGTAAGTCCTTTTCAACAGGCGAGGTTTAAGTATGGATTTCATTTTTGTACACCACCCATTACATAGCCTCCGGCTTCGACGTTTAGGCCATCCACCTGTACCATTGATTGATTATAGTTCACAATGACATAGATACCGTCCTCATAAACGGTTTTGAAGACGCCGTCGCTTAACTTCTCGTGCGAAATCATCTTCTGGTTCTGCACTTTGCCCAAGACTTCATTCACATTCCCATAGATCTGCGCAGCCTGGTCCAACCACTGCTCGTAATTAACGGCGTACAAGTCGTCGTAGTCTGTATCCTTTACTTTATAATTCGGTTCATGAATCCATTTGAAGTAAACGCCGGAGCCATATTCCAGACACTTCAATATATACTGGTTCATGTCGGTGAAGGTCGACAGATTATAAGGCGTGCCCGTATAGTCGATATATCCGCGAACGACCATTTGATAGAAAGGAATTTCTTCGTCTTCAATCTTGAACCCGCTATTCGTCATCGGCGCATTCGTAATATCCGTAACGTATGGGAACGCATAGGCGTTGCCGCCATTCGCCATAATCTCGAGATTCCGTTCGTGAATCTTGGTTAGTGCCTGATTCGATATCGTTTCGGACTCCGTTCGGTCGATCTGATGGTTTGTCCGATAGTCGGTATTCAACCGGTTGCCCAGATCCCGCAGCGATATCCCTTCAAGACGATAGCCGTCCAGTTCCTTCAGCATGGAATCCACAACCTTCAAAATATAGCCCGGCGATACAACATAGGACGGAGCTTTGCTGCGGTCGCGCTGATTCAAGACCGGTTCAATCGGATAGATCGCGGCAGGATCTCCCCTTAATGTTCTGGAAGCTTCCTTGGTTACATCGAAGCCGTCGTTTGTACGCGCCTCTGCGATGTAGACGTCTGGGAAAAAGGAAAGGTCCTTGTCCCGAGCGAAGGAGATAAATTCCCGAAGCGCTTTGCTCCCTCCTACAGCTCCATCGACCGAGACATGATCCGGAACCTGATGATCAAGTCCTTTATTAAACCATCCCGAATACTGAAGTTTAATATTGCGAATATTGCGCTTCTGAACCTGGTTTACGATACTCTCTGCCTGTTTAAAGGTTGTCAGAGGTTCGAGCGCCTTGTAGGGAATTCCCGCCGCATGCTTATTTTTGGCGATGCTTCCGATCAGCTGCAAATAAAAAGGCACATCCCCTCCGGAATTTGAATTGCTTGCCGACTTCGGTTCGGGAAGTCCATGCGTTTTGATCAAATACTGTTGATAGTACTGTGCCATTCCGGAATAAGTAGCTTCTTCCCCGCTCAGAAAAGCGTAACGGATCGTAAAGTCCGATTTTGTCGGATTTTCTTGGTACCTGGGCAAGGAACGTTCCTGTCCGTTCGCGTCAAGGGAGACCTGGTCCTTATTGATCACATAAAAGCTTGGATAAATATAGTTATAGCCATTCAGTCTGCCGCTTACATCCGCATTGACGCTAGCAACTGAATCGCCTTCTTCAATAATGCCGAGAAAGGCTCCGTCTCTGCGAATCATTCCGAATACCGGCAATCTGGCTTTTTCTTCCCAGACGCCGTCTTTGACACTCTCCATCGTTAGATCGGATCCATAGATACTTTGTTTGTATGACGAATAATTACTTTTGCCATTGTTGAAATGAATAAGCGCCCCGGATCCGTCCGGTACAAATAAGGAGCCTTCTGTCCCCTCTCCTTCTGCGCCGAAGAAACCAAGAACCGATACCGTGCTGATCGGATACTCGTCTGAGTAATGAATGCCGGAAGCCGGCACTTTGACCACGAGGCTATCGCCATCCAAGGTATACTCGACCGAGGCAAGGAATATACGCGGTTCGGGTTTGGTTTGCTCCAGTTGAAGCGCCTCGAGATCCTTCCGGAAATCTTCATCCGTATAGCCGGCATCTTCAAATGCCTGGAGAGTCCGTTTCAGTTGAATCCCGGCCAAAGATTCATTTCGCACATATACAGAAGGGTCAACATCCTCTTGGTAGGCAATCATCAGCGCGCGCTGTCCCGTTTTATCCACTTTCCCTTTAAGTTCCTCTAAGCGCTCTTTCGTCAGCTTGCTTGGAATATCTTCAACCGTTTTCTCGTCCGTTCCGAATTGATAAGTCACTCTGATGCCGTTAGGAATGCTTTCGAATCTGACTTGCTTATGAATGACGCTATCTGTATAGGAGTTGACCGAGCTGAGCTGGCCGAACGCGTTATGGAAATCGAGTTTCAATTGAGCGGATAATAAATCTTTGTTAATTCCTGTCGCCAGTTTATCGGATTCCCGCTCCGGCGGGTTGCTGTACCATACTTCTCCGCTGCTTTTATCGAGGACGGCAATAACTCCCGACTGATCGTCTGCGAATAATTGCAGACGATGGTTTTCTGCAACGCCTTTCATCTCCGCGACTCGAGGATCCGTGAAGGAAACGGGCAAAGCCGTTCCCTTAACAAATTCCGCTGTGACAGAACGATTTGCTTCCGTTTGGTTATCAGAGCCGGAGCCCGCACACCCGGCAGTCATTATTCCGAGCAGGAACAACGAAGTCAGCAAGGCATATTTTTTCAAGTTCATGACTACGAATGCCTCCTTCCTTAGCTTCTCAGGTCAATTTCCTGGTAAATAGTTGTTACAAATGATGAGATCTGCTGAATCAGGCTGAAGAAAAGCAAGCACAGGAACGCCAGAAACCCCATGGCGACAACCGATAACAGTAGGGTGCCTATCGTTTTTGAAGGCGTAAATTGATGAACTGTCATATTCCCGACGAACAATAGATACAATGACCAGATGAGGGCGATACTGTGCGAGAAATAATAGAAGCCCGTCTCCTGGATCGAGATGACGTTGCTTAACCAAATCCATGGGAATGGAATGATAACCATTGGAAGGAAGGCAAAGCACGTCGACGTGAAAATTTCGACAAACTTCCCTTCCCCGTCCATCAAGGTCGTGAGCGACCAATTGGCCACGCACCAGAACAACACCGGAAGCAGGACATACAGAACCTCCATCAAACTATTCATGTCAGCGGGATTGTATATATTGACTAGGAATCCGCTATACTGGCTGCTCATGATATTGGTGACGACCATGAGGAACAAGATCGAGAAGGAAACGATCAGATTGGTTTTCTTGTTCCATTCGTACTTCAAATCCCAATAGCCGTTAAATGGGTGTAGCATCAGATAGAATGGGTATTTAAGCAGTTCACTGTTCAATTGCGGCACGTTTCCTTTCCCCTTTCCATTGCCGGTGCTTCCTGAACGCGATCGTGCCGAGCGCGATCAAGGCAATGCTGGTCATGATCGCAGGGAAGTATTCGCGCAGCACTTCCTTGCGATAGAGCAGGAATGCCTTCGAATAGTTCGGCTGATCCTTGCTTTGCTTGAAATATTTCATCGCCTCTGCGTATTTGCCTTGCCGAAGCAGCGCTTTGCCGATCCCGGCATAGGCGAATTCCAGGTTGGCGTTCATATTGATCGACTTCTGGAATAATGCGAAGGCCGCCTCTTCATCGCCCCTGTAGTAGCTTCGCACGGCTTCGTTGAGGGTCCGGCCGTATTCCGTTGTCTCGAATAAAGTGATTTCCCCGAGCGCCTTATCCAGAACGAGAAAATGATCCCCTACACGCTCGATGGCAGAGGGCGTGTTGAATTCGCCCAGCCGGTTCCCCAGACCGCCGAATACATACATGAAATGTCCATCGCCGTTGTATGTGAAAATCCGTCCGCGCCTGGAATCGAGCACCGAATAGATTTCGCTGTCCGCGACATCGATGTCAATCAGTCTCGAAGAGTCCATCTGAGACGTGGCAGCGATGTCGCCGCGCGGGCTGAAATATCCCGTTCGCCTCAAAATATCGTTCCCCTGGGCATTTAATTTCTTGATCGTATCGCCAAACCTGTCCCCGTTCGTTGCATAAATAAATCCTTCGTCGTTAATATCCAGGTTCGTGAATTCCGTAGGCGTAAACATGACCATCCGACTCTGCTGGGCGCGGGTAGACAGCCGCTTCCAGAACAACTCGGCCGGATCGACCCTTACGCGGTTCGCGCCGATGAATGTCGAAAATTCGCCATTTGCGTTGAATTCCATAAATCCGTCAAATACGCCAGCGCCCATGACATAAATCCGCTGGGCCTTATCGATAACAACCCGGGCGGGTTGGAACTGGAACTTCTCCTGAAATAGCTCGGATTGAGGATTCTCGATAACCTTCACAAGTTTATCATTCGAATCGAGGTGGACAATTCTTTTATTTCCCGTATCAGCGACGTATATATGCTTGTCTTCGGTTACAAACAGGCCCTGCGGGCTCATAAACTTATCGGGCTTCCCGTTCCCATCGAAGGAATCGATGATTCGAACCGGCTTGAAGCTCGAATCCATCACCACGACTCGATTATTGCCGGAGTCCAGTACATAAATTTGCTTGTCTGCCGTAACATGTATATCGTTCGGTTCCTTGAACGGTCCGACGCCCAGACTATCGCCATTCAAAAGGGCCGTCGCCCGATAGGCGGCAGGCGAGGCGACAGTGTCTCCCCAGTAGGAATAATTATAGGATGCGGGAGTTTCTTCGGCATTAACGATCGCGCTTCCCATTCCAATGCTTAGCAAACAGATGAGCGTCGTGAGGACAAATGTCCTTGCTTTATATATGCTGCTTAACATCTCGTCTCATCCTTTCTACTCTTTCATGCCGGAGGTCGCCATCGTCTGCATGACGCTGCTCTGCGAGATGATAAAGAGCGTAATCGGAACGATCATCAAGAGAAGGGCGACCGCCGCTCCGACGCCTGCGCGGGCGATTCCGCCTGCCGAGATTTGGCCAAGCGCGTAATGGAGCGTCTTCAGGTTCTCGCTATAAATGAAGTTGCCTCCGTCGGTCCCCCATAATGCGGGGAACTGCAAAATCATAAGCGTCAGCCATGCGGGCTTCACGTTCGGCATGACGATGCTCCAATAAATCCGGTATTCGTTCGCTCCGTCAATTTTGGCCGCTTCCAGCAGCGCATCCGGAATCTGTTCCATGAATTGCTTCATGAGGAACAGTCCGAGAGGGAAGGCGAGAGACGGCACGATAACCGAGGCGTGCGTGTTGATCCAGCCGACCCAGGACATGACCATATAGTTCGGAATCGCGGTAACATGTCCCGAGAACATCAGGGACAAAATGACGATGGAGAAAAGAGTCCCCGATCCCCAGAATCGGTATTTCGCCAGAGGAAAGGCCGCCGCAGACGCAAGCAGAATATGGCCAGCCGTCCCGGCAATCGTGATAAACAGGGTGTTGGCGATATAGCGGGACAGCGGCACCCACGAGTTTCCCATCAGGGCGAACAGGTCGAAGAAGTTGTCCAGCGTCGGATTGTTGACCAGAAACCGCGGCGGGAAAATAAACAGTTCGTCAAGCGGCTTGAATGCGTTGCTTACTGCATAGATGAGCGGAAGCGCCATAAACGCGCCGAAAACGGCTAGTAGCGCGAACAGTAAAAAACTAATAGAAAAAGATCGATTCAACCGCCTAGGGGTCCGGAACACTGCTAGCATCCTCATGACCAATTTTATTCACCTACCTTTCGCAACAGTTTTTGCGTCAGCTTATTAGCGCCGATCATAAGGCAGAAAAGCACTGTCGCGATTGCGGATGCGTAACCCATCTCGAAGCGGAGCGTGCCGAAGTCCATCAAGTGCGTTACGATGGTATGCCCCGCGTAGTTAACGCTTGGAAATCCGGCTAGCGCGATAGATATATCGGCGACCGCAAGCGAGCCTGTAATCTGCATAACGGCTCCGAACATCAGCTGCGGCCGCATAGACGGAAGCGTTATGAACCATAGCTCCTGCCAGCGGTTCTTGATGCCGTCTACCGCCCCCGCTTCGATCAGCGACCGATCGATCGTCTGAAGACCCGCGATAAAGGCCAGGAAGCTGGTGCCCAGACTAAGCCACAACTGGACGATGATGATAATAGCCAGAATATATTGTTCGTTCGAAAGCCATTGAATCGGCTCGAGAATAAAACCGAATCTCATGAGGAACCCGTTCAAATAACCGTAGCTGTCTCCAGAGAATACAATCAGCCAAATAAAGAAAACATTCCCCGAAATGGACGGTGCATAAAATACAAGGGTCATAAACGCTCTGACCTTGGGCGACAGTTCATTGATAATCCAGGCAAAGAGGAAACACGCGATATAGCTGACTGGACCGGTCACGACTGCGAACATGAACGTATTCTTCAGGGCGATCATGAACACATCGTCGCCCAGGAACAATCGAGAGTAATTCTGCCAGCCTACGAATCTCGGAAACTCCAGCATGTTAAAATAAAAGAAACTGAGTGCCAGCGAGATGACGACTGGAATGACCGTAAAAGTGAAGAAGATCAGCATGTACGGGCTCATCAGCAAATAATAATGCTTGTTTTTTCGAAGCTCTCGGGCAATATTGGCGAGTCGTGACGGCTTCTTTGCCTGGATGAGGCTCGACGCGGCATGACGGTTTGCTTCTGCTTGCATCGGCTTCTACCCCCTAACTAATTCTGCAGATTGAATTCCTGCCGCTTGAGTGCGATTTCGTCATTGATGTACAAAATATAATCCGAAAGGGCTTCGCGCGGATTCTCACTCTCGTTCACGACGCGCCGGAAAGCGTTATCCAGATGCCTGCCGGTGAAATACCCGCCCGGCACTTGAGGGATGCCCCTTACCCATTGCCATTGGCGTTCAAGATTGTTAAAATCCTTGACCGGCCATGGCAGCTGCTCCAACGCTTCGATGTTGGCTGTCGGATATCGCGCAGCCTCGCCCAACAACCCTTCCAGCTCTCGTCCGTAAGCGATTTGAGTTTCCTTGTCTGTCCACCACTTCATGAATGACCACGCCGCGTCCTTGTCGTCGGCATTATCCAGCATCATGACCGCGGTCGTATGGCTGGCGACCTCATGACTTACGGAGCCGTCCTCGCGCTCGGTGCCGGGTACGATGGTAAAGTCCCACAACCCTTTGATCTCCGGCGCCAGAACCGTCAGCAAATTGTACGTTGTATAATCGGCAATACCGATAGGCATCTCGCCAGTCCGGAACCGATTAGCGAAATCCGCTTGCAGCGGAAACTTGTAGTTCGTATAAAATTGCGTCCAGCGCTTGAAAACCTGCATTGAAATCTCGGAGTCTAATGCGCTCTTCATGTCATTATCCCGGTAGAACTGGCCGCCGTTCTGGTAAAGCAGCATGGCGAACGCCGCATTCGGAACCAGAGTCGCATTGTTCGTAGCCGATTCGATCGGCAAATAAAACTCCATGTTATGCTTCTGCAGCACCGAAATCATATTATACACATCCTGCCATGTCTTCGGAGGCTCCAAGTCCAGCTCTTTGAGAATATCCTTGCGATAGAACAGCATCGGGAAGGTCTGCTGCTCCGGCAGCGCGTATACCCCTTCGTCATAGGTGTAAGGAGTTATTGCGCTATCGCGAAATCTTGCAGCGACTTCCTCGAAATCCGGGAAAGCAGTCAAATCGGCTGCGGCGTTCCTCATCGCATAATTGACAGGGGCATCCTCGCCGGCCTGCAAGGCAACATCCGGTCCTTCACCAGCCAGGACAGCCGGAAGCAGGATGCCGCCCGGAACGAGCCGTAAATTTACCGATATGTTCGTCTCGGGCGTAAACATGTCGTCAATCAACGCTTTCAACACTTGCGCCTGGTCCCTTCCCGTAGTTACCCAAACCGTGACGGAACGCCCGCTTTCTTCCGTGCTGCCGATACTATCGTAGTCTTCGGTATAAGAGGCGACGTAAGCGCCTAGCTCGTGATTGACCTTCTCGAGCAAAGTCGCTTTCGCTCTCGGGAGCTTGCTGTCCGGAGACGCAACGATCAGATAATCCAACGTAAGCGGCTGTTCGCGCACGGTCAGAATCCACGTGCCAAGACCGCCGACATTCACCTTGAAGGAGTTCAGTCGGTTCGCGATTGTTTCCGGCTTCTCCGCCATTTCGTTCAACTGCCTTACCATCGTATGAAGAACAGCGACTTTATCGCTCCTCTCCCCTGTCGATTGTTCGAGATAATCCGCCACGGCCTGGATATTGCCAGCTTGTTCCCGGAAAACATCGATCATGCCGGGAATCCGCTTCTCCAATTGATAATCGCGGTAAGGGTCCGGCGTATTTGAGGTAATTAACAAAATTTTTCGATACATTTCGTTAAGCTTCAGCACGCTCGACTCGATCGTCTCAATAAGCGGAGCGAGCTCGCCGAGCGAAACCGCCATACGAATGGTATGTTTCCCTTTCGTCAGATGGAACAGGTAAGGCTCATCCCCTCCAAGCACATCTGTCTGCCATTCCATATTGAAGCTGAATCGCATCCGCTCCATTTCCTGGAATGGATATTTGCCATCGATCATGATGCTGCGCGTCGCATAGACGCCCCGCAACTGATCCTGTTTGCGCTTCAGCGCAATCTGGTACAACCCATCCTCTTCCACTTCGAATTCCCATTCAATCCACTGCCCCGGCAGCTTCCAGTTGAGGCCCCCAATCGCGTTGATCCGAATTTTCGAAGCGCTGTACGGCGTGACCGCAGGGCTTGACCGATCGGAAAGCGGATAAAGCGTAGGGGATGATTTTATGGTCGCATCCTCTGCCTGAATCACTATGAATTGACCTTCGGCGGCTGCAGCTCCTTCGGCTTCATATTCGGCTTTCCGTTCTTCATAGGTTTTCGTCTCCGGCTCCTGGTATAACTCTATATAGTCGATAGCCATCGGTTCCCTCAAGGAAGTCAAAGAAACGGTCTGAACCCCTTCACCGAAATAAAACAAATAGGGCTCGTCATCGTAACCTTCGCTGTCCTCGAAGGACGCGATTTGCCAAGCCGGCTTCTCTATCTGCCTCGGGCGCAAATCGTTTCCGCGATTGTCCCGCTTGATTTCGTCTTCGCGATTGCCCCAATATCGATCGAACAATAAGATTTCGGCTTCTTTAAAAGGCACTTCCTGATTGATCGCGAACTCCCTCTCGATAGCGGAGCTTTTCCCCTCAATAGGAAAATAATGAATTCGAACATTGTATAGACCCGGTTGATCAACCTGGACCTTCCAACCAATCGTACCCGACTCGGGCGTCAACACAGCTTGACCCTCCAGGCCTTGAAATCCATCCGCAAGCTCAAAGCCGTCCCCTTCGAGTGCAGCATATTGCTCGCCTTCGATTCGGATTTCCGCCGCCGGTCTGTCTGCGTTCGAGTAGCGTTTCATATAGGCGCCATATCCGTCATTTGCATCTGAATCCGTTACCGCCGCAAAATCGCTAATAGCCTGAACATCGCCGTTGCCTTTTTGACTTGATGAGTAGATAGCCCATATGGACAAACCTAAAACAAAAAAAATAAATATCCATTTCACTAATTTCTGGCTTCTGACGCTCAATTCTGCTCCCCTCCCGCGGCAAGAGTGAAATTCAAACAGTCCACATTGTTAAAAGAGATGCGGACTGTTTGATCACTTCAATCGTTATTTCTTGTAGACTTCATCGATTGCCGCCTGGAAAGGCGTTTTATACGTCTCGATGACCGTGGATACGGATTGGCCTTTGCTAATCTCATCAGCAAACGCATAATAAGGCATACTTGGGTAGGTGCTTAGACTGTCAAAACTAAACCGTTTACTCGCTAATACAACATTGTTGATATCATCTTCGTTGTCAAACAATGACTCGTACCAGGCCTGACCAGGATAGTCGTAAACCGAATCGTATGTTTCAATTTTCTCCCAGATATACATGAGCTGCTCCGGATTCTTTGCTGCCTTCGGAATTACCATTGCCCCTGGATTGGTATCAGGTGTATAGTAAGAAGTTACATTCGGTCCTTTAGGGAAAGGAATAAAGCCGATATCGAAGTCCTTCATGTCGTTCTTCAAACCACCCGCTTCATAATTTCCAGATAAATACAACAACGTGTTGCCTTGACGGAAAAATTGACTTGGCTCCGTCCAATCGCCGCCCTCGGAAGGTCTTACGAGTTTATCGGTATTCAGTTTGGATAGGAAATTCAAAACTTCGATGGTTCTAGGATCATCCAGGTTCTGCTTATCCCCCTTCGTCAAGCTTGTCTCATTAGAGGCAAGCGCTGAATCCAAAACCCCGCCACTTGCCAATCCCCATGTATCAAGCTTTCCATCGTTGTTCGTATCTTTATTAGCCTCTTTGATCACTTGTACGAACGTTTCCCAATTCCAGTTATCTTTATCAATATATTCTTGAAGCGGTTTCATGCCGAGATTGTTCATCAGCGTGCGGTTGTAGAAGAAACCAGTCGCTCCCATTGAAGGCCCGCCAAAACCATACCCTCTCCCGTTATACTGCATAACCTTATTCGTTATTTCCGGATTGAATACTTTGTCATTTTTGGTGTATTCGTCAATCGGCCACAACAGATCTTGACTTGCCAGCGTTGGAATGGTATACGATTTGCTTACAGCAATGAGATCGCCTACCGGTTCGCCGGCAAGCAGTGAGGCTGTAACCTTGTTCTGGTACTCCGCGCCATCGATGACAACGTATTCAACCTTGAAATTATGTTTCTTCATTAAGGCTTCCAGATTCTTTTTCCGTTGGATATTATCAGGATTATCTTCTGGGATTTCCAAGCTCCAGAAGTTTACAATCTTGATTGTTCTGCCGCCCATATCGAAATCCATCTCCGGCGTTTCATTGGAATCTTCAGCGCCATCGTTCTCCCCGGAAGCATTCGTCGCCACCGGATCGCTTGACGGCCCTTCGGTAGCAGCATTGGTGCTTCCTGGATCGTTACCGCCATTGCTTCCGCTGCTGCAAGCCGCTAAAGAAAATATCAACATCAGACTAACAAGCAACATAACCAGTTTTTTGTTATTCATATTCATCCCCCTGTAAAATTGAAATGTAATCGCTGTCACTTTAATGCAGTGTTAATGAAGCGGATTAAAATTGAACCCAAAATTCATCGATGTCGGAATGATGCCAATCGTCTCCGACCGCCTTTGCCAAACAAGAATCGCCTTTTTTGACAACTACGCCTTTCAGCTTGTGCTGATATACATTCCGCGCTTTTCACCTCCTGGCCGCTTCAACTCCACAATATTCAGTTGAAAGCGGTATCAAATCCATTACACATCGCGCATGGGACGAAATAAATCGATTTAGTGTCCCTCCTTGCTTCTTTAAAATCATATTGTAAAAATTTGATACAAACCTTCATTTTTTAGACATGGGTATAGCATAATTTAGTCATGACCCAATCAAGGCGGAATAAAAGATCCCGTCATGCTTAAGTCAAGTTTTCTGGATCAGTTGCAGGAAATTGATGGATTTACGCCATACATCGTTCATCCCTATTGTTGCACCGAGCATTTTTTTTGTTCGCGGGATGCGTTCCAGATAAAGAAAGAACCTCGAAATCTTGCTGGCGAGGTTCTTTCAATTTCATGTAATGTAATTAGAGCAGCAGTTTATTCAAATCAAGTTCCTCAAGCTGCTGGAAGAGCTTATTATTTATTTCCTGACTGATCATGGGGGACCGTAACGGTGACAGATGTTTCCGTAACATTCCCTGCACGATCTGCAGCTCTATAGTTAATCGTATAAACAAGAGGCTCCGTACCCTTGGCTTTTTTAGCCAGCAGCATGAATTCCGTATCGAATGTGCCGAAATCTGCCTGTTGTACCATGGATTCGTAGCTGTCGACGGCTACGCTCGGCGTAATGGACAGCAATTCCACCTGAGACAGCTCATCCCCGGTTTCAACGGCAGCCGTTACCTTAACCAGACGGTTGTTGGCCGGCCACAATGTTTCCTTGTCCAGGACAACATTCAGGGTAGGAGCAACCGTATCAATGATCAAGCTTCTGTACGCCCACTCCGACCAAGCGCCCCGATTGTCCTTCAATCGAACCCTGATCGACCAATCTCCGTCCGCCAATCCATCCAATGTGTATGAACCGGATGCGCCAGCCCGTTCACCGCTGTCCACGTCAACCGTTTCCCAACCGTTGCTGGAGGCTTGAACCTGATAGGCGGCTTGTACATCCGCATCGTCGGCGTCAAGGAACGTCCAGTCAATCTGCGGATTATTTAAATGGATTGCCTGGCCTTCCTCATACGAGGTGATCGAGACGGCTGGAGCCGAATTCGATTCGGACAACAACGCAACCAAGAAGGTCAGGGGCGAGTTGTAATTCAAGGCTTGCTCATTGGTTTCCCAGTCGATGGAGGAACCGTTGTAAGCCTTGGCGCTAAAGGTATAGCGTCCGTTGTTATTCGGACCGCCAGGCATGTAACCGCTCGGCATCTCCAAGAGATAGTCGCCATTGTAAACTTCATGGATGGTTCTAGTCACTCGGCGCTCTCCGTGCCCGGTAATATAGCTTATCTGCAGCGGGTTTGTCCCAAGCAGATAGTTCAGATTGCCGCTTGCTACATTTCGGTCATCTTCATTATACAATCCCAGTAGGCGGCTGCCGATCGCGAGGCCAACCGGAATGCCGGCATTATTGGAGTTCGCTCCCCAATAAAATCCATCCAGGGTGGAGTTCCCCCACACCGATTTATTCCTATTGGCATTAATGATAATGTCACGCCATTGTACAAATTTATCGGTAAACCATGTCTTCACTTCGGCGTTCGGCTGCTCCCCCATCATGTAATGGTAGAATCCCATCCTATTCAAGGAGCCGATATTGTGCGAGAAAGTTTCACTTTCGAAAATTTCAGCATGCTCCAAGTAATGAGCGACGACGTAATCGTTAAACACTTGCTCTCCGGTTGCCCGGTACAGCGTCGCTGCGGCATAGAAGCGGTCGTTCACATCGCTGGTGGAGAAGTATGGACCATCCGGCTGCGGGATGAATTCCGGATGCTGCTCCAGATACTCCCATCCGCGGAGAGCCGCTGACTTTAACGTTTCGGCATACGCCTCCAGCCCCGGAACATCCTTCATGACGATATACGCATGAGCCAGAGCGCCAACTGCAGCGCCGGTGTGGAATGTCGGTATGAGTCTATTGCTTGCCGTTCCATCCATGATATAGCGACCAGGTGAATGATCCCGAATGACGAAACCATAGAAGCCTCCTGTGGCCTCATCCTGCATTTTGAGAATAAAATCCGTTTCAACCTTGATCTCGTCCAGCAAATCCGGGATGCCGTTTCCGCTTTCCGGGATATTCAACGAATGGTCCTGGAATTGGCTCGGAAAGCTCTCGTATGCCCAGAGGAGATCAGAGATGGCTGTCGCTCCCACTGTGACATATTTGCCCAAGTCGCCGGCATCCCACCATCCGCCGGAAACATCCTTCGTGATCGTCGGATCGGACTGGAACGGAAGGTTGTGGTCTTCCTTGCGATCGCCGGTCCTGGCGAAGATCCCTGCGTGTTCCGCTAACAGATCCTCATTGGCGCGCTGGAAGTAAAAGAACTTCTGCACATCTTTCAAAAGAGTGCTATAGATGCTGCCGTCTCCAATCTGGAAGGCAACGGAAGGTTCAGCGACCCCATCCACAGTCAGCACATATTCGCCCGGTTCGTTCAGGCCGGTGAAGTCCGCCTTCAGCACCTTCTCCCCGGAGGAAGCATCATAGGCTGCAACCAAGGACAACGCGCCGGAGTAAGCGATGCTCATATCCGATGCCTTTCTCACTTGAAAAGGTGTGCCGGGAACAGCGGTCAACTCGTCATAATAGCCGCTCACCAAAGCGTATTTCTCGCCATTAACGATATAACCGACCTGATTCACCTTGATCGGAGCATAGCTTGCCGCCTTATCCGGCGATTTGATGACAATATTGCTGATCCAGAACGTTTTCGGATTATTATCCCCGGTGAAGTTCAGCATCTGCACACTGGAACTACTGAAAATGCTGTTGGAATCAAAGATATCCTTCAGCGGAACAGAATAATGTTTCCATTCTGTCGTAAGTTCCTCTCCTAACGGAATCGATGCAGTCACAACGGTTTGATGCGGAGTAGTGTCATTATCCTTGTAAAACTCGCCGTCGACCTGCCTTTCCGTGACGACATCAACAAATCCCACAGAGAAGGTTTCGCCGCCAACCGCTCCGACCGCATCGAACTCTAATATGCCATTTTCGTAAGGGCTTATATCCAACGTCTGCCAACCGTTCAGGATATAATTGGCTCCCCAAAAGCTGTCGACAGCGATTTTCCTCGCTGCCTGACCCAGATACGTTTCATTCGTTGTCTGGCTGCCGTAATTCCATGCAAAATCATTGATTGCGAGTTCCTTCAGCTTGTTCCAGTCCGCGCCTCCGGGAGGCAGAAACGGATCGTTGTCATCAGCTGCAGCGGGAATCGCGCACATCAGCAGAAGCGAAACGGACACAAATAGTGAAACGATTGATTTGGTGAATCCACGTGACTTATTCCTTGTTTTCATCTAGCTAGTCCCCTTCTTTAATAGTTTTATTTTACGAAAGCGCATACATATGACCTTCAAAATGATTATATGACACAGCTTGATTATAAACCTTGATATTCAGGCCATAAAATAGCATGAAAGAGACATACAAGATCCCAGCGTATTTTTGGTATAAGAAAAAGCGGTTAGGCCTGGTGATCGACGAATCGAACGTTACCGTCTTTGCAACTTTATGCTATTCAGTGAAGCGTTTCGTCATAGAAAATATCGTTTTCTTAGCCATGCCTCACAGAGTTCCGGCCAAGCCTTCGCTTCAGGATGACCTTCGGCTAAACCTAGTCCATGTCCGCCGCTTTCAAATACATGCAAATCAAAAGGCACCTGATGGCGGCTAAGAGCTCCAGCAAAAAGCAAACTATTTTCAACCGGAACGTTCTCATCATCCGCCGCATGCCAGAGAAACGTTGGCGGGGTGTCTTCTGTCACTTGCTTTTCCGTGGACAATAAAGCAACAAGCGATTCATCCGGAGAATCGCCAAGCAGATGGTGCATGGACGGTTGATGACCATACGCTCCGAATGTGATGACCGGATAACACAAGATTAGCAAATTCGGACGGCTGCTCTGTCTTTCTATCGGATCGGATGACTGGTTATCTCCATTATCATACAAAGTGCCTGTTGCGGATGCCAAGTGACCGCCTGCGGATAAGCCCAAAATGCCGAGTCGCTCCGGATCGATGTTCCAATCCTTTGCAAAATGTCTTACGGTTCGTACAGCCCGCTGCGCATCCTGAAGCGGAATCGGATGTTGATACGGCGATACCCGGTAATTCAGGACGAAAGCGGATATGCCGAGCCCGTTTAACCACTTGGCAACCGGCTCGCCTTCGTGCGCGGCGCGTCTGAGATATCTCCCGCCCGGACATACGATGACTGCAGGGCAAAGGTCTTTTCCATGCACAGGGTATACACTCAAACTCGGACATCCCTGGTTCTCATCGCCAATGCTTTCTTTGGATGCTCCAGACCATAATTCAATCGTACTCATATTGCCCCCATCAAGAAATTAATTGAACGTTGGAGCCCTTAAAGTGCGTGTTCAAAAAGTCGACATTTCAGCACCGAGAAGGTTGCGTGAAGGCGAAGAAGGAGGAGCGGAGTTTAGGCAAACCTAAATAAGCACCGGACCTCAAGCTTGAACGCAAGATTCGGTGCAGAGATACTCCCCGGTCTGCTTCGTGATCAAATGACGGCTTTTTGAACAACCTCTTAAAGACTCCGGTATTGAAAGTTTTTGAACATAACCTTCCCTTCCCCGTATGTGTCCAATCCGATTCGCAAGGCTAGGAAGCCTCCCAGCGCATTGTGATGGAAGCCAGATGCTTCGAACGAATGCGGAAGTTTCCGCCATGTGCTGCCGTCATGACTATAGAAATAGATTACCTCATGCTCTAAATTGCGCAATCGCATATGAACACATTTCCCGTTGAATGGAATGCACGGCGCAGGCCATCCGCGAAGTATGCCATAGATCCCCTCTTCAGAAATCCCCATGCCGCTATAATACATTTGATTATAGAAGAGAAGGAGTCTTCCCTGGCTGCCCGCTTCAATGGCTACCTCCACAGTAACCTCGTAATTATGATCTTCCGGCATAAAGACGAGCGGCGACACAACCTCTGAAGCCTGGAGAACAATTGCATCTCCCGTAAACGCGTATCGTTCCTTATCATGCTGCTTAAAGAAGCTCCATTGCAGCCCTAGCCGATCCGATGTGAAGGAATCGGAATGCGGTAAGCCATGCTCGACTGCCGCACCTTCCGGCTTGGCAATCGGTTGATCTGTGGAAATGTCCTCCGGTACCCGGAACCAACCGTCTGCCGTCCATTCAATCGGCTCCAGCAACGTTTGCCTGCCTAATGGATAATTATTTTTTTCGTAAGCATGGTACAGGATCCACCATTCTCCGTTCGGCGTATCGACCAAGGTGCCATGTCCTTTCGAATACCAACGCTCATCACGGCTTTGGGTGCGAATGACTGGATTGTATGGGGAGTTCTCGAACGGTCCCCACGGGTTTTTGGAACGCGCGGATATAACCATATGGCTCGTCGGAGGACCGGATGTGCCGCCTTGCGCGGACGTCAGATAGTAATAACCGTTGCGATAGAATAACTTGGGCGACTCAAGAAACTTCCCTTCCACCACCCATTCATCCGGAAACTCCCATCCGTCATAGACATGAATAGTTTCCCCTTCAATCGAAAGACCGTCATTGGAAAGCTTGTTCATATAACCGCCGCCGGTATGCAAATACCGGTTGCCTTCTTGGTCGATCACGTGCCCCGGATCAATCGCTTCCAAGCCTAACTGGACAGGCTCGCTCCATGGTCCTTCGGGTGCCGGCGCTGTTAGCGCCACGATTTTCCCGTCCACAGGCACATAGATATAATACGTGCCCTCATACACAATGAAATCCGGCGCCCAGACATCCCCGATATTGCGATCCAGCGCCTTGCCAACCGGACGCCAGTTGACCAAATCCTTCGAATGCCAGATCAAGAGCCCCGGGGTGAATGTAAAGCTGGAATGCGTCATGTAATAGTCGTTGTCTACTCGCAATACGGAAGGATCGGCATAGTCTCCGGCTAACACCGGATTCCGATAGGTACCGTTCCCCAAGTCCCCTTTTCTAATATCCTTGGTCATCTCTTCTTCCTCCTACCAGTTTGTTCATTCTTCATTCCTTATCGCACAGCCCTAATGGAATACGTCTCCCTTGTGACCGCCTGAAACTTCACCACCGATGCACCATCGCATAGAGCCGTCTGCCCGCGTTACGCGAATGGCGCTCGAAACACGCATGCTGCACAGAGCATCCCGCGTCGCTCCCAGCTCGGCTTCGGCAACATGTCCGTCTTTCCAGGCAATATCGACCTCGAAACCGCCCCGCGCCCGCAAGCCGCTGACAAAGCCGGTCGGCCACGCTGCCGGAAGTGCCGGAAGCAGACGGATTTCTCCGCCATGACTCTGCAGCAGCATCTCCGTGATACCGGCGGCGCCGCCGAAAATGCCGTCGATCTGGAACGGAGGATGCGCATCGAACAAATTCAGGTAGGACGACTTGGCGAATAACGTTTGCAAATACCGATGAGCGAGAGCGATTCGAACCTGATCGGCCGGGTCTTTGCCCTCGGACTCCGGATTTTTATCGAAGCCGTTAAAGCTCGATGCAGCCGCAAGCAGGAACGTTACAGCGTCAGCATTGGCCGCTCTCAGCTCGGCATGATTCATGCTTTCCTTCGCCCCCCCTCGATGAGAGCCAGGAGCTGTACCTCAAAGCGCACTCCTTTATGTTCTTCGTAAATTAGCGTTTCGAACGCATCGGGGGCCGATTCCGAATCCGGATGCGTGGGACCGTTTCCTTTCATCGTCAGAATGCCTCTATCGGCTTCCAGGCTGACAGCCGCTTCCGTTCTGGGTCCGTGCATGTGCCGCACAATTATTTCCTGTGCCTGCATGTACGCCCCGTTCGCAATAGCCTGTCTCGCATTAGCGAGATAAGCTGCCGCGCCATAATTCACCGTATCTCGCGGCTGGAACGACCATAGTGTATCTTCATTTAATTGAAACAGCACTTCGTCCGGCTGACCGAATACCATAGCTCCCAACCGTCCGTTGCCCAAAAGGCAGAGCTTCGGTCCATTCAACCGCCGGCTGTCTGTACCATAAACGCATCGGCGATGTATTTGTTTGCTGTATTCCACGTTATTCAACCTTTCTGCGATACGAAATATTTCTAATTGTATAGCAAGGCACACCAAGGAGCCTTGATTTTCTAGTCATTGAAATAGCACATAAGAGACATCCTTACTTTCCAGATTATTAAGATTCATTCTTAATTGGAAATACTTGGAATCGTGTAATGTCAAACTTCGCGCAAAAAAACCGCCAAAACGAGATTGAGCGGCGGCAAATCTATAAGTGCACAATTCTATATCGTATTTACTGCTACAGTACCACCCTTTGTCCGTTTCTTTCGTGTTGATAAGATTGCCGGCTCAATCTGTAAGCCTTGGGTGATTGCCCATAAGCACGGGTAAACTGACGGGTGAAATAATTGCTGTCGTTAAACCCGCATTCGCCGGATATCTCCGTAATGGAGAGGTTAGTCTGTTTTAATAGCGTACATGCGCGCTCCAATCGGATGGTCTGCAGATAAGAAATCGGCGTCGTTTGATAATAGGCTTGGAAGATCCTGTTCAAGTGCCGGACCGAAATGCCAGTTTTGGCTGCGATCTTCTCCATAGTAAGCGGCTCGTTATAATGATTTCCGATATAGGAGATCACATTCGCCAGATGCATCTGATTTCTCGTCATGCACTTCTCCGTACTGTCATACTGTCTGGACAAATAGACCGCAAGCGCCAAAAACTGAGAAATCAGCATTGTCTGATACCCCTTAAGCCTACTCTTATGTTCATCGATCATGGCAGAGGTCAGCGAGGAGACATATTCAAAGCTGGGAATTGATAAACTTAGCTTGCTGCTATAGGTATGTAAATTGCGATATTCACTTAAAGTCCGCAAATCCGGAGCGGCTGACAGCAGTATATCGGGACGGTACATAATATTGCAAATCTTGAAATTGTTAGGATTCATGTATGCATGGCAGGTCCCTTCGTTCAAGACAAATACATCACCCTTCTTAATTAAGGAGCTTTCGGTATTGACGATATGCGTAGCATTTCCCTCTAACACAATCACCATCTCGGAGAAGCCGTTATGTTTGTGAAAGTCTGTGTCCTCGTCGTGCCCGCCGTATTGGATAAAGAATGGGAAAGTCTCGTCCTTCGTAAACCATTCCAAATAAACGATCTTCAAAATGTCACCCTCCCATGAACCCAGCCTCCCGTTAGGGAATTCTTATAATTAGCCGATCGTTGCCCTTCTTTAGAATAGCGGAATAAGCAATCTAGCTAGGAGTGAGGGCTGTTTCGACATTAAGAGCTTTGGTTTGAGGTTATCGAACGAAGTTCTTACCTTGAGCAACCGTTTTCTACCCATTCGGAAACAAAGAAACCGAGTAAAGCTGACGTAGGAAACTCTAGTCATTGAACACAAACTCCATCTAATGTTATAATTTAAGACGCTTACAATGAACTGTTCTCCTATAATTCCCGAAAGAGAGTAGATGCTTAAGATGCCCGGACATCCCGTCAATCACGGTCGCATAGCGGCACGATCCCTGCGGCGGACCCTTGTCATCTACCTGATGCTCGGCTGCCTGCTTCCGCTCATTCTGGTCGGTGTCCTTACCTACTCTTCCATATACTCTATTCTCTCGAACAAGATCAAAAGCGGCATCAGCGCCACCCTGATGCAGGAGGCCGCCAACCTCGAAAACGCTGTCATCAACTTGGATTTAGCATCCAAGCAGTTTGCGCTGGACGGTCAGATCGCTAACGAGGTTTCGGACTATTTGTCATTGCAGGACAGCCAGGTTTTTAACAAAGCCCAGATTATGGCTTCCATTAAGGAGAGGATGAATCTGGCCGCCTTCACCAACCCTTATCTGGGCTTGACCGCCTACCTGGAGCTTGGGGAGCCAGGGAACGCCGAGTCGGTTCTCTTCGCCAATCTGGATATCGGGAAGACCTTCAGCAGCAGTACCCTGCCGGAATTCATCCATTACAACGGGGCAGATTATTTCGGCCCCCATCCGACCCAATACGGCAGCAGGGGCAGCTTGGTCCTATCGGCTATGCGCGCCGTCCGCGTTCCAGGCAACCGTCCCTTATTCATCTATATGGAGACCCATTACAGACTTATAGACAATATTTTGAACAAGCAATCTTACGGCATGAAGGTGTCGCATGTCCTTGTCAACGGGAACAATAAGACAGCCTATGTTGAGGAACCTGAGCTGCCTCAGAATATAAGAGATGCCATCAGTCAAAATAAGATCGGTGACTACCGGTTCCTCTCGTCCCGCCACTTGTTCCGCTACGCCAGCAGCCAAGGCTGGGAGCTCATTGGAGTTGTCCATAATTCCAACTTTAACAGCGAGATTGTGGCTTGGCTTAGGACCATGATCCTTGTGGCTCTGTCCACCCTGATCTTCGCCGTGCTGCTGGCCTGGCTCATCCTGAGACACATCTACCGGCCTCTGCATAAGGTCAATGTGGAGATCGTCAGCATGGTCGAGAACCGCTCCAGTCAGGTCTCGTACACGAATGTCCAGGAGTTCAACTTCGTCCTGGAGAACTTCCAGGAGATGAAGGATCAGATCAACCGACTGATTCACACAGTAGAAACCAACGAGAAGGAGAAGGGGCGGTTCGAGGTGGAAAAGCTGCTCAGCCAGATCAACCCCCACTTCCTTCACAATACCTTGAATACGGTCCAATGGCTGTCCCGGATGAATGGCCAGCAGGACATCGACAAGCTGGTCACTCTCTTGATCAAGGTCCTGCACTACAACCTTGGAAAAAAAAGCCTGATCGTTACCGTCGCCGACGAGATCGACGCGTTGCGCAACTATATGGACCTGCAGCGCATACGGTATGATTATGAATTCCATTACTCGCTGGATTCGGATGACGAAGCCCTTCATGTGGCGGTTCCCCGGTTCCTCCTGCAGCCGTTGGTGGAGAACGCCATCTATCATGGGACCGGTGACCGCGGCGGCAAGGTCGCCGTCACGATCCGGATCAAAGACGATAGCTGGGTGATGCTCCGGGTGGAGGACAACGGAACGGGGATGGATCAGGAGACGGCGGAATGGCTCCTTACGGATGACGAAGCAGGCAAGAAGCGGGGGTTGGGCATCGGGCTGTCCTATGTGCATCGGATGCTGAAGCGGTATTATGGCGATCAGATGAAGCTTGGCATAGAGAGCGAACAGAATGTCGGAACGGTCATTACCATTCAGATACCAATAAGAAGGATGGAGGAGTTCGATGATTAAAGCCATTATAGTGGATGACGAGAAGCTGGTCCGCAAAGGGTTAATCTCCATGATCAACTGGTCGGCCTTAGGCATTGCCATCGTTGGGGAAGCAGCAGACGGCCCATCCGCATTGAAGCTAATCCGGTCCACGCCGGTCGACCTGCTGTTCACGGATATCACCATGCCCGGAATGTCCGGCCTGGAATTGATCCGGCAGACCCGGCTGCAATTTCCCCATGTTCGCACAGTCGTGCTGACCTGTCATCATGAATTCGATTATATTCAAGAAGCTCTGCGGCTCGGTGTGATCGATTACATCGTGAAGACGCTATTGGAAATGGAAAATGCGGACGACACCATCGCCCGGATCATCGAACGGTACCGCTGGGAGGAAGCCATGCGGGCGAGCTCTTCGAACGGTTCCGCCGGAAGGCTCATGCCGGCCTCCTCCGCCCTCGTCTTCCGTCCCCTGCTGCCGGAATCAGAGAAGAGTGAGTTGTTCGCTCTGTCTCCCGTACGGAACAATCCGTTCATCGAGTGGGAGGAGGGTGGCATGGTGCCGCTGGTCCATCCCATGCCATCGGACGGATTGGTTAGGGAGCTGACCCGTGCGATAAGAGAACGGTGGGAGATTACGCTGATTACGGATCTCCAGAATGTTCCCCTGGAAGAGGTCAAGGAGACGGTGCGGCTGCATCTGGAGAACGCCCTGTTCTATCACAGCCGATCCGGAACGTTGGCCCAATTGGCCTACGGGAAGCTGATCCACTCTTCTCCCTCCCGTTCCAGGAATGACCCGGCTCTAGAGGAGGAGTGGCTGAACCGGCATCAGGACCTGCGGTGGGCCTTCGGCACCGAGGATTGGAACCGCCTGATCGGCGAGGTAGAGGAACGCCGTCCCGGAGCGGACCGGCTGCTGGCGTTCGGCGAAGCCCTGTGCAGAGATTGGAAAGGCAGCTTATTCAGCCAGACGGAAGCGGAGCATCTTCTCGAAGCCTCCCGCTCATGCCGGAATTGGCCTGATTGGACGGTCTGGCTTAGACGGATCGCGGATCTTGCGAAGCGACGGATGCTGGATCTGGCCCTGTCCAAAGAAGTCATCCTGTGTCTGATCCGGGCCATGATCTATATGAGACTCCATGCATACGACAAGATGAACCAGGCCGATGTAGCCGATCATGTGAACATGAGCCGCAGCTACTTTAGCCAATGCTTCTCCCGTTTCGCCGGACAGCCTTTCAAGGACGTGCTGCGCATGATGCGGATGGAACGGGCTAAGGCTTATCTGTTAGAGAGCAATACCCCGGTCTATGAGATCGCCATGTCCGTCGGCTTCGAGGATGACAAGTACTTCAGCAAACTGTTCAGGGATATGTTCGGCAAGTACCCCACTGAGTTTCGGATGGACGGGAAACCGTTTTGAATAAGTTGTCGGGAGGAGAGTTCAAGTGAAAAGGCGTTGGTTCATTCTTACCTGCTTGCTAACCTTGTTCATAAACGCATGTTCAGACCACACCGGGACTTCTCGGGTGCCCTCCATTGACGCTGCGGTGGGGGAGCCTGCCTTCAGCAAAATGGTTGAACCGGTCACCCTGCGGGTTGGCATGCCGATCCCGTCCACCCTCAATAACCCGGTTGTCCGGTATATCGAAGAGCTGTCCAACGTCAAAGCCGTTCTCTCTTGGGAAGCGGAGGGGTTGGATTCCTATAATCAAATGGTCGAGCTGGCCATTGCCAGCAAGGATCTGCCGGACGCCTTGATCGTGAACCGGAGCCAGCTTCACAAGTTGACGGAGATGGACTTGATCCAGGACCTGAGCGCCGTCTATGAAACCTATGCTTCCAAGCTGGTTAAGGACATTTATGCTTCGACGAACAATACCGTCCTTCATGATGCCAGCATCGACGGCAAGCTCTATGGTCTGCCCAACGTGACCTTCGAAACCGATTCTCATTCCTTGCTCTGGGTACGCCAGGATTGGCTTGACAAGTTGCACCTTCCGCCTCCCCGGACCTTGACCGATGTGGAGCAGATCGCCCAGTCCTTCATCAACATGGACCCTGACGGAGACGGAAAGGACAATACGATAGGACTGTGCGGCTACCGGAATATCGTCTACGGCAAGCATCCTGCGATATGCGGCTTTGATTCCGTCTTCCACGCGTTCGGGGCTTTCCCGAAGAATTGGATCAAGGACTCCACAGGACGGATCCTCTATGGTTCCATCGCGCCGGAGAACAAACAGGCGCTTTCCAAGCTGGCGGATTGGTATAAGCGGGGGCTCATCGATAACCGATTCGCCCTCAACAAGAATACCCATGAACCGATCCATTCGAACAAGACCGGACTGTTTTTCGGACCATGGTGGGCCCCTTATTGGCCCTTGGGAAATTTCAACACCATCGATCCGAGCGCGGATTGGAAGGCATATCCGGTCCCCCTGAATGAGGATGGCAAATTCGTAACCCACATCGCTCCTGTCATGAACAGCTATCTGGTCGTTCGCAAGGGATACCCGCATCCTGAAGCCGTCGTCAAGGTTCTGAACATCGAGACCCGGCTGAATCATAAGAAGGACCCCAATACAGAACAAGTAAAAAAACTGGAGGACGAGCTCCTCCATGACGGGATCCAGTTGCGTAATTACTTCCCGATTGATCACCTCTTGGACTTCACCGATGCCATCGAGAAGCGATACGTGGATGTCGAGAGTGTCCTCCAGGGAAAGAAGGAACCGGCTTCACTCGATGTTGAGTCGAGGCTCGTCTACGAAAGTATCGTTCAGAACAAGGCTCACCCCAAGAGCAACGTCTACAACAGTATGACAGCCTTGGCCTTCCAAACCGGCGTGAAGGCGCTGGTCACTACCCCTATGGTTAAAGTTCGGGGCGTGTTCTACGACACGACGGATTCCATGTCCAACTACTGGAGTGAATTGGAACAATTGGAAAATGATACCTTCCTGAAGATCGTCATGGGAGAGCTTCCAGTGGAAGCCTTCGACGATTACGTCAAGACCTGGACGGATTCCGGCGGCGGCACGATCACCGACGAGGTGAAGTACGCTGTAACTGGGAAGTAGGAGAAGGCTGCAAAAAGTAAGCAGCTCAGTGGCAGATTCCCTCCTTAAGTACTCCAACCCGCCCCCTCTTGCTACAGCTTTTCGGGAATTGGCCTTTTGATAAAACCAAAGCCTCAAAAAAAGAGAAGCAGGCATCAATCCTGCTTCTCCATGAAACCCGAAAGAACATTATATTTTTCCGACGAGATACGCTTGCTTTCGTTTCCCTGTTCATTTAACTGCGACTCATAAGGACGGTTGTGGCCGTATAATCCCCCTTTACGCGAAAGGATAGTATGTCGTGCTCGATACCGAAAGCAGTCAAATCGTCGGAATTGTCGCAGGCTTCTGTGACCTACATTGTTGAAGCCGGGCTTAGCTGAAAAAAAATTCCGTGAGCTTATTACGCTCACGGAATTTAGATGATGACGCAGCTCATTCCTTGTTGATTACTTTTTCAAGGCCGCACCAACCGTTTTTTCGTAATTCTCGGCTTGCCACTTAACCACTTCATCGTAGCCCAGGCCTTTGGCTTTAGAAATCATTTTCTCTTTTAAGCTTTCAAACTCATTATCGTTCTTCGCGTACATCATCTTCCAGGAATATTCCCTGATAACTCTGCCCACTTCGTCTTTCTTCTGCTGAATGCCGGACGGTTCCTCCGTTCGAGCTTGCTCGCTAAAGTATGGAGGCTGCACAGCTACTTTGTTGTTCTTGACAACATAGTCTTTCACCGTCAGTTCACCCATAGCGTCCCGCCAGCTCTTCATGACCGGATTCGGATTGTTGTTCAGATAAGAGGTCCACATCGTGTAATCGTAAGGTTCCCCGGTTTCCGGATTGATCATGGACAAATTAATCGTACTGTTGTTGATTTGGTTTACTCCGTCCTTGAACAGCCCGCCGCCATATTCGTCAGGCATATTGACGGAGTTGGTGATCGCTTTGTATCCAAATTCGGTCAGAGTCGGCTTGCCATCCTGGATATCCCACATCAAGCCCTTCGGACCTACTCGGCTCTCCTGAATGCCCTCCGGCGAGAACATCCAGTTCATGAATTGCATCACGCGCTCCGGATATTTTGTCTTCGCGCCAATAGACCAATACCAATTGCCGCCATAAGGGTTAAATCCGACGGAAGACATTTTCTCTTCGGCGAATGGCACGAACGCGAAGCCTTTGCCTGCGTTTACGTGCTCCTCGGTGTTGTAGCCATCGGTAAGCCAAGGGAATTGCGCGAATAGAATTTGTCCGTCTTTATACTTATTGGCCACGTCGGGAAACTTCTGCGTCAATGACTCCGGATCAAGCAGCCCCATCTTATTCGCTTCAAAGAAAAATCTCAAACCTCTCATGTAGGCGCTGTCTTCGTCGATCAGGCCTTGCCACTTCGCTTCATCGGCTTTAATCTGGAGTAAGTCGCTGATGTTAAATCCGTCCCCTACATTATAGCCGTATAATGCGGCTATGGATCCGGCGTTCATTGAACCGGTGCCGTCCCAATCCGACCATAACGAAAACCCATACACAGGCTTGCCGGAGTCACTCTTCGGACTAAGCTCCTGCATTTGTTTGACAACGGTAAGGTAGTCTTCCAGCGTCTTGATTTCCGGGCTTCCCAGTTGTTGATATAAGTCCCAACGAAGCCACGGGCCAAACGTCATATTGGCGCCTTCGCTCGGGCCGCTGCCGCTACCGACGTTATGGCCGACAGCGTAAATCGCCTTGCCGCCGCCATACTGCTTGCTGATGGCATCGAGCGACTGACCGGCATATTGCTTAATGTCCTGGCCGTATTTGTCAAGCAGGCCGTCCTTGTTCCAATCCAGCAGCAAGCCGGCTTCGGTAGCATCCACTAAATCGATTGCGACCTGGATGTCGCCCAAATCACCGGAGGCCATCATCGTAGAAGCTCTTTGCTGCCCGCCGGAAATAATGTTTAATTTGATGTTAAATTTATCCTTGATCATCTTCCCGAACCAACCCGGTTGCTCACCGGCATAGTTGGACAGGTTCGAGAATACATTCAGCGTAATTTCTGGTTGCTTCGAAGGATCGGTGCTTACTTCCGTCTCTGCGTTATTACCCTCGTTATTGCCTGCGTTGCTTCCCGAGTTGCTTCCCGCTGAACCGGAGCACGCGGATAAGAATACAAGCATGGCGATAATCGCGACAGCAGCTGCTGTCCATTTGTTTCTTTTTGTCATGTCTTTGTTAACCTCCTTGTCATGTACCTGCAAAAACCTTCTCTTTCATTGCTGAGAATGCTGACTCCCATTTGGTGAATTTTCATGCGTACAACGACCCGCCACCACCTCCTTCCCGGTACTCCACATTAACCCTTTACAGCGCCGATCATGATTCCTTTGACAAAGAATCGTTGGAAGAACGGATAGACGAGCAATATCGGAATGACGACAACCATTGATACCGTTGTCCGAATCGAAGTAGCCGTCTGTATATTGGCCAAATTTTCGGTAGCCCCGGACTGCATCAGAGTTGCCAACGATGTCGCTCCGTTAAAATAGCGATACAGGATAAATTGCAGCGTAAACAGGTTCGAATCCGTGACCAGAAACAACGTGTCCTGGAACGAGTTCCACTGTCCGATGGCCGTGAAGATGGCGATCGTGGCCAGAATCGGCGTGATCAAAGGCATAACGATCTTCCAGAAGATCGTCAAATTGCCGGCTCCGTCGAGTTGCGCCGATTCCTGCAGGGAAATCGGCGTCGACTCGACAAACGTTTTGACAAGGATGATGAAGAACGGCGAGACGATCCCAGGCACAACATAGGCCAGGAAATTGTTGACGAGGCCAAGCTTAAGCATGATCAGGAACCAGGGAATCAAACCGGCATTAAAGTACATCGTGGCGATGAGGAATCGGTACCAGAACTTGCGCCCCCACATTGTAGGTTTCGAAAACAAGTAACCAAGAAAACCCGAAGCGGCCACGGTCAGCACCGTGCCGATCAAAGTGCGTCCAAAGGATACAAGTGTGGCATTGCCCAGCCCGGGAATCTTGAACACTTGTATATAGTTGTTGAAATGAATCTCTTGGGGGTAGAACATAACAAGTCCTCTGCTGCTCAAGTCGTTACTGCTGATTGTATTGATGAACAAATAATAAAAAGGAAAGAAACAAGCCAAAGTAAATAAGGCAAACAGCGTATAGTTAATCACATCAAAAATTGTAATCCTGGTATTTTTCCCCATGTTGTTTCTCCTTCCTCGGATGACTCAGATGACGCCTTCACCGCGAACCAGCTTAGACAGGCTGTTGGCTGCAAACAGCAAGACCAGGCTGACAATCGATTTCAGAATACTGATCGCTGTCGCGAACCCGAAGTTGTTGTTCACCACCCCGACGTTATATACGTAAAGATCAAGCACCTCGATATTACTCATGTTCATCGCGTTCGAGAATACAAAATATTGCTCAAATCCATTATTGATAAAATTCGCGATTCCCAATATGAGAAGCACGAAAAATGTCGGTATAATCCCTGGAACCGTCACGTGCCACATCAGCTTGAATCGGTTTGCTCCGTCCACTCTCGCCGCCTCATACAATTCCGGATCGATCCCGGTAATCGCGGCAATGTACAAGATCGCTCCCCAGCCGAGTCCTTTCCATACTCCCCACAAAGTCATAGAGAGCCAGGTGTGGTTGTCCGATGCGAGAATATTCAGCGGTTGTTCGATCAGGCCCATGCTCATGAGCAAGTTGTTCAGTAAGCCATTGTCAACAGAAAACAACATGAAGGCGAAGGAGTACACCAGCACCCAACTGATAAAGTTCGGCAAAGTAGTGAGCGTCTGCACGATTTTCTTATATGAAGTGTTCTTTATTTCCATCAAGAATATCGCGAAGATAACCGGAAGAACCGAAGTCAGAATGCCAAGCGCACTGATCGCGAACGTATTTCGCAAGACTCTGAGAACTTCCTCCATCTGGTACGGATTTGACACCAACGATGTAAAATATTGCAGGCCAACAAACTCAGTTTGGGACAATGGAATGCCTGGTCTGTAGTCGTAGAAGGCATAGATCCAGCCGTAAAGCGGTAAATACGAGAACAAAAAGACGAGCACCAGAAAAGGAAAAGCCATGAGGAATAATTTATATTTGTCTTTAAACTGAAACTGCTTCATCGCAGCTGACGTATAAGCTTGACCATTCGGTTTCGCTCCCATATTGCTCCCCCCGCCCGGTTGATTTGACATCTCAACAACAACTCCCTCTATATTTTTTTTGTGTCCTCATCGAATGACAAAGAAGGATCGCTGTCTGGCTGCGCGATACGGATCTGTCCAGTAGCCGCAGGGCTGCTTTGCTGCAACGAAAAGCCGCCTCCAGCGCATACATTCGTTGTCACGTTATAGAGTATCAATGAAAGTAGTGCCACCGAACGTGTAACCGCTTACTTTTATCAAAGCCGAATTTATTGTCTTGTAGTCGGCCTTCATACTAACCCCCATTTTCGCTGTGCTGACAATTCTACTCACACTCCCGATTGCTTTAATTTCTCTTCCAATACGGATTATATATGATGTTATAACACTAAACCTTGAATTTCAGGACAAAAAGTAGCATGATATGGACTTCCATCTACTCATCGACTTGGGAGGGATACGAATGAGCATCAAAACAATATCCTTGATTTTCAATCCATAGATAAGCACAAAACAACCCCTTGCACTAAAGTACAAGGGGCGGACGGGAATTCCCGCTTGCTATAGCAAACTGAGGCCGGTGACTGAAACTCACTCTTTCGATAACTCTGATGCGCTACGACATCCCAGCTTTACATGAATCATTTCATTTATCAGAAGATCCAGCTCCTGACTCTTACTTATTACATCAGGATCAAGGAGATTATACTGATGTAATAAAGCTAATTGATATAATGCATCACGCAATTTTTCAATATCATTCTTAACCCAGTTCCCCTCCCTTTTCCGACCGATCGAAGAAAGAATATTATATTTTTCTGATGAGATACGCTTGTTTTCCGTCCCGTAAAAATACCGGAATCGTGCTTAGAGAAGCTTCAACATGAATGGTTTGTCCGCCTTCAAAGACACTTCCCGCTTCCCGCAATTCCATATATTTAACCAGTATCTCGTAAGCCTCGTCCCCAAAGCTCCATACCTCGTTGTTTCCGCCAGTATTTAAAGCTTTGCTGCCGTCTTTTCTAAATACTTCCTTGCCTCCCCTGCGATCGCCATGCAATCTCATAACAGGACAGAAAGCCCCCCATTGGAACCATCTGATCAGCAGTTCACGGAATTTGGGATCGTCCGGGTGACCTCCTGCAAAGCCTCCGATATCTGTCGTCCACTAAGGAATCCCCGCCATTCCCATATGAAGGCTTGCAACGATTTGTTTTCTGAAATCTTCATAGGAAGAATGAATATCCCCCGACCACACCAATGCGCCATATCGCTGGCTGCCTGCCCAACGCCGCTATATATACGGAGAAACCGGCCGAGCCGTTAATTACCCAACCCGGATGTATCCATAAAAGCGATCGACGCTCCCGCCTTCCCTTCCGTTTCAAACAAAATGACTTCGTTCATCCCCTGCTTGAGCAGAGGAGCAGGCACGTACAATCTCGTCTGCGGGCCGATCTCCCAGAAGCGCCCTAGATTAAAGCCGTTCACGAACGCCACTCCCTTGCCCCATCCCGTAAAATCGAGAAAGGTGTCGCCGGTCTCCTCAATCTCCAGTTCAAATCGGTAAAAGGCGGGCGTTCCGGAGCGGAAAGGCTTGGAAAAGTCCAGCTTGTCCAAATTATCGAGGGAGAGGCTATATTGGCTCCAGCCGCTTTGGAAAGCGCCATTCACGATTACGCCGCCCTTTATCCCTTTGTGCTGGCTGTTCATTTTGACCGAATAATTGACCCTTCCCATATTTTCTACCAGAATCGAAAGCTCATTTTCCGGCTCCGTCAGTTCAAAGGTCTCTTTGCCCTCCATCTCCAGATCGTCTTTCGTAAACAGATGATTACCGTTCACGTACACATGCGCCCGATCCGTGCATTGAATGAGCCGGAAGTCCTCGATGAGCCTGTTTTTGCCCAAATTCGTCTTGTACAGCACATAACCGAATGGCTGATTCAGAGCTTCCATCGTAAGCGGATACGGCGACTCGACCGGCTGCGCCAGCCGATTCTCCACAGAGAACAGCGATACCTTCTCTTTAACCTCCACCTCGCCGTATGCTTTTTTTCGAATATCGGTGGACAATTGCACCTCCGGCAGCTCGGTATAACGGGCGATCACTTGCTGAAACGCCTGATATTTGGGCGTAATATCACCGCTCTCGGTCAGCAGCGCATCGTAATCGTAAGAGGTCGTGTCCGGCGCCAGCTTTTCGTAGTAGTTGGCTCCGCTTGTAAAGCCGAAGTTGGTCCCTCCATGGAACATGTAAATATTGACGCTGCCTTCTTCCAGAATATCGGCCAATTCCTGCGCTGCTCTGTCCGCATCCCTCGTGTGGTGCTTCTCGTCTCCCCAAGCATCGAACCAGCCGATCCAGAATTCCATCACCATGAGAGGCCGGTCTTGTCCATGGAAGCGCTTAAGACGGGCAAACTGTTCCTTAATATTGGAGCCGCAATTGATCGTCGGCAAAGCGGCCTCCTGAATGGATCCATTGTCCAGCAAATCGTGCCAGGGGCCGTCCGAAGTAACCAACGGCACATTAGCGCCATGCTTCGTCATCAGCTCGGCCAGCGCGTGCAGATACGCCTTGTCGTTGGCATACCCGCCATATTCGTTCTCCACTTGCATCAGAATAATCGGGCCGCCGTCGGCAATTTGCATATCCCTGAACTCCGCGAACAGCCGTTCATAATAGCGGTCAATCTTATCCAGATAAGGCTGGTAGCTGAAGCGCAGCTTCATGTCCCCGTCCCGCAGCAGCCAGAACGGCAGTCCGCCAAATTCCCATTCGGCGCAAATGTACGGGGACGGCCGCAGAATGACATACAGCCCAAGCTTGCCGGCCGTTTGAATAAAGGCGCGAATGTCATACATTCCTGCAAAATGGTATTCGCCTTCCCTCGGCTCGTGCATATTCCACGGAACATAGGTTTCCACCGTGTTGCAGCCAAGAGCTTTCAGCTTCTCCAGTCGATCCTGCCAATATTCGGGCACGACGCGATAGTAATGAATGGCGCCTGATATAATTTTGAACGGTTTGTCATGCAGATAAAATTGATCTCCGATTGTGAATGCTTGATTATGATCTTGCACACTTATACCTCCAAAACTTATTATTCTATTATTTTCTATTGCCATGCTATTTAAGATACAGCTTATCTATTAGCCATTTAATAACGATGTCGTAAAACTTATTGCTGGAAACCAGCTGCTTTCCAATGAAAATAAAAGAAAACAAACCACTATTTGACATACCCAATATTATGGATACTGGCTAAGTCTGCAGGAAGCCTGTACTGCTCTATATTTATTGAGCAAGAACAGCAATCTCACCGGCAGTCAGCGCTTTGTTATATACACGGAAGTCATCCACTCGGCCATTGAGGTATGGATCGCTGTATTGGGAGCGGCCGATCCAATTTTGCGTAGTGGTACCCATATTGGATGGTTTAAGTGTCATAGCGCTATTGCGCCCTGCTTCAACACCGTCGACATAGAGGATCCCTGTTGCGCCATTTAAGACGACTGCTACATGATGCCAGCCTCCTGCTGCCAGCGCCGACGTACCATCGATAATTTGCTCACTAGAGCCATTGTTCTTAATCACAAATCGGATTTTACCATTTGCTCCGTTTTTCGGTGTGATGAACATATTGGTAGACGTACCGGAACCGAAATCAAAAATACGCATCCAGTTGCTCACGGCATCCAGATAAACCCAAGCCGCAATGGTGGCATTGTCAGCACTGGAGACAACGCCGGCAGGAAGAGCAACGTAGTCGTTTGTCCCGTCCAGATCTACTGCGTTGCCGCTTTTACCGGCAGCCCATAATGGACCGCCCACTAGAGTGCCGTTCCAACTGCTGCTAGTAGCATCCGCTGCCGTTGTTCCGTTTGTCTCGTCAAATTTAAGCTGCACAATAGGCAAAGTTGCACTGGCTTCGTTAGAATTAGTGCTTTCATGACCTGGATTAACGGCTCTTACGACGTAATAATACGAGGCACCGGCAGTCAAGCCTGAATCCGTATAGCTTGTTCCAAGTACGTCTGTGGCTATGGTTGTATATGGGCCACCGGTGGCAGCAGCGCGCTTGATGTTATAACTGGTCGCATTGGAAGCAGCCTTCCAACCCAGGCTGATTTGCACACCGCTTGCCGCCGTAACTGACAGACCTGTCGGTACTGTCGGTACTGCTAATGTTTGCCCGTTCATCACACTCGTCACTTCTGATGCGCTAATCGCACGGTTATAGATTCGGAAATCATCCACTCGTCCATCGAGATACGGGTCCGCGAATTGGGAGCGGCCGATCCAATTTTGTGTGGTGGCGCCCAGATCGGAAGGCTTAAGGGTCATAGCGCTATTGCGCCCCGCTTCCACACCGTCAACGTAGAGAATGCCTGTTGCACCATTTAAGGTGACGGCTACGTGATGCCAGCCTCCTGTTGCCAGCGCCGACGTCCCATCAATGATTTGTTCACTCGAACCGTTGTTCTTTATCGCAAAGCGGATTTTTCCATTGGATCCATTTTTCGGCATGAGGTTCATATAGGTAGACGTTCCGGAGCCAAAATCAAAAATACGCATCCAGTTGCTCACGGTATCCAGATTAACCCAAGCTGCTACGGTGCTAGTGCTGGCACTGGAGACAACACCGGCAGGAAGAGCAACATAGTCGTTTGTTCCATCAAGCTCCACTGCGTTGCCGCTGTTGCCTGCTGTCCAAGCTGCACCATTGATTACCGTCCCGTTATTGCCATAGCCAGATGAGTCTGCAGCTGCAGTGCCGTCAGTTTGGTCAAATTTATACCAGTTTAATAGATTGGCATCCGGAATACCCATCGGGGTTATTGCCGAAGCAGTCGCTGAAACACCAGATTCTCCCGATGCATTTACTGCTGTTACTCTGTAATAGTTGGTTGTATTAGCCTTTAATCCTATGTCCGCAAAGGTTGTTCCTGTAATAACATCCGTACTTACCTTTGTATAGACGGCATTAACTGCGGAAGAACTAGCCTTGTATACATGATACCCCGTTGCTCCCGATCCTGCTGACCAGCTCAGGTTGATCGAACTATAATCTGCTGCCGCAGCCGTGACTCCTGTTGGTACGGTTGGCACTGTTGCTAATGCTTGCCCATTCATCACACTCATCACTTCAGTTGCCGTTATGGCACGGTTATAAATTCTGAAATCATCCACCCGTCCGTCGAGATACGGGTCGGGGAATTGGGAGCGGCCGATCCAATTTTGCGTGGTGGCGCCCAGATCGGAAGGCTTAAGGGTCATAGCGCTATTGCGCCCCGCTTCAACACCGTCAACGTAGAGAATGCCCGTTGCGCCATTTAAGGTGACGGCTACGTGATGCCAGCCTCCTGCTGCCAGCGCCGACGTCCCTTCAATGATTTGTTCACTCGAACCATCGTTCTTTATCGCAAAGCGGATTTTACTATTTGCTCCATTTTTCGGAGAAAGGTACATATAAGTAGAAGTTCCGGAACCGAAGTCAAAAATACGCGCCCAGTTACTTACCGTATCCAAATTAACCCATGCTGTTAGAGAGGCAGTATCAGCATTAGAGACAACACCAGCAGGAAGAGCACTATAGTCGTTTGTTCCATCAAGCTGCACGGCGTTGCCCCTGTTGCCTGCCGTCCAAGCTGCACCATTGATTACCGTCCCGTTATTTCCAAATCCTGAGGAGTCTGCAGCTGTAGTCCCGCTTGTTTCGTCAAATTTAAACCAGGCTTTTAAGTTAGTATCCGCTACTACTTGTACTGTGGCATTGTAGGTTTGTCCGTTATAGGTGGCTGTAATTGTACTTGTACCTGCACTTATCCCCGTAACTACTCCTGCCGGATCCACGGTTGCAACGGTCGGGTTGGATGAAGAATAACTAGCTTGACTGGTAAGCTCCTGACTGCTCCTGTCCGGATACATGACCTTTAATACCGTATGATGCGTATCATTCACCATTATCGTATAACTGCTTGCATCCAGAGCCGGAATACCGGTTCCTCCTGTTGTTGCCGATACAACGCCCGACGTCGACCCTCCCGAAACGCCGACCTTATAATAGTAAATCGTATTAGGCGTTAATCCGGTGTCGCTATAAGATGCTGCCGTAATTGGCGCGCTGTTGATCTTTGTAAAAGTTCCATCTGGCGCTGTTGATCGGTATACGTTATAACCCAGTGTTCCCGGAACCGCCGACCAGCTTAAGTTGATCGAATCCGAGCCTGCCATCGTCGCCGTTAACCCTGTTATTCCGCCCAACGTGATCTGGTTGCTCAAGCCGACCGTCTTGGCGGCATCAGGCGTGGACAATAAAGTAGCCAGCGGATAATCTTTTCCTGCAACCTCTGGCATTTTCGTTTCATAGGCGTAAGCCAGGTACTTGTATTTTTCCTGGGTCATATCCCGTTGCTCGATATATTTATAATAGTTATATAGAACGCTGTTGAAGGCATCGATTCTGCCTCTATCCCCCCATGTTGTGATCTTGTCAAAATATTGACTCGTACTGCTTTGATTAGCCCATGCAGGCGTCCATAACACATCATAGCCCAGATGATACTTCAGCGTATACGTGGTTCCTGCGAGCAACCGGTCATCCAGGAAGTTGAAAGGATTCACCGCGTTAGCGGCAGTGGACATCGTTCCATTCACCGGATCAACCTTCGTGCCTTGGGCATAGATGGTTTGCACCAATGTAGACAAGCCGGCGATATCGGCATAAGAATGCCCTACGTCGCGCCCCATTTCGATTGCCTGCACGTGATAATCCGACGGAGCCAATGCTTCTCCCGTTACCTCATTTTGCGTCATCATGCGCATCTGATACTTGATCGATCCGTTTCTTCCGCCTTGATCGCCTGCGGAATTCACGGTTGCCGCTTCTACGGCCTCTGCATAAAGCTGCAAATTATTGGTGAAGATGGCTCTGCACATCGTTCCCATAACCGTGAACTGGTGCTGATTCATAAAGAAGGTATGAGCGTTATAAGTAACGGAAACAAGGTTCATCGCATTGGTGAGATTCGTCGTATCCGTAGCCGTCCATTTCAGACTGGACGTTGGCGTATCGGAATAGCGTAAAATTTCTGCCGCTGCCGCTAAAAAATAAGTCATCGTTGCAAAACGGAAGCTTGTATGTGTAACAACAGACTGTATTCTGGAATAAGACCTTATGATCGTCATAGCGTTGGAACGATACGTTTCATCGCCGGTAATATACCACATAATCGCCTGTTTGTATGCGGTTTCGGAGTCCGTATTGGCGCGCGTTCCTACATAATCGCTGGGGTCGGACCAATAGGTGCCGTTAGCGTCGGTAAACGCCCAAGGACCCCGAATATTAACGAATAAGTCATTCCAGGATTCATAGTAGATTCTTGGATTCTTACTGGACTGGGAGTCACCGGCAAAAGCATTGAATGCCGTATTCCAAGGCTCGTCCCCCGCTCTTGCATGATCGCGCATATTGTCCAGATCGGCCTGTCGCATTACAATGCCCGGATGGTGGATGACTCCCGATATCGTTTTCCCATTGGAATCTATATAGGAAACATTTGCATCCGCATTGACTACCTGTGGTTTGTAAGTAGTAATCAGCGGTGAAACAGCCGCTTCCGCAGTTTCGATGCTCCCAAGCCCGATAAAGCTCATCATGACCAACGTAAAACAAAGAATGCTGGAGAGAACATTTTGTAAGCGCTTTCTAAACATTTTATTATCTCCTTCTTTTGTTTAGATTATGGTGAAATGTATCATTTTCACTCCTTTTATTATTAGGAGGAAGGCACTAAGGCCTTCCTCCCGCAACATGATTCTTCTTATTAAATGCCGGATTGATCGTGAGGCACGGTGACAGTTACAGATACAGGCGTTTTGTTGCCCGCTTTATCAGTAGCCGTGTACGTGATGGTGTAGATACTTCCTTTTTCCGCACGCACGCTGAATGAAGTGGCGGCTGTACCGAAATTGGCAAGAATATCGCCATTACCGCTATCCGGCTGACTGCTTGTGATGGAGGTCAACACCACAGATTCAACTCCTGAACCGTGATCGGTCGAAAGCAAAGTGGCATTGATAGGTACCATCATATGATTCGGCGGCCAAATCGACGTCTTGTCCAACTGGACAGATAATACAGGGGCTGTCTTGTCCACTTTGAACTCAATCGTTTTGAGTTGTTCAACATTGCCTGCTTCATCCTTACTGCGGTAACCCACCTTATAAGCTCCATCACCAAAGGCAGGCATGGATCCGGTATAAACTGTCCAGTCACCGTCATTGACCTGATACTCCGTTGTTACCGCTCCTCCATTTACGCTGGCGTTTGCCGATAAGCTAACGGTAACATCCGTTGTGTACCAGCTGTTCTTGCCGTTTGGCGTAGCAGGGTTTAACGTTGCGGTGGTAATAGGAGCAATCTTATAAATATTGCTTACAATCATGCTGGTTACATTCGATACATTGCCTACAGCATCTATTCCTCTTGCATATACGGTGTCATTGTCCTCGACAACAACGGGATCCGTATAGGCTGTCCATGGGCCGCTTTCGCCCACTTTGTACTCCTTCACCGCCGCATCGTCTGGATAGGTGGCCATTACGGTGACACCTTGATTGGTCGGAGCTGTGGTATCTACTGCTAAGATTGCTTCAGTTGGTGCAGCACGGTCGATATTGCCAACCGCATATTGGGTGACTTTCGATACGTTGCCCGCAGCATCCGTACCTTTGGCATACACTGTGCTATTGTCGGAGATAACCACAGGAGCGCCGTAAGCGGTCCAAACGCCGTTATCGCCTACCTTGTATTCCTTCACCGCCACATCGTCCGGATAGGTGACCGTTACAGTGACGTCCTGGTTAGTTGGCGCTGTAATGTCGGGGGACAATACGGCGTCCGCAGGCGCCATCCTGTCGATATTGCTGACTGTATAGTGGGTCACATTCGATACATTGCCCACAAAGTCCTTGCTTTGTGCATAGACGGTAACATTGTCGGATAGGGTCACAGGCGATGCATACGCTGTCCATGTGCCGTTTTCTCCTACTTTGTACTCCTTAACCGTCACGTTGTTCGGATAGCTGATCGTCAAAGTGACTTCGCCATTGGTCGGATCTGTAATGTCAGCTGTCAAGATGGCGTCCGAAGGCGCTGTCTTGTAAATGTTGCTGACCGTGTAGCTCGCCACGTCCGAGACGTTGCCTGCAGCATCCGCGCTTCTTGCATACACCGTTACGTTGTCGGAAACCGTTACAGGAGCCGTGTACTCGGTCCATACGCCGGTATCCCCCACTTTGTACTCCATCACCGCCGCGTCAAGCGGATAGTAGATGGTCACATGAACATCTTTGTTGGTCGGCACTGTAATATCTGCATACAAGCCAGCCACAACAGGCGGAGTATTATCGGTGATGTTTACGGTGACCGTATGCTGCTGCTCCACATTGCCTGCAAAGTCTACGCTCCAATATACGATGGTATGCGTTCCATCGGTGGTCAACGCAATCGTATTCCCGGTTTGCTGCGCGCCGCCGTCTACTTTGAAGTAGGTTGCCGCCACACCGGAGCTTTCATCAACGGCATTGAGGCTTACCGTCGTATTATTGTTGACCGATCCCTGCGGTGCATTATCAGTTGTTACCGGAGGCGTCACGTCTGCCGCTTTCACTACTCCATGCAGTCTCAGTTCAGCCATATTTCCATACCACGCACTCCAATTCCAAACGCGGATATAACGGTACGGTACTTTACTGCTGACCGGGAGGCTTTGCCAATCTCCTGAAGCTACAGCTGCTGTTGTGAGATCCGTCCAGGTCGTATTATCGTTGGAGCCTTGGATCACGGTATTCTTAATTCTGGCGATTTGATCTTGTCTTGCAAGCAGCTCCACACTCGAAAGCGCAACTTGATTGCCTTCTTTAAAGTCAAAAGTAATATAGCTTCCCGATCCAGTGCCGTTTAATCGGTAATCAGTTGCCGAAGCTATGTTGCTGTCAAACAGATTATTCGTAATTGACAAAGTTGATGCTGCAGATCTTCCAGAAGTGGAATCAATGAGATTGGCGATGCTTGTCACATTCTGGATCAAATCCGACTCATCAGCAATATACAGCTTGGAGCCGTCTGTTGTAGATGTCGCCGGGTATCCGTCCACTCCGCTTTGCGTCTTGTAATTAACAGCGAAGGTTACGTTTCCTGCTGCCACACCTTGATTTAAGGTCGCCGTTGCTGTCCAGTTGATGTTATCGGCAGAACTAACCGTTGCATCCTGGCCTTGAATCTTGACATTAACGTTATTGATCGCTTCTTTTGCTTTAAAGGACAGTTTCACCGTATTGCCTGACACAATCCGCGTCTTGAGACTCTGAGCTGAACTGATCGAAGCCGATTCAATTCTGTTCAGAGCTTCAACTTGTCCATGGAATTTCACTTCAGCCATATTTCCATACCAGTTGCCTCCATTGAAAATCCGGATATAACGGTACGGGACCTCATTGTTGATCGTTAACGTTTGCCAATCCGGTGTAGAAAATGCGGTGTTCGAGATGGTTGTCCATGTCGAATTATCATCGGAGCCTTGAACGACTGTCCCGTTAATTCTTGAAGTTAGAGTTGGCCTTGCCAGCACTTCCACACTTGAAAGCGCAGCTTTATTGCCTTCCTTAAAGTCAAAGGTAATGTAGCTTCCCCATCCGGAGCTGCCGTTGCGGAAATCGGAACCCGTGCTTGCATTGTTGTCAAATAAAGAATTCACAATCTGCAAGGTTGTTGCTGCCGATCTTCCCGAAGTAGAATCGATCAAATTGGTGATACTAGTCACATTTTTAATCACATCCGACTCATCGACAAGGAACAGAGAAGTGTTGTCTGTTGTTTGAGTGGCTGGATAACCTGCCGTTCCATCTTGGTTATTGTAATTAATGGTGAATTTCACCGGCCCTGTTGCCACGCCTTGATTCAAGGTCGCTGTAGCCGTCCAATTAATATTGTCTGGTGAACTAACCGTTGCCGCTTGGCCTTGAATCATGACATTGACGTTACTGACAGGTTCTGTTGTTGTGAAGGATAATTGGGCCGTGTTGCCTGGCACTATCCTATTCACGATACTTTGAGCCGAACTGATCGAAGCCGAAGCGATTTTAGTAAAGTGCTTCACAGCGCCATGGAATTTCACTTCAGCCATATTTCCAACCCAGTTGCCTCCATTGAAAATCCGGATATAACGGTACGGTGTTGTGTCGCTAACCGCAAAACTTTGCCAATTCGCTATACCGCTCGCTCCATTAGTGAGCGTCGTCCATGTCGCATTATCGTTGGAGCCCTGGACTACTGTACCCCCAAGTCGGGAATTAAAAGTTTGGTTTGCAAGCAGCTCTACACTCGATAGCGTGACTGCATTGCCTTCCTTAAAGTCAAAGGTAATGTAGCCTCCCCATCCGGAGCTGCCATTGCGGAAATCGGAACCCGTGCTTGCATTGTTGTCAAATAAAGAATTCACAATCTGCAAGGTTGTTGCTGCCGATCTTCCCGAAGTAGAATCAATCAAATTGGTGATGCCAGTCACATTATTAATCAAATCTGAATCATCGACAACAAATAGCTTGGTGTTGTCAGTTGTGCCATACAGAGTGTCTCCGTTAGTGCCGTCCTGCCTTTGATAATCCACACTAACGTTCACATCGCCTGTTTGATCTTTTCCGGTCAAGACTGCCGTAGCCGTCCAGTTGATATTGTCTTGAGTACTGACTGTGGCATCTAGACCTTGAATTTTGACCTTTACGTTCTGGATCGCTTCTTTTGCCGTGATGGATGCTTTTACTGTGCTGCCAAGCGCAACCCTGTTCAACATGCTCTTATCCGAGCTCAGGGAAACAGATTGAAGCTTGTTGCCAACATCATAACGGGTTCCATAAATGGTAAATCCTCTTGGTTCAAATAAATTCCTAACCTGACCATAAAGAACATCAGGCAGCGGCTTAACCATTTCCAATTTGATATAGCGGTATTTCTCATTTTGGTACACGGGATCCACATCAATGGTATTATATTCTTGGGTATACGCTGCAACTCCCGGTGTGATTCGGGTCCAGTTCATTTTATCATTCGATGCATATACCGTTGAGTTTGCGACACGATCCGCAAAAATACTGGCTTTAAACCCGAATCGATGCGCTGAAATTTTGTAATCAGGGCCAAAATCGATGATATGGTGCAAATGCGGCGGCGACCCCAGCGCCAGTCCAAACCAACCGCCACCCCCGCTGGCATCGTCCAAACCGGCGGCATCTTTCCCCCATGAGCTCCAATGGGCCACTTTGGACCAATACATGCTGCCCAGGGGAGTCAAAGGCGTCAATAATCGAAGACTTTCAGTTGCATTACGGAGCGTTTGCAACAGCTTGTCAAAATCCTCATTGGACGCAGTGTCAATCTGACTCATCGTGTCTTGATACGCCGTTTGATATTGGGCAAGCGATGCTTTCTCGTAAATTTGGTTTGCATCATACCCTGCAGTAATGGCTTGAACGGCGGAAGCACGGTCGCTGCTTACCATAATGTTTACATTTTTGACTGCAACTGTAGTGCCGTCAGTAGCTGTAACGACAACGGAAATGTTTCCGGCCTCTGTAGGCTGCCAGGAAAAAGCGCCGGTGCTGTTATTTATTGGCAGCCCTTTCGGATTATTCTGAAGCTCATAAGTAATAACATCCGTGCTGCTTGCATCCGTAGCGGAAAAATCTACGTTCACAGACGCTCCTACATAGGTGTATATCTTTAAATTCGAACTTTCGGCTTTAAATACCGGCGGCGTCAGCGCACTTGGATCTGCATTAACGTGGTCAATATCAACCGTAACGCCGGGTGCACCTCTTAATGTCATATTGACCAAATCACCAAAATACCCGGAGAGGGACACATATTTCCACTCACCCTTAGTATCTGGCAGTGTGATGGAAGAATTAAGCGCATCAAATTGGGTTACGCCATTGGTTCGAATCTTAAATCCATGAGGTCCCGATCCGGCATAGCCAAAACTGAGAACGGCTATTTTACTTCCCGCTTCCGTTGCATGAAACCTGATGAAGGTGGTATCGCCATCTTGCATAGTAGCCGTATTGTTGTCCAATTTCGTGTATCGGTCTTCCAGTTCCAAGATCTTACCGCTTGATTTATCCTGAGGAATGAACTTTGCCGCATCAGCCTCAGCTTCCGACGGCAAATAGAGCCAGAAGTCATTGCCTGCATCCTTATTACGCCAGCCATCTGGAGTTGGTACGAGTTTCTTGGTGAAGGCTTCATAATAGTGTGGCGCTAGCTGTGCTACATCCTCATGTCTGACATAAGTGTAGTAGGAGTAAAAATCCCAGAAGTTAGCAGTCGAAAATCTTCCCCTATAACCTTCAGATAAACCATTATAGGTGTCTCTTATATACCCGCCCATACCGCCATTATTAGGGTCACCGCCAGTAATGGCGTATGCCTGCGGAGTCCATGGTGTGTCATAACCGAGCATGAACTGCCAAAAATAGTCGGCGGCCGCTATAAGTCTATCATTCAGAAACTCCATGGGACCTACAGCATTGTCCGCTGTAGATGGGGTTCCCGCTACAGGGTCTACTTTTGTTCCCTGGGATTTAATCATACGAGTTATAATTGCCGCGTTGGTTAAATCACCGCCGCCATGAGCTTGGTCTCTACCCATCTCCATATGTTGAACGTGAGGCTCTACCGGTGTTCCTTCCCCGACTATCGTTCCCGGTTTTTGTTCCTCGGTAACCCATCGGAACAGCTGCTTAACCGATCCATTGAAACCTTGATCCTTCGCTGTAGCGTTAACGGTAAACCATTCCACAGATTTGTCATATCCCTCTTTGTTGCCGGAAAAGATATAACCCGCCATGGCTCCCATTATCGGATAATTATGCTGGTTCATAAAACGGTCTGGACTACTCATGTATGTTTTAATTACCGGAGTTATAAGATTATTGGTAAAATCAGCTGTGTCTTGATCTGTCCAAGCCAGTGATTCTGATTGACTGCTTGTATACCTTAAAATTTCTGCTGCCATTACCATTCGGTTAAGAGGTACTCCTGTATGAATATGTGAATCTGTAAAGTATACGAATTTCGTAGGGTCCATCTTTTCCCAAATACGTATAATCATCATACCATTCTTACGGTATACTTCATCACCGGTTATTAAATACATAACCGCCTGTGAATATGCTTTTATGGAATCTGCTATAAATTTCGAATTAGCACCCTGACTATCCAAATATTTAATGCTTGGATTAATACCATCACTGCTATTGCTAGACGTAATAGACCTTGCAGCATCACTAGATGGGACCAGCATGGAATTAAAATAGTAATTCCAAGGTTCTGCTCCTGCCCTTACCTTCGTTCTAACGTTTTCAAGAAGCTCTTTCGTGAGTCCTACACCAGGATGTGTAAACCCGGCTTCATCGGTAATCTCTGTAATCGTTGGCAGATAATCTGTAAAAATCGAAGTTGTTTCTGCCTTAACGGCAACCGGCAAAACGGTTAAACATAGCTGTGCCATTATTACAATTGATGTAATCAATGATAACCATTTTTTCCCCTTATTTTTCATAGGTGATCTCCCTTTCATTGATGTATTGCTTCCTGTTTAGTCATGCAAATCAGAAATCTGATAGCGTTTTCACACGCCATTACACCCCCTTCCAAATAATGTAACAGCCAAAAGACTGGGGGACCCGGAATGGCAGTAACGCTACTCCCTTAATGCTTCTATGCCGACCCGGCGCAGCACTTCAAGCCGGAAGGCTGTCGGTACACCATTCCTATAGAAACCCCCATGCTTCTAATAAAAGTATGGGGGTTTGTTTAAATGTACATCCTTCAAGATAAAACTTTCCGCTTACTTTCCTCCTGCATCAAGATACGCTTGGACTTGCTTGATTACTTCTGCACGGACTTTTTCAAGTCCAATATCGCGCATTTCTTTGTTCGTTTTCTCTGCGAGCTCGCGCCATTTTGGGTCCAAACCAGTCATGAGAATATCCGAAGCCGGACTGAATACCGGCTTAATTTTAGTAATCTCCGTCATGACCGGTTTCGTAACGAAGACAAACCCTGCAAGCGGGACTTGATATCCGGTCCGCGTTCTTTGATCCTGCCGGAATAACTACGCTATTATTTGCGCGGAAGTCCGTACGGATCGCTCCTGGCTTCATATCCCGCATATCCTGGTTAATTTACGAGAATCTGAGCCCATCGGATGAGAATGTCCGCCTGCTCCTTCGTGAAATATTTTCCGGCTTGATCCGTTACCTGCTTGATATAGTCGGCCATCATGCTCCTCGCCGCGTCGATTTTACCGCTTGCGGCTGCAGCTTTGGCCTGATCGAGCTTCTGATTGTAGGAAATGGCGACGGTTTCCCATCCTTTGTAGCCGGTCGTTTGCATAAAGCCGTTCGTTACGGCTTTCAAGCTGTCGAACGTAACCTTCACTGTAAAGGTATGGGTGACCGTCGTTTGATTGCCCGCCATATCCTCTGCCGTAACCGATACCGTATTCTGGCCCGCAGGCAGCGTATACGCCTTGGCTTGTACCAGCGGCTGGCCGCACGGCGCACCATATACGCTCGATATAACATCGGTCGCGCTGCACGTAATGGCGACATTCTGGTCGATCGTATACGACGCCGCACCTGTTATCTGAACGACCGGTGCAGTACGGTCGATCTTGATGTCCAGACTTTTCACTTCTCCCGAATCGACGGAACGGCGGTACTGAACTTGATGCGTTCCGTCTGTGTCCAGAGTGACAGGCGCGCCGTATACTGCCCAGGTGACTCCGCCGTCCAGACTGTATTCCGCGATTTTCGCCGGAGACAGCGTTACCGCGACCGGAGACTTATACCATCCGTTCTTGCCGCTTGGTGCTGCAGGATCCATTGAAGCAGTGATGTCTTTCCACTGCAGCCCTTCGAGCGCCGCAAGCAGACTTGCAGCCGTCGCATCGATCTCTTCTTGTGTCGCATCTGCATTGTTGTATACCGATTGAGCGTTCGATACTTCCGCCTGAAGCGCTTGTAAGCTCTCTTCTTTGTACAGCTCGGTATCAACAGCGCCTGCTTCTTCGAGCAAGACCGGGATTAAAGTTTTGTCAGTCCTCTGTGTTGCCGCCTGGATTTCTTCCGCGCTCAAGGCATAGTTGTAAATTTGGAATTCGTCGATCATCCCATTGAACAACGGATCATTAAATTGGCTCTTGCCAATATAGTTTTTGCTCGGTTTAAAATCGCTCGGCTTGATCGTGAAGCCGCTTTTGGTCGCCTTCAGATCGCCGTTCACGTACAGCTTCGCCGTGCCGCCGCTGAGCGTCACCGCCACATGCGCCCATTGCCCCGTTGCAAGCTGCGACGTTTCCACGAATTGTTCGCCGCCGCCGTTCTTGATCGCGAAACGCAGCGTATTGCCGCCCGATCTCGGCGTAAGGAACATGTACTGATTGGTGTTGTTTCCGAAATCGAAAATTCGCTGCCATTGGCTGCTTCCATTCCAATACACCGAGGTTGCCACCGTGATCTCGTCGTAGGTGGATAGTGGATGTGCCGCGGGCAGTGCAACATAGCTGTCCGTACCGTTCAAGCTGATCGCCTGCCCGACGCTTCCTGCCGCGTAAGCAGCGTTTCCGGCAAGAGTAGCGGTTGTCGACCCGAATGAATTTTTTGCATTGCCTTCAAACGAATAAAGCGATAGAGGGACGCGAACAAGCAAGCCTTCGGCCTGGATCAGTTCAGCGACAAGCACATCCTTATCGGCACCAGGCAAAGCGATCGCCGCAAGGATTCGCTCCGCTTCCTTATGGTACAGATAATAACTGCCCTTGGTATAATCATCCGGCGGCAGGAGACCGAAATTGACCTTAAAATCAACCGTTTGGCTGACCTTATATAAGCCGTTGCTCACGATAAAGGTGACAATGTTGTCGCCGTAATTCGCATGAGTCGGAGTCCATGTGAACACGCCCGTGACCGTATCGAACGCCGCGCCCGAAGGCAGCTTAGCAGCGCTGTAAGTCAACGCCATGCCCGTAGGATCTGTTGCTTTCACCTGATACGTAAACGGTTGTCTAGAAGTAAGCTCCACAGTTCCACCCGGGGCGATGACCGGTTGACCTTTGACGGTAATCTTAACGGTGCGGGAAGTTGCCCCTCCGTTTGCTTCAGCGGTTAAGATTACGTTGTAGACTCCCCCCTGCGTTTTGTTCGGCGTCCAGACGACGGTACGCTTATCCGAATCGAAGCTGGCCCCTTGCGGCAAGCCGCTGACACTGTATACGGCGCCGGTAACGGAATTTAACAGATGAAGCTTTATGGCAAGCTGATTGCCCGCTATAAGGGTTTTGTCCATGACAGGAGCGATCGCCGGAACGCCCGGTCGGTAAACCAGACCATCGTAAGCAGCCCGCAAGCTGTCAGCTGCGGCGTCAACCTGAGCCTGGCTTGCACCGGTGCTTGCGGCGACAGCTTGAGCCTCAGGGATACCCTGCTGCAAAGCTTGCACGCTGTCAGCCGTATAGATGCCGGCATTGCCTGCTGCAGCAGCTTGATCCAGCAAGAACGTGAGCAAGCTCTTGTCAGCCCCATATCCTGTCTGGTTATATACGGCCCCAATCTCGGCATCGCTCAAGACGCGATTGTATATGCGGAATTCGTCGATCATGCCGTTAAACAGCGGATCGGTGGCAAACTGGCTCTTGCCTATGTAGTTCGAGCCAGGCTGGAAATCGCTAGGCTTGATCGTGACACCGCTCGACGTTGCCTTCAGCGTGCCGTTCACATACAGCTTCGCCGTGCCGTTACCCAGCGTTATCGCCACATGCACCCATTGACCCACCGGCAATTGCGCCGTTTCCACACCTTGCGCGCTGCCGCCGTTCTTGATCTCGAAACGCAGCTTATTACTGCCCGATCTCGGCGAAAGTAACATGTATTGATTGCTATTGTTGCCAAAGTCAAAGATCCGCTGCCACTGGCTGCTTCCATTCCAATTCACCCAGGTTGCGAGGGTGATCTCGTTGTAAGCGGACAAAGGCTGCGTTGCCGGCAGCATCATGTAGCTATCCGTGCCGTTCAAGCTGATCGCTTGCCCGACCTTTCCTGCTGCGTAAGCTGCGGTTCCAAACACGGCTCCATCGGTGGACGAAGAAGCACCAAACGTATTCTTTGCGTTTCCTTCGAACGAATACAGCGACGTCGTGTACGGCACCAACAAATTACGGGCGTCATAAAGTTCGTTAATCAGCTCTTGCTCGGTATAATCGGAGTTGCCGACGGCGCTCTTCACATATTCCAATTCTTTCTGGAACAGGTAATAGCTTTGTTTCGTATAATCTTCGGCAGGCAGCTTCGCCGCTTCCGCCAGCGCCTCGGCAATCGTTCCCGGAATTTGGGTTACCATATCGTGGCGCTCTCCATGGATTCTGAATTCGGCCACTTCGAGCATTGGTATGTTTGAAATCGGGGTGGGCCCCGGCTCAATGATTTGTATTTTCAGGAAGCGGAATTGCTGATTTTTGAGATCGTCCCGCACCTCAAGTCTTTGCATATCTTCCGTATACGTTGTCAGGCCGGGGGTTAACCTTGTCCAATTCAATTTATCGTTGGATCCGAAGATGGCCGCACCGCCTATACGATCAGGAAAACTGACTCTTACCTGCAGCTCGAAGGCATTTGCCGAAACTTTATAATTCGGACCGAAATCCATGTAATGAGTCAAATTCTGAGCTACGCAAAAACATACAAAACTATCAGCATTGTTATCCGAAAGGGTGGCGACTGCTGTTCCAAAGGTGGAACTTACAAACATATCCTGGTAATTCATGCTTCCATCTTGTAATAATGGATTCAGTTCTTTCAGACTCTGAACCGCACTATTCAAGTCAATCAATAGCTGATAGAAAGCATCATCGGATGCGCTTGAGATTTGATTCATTACATCTGCATACACGATTTTAAAGTAATTAATAGTTGACAAAATATAACTTGTATTTGGATTATATGGACTAACTACTGCGGCTACTGCGGATTTCCGGTCATTCGTTACGACAATCTTAACGTCCTTCATTGCAACCGTGGTTCCGTCCGACGCACTCACAACAAACGAATAGGTTCCAGCTTGCGTCGGCTTCCAGGTAAATGCGCCGGTGCTCTCATTGAAGACAGCGCCCTCAGGTTTATTATCGATCTGATAGGATACGACATCCGCTGGATTCGCGTCTACTGCCGAAAAATCGAATTGGACCGGTGCCTCAGAACCGACATAGACAAATAAATTTAATGGCGCGATTCCTGCATGGAACACCGGCGGCGTCAGCTGTGTTCCTGCGCTTACATTGATGTGGTCAATGTCGACCGTAGTGCCGGCTCCTTTTACTTTGAAATAAACAAGGTCCCCAAAAAACTGTAAATTATTCATCTTATAGGTCACATAACGCCACTGCCCCTTCGTGTCCGGCAGCGTCAACGTATCGTTAATTCCACCAATCACTTCCAGCTTGGCTGTCCCATTGGTCCGGATCTTGAACCCAATGGTTTTCTCACCGGTGCTCGAAGCCACTAGCGCAATTTTGCTTCCCTCTTCCGTTGCCGTCATCCTGACGAAAGAAGTATCTCCCTCTTGCATTGTCGTGGAATTACTGTCAAATTTGGTGTATCGATCTTCAATTTCCCGCAAATTCGAATCTGTTACAGGTTTCGGTAGAGTTTGCGTACCCTCGGCTTCAGCTTCTTTAGGGATGTAAAGCCAATAATCCGCTCCTCCGTCCGGAGACTCCCAATAAAAATAATGTCTTTTGTTGAACATTTCGGTAAAGTACGGAGCCTCAACCTCCATGTTTACTCCAGCGGTGTATTTATAGTAATAGTAAAGGTCATAAATGTTACCGCCAATTCTTCCCCGATATCCTTCTTTCAGTTGTTTGTAAATAACGGTCGGATTTCCATCGGCATCCGTATGCGCCGCGACAGGTATCCATGGCGTATCATAACCCAACATGAAACGGCCAAAAAAGTCGGCAGCCTTCAAGATGCGGTTATCCAGAAATTCGTAAGGTCCTACAGCATTCGGCGCTGTCGAAGCAGTTCCGTCTACTGGATCCACTTTGGTTCCCTGGGCTAGCAATAAACGCGCTAATATTTCCATGTTGGTTATGTCACCGGCACCATGCGCCTGATCCCGGCCCATTTCGACATGCTGAACGACCGGGGGATCCACTTTCTCTCCTGTCAAAGCATTTGTATCCACCAATCTGAACAAGGATTTAATGGCGCCGTTTTGACCCTGGTCTACAGCGGTCTTGTTGACGGTAAACCACTCGACTCCCTCATTATACCGGTCTCTGTTGCCGGTAAAGATATAACCCGACATGGCCCCCAGCAGCGGATAAAGATGCTGGTTCATGAATTTGTCATTAAAATGACAAAATGTTTCAATCATCGGATTAATCAGGTTATTCGTAAAATCAGCAGTATCCTTATCCGTCCATTGCAGAGCTTCGTTTTGTGTGCTGGAATACCGCAATATTTCTGCTGCAGTCACCATCCGGTTAAGAGGGATACCCATATGAATGTGAGAATCCGTGAAATACGTATATTGATTAGGGTCCATTTGCTCCCAAAGTCGGATAATTCTCATGGCATTGGCCCGGTAGACTTCGTCTCCGGTAATAATATACATAAGTGCCTGCGTATACGCGAGCAACCCATCCGTCACAAAAGCGCCTTTACTATTCACCGCAACAGTTCTCGGCTTGGTTGGATCCGCACCCTGAATGCTTGATCCGACGTTCTTCGCAGCGGTTGGAGATAATAGCATTCGATTAAAATATGAATTCCAAGGTTCTTTTTGCGCCCGTACCTGTGTCCTCACATTTTCAAGAAAATCCTTGGTAAGTCCGATGCCGGGATGTTTAAATCCGCTTGCATCGATGACCTCTTGAATCGTTGGTTGATAATCCGTCATCACCGATTGAGCCGTTGTTTCCGCTGCAGCTACTACCGCCGCTATAGGCAGGATCGTTGCCATTAAACAAACGGAAAGAAATATAGACAACATTCGCTTAAGACTATTTCCAAATCTAAGCCCTTTCTGAACCATTATGCATTCCTCCATTTAATTATAATATCAACGGGAAACTGAAATTCTGTAAAAAAATCCCCCTTCATGCAATAGGAAAGTTTATTCTGTCCGCTAGATACGTCAGTCTGGGAAGGCGGACAAGTGCCCTCTCTTACTGTTTGGACAACATATACTGGGCATCCCGGAGCAAGAAGCCTGCGGCTTGTGCAGAGATATGCTTACCGCTTTGCGCCTGCACTTCGCCAATGAAGTATTGCTTCCTGTTTAGTCATGCAAATCAGAAAACTGATAGCGCTTTCACACGCTTTTACATCCCCCTCCAAATAATGTAACAGCCAAATGAATCGATGCGCACTCAGGTCGCCATGCGATCCGGAGCCGGCGATCTTCTTCTGCAGCCGCCATACGAACGAAAAATCGGGATCGACGATCCCATCCTGCAGGAACTGGCCGCGGAAATGCTAAATCTTCCCGAGCCTGCCTTCATCAGCTTCTTGGCAAGCTGTACGGCGGGAGTGAAGCGGTAATTGAAGCCGACCATGTGCTTCACGCCTGCTTCCCCCACCGCTTGCAGTATTTCTCTCGCATCGGCCAGCGTCACCGCCAACGGCTTCTCGTAGAACACGTGTTATCCATGCCGGATATAATCCGTCAGATCAATCTTCCGGCCAGTTCTGGCACTCAATATCTACCACGAACTTGAGGGTATCAATTTAGCTCTGGATAGACGATCGGTACCCGATCGTTTACCCGTCCTCGCGTAAAGGCCTGGGGGACCCGGAATGGCAGTAACGCTACTCCCTTAATGCCTCCATGCCCACCCGGCGCAACACTTCAAGCCGGAAGGCTGTCGGCCACGCCACGAGCCATTCCGAAACGCCGAACGTTTCTTTCCAAAGAGTGTGAAAGAAACCTTCGCTCTGGCTGCCCTCCGGACGCAGCTTGCCATTGATCATCAGGCTGCCGTCCGAGATGCCGATCGACGCATTCACCCATACGGCAAGGGCTCTTTCGCGCCATGTCGGGTTGCCGGTGAGCGCAGCCAGCTCAAGCCAGTCCTCGATAAAAGACAACGCAAACGGATCAAGATGATGGTGTTGCGTAGATACCGCCGTACCGCCGAACGTATCGTACCCTATTGCTTCCAGTCCGGTCCCTGCGTCATATGCAACCGTATGATGCCACTGCCATGTTGCCAAATACCAAGCGGCATGCTCCGCCCATTCGAGATACGTCTTCTGGCCGGTAACCCGGAACAGCGCAAGTCCCGCCTTAAGCAAAGGAATGGCAGACTCCTTGTCTACGCAATAGGTATCCAGCGCCCCCGCTGTCGTGTAGCCGTTGCCCTGCAGCTCCCTCATATAATAGCGGTAGCCAAGCTCCGCCCCATGAAGATAGGCTTCATTGCCTGTAAGCTCGTATGCCTTGACCAGAGGCGGGACAAGGAAGCAGCCGACCGTGCCCTCCGGATCATGCGGAGTCCCGTCGTTGTTCCACGACTTCCCGATCCGGCCTTCCGACGACTGCACGGATAAGGCGAAGTCACAAATGCCGAGCGCGGTTTCACGGTAGATCGGCCGCTCCACTCCGCACCTCAGGGCCAATTGTTCCGCCTCGAACAGGTTCAGCGCAGCCGTTCCGAGGTTGCAGGCGTCCTGCACTTCCCGCTCTGCCGGCTTGAATTGCAGGACGTAATCATACTCGCAATGAATCATCCCGTTCGGCAGCCTTCCGCCGGCTGTCCAGCCGTCCAGCACGGCGAGGCCTCTGCGAAGCGAATCCTCATTGCCGTAATTCAAATAATCCGCAAGCATCGAATTGGCCAGCGAGGCGTTCTGCCCGCACCAGCCGATTGCGTAATTACGAGCTTGTCGCCACTTCTCTCCGTCCCATTTTCTGCCGAGCGAGAATCCCCGAAAATCCCCGTCTTCGGCCCATAGGCTATTCTTGGCATACGCCATGCCCAGTTCCCAGATGCGCTCTGGTTCATACCTTGCCCGAACCGGACGTTGTTGCAGCCGCCAGGCCTCTTCGAGCATCATTCTCCAAGACGTGCGCGTTTCTGTGTAAGCATGTAGCACCAGAAACGCACGGGCCGTAAACATCTCGCCTAGCGCAAAGGTCCTCTCCGCTTCGTATGCCTCGCCGTAACGGTCTCGGTCATCGTAGGTCGCTGGCGTCTCCGCCTCCGGCCAGATCAGCCGATGGATAACTCGTCCTCCAGCCGGCACGAGCGAGCAGGAAAAGCCTTGCATATCCCGGGGCGGCTCGCCGAACAAGGCTACGGCGACACCGCCTCCCTCGGAGTAGGTTGCGCCGGCCACTGCCGTCCGATGCCACGCAAATACCCAAGGCTGCCCGTCGCGCATCAGCCCTTTCGGCTCCAGGCCGCTGCCCCAACCGTTCCCGTTGTAGGTGACGGAGGGAATCATATAATACTCAGGCTCGTAGTCGGCAGCGAAATCCATCGAAAGCTTGCACGCCGCGGGCGATTCGCCTCGATAAGTGAACTTCCGCGTCCACTGCACCAATCCTTCCCTTATCTGTTCGAACGTATCGGTTGCTACGAAGCGTTCGTCCTCGAACGGCAAGACGTCGCCGATAGCCCTTTCGCCCAGTAGGAACGTATATCTGTTGTCATTTTCACGTTGTTTCCAGTTGATCTCCATAGTTTTTACCCTTTCCTCCCATATTGGACAGGAGTATTGCCCGACTCGCTCCCACGTATCCAAATCGTCGGAACGGAAAACGCCCTGCCCCCTCCACTCGTCCACAATCATCCAGTAGAAGCCCTTCAACCGGAACACGTTCGGATCTTCGTGGGCGCGCTCAGTAATGACCGGTCCGACAACTTCCCAATGGTGCAGGTCTTTGCTGTCCGCCGCATAGGTGTGACACTGATTCGCCTCGTCTTTGTACCACTTACGGAATACCTATGCCTGAAAGGCTGTTGTCAACGACGATTAAATAATAGAAAGGTCGCGCAACTACTCTTTTATAGAACCGAGCAGCACGCCTTTTATAAAAAACTTCTGCGCAAACGGATACATAATTACCATCGGGATCGACGAGATAACCATCGCCGCCAGCTGAAGGGTTCGGGCTGTAACGGTTCCCGCACCTTGAGCTTTGGAGTAGAGTGCTGCGACAGCGGCATTGTTGTCGCCCGCGACACTAGCCATCTGCTCAATCGCATTCGTAGACTGAATGAGCTTTAAGATCAAATATTGCAGCGTCTGCAAATCAGCCGATTGGGTGAAATAAAGCGTCGCTCCGTAATCGTTCCATATGGCGACTGCGGTAAACACCGAAAGTGCAGCCAAAACCGGCTTCGATAACGGGATAACAATTCGGAAGAATATCGTATACTCATTCGCTCCATCCATTTTGGCCGATTCGAACAGAGCGTCGGGAATCGCCTTGAAATTCGCATTGAAAATAATGACGTTCCAAAATCCGCCAAAAAGGACAGGGAAGATGTAAACCCAGAAAGTATCATACAAACCGAGCCAATTCATCAGCATAAACGAAGGAATCAGCCCGCCGCTAAAGTACATGCTCGTAAAGCCTATGATCACATACCATTTTTTTCCCTTTAAATAAGTACGGGAAAAGGCGTAAGTAAACATCGCCGTATATAGAATAGAGATAACCGTTACAATCACTGTCCGGGAACCGCTAATCCATGCAGCCTTAAGCATTCCCGGGTCCGACATAACCGTCGCCCAGCTCGCCCATGTAAATTCCCTTGGCCAAGCAAATATAGGTCCGCGCACAAGATTGTCGCCTGTATTCAAAGAATTGACGACAGAAAACCAAAACGGATATATCGTCACGGTCATTATAGCGATCATGATGACGACATTCGTCACATTAAATGCACGTTCTCTCCAGCTCCTGCCTCCGACCATTCCGGACGCCTCCTAAAAGTTATTCTCGCTGCTTCCCTAAATCATCTTCTCTGCAAGCGAAAAACTCGCTTCGGAAGCATACGTTTAAAACAAACCAGATTTTGTAAGTTTCTTGGATAGATAGTTGGCTCCAAGCAGCAGCGCAAGCGCAAACACCGATTTCATTAACCCGATCGCCGTAGCCGAAGCAAACTGGAACTGCCCAAGACCCGTTCGATACACGTAAGTATCAATAACTTGACTGGTCGGCAAGTTCAAAGAGTTTTGCAGGACGTAAATCTGCGTAAAGTTATTGTTCAGCATGCCGCTTATTGCGAATATGACCAGAATCATAACCGTAGGCAAAATGCCGGGCAGCGTGATGTGCAGCATTCGTTTCAAACGGCTCGCACCGTCGATAGCGGCAGCCTCATATAAAGACTGGTCGATGCCTGCCATGGCAGCCAAATACAAGATGGCGCCCCAGCCTATTTCTTTCAACAAATTTGTACCGATGGCGATGCCCCAGAAATATTTTGGCTCGCCCAAAAACAGAATAGCCTCATCGATCAGGCCCAGTTTCAGGAGTAAAAAATTCACGATGCCGCCATCCGGATTGAGCAGCGTGATGAACAACCCGCCAAAGATAACCCATGAAAGAAAATGCGGCAGGTACGTGACGGTCTGTACAAACGATTTAAACTTGGCATTCTGGATCTCGTTTAACAATAGCGCGAAGATCAGGGTTACCGGGATCCCGATCAGCGACCCAAAGAGATTAATGCCTAGCGTATTTCTCACCATGGGCCAAAACTCAAAGTGCCGGAAAATCATCATAAAGTTCTCGAAATTGTTCCATTGACTCGTAAAAATCCCTTTAAAACCAGTGATGGGATCGTAGGCCTTGAATGCCATCAACAGCCCGGACATCGGGATAAAGTCGAATATGACAATCATAATAATTGCTGGCCAAAGCATCGTCATGAGCTCCAACTGGGTTCGAAGATCGTGTCCGAGCCTGAACGTTTTTTTTCTTTTGATATTTGCTGTCGGGATGCCTCCCTGGGTGGCGCCTTTTACCATCATTCGTCCCTCCCTTGAAAAACAATGATAATGCCAAAGTGCAGCATGGAATGCACATGCACTTTGGCACTATTCATCACTCAAATCATACTATTAAGAATTAATGCCTTTAACCGTTATACCCATTTCCTGCGACTTCTTCTGAAGTTCCGCGTCCAGTGCCGCATCCAGCTCGTCGACCTTCAATTGTTTCATCTTAGTGACAAACTCGTCATAGAGTTTGTTGAACGTTGCCTCATCCTTCGCCAACACCATCTTGGCAACCTGAGCTTCATAAAATTGCTGGATTTGATCTCTAATCGTTGCATTTTTGCTTCCTGGTGCATAGAAATCGCCGGGCAATTTCAGTACGGAAGCATCATATCGAACGACTTCCGGCGATCTCGCGTAAGCGGTCTTCGCCTCCATTTCAATCAAACCGCCGGCGCCTTCCCTTTTTGTCGGAGCAGGCTGCACGTTTTCAAGGAATGCCATATTGGTGAATTGCCAGAAGATATCCACTGCCGTTTTGCTGCTGTCCTTCAGAGCTTGAATTCCTTCATCCGTTCTTGTAATGAGACCTTTGTCGTCTTTCGTGTAATGAACGCCTTCGATACCAAATTGATTAAGCGTCATCCCCTCGGCACTGGTCACATAGCTAAGCCATTTCGCCAATTTTTCCGGTTCCTTCGTCGATTTGGAAATGTGCGTTTGCGCCCAGCCGCGATCTGGTTCAGAATAGAACGGGAACACCGGCTTTGTGCCTTCACTCGACAAGATCGCGCCGGGCGAAACCCAGAAATCAACCGTATCAAATTTGCCTTTGGGCGTCCCTCCGATGAACATGAACACACGTTTGGACAAGACGTTCGCTTCGATCGCCGTATCATCCGTTGTCATCTGGCCGGGATCGAAGTACCCGCCTTGTGCCGTCTTAAACAGGAATTGAATGGCATGCTTGTTTTCCGGAGACATGTAGATATGTCTAAATTTACCGTCCTTGTCAATCGGCATCGCGCCAAAAGATCTGTGCAGGAATTGGAGCGTTTCGCCATGGTAGTTTTTGCCGTGGATCTGAAGCGGAATGACAGGCTGGCCGTCAACCGTCAGTTTCATATCCTTTACCTTCTTAAGAGCCGCGAGCACGCCATCCTCGGTTTTCAGATCGGAAAGGGCAATGCCGGCCTCTTTCAAAATATTCGCGTTGACTATAACACCTTTATTTTCAGCATACTTCGCCACATCCGCAAAATAATCGCTTGATGGCGGATATACCTTTTTCGCATCACTGCTGGTCATGTGGCTTCCGATCGCGTACCAGCCGCCATAATGTTTGATCATTTGCTGCTTTACATCTTCAGGATAATCTTTGAGCAAATGGGATTCCGGATCGTATTTCGTAAGGAATTCTTCCAATTCCCAAACCTTGCCGGCTTCAACCAGCTTCTTTCCCATATCCGGGCCTACCGTAGTAATGACATCCGGGAATGAGTCCGACGATGAAACCATCATCAGATTCAATTTCGTATCGCCGTCCTGTGCAGGAATGTTAAAGCTGAAGGTAAGCCCCGTCTTTTTCGTCTGTTCCCCCATTACGGTGCCAGGCTCCGTGGTCCATTGCGGCGGGTTCCAACCTACTGTAGAGAACCAAGTAAGATCCACCGGCGCCGCAGGCGTCTCGGTTACTGCAGCAGGCGTCTCGGTTTTCGCCGGCTCTGCCGGTGCGTTTCCGCTTCCCGATTTGTTGGCGCTGCAGCCTGACAATGCAATCGTTGCGGCCAATGCCAGAATTGAAAACACTTTCAACTTCATACTAATCAATCCCCCTGCATATATTGTTTACTGCTTCTTTAGCATAACGGCAAACGTACCGACAACCTATGTTTCCATTTTAATCTTTTTGTGCTTTTCGATAGTTTTGGACAAGGCTACAATTTACGAAATTTACCCGGTGTTATTCCGAAATACTTTTTGAAAATTTTGTTGAAATGAAAATAATCCCGGTACCCTACCCGCTCCACGATCTCTTGAATGGATAACGAAGTATCCTGCAGCAATTCTTTAGCCAGATTCAGCCTTTTGTTCATCACATACTCCATATACGTTTTTCCCGTTTCCTTCTTCATAAGAGCGCTCACATATCCGACGGTGATATGGAACTTCTTTGACAAATCAACGAGCATAATATCTTCCGTAAAGCTGGCATCAATATATTCGATGATTTTCTTTACCATCTCATTGGAAATGTGCGGCTCTTCGCCGGTTTGCTGCCGGAAAATGGCCTTCAGCTTTCCGAACAACTCCTCGACCGAGCGGTACTGGCGAGACATTTGATCGTAGTTCATATATTCGATTTCATAATCTGCGTCGGTACTGCTGTAATATTTGTAACAGAGCAACACGATTTGGTTGTATAGCGCGCATAATTGGTCGATCTGAATGGACCGCTCCTTGCATTCGGCGCTTAGCTCATCCAGAAGCCTGTTCACTTGCTCCGGCTTCTGCTCCCTTACGGCCACTTCGATTTGCAGGATCGTTCCCATCAAGACCGAGGCATGATCGGCCGCCGGTTTATATTCGATGATCCGGCTTTCGGGGCGGGTGAAGAAACTGCAAAGGGCAATATCCGATTCTTGATAGAGCTTGGCGACAGGCGTAGAATAGACGCCGATTCCGCTGATCCCGATACATCGGGCGTCGGACAAATGACCTGAAATAAAATCGAGAAAACCGGTCGGATTCTTCAATTCGTCATAATTGATCAGGAAGGAGACTTTATTCTGTCCCGTACGAAACCGCAAATAACGGATCCCGGAGATCGCCGGCTGCGTCTCGCCCGCATCGGGAAACGATGAATGCTGGTACAGACAGCTAATGAACCGGAAGTGCGGATATTCGCAATCAATTCCCCGGCTGGACAAAAAGTTTTGCAGCTTCACATTCTCATCGGACTCGAATATTTCGAAAAGATCGTCCAGCAGCAGCTCCAATCCTTTTTGCACTTTTTGCTTCTCCGCGAGCGTCGCTTTCAACCGTTCCAACGCGTCGGTCAGCTTGTCCTTGTCGACCTGCTTGAGCAAGTAATCGAAGGCTCCGAACCGCAGCGCTTTCTGGGCATATTCAAACTCCGAATATCCGCTGATCATAATCACGTTGCACCTCAAATCGTGGAAACGGATTTGCTCCAGAAGCTCAATTCCGTTCAAACCGGGCATGCGGATATCCGAAATGACGACATCCGGCTTCTTCTCCAGAATGATCTCCAGAGCCGACAGTCCGTTGTGCGCCTCTCCGATAACGGTAAAGCCGAGCCTTTCCCACTCGATCATTTCTCTAATCCTGTACACAACCCAGGGTTCATCGTCTGCGATCAATACCGTATGCATGTTATTCGACCTCCAATTGTTCCACATGGTCTTGTACAGGGAATGTGATTGTAACGGTAGTACCGGTGCCGCGTTTGCTATAGAAGGACATGTCGGCCTTGTCTCCGTATAATAGCTTGATTCTCCGGTAAATATTGGGTAAGCCGATTCCTTTCGTTGCTTCCCTCGCCATCCAGCCTTGGCTTTCAAACTGCCTAAGCCGGGCGACCAGCTCTTTCAATTGGGTTTCTTCCATCCCGTTTCCGTTATCCTGTACGATGTATTGAACCTGATTCTGCTCCGTCATCTTCACTTCCACTCGAACGATGCCGCTGTCGATCTTCATCTCCAATCCGTGAAACACGGCATTTTCCACCATCGGCTGAAGAAGCATTTTAATTGTTTTCTGCTTCAACAAACGTTCATCCGCATCGACGACAACCCGGATTTTCCCCATGAAGCGGTATTCGATGATTTTCGCGTATTCCTGAATGTGTGAGATTTCATCCTGAATTGTGCTGAAATCGCCTCCTTTGACCGAATACCTGAACATATTTGATAAGGAGGCGGAGATTTCGCCTATATCCTGAGCCATGTAAAAGATGGCCATAGCGCTTATACATTCCAGCGTATTGTACAAAAAATGGGGGTTAATCTGATTGCGAAAGGCCGAAATTTCCATCTGATTTTTTGTAATTTCGATTTCGTACTTTTGCTTTTGCGTCAACTGAATTTCTTTGCTTAAGCTGTCGATTTCGTCCAGCATTTTATTCAGGTTGGCAGCGAGTACGCCGATTTCGTTATGGTAGACCACAGGAAAGCGGCTTTCTCCCCCCGTCTTCGGGTAGGACTTCATAAAATCCATTAGCGCTTTTACCGGCCTTAAGATACGGGTGAAAAAAAGGATCAGAAAAAGACCGAGTATACTAAACATAACCGCATATGTTGCAACGTTCAGCTTTTGAACGATATTCAATTCCTGCAGCAGCTCGTTCTTCGGAATGATGCTGATCAGCTCCCACCCCGTCCGGGACAGCGTGCTCGTCTGCACAATATACCGGTTGTCGTTTTTCCACTCCTCTAACTGGGATACATCGAGGCTGGACGGGTTCCCATCGCTTGCCATAATATTTTTATTCTGGTCCAGAAGAAGCAGCCGGGAATTGGCTGTTATTTTTGCATTATTCAATATATTGCGGAAATTGCCGACATCCATGAGAAATACGCTTGTTCCCATGTATTCTTTGACCGGTGTGATTTCCAAATTATAAACCGGAACGGATATGGAATAGTTTGGCATTATTTCACCTGTACTCGGGTTAGATAATAAACCGGAATATTCGATTTTTGGAGGCGGCAGTCGGACGGTTTCGCCGATCCCGATACCCGAATCGGTGATCATCTTTCCTTCCGAGTTGTAAAGCTGGATGCCCCGGATATTCGCTTTCAATGTAGTGGTATTGGAGAAAACCGATTCGATCGCGTCGTACATGAGAATCCTGGACAAAAAGTCCTCCAAGCCCAAGTAGGTTTGCACCGTCGGACTATATAGCATCGAATCCGAGATTCTCTCCATATCCGTATAAAAGCTTTCCATATTTTCTTCAACCTGATTCAATAATTTTGCGGCAGAATCCGTTACCTTGCTCTCGACAATACGTTTGGCAACCATGTTCGAGATGACAAATGAGATCAGGAGGATGATCAACATCATCAAAATTAAATAAAGGATTTGCCTGGTAAGGCTGAGGTTACGAAAGTGTCCCATCATGCTTATCAACTCCTCTTAACCTGATCTTGCACGTAGCCATCGATCAGAGCCTGCTTCTCCGCATCCGTCAGATCCGGTGCCAACATGTTATCCGGATTCTCACCTTTGGTTGCGTGATGCAGCCGTAATTCGTAACCGTCCCGGGTTGTGGATAGAAAGCAAAAAACCACCCCTTGCACTTAAGTACAGGGGGCGTATGGAAATTCCCGCTTGCTATAGCAAGCTGAAGCCGGTGACTGAAACTCACTCTTTCGATAACTCTGATGCGCTACGACATCCCAGCTTTACATGAATCATTTCATTTATCAGAAGATCCAGCTCCTGACTCTTACTTATTACATCGGGATCAAGGAGATTATACTGATGTAATAAAGCTACTTGATATAATGCATCACGCAATTTTTCAATATCATTCTTACCCAGTTCCCCTCCCCCTTTCCGACCGGTCGAAGAAAGAATATTATATTTTTCCGATGAGATACGCTTGTTTTCCGTCCCGTAAAAATACCGGAATCGTGCTTAGAGGTGCTTCAACAAGAATAGTTTGTCCACCTTCAAAGACACTTCCCGTACGCGCATCCGTCCAGCTAGAACCTTCAGGCAGATATACCTCTCTTGATACAGCGCCTTCATAAAGAATAGGAGCCACCAACAGATCCGGACCATACATATATTCGTCCTTCATATCCCAAACCTTATCGTCATTCTGGAATTCATAGAAGAGCGGCCTCATCACCGGCGCACCTTTTTCATGGGCTTCTTTCATCAGCTCACGGGTATAGTCTCTTAAAGCTTCCCGCAATTCCATATATTTAACCAATATCTCGTAAGCCTCGTCCCCAAAGCTCCATACCTCGTTGTTTCCGCCGGTATTTAATGCTTTGCTGCCGTCTTTTCTGAATACTTCCTTGCCTCCCCTGCGATCGCCATGCAATCTCATAACAGGGCAGAAAGCCCCCCATTGGAACCATCTGATCAGCAGCTCGCGGAATTTGGGATCGTCCGGGTTACCTCCTGCAAAGCCTCCGATATCCGTCGTCCACCAAGGGATCCCCGCCATTCCCATATGAAGGCCTGCAACGATTTGTTTTCTGAAATCTTCAAAAGAAGAATGAATATCCCCCGACCACACTAATGCGCCATATCGTTGGCTGCCTGCCCAAGCGCACCGAACCGTGTTTACGATTTTGTCCTGTCCTTCCGCCTGCATGCCGTCATAAAAGGTTTTGGAATAGCGCTGCGGATATATATTTCCGATTTGAACATTAGGTCCCATAGCGTAACGATAATTATCAAAGTCATATACATCGTATTCAGGTTCTGCTTCATCCAGCCAGAAGATGTTGATTCCATAATCATAATAATTCTTCTTGCATTTAGACCATACATACTCCCTGGCTTTAGGGTTTGTAGCATCAAAATAAATACTGGAAGGGAACCAATCCATCATGGCAACTTGGACTCCCTTTTCAGCTTTAATCAAATAACCCTTTTGCCGCATTTCTTCAAAATTTTCGCTATAGCGGTCAATCTGAGGCCAAACCGAAACCATCAATTCGATTCCCATGGATTTCAGTTCATCCACCATTGCCTTCGGATCAGGGAAAAATTCCTCCTCAAATCTAAAGTCCCCCTGTTTGGGCCAGTGGAAAAAGTCAACTACGATTACATCGATCGGCAGCTTTCTTTTCTTATATTCCCTTGCAACCTCGAGCAGCTGTTCCTGATTATAATATCTTAATTTGCACTGCCAGAAGCCAAGTCCATATTCCGGCATCATGGGAACGGTACCAACCGCTTTTCCGTACGCGGCTTCTATTTCTGCCGGCGAATCGCCTGCCGTTATCCAATAATCCAGCTGTTTTGTGCTTTCTGCAATCCATTCGGTTCGATTATTAGCGAAGTTAACTTTTCCGATCGCCGGATTATGCCATAAGAAGCCATACCCTTTGCTGGAATACAAAAACGGAACACTGGCTTGGGAATTACGATGAGCCAATTCAAGCGTGGAGCCTTTCAAATCAAAGGTTTCTTGCTGGTATTGACCCATTCCGTAGATTCTTTCACCATCATTTCCGGCAAAGGAAACCGATAATTGATGATCCCCTCCGATAATCGGTTTGAATGCTCTTGACCGAAGCTTCAAAGCTCCGCCGCTGCCTATTTCTTGAAGCAATAATTCCCCTTTATCATTGTAAAAGGAAATTCGTCCCGGAGTATCCCACCACGAATGTCTGACCACCGCCCTTATCTTACCGTTTTGAATGGTAGCGGTTTGAGCTTCATGATCGATCTCTATCGCAGCTTCCGCATCGCCATTAACAGGGAGCAAGGCAAAGTCCGTATCCAGTATTTCACCCATCATTCGGGAGCGGATACGTAAACTATTTTCACCCCATGCTTCAATTTGTAAGGTTTCTCCGTTATTTTCAAAGATCAGCTTCCCATTTTCGACAGTAAAAAAATCCATGCTTATCCCCTTCCGCAAAAGCGTTAAAGTCCAATTGTATTGTTATTAAATTCGGCGCTTCATTCTCGAAGCAATAGGAACTTGTCCCATTGGGGAGACCGGATGATGAACAGATTTCCCTCAAACGGTCAATATGACGTAACGCTTTCCGCTTTCTACATGGAACCCGATACATCCATTCGCATCTTGAACATATTGAACCTCATCGCCATCTTGCGTAATCCTGACCTTCCGCTTGGCAAGAACTTGGCAAGTCTGCGTTATGGAAACTTCGATTTCCGCCTTTGACAGCGCGCCGTTGTTCCATACCAAATCGACTTCATAGCCCCCTCGGCCCCTCAAGCCTTTGACGTACCCGTCTTTCCAGGCATCGGGCAACGCCGGCAGGAATTCCAAGTATCCCTGATGGGATTGCAACAGCATCTCTGCGATTCCCGCTGTGGCTGCGAAGTTTCCGTCGATTTGGAAAGGAGGATGGGCGTCGAACAGATTGGCGTATATGCCGCCTCGGCCAAGATGTATCGGTGTGTCCCCCTCTATGAGCGTAAGCAAATTCGAGATTAACCGCTCTGCACGGTTGCCGTCCTTGAATCTTGCCCATAAGCCGATCTTCCAGCCCAGACTCCATCCCGTTCCACCGTCTCCCCTTATTTCAAGCGATGTCTTCGCAGCCTGGAACAGGTCAGGAGCAGACTGCTCCGTAATAAGACGCCCCGGATAAACCCCGACTAGATGGGAGACGTGGCGGTGATGAACATGTTCCTCCTCGAAGTCTTGGGACCATTCCTGCAATCGGCCGTGTTTGCCGATTTGGAGGGGCAACAGCTTCTGCTTTTTCTCCGCCAGTGTCTTGGCAAAATCCTCATCGATCGCAAGCAGTTCCGCAGACTTGATGCAGTTGTCGAAACATTCGCCGATCAGAGACAGATCCATGGTCGCCGCCGCGCTTACGGAATGGCGCTTATCGCCAACCCGGAATTTCAGCTCGGGAGAGGTGGATGGCGAAGTAATGAGATGACCGTCTGTGTCCTCAATAAGCCAATCCAAGCAGAATAATGCAGCTTCCTTCATGATGGGGTACGCCGTATCCCGCAAAAAGGCTTCATCCCCGCTGAAGGCATAATGCTCCCATAAATGCTGGGTCAGCCATACGCCGCCCATCGGCCAGTACGCCCATACCGGATCTCCATCGCCAAAATCGCCAACCGGCGCCGTCTGGGCCCACAAATCCGAATTATGGTGCGCCACCCATCCTCTTGCGCCATAATTCGTTTCTGCCGTCTTCTTGCCGTTCAGTGCCAGCCTGCCGATAAAATCAATCAAGGGTTTATGCAATTCCGCCATGTTGCAGGACTCTGCAGGCCAGTAGTTCATCTCTGCATTAATATTAAGGGTATAGTTGCTGCTCCAAGGCGCCCGCGTTTCCTCATTCCATATGCCTTGCAGATTAGCGGGTTGAGTACCCGGGCGGGAGCTGGCAATCATCAAGTACCTTCCATAATGGAACAAGAGCTCCACTAATCCCGGATCGCTGCTGCCAAATTCGGCAATTCGCCGGTCAGTAGGCAAATCCACCGGGGCTATAGTGTCTCCCAGATGCAGGGTTACCCTGCCGAAAAGTTTGGTATGGTCGTCCAGATGACGATGCAGAATATCTTCATATTGTTTTCCGCGAACGGCATGGATCAACCGAGCGGTTATTTGCTTCGGATCGCACTCGGAACTGCCCGCGCCAATGCTTGCGTCAAAGGAGGTGGCCGCGCTGAAATATAAGGTCGCGACAGTCGCTCCGATCACATGCAAGCCGTCCGCATCCGCCTTTATCCTCCCACCTTCATGCGCCACAGCCAACCGGCCGTGGAACTTCAAAGCTTGCGATGTCTCAGGATCGCCGTAAACAATTGGATTATCTGAGCTGTAGTAGTTGGGCCATACTTGCTCCGGGGCAGTACCGGATATCATATATTGATCGGCATCAAAGGACGATGCATAATGAATGGGACTGTCCAGCCAGGTCCGAAAACCGAGCATACCTTCCTTGCTCGACGTCAGACGCACAACAATGGCTTGATCGGGATAAGAAGCAAATATTTCCCGGGTAAACTGAACGCCTCCAATGGTATATGTGACCGTCACGATACCGCTAGACAGATCAAGCTTCCGGCTGTATTGGTGGTTAACATCGCCATGATTCATCAATAAACGCAAGTCTCCGAACGGCAAATAGGATTGCGTATAGGGACCCATCATTTCTTTGCAGAGCAGCTCCGCTTCCTCAAACTTTTCTTGCGCGATAAGCTCTCTCACCTTCGGTAAAGCCTCTTTAGCCCCCGGATTATTCCATTCCCTAGGGTAGCCTGACCAAAGCGTGTCTTCATTCAAAGCAATACGTTCTTTCTCTACACCGCCAAAGACCATCGCGCCGAGTCTTCCGTTTCCAACAGGAAGGGCTTCCGTCCAATAAACGGCGGGAGACTGAAATTGTATTTTCATATTGATTCCCCCTCGCCAAGATTTAACTCAAACTCCTTGTCACGATCACAGATCAGCACGCCGTCCACAACTTCCAGCTTGGCCACCTGAATCGACGAGCGACGCGTTTCATAGCTCGAATCTTCATTATGCCTATTAACACGGCCAGGATGAGTGAAATAGAAGATATACCCCTCTTCTCCTTGTACGACCACATCTGCGTGAAGGCCGATCGTCCCGTCATCCTCACGTTTGCCAGGCTGGTCGAGAATGATGCCGTTTCGTTCCCATGTCATAAGATCATCGGAACGGAAAACACCTTGTCCTCTCCATTCGTCTATGATAAGCCAATAATATCCTTTTAAGTGAAACACATTCGGTCCTTCGTGGCCTCTTTCGGTTATCACCGGACCAATCGGCTGCCAATCATACAGATCCTTGCTCTCGGCAGCATAGGTATGATTCCACTGCTTAAACCACATTCGAAACATGCCGTTCGGCAGTTGGTAAACACAGGCATCGATCACGTTCTCCTCACTAATTCCAAGCGTGGACTGGAACTCCCAACGAATAAGGTCGGGGCTTGTATAATGCCTGATACGAGCCTTGCCCGTCCAATCTTCCGGTACGCCGTGGACGTAAGTGACATACATATGGTACAGCCCATCATGCCAAATGATTTCTGGCGCCCAGAACGTATTTCTGCCCCATTCTGTTTCGAGACCTTCCAGGGTTCCCCGGTATAACCAGGTTGATCCACCATCCGATGAAGAAGCAACACCGAGATCGGTACCATGCACCCATCCGAATTTCGGACCCTCCTGCGTTGCACGGCGGTTCGTATAGATCATCCACCATTCCTTGGCCTGCCGATTCCAAATGACTACTGGATCTGCCGCTCCGTCATAGATGGGATCCCTAAATAATGGCGATTTCATTCATTCTCCACTCCCGTTAAAGTATTCGCGAACATTATGCGCGCTTACATGGCTCCTGCGACCTCATAACAAAATTGGTCTACATCGATATAACCCTGTTCACTCTCGCAGTTATAGCTGTATAACCCTATCCGATCTCCCCTATAATTCCCCCACCCCAGCTGATAGGCGTCTCCAAAGCTTGTGAAATTCACCCCATCGACGCTATATTCGAACCGGTTGATTCCGTCTATGTTCCATACAGACCTTAACCAAAGGGTGCTGCCTGTTAATTGCGGACCCCATACAATTATTCCCGAGCTGTTGAACTTCAGGACCCTTCTCCCATTCAATTGGTGTACGCCAATCGTGCAATAGGTTTGCGCAAAATGGCAAAGCCCCGCTTCCTGCCCGTCCTCCATGCCGCCGATCTCTATTTTCACCGTTGCCGCGTTGTGAACGGTTCTAAACGCTCTTTGTGTAATGATGTTGCATACGGTAAAAAAGTTGTCCTTATCAATGGGTTGGCATGCGTGCAGACGCAAATAGCCGGGCCGGGCCGTTAACGACCATTTGTCGGCTCTCGGCTGATGGTTCCATTCCCAATGCGGCTCAAGTACCGCTCGGTCAAAATCGTCATATGTGGAAAGAACCGTTGCGGGATGCCCGTTAATAGGCTTCCTGCCTCCCCATACCATCTCTCCGATTCCGTCGCCGTCCGTATCGTTGCCGATAATCGGCCATCCGTCAACCCACGTTACGGGCAGCAAGTGAAGCGTTCTCCCTTCGTAATACCCGCCCGTTCCTTGATGCGAAATAAAATACCAATCCCCGGAAACGGTTTGGACAAGTCCGCCTTGATTCGGCTCCCGGTCTACTTCCATGCCGTGCGTATGGATAATTTCCTTTTCCTCATAAGGCCCATAAATATGTTCGGACCTTAACATCATGACGACTCTGACTTCAACGCCTTCCTTACAGCGAACCTCGCTGTGGAAGAAAAAGTAGGTTCCGTTTATTTTGTATATCTTATTGGCTTCGCTCCCTTTGTACTGATGAATAATAGTACCGCTGTCATGCAATAGTTCTTTGCCGTCTTCACTAAGTTTAAATAAATGGATATTATAATTATTAGCAAAATTGGTGGCAACCAAGTAGCCTTGTCCGTCATCGTCCCAGAACGGACAGCAGTCGTCCCAGCCGGTAACCTCCCAAACCTGATGAAGCGGCTCCCAAGGTCCCGCCGGATCGGAAGCCGTGCTCATAAACAATCCTTCATCGGGCGTGAAAAAATATACCCAAAATTTATCCTCGTGGAATCGGATGGCGCCGGCCCAGACTCCTCTGCCGTAACGATTCATGCGGTCGTAATTGTATTCCGGGCCGATTCTTGTTAAATCATCCACAACATGTCCGATCATGCTCCAATTCACAAGATCCTTGGAGTGCAGCACCGCCATCCCCGGAGAGCAATGCAAAGTAGAGGAGATACCGTAATAATCATCCCCGACTCGAATGACATCCGGATCGCTATAATCGCCGGGCAAGACAGGATTGACATAGGTACCGTCCCCCTGATCTCCCCAGGATCCCTTCTGTGATAATAGATAGGAATTATCCTCCATAACACCGTAATCCTTTCCATTCTAAATTTGGATTTTTTAACAAGATGATTAAGCATGACGGAAAGTCCGGAACATGACGTTCATGTTCCGGACTTCCGCTGGTTCATTCACTGACGCTGCAATCTACTCGTTCATCACAGCCGATACTTCCTGATCGGTTAAAGCAATGTTATAGATGCGGAAGTCGTCCACTCGTCCGTCGAGATAAGGATCGGCGAATTGCGAGCGACCGATCCAATTCTGAGTGGTAGCGCCGAGTTGGGATGGTCTGATGTTGATGTTACCGCTGGCTACCTGCTGACCATCGACATAAAGTGTTCCTGTAGCGCCGTTCAAGGATACGGCTACATGATGCCAGCCGCCTGTAGGCAGCGCCGCAGTCCCGGTGATGCTTTGCTCGGTTCCGCCGTTTTTGATTCCGAAACGGATGAAGCCATTTGCCCCGTTTTTCGGCGTCAGGTACATGTATTGTGACGATCCGGAACCGAAATCGAAGATCCTCGTCCAGTTGCTCGCGGTATCCAGATTGACCCAAGCCGTTAAGGTAATCGCGTTAGCGCTGGAAACAACGCCTGCTGGCAATGCAACATATTGGCTTGTTCCGCTCAGGTCCACCGCGTTGCCCTTAATGCCAGTCGTCCAGCTTGCGCCGCCTGTCAGGGTGCCGTTCCAGCCGTTGCCGGTCACATCGGAGGCCGTCGTTCCGCTTGTTTCGTTAAGCGGAAGCTCCGCCACCGGCAACACGGATTGCCCATTCGCGAGATGCATCATTTGCGATGCGGTCAGAGCGCGATTATAGATCCGGAAGTCGTCCACCTTTCCGTCGAGATACGGATCGGAGGCGTATTGGGAGCGCCCGATCCAGTTTTGCGTGGTGGCTCCCATATCGGATGGTTTAATGGTCATGCCGGTATTGGTGCCTGCTTGAACTCCGTCAACGTAGAGGATGCCTGTCGAGCCATTCAAGGTGACAGCTACATGATGCCAGCCTCCGGTCGGCAGCGCCGCCTGCCCGTCAATGATTTGTTCGCTTGAATTATTGTTCTTGATCGCAAAGCGGATTTTGCCGTTTGCTCCGTTTTTCGGCGAGAGGAACATATAGGTAGACGATCCGGAACCGAAATCGAAGATCCGATTCCAGTTGCTCACCGTATCCAGATTCACCCAAGCCGCTACGGTGATCTTGTCATCGCCGGAAACGACGCCCGTAGGAAGAGCGACATATTGGCTCGTTCCGCTCAGGTCTACGGCATTGCCGCTCTTGCCGGCCACTCGAGTCGCGCCGCCAACGAAGGTGCCGTTCCAGCCGTTGCCGGTTGCATCATATGCCGTCGTTCCGCTGGTCTCGTCAAACGGCAGCTGCGCCATAGTCACGGTATCGCCTGTCTCTCCGAATACCTTGAACTCTTTAATGCTGGCCGTTACGCCGCTCGGCAGTCCGGTCACGGTAACTCGAACATATCGGGCGTTTGCAACAAAGTAATCATATTGAACCTGGCTGTTGTTGCTATTACCGGTCTTGTTGATTCTTGTAGTCCAGTTGACATTATCATTGGACACATCAATGGTATACTTATAGGCTTGACCGTCCTGTGCCCACATCACCTGGGTACCGTTATTGATCGTCAGGCCTCTGCCAAGGTCTACCGTCCATGAATGGCCGGTATTCGCATCAGCGGCGGTCCAACTCGTCGATGTGTTCCCGTCGTTTCCGCTCGAAGCCGGATTTCCTGCAGCCGAGCTATCCGCCGTTGCGGTCTTACCGAGCGCCAGATCGGTCGGGTCTCCGAATACCTTGAAATCGCTTATACCGGCGCTTACGCCGCTTGGCAGTCCGGTAACCGTAATTCTGACATACCGGGCGTTAGCGGTAAAGTAATCGCTCTGAACCTGATCCGGGCTCGTATTCGCCGTCTTGTCAACGACTTGGGTCCAGTTGGTGTTATCTATTGATGTTTCCACCTTATACTGATAGACGGAGCCGCTAGTCGGGAACATCACCTGGGTGCCATTGGTGATCTTCTTGATATAGCCAAGGTCTACCTTCACCCAGTGGCCGGTGTTTCCGTCATTCGCGCTCCAGCGGGTCGTTTCGTTGCCGTCAGCCGCATTGGAAGCCGGGAAGGAGCTCTGGGAGCTGTCGCTGCTTGCGGTCTTGCCCATCGCCAGATTCCATTGTTCTCCAAGTACCTTGAAATCATAGAAGCTTGCCCACACACCGCTTTCCAGGCCGGTCACCGTAATTTTGACATACCGGGCGTCTGCCTTGAAGATGTCGGTTTGCGTCTGGTCCGTGTTCGTATTGGCGGTCTTGTTGACCTTCATGGTCCAGTTAGTATTATCATTGGAGGTTTCAATCTTGTACTTATACACTTTGCCGCTCTGTTCCCACTTCACTTGGGTACCGTCAGTAATTCTCATGCTGGAGCCAAGGTCAACCGTCCACGAATGGCCGGTATTTCCATCATTCGCAGACCAGCGGGTCGAAGTGCTGCTGTCATTCCCGCTCGAAGCCGGATTGCCAGACATTGAACTATCGCTACTTGCGCTCTTGTTCAGCGCCAAATTGATTGGCGTAACAGGAGGGAAAGGCGTCACCGCAGGAGGTGTACCTCCGGAAGCGATGAAGTTCACGTTGCTGGTATGGTTACCGACCGAAATATTTCCTGCGGCGGCATTCGAAATTACATTCCCGTTAATTTTCAAATTCTCAAACGTGATATCCTGGGCCAGACGGGAGGAATTCCAACCGTAAATCTTGGAACCTTCGGCATTCGTACCGGTATAGGATACATTCTTGAAATAGACATTTTTAAGTCCACGACCCGGGCCGGTCGTCCAGCCATTATCGACGGTACCTATTTCAAAAAGCCCATTATCACAAACATCTTCGATCCGGATATTGTCGAAAGTCGTATTGGTGATCAGGTTGCCGTCGCCGCTGATTATTCCAATGTTCAACGCACGGCTGCAGCTTTGGGAATTATGCGTCAGAATGTCAATATTCTCAAACCTGACATTATCGATAACAACGCCTTCGCCGGGAGCCGTCGGATCACCGTGGGTGCCGATGTTGATCGGATGGGCAACGTCCGGCATCAGAATGGTGTTGGAGACTTTGATATTCTGGGTATTTCCCCAATAGCTTTCTCCCCCGCCTTGGCGCGTGGCGTAGATCGCGATGGCGTCATCGCCCGTCCGGAAATAGGCGTCATTGATCGTTACATTGTTGGAACCGTATACATTTATACCGTCGGTCCATTTCTTGTAGCTGAACCATTTGACGTTGTTTAACAAAACATTGCTGGAATTTCCGATATTGGCGCCAGTACCGCCGCCATTAGCGTTGCCGTAGTTATTCACAATAATGCCGTCGACTGTAATATTATTCGAAAAGTTGATAACCAGGCCTCCATAATTGGGACGGCTCAGCATTCCACGGCCAAGGAACTTGGCATTATTAGCACTTTGAAACATTACATTCCCGTTGATGACCCCTCCGCCGGCAAGGTAAAGCGTCTTGCCGCTAGGTACGACGTAGCTTTGGTTATGCACACCGGGGCCAAGATAAATGACATTTGGGTCCGTAGGGCTGGGAGGATTGACCTCGAGCGGGTTTACAAACAGGTGAAGATTATTGTTGATATTCCCATTCACCTCGAGCGAGAGCTTCGTGGGACCGGATATGGAGAATGTCATCGTATTCCCGTTGACTGCAGGCGTAATGCCCTTGCTCGTAGGATGGATGGCCGCCGATGTAACCGTTCCGGAATTATAGGTTACCGATAGCTCGACCGGACCATCCGTATCGAAATAAGCAATGGAAGCATTAGCGGGAACAACGCCAACGGTCGTATTATACACGTCCACGTTCTGCCAGTTTCCGCCTGGCACTCGTACTTGTACGGTATAGGTGGTGTTCATAGTGACACCTGTCGCTGGTGCCGGATAGGTTACTAATGTTGTAGCCGCTTCGGCTTTTGTCGGAAAATTTGCCATCATTGGAACGAAGGCTACCAAAATCGCCAGCAGAAAAGTTTGGATTCTGGGTCTTTTATTATGTTTGCCAAAATTTTTATCCATCATTTCAGCTCCTATTAAATAAGATCCCTAGTTACATGCCGGGCTCCTGTGCAAGGAGCCCGGCAACTATAACTTGGCATCAATACTTACTTGCTATTGTCAATCGCCTTCTGAGTATTACTTAATGCCTAACTTGGCTGCCTCTTCGTTAACTTCTTTGATCGCCTCCGGAACGCCTTTGGCGTCGTATCCCTTAACGATTTCTTTCCACTGGGCGATCGGATCTCCTTTGCCCAAAATGACTTTAACGATGTCATCCATAATATTTGAGTCCACAGTCAACAACTTATTTTTTGCTGGAGTCGAAATCGCATCGAATTCAAAGTTGACAGGCATCGGCGTATCTTCTTGTTTGAATCGATTGAAGGTATCAATCTGCAGCTTCATTAGTGCGGCAGTTTCAGGGTCGGAGCTCACCACTTTTTTGCCCTTATACAGGAGGGGATCCCATGCAGCAAGCCAAACCAGTTTTGACGTGATCGGATATTTGTCGGCAAGCGTTTCATCTTGTTTAAGCAGGGAAACATATTGTCCATTTTCCACTTTGTAATCGACATTCTCGATTCCATTAATGCCCAGGACTCTGTATTCATCAGACAGCATGTAATCCATCACTTGTAGCGCTCGTTTGAATTTTTCATCGCTGAGCGTACCTGGGAAAAACGTATTGGACCAGAAAGGAGCGCCAGCCAGCGTATAGCGTTTGCCGTCAGCTGCAGGCCAAATATTCATATACCCGATTGCTTTGGAAGCGCTGACGCCTGGATTCGCTTTTTTGAATGTGGCTACTTGATCATCTGTCACGCCTTCCAGGCCGTAAAGCGCAAAGCTTTGACCGGACAAAAACTTGTTGGTGCCATCGGCGTCTTTCTGAATCGCAAAGTCCTTGTCAAGAACACCATCCGTATAGAGCGTACGAAGCTGCTGGATTCCGGTATAGGCTCTCTCCGACGTAAAGGCCGGAATCCACTTGCCGTTCTCTTGAGTCCAGTTACGGGTGGCCACCATTTCTGGGAAGCTTCCCAGGAATTGCGTTAACAGGTAACCTTTGTTGTTAACCGTCAAGCCGGCGATTCCAGGATGCTGCTTCATGACGGCTTTGGTCATAGCCAGGAATTCCTCAAAGCTTTGCGGCTCCTTTGTAAATCCGGCTTGCTCCGCCCAATCCATCCGATAACGGATTGGTCTGCCCAACCTGGCGTCGCCGATATCCTCGCTACCAAAACGCGGAATCGAATAAAATTTCCCATCCACCTTGAGCGGCTTCACAGACTCATCGGACATAAATTTTTGCAAATTCGGATATGGGCTCAAATCGTCAGGGAGCGGCTTGAGAACGCCTTGCTTGGCCCAGGTTTGGTACATCCCCATATCAATCTCGTTGGCGAACATATCGGGAAGCTGCTTGGACGCTGCCCATACTTTTGCCTTCTCCTGCCAGTCGTTCCAGGTAATCTGAACCGGTTTGATCGTGATGTTGAATTTCTTGGTCAAATCGTTGTAAACGGTATCATTCTTTGCATTTGGAGCGTCAAAGCCCGCCTGGATGTCCCATACGGCAACGCTCAGCTCTATTGGCTTGCTCAAATCGTCCGCGCTTTGTGTCGTGTTAGCCGCTTGGCCCGGGGATGTATTTGGAGACTGATCCTCCCCTTTTCCGCAGCCAGTTAACACTGTCATTACGGCAAGAAGCAGCGCCACCCCAACCTTTACTCTTTGTTTCAACTTCATCCTGAAAACCCTCCTTTATGTTTTTGAAGCCTGAATATATATAACAACGGCCGAAGCCATTATTATCATTCCTTCACGGAACCGATCATGATTCCCGCATTAAAATATTTCTGCAAGAAGGGATAAATCATCAGGATCGGAACGGCGGAGACGATGATCATCGCCGACTTTACCGATTCGCTATACACGTTTCGAGTTTGTGCGGCGAACTGTGCGCCCATTGAATTATTCATTACCTGACTCAGGTTAGTGATAGCATCCCTTAGCACAAGCTGCATCGGGTGCAGGTTGATATCGTTAATAAACAGCATCGGCAGCCACCATTCATTCCATCGGTCAACCGCATAAAACAACGCCATGGTCGCCATAATAGGCAGAGAAACAGGTACAATAATACGAATGAGTATAGTCAAATCGTTAGCCCCGTCGATTTTTGCTGATTCCTCAAGAGAAGGATTGACGGACCCGAAGAAGTTTTTCATCAAGATCAAGTTAAATGCGTTTACAGCCACAGGCAAAATCATGACAAGCAAACTATTCTGCAGGTGAAGTCCCTGAACCGTCAAATAAAAGGGAATAAGGCCGCCTGAAAAAAACATCGTCAAGATGATGCCAAGAAAGATGATATTGCGCCCGGGCATCGAGCTCTTGGATAACGCATAAGCTCCTGCCGTCGTGACCGCCAGACTGACCAATGTGCCCGATACGGTCACGATAACCGATATCAACAAGCCATTGACGACCCGCCCTTGATGAAAGATGTACTGATACGAAGAAAAATCAATCGATCGGGGCCAGATCATAACCCCTCCCGCTCTCATGTCCGATATGGTGGACAAGGATTGAACAAGCGTCTGATAGAACGGGAATGCAGTCGCAATCACGCCGAGCCCCAAGACGAGCGTGATAAGTGCATTAGATACCGAAAACCGCTTCAATAGAGGCCCTCCTCCTTAAAAACACGTTTCACAACAAAGTTTGCCCCGAACAAGAGCAAGCAACTGATGACCGATTTCAGCAAACCGACCGTTGTTGAGTAGCCGAACCCCGTAGCATCCACAAATGCGCTACGGTACACGAACGTATCGAGGATATCGGCACGTTCATAAACGGCAGGGTTATATAAATTGAAGATTTGGTCGAATCCGCCGTTCATTATGCCGCCGACTGCCAATATAAGCATAATTGCGGCCGTATTGCGAAGTACTGGCCATGTAATGGCTTTCATTTGCTGGTAACGGTTAGCGCCGTCAATGTCCGCCGCCTCGTAAAGCTCGGGGTTGATGCCCGCGATGGCCGCCAAATAAATAATGGATGACCAACCTGCTTCTTTCCAAATATTCGACGTGAAAAGCAAGCCCAGAAAACTTCCGTTGTGTAACAGTATCGAATTTTTCTCGAATCCGAACAGCACCAGAATTTGATTGAGCACACCCTGATCGTTCAGAATATTCGTGATGATTCCGCTTAACACGACCCAGCTGATGAAATGCGGAAACGTAAATACGGTTTGAAAGATCCGCTTTAGTCTTCCGAATCTCATTTCATTCAATAGGATCGCCAGCAGAATCGGAATCGGGAATTCGATAATCAAACGCCCGAAGCTGATGAGCAAGGTGTTATTAAACGCATGCTTAAAGTTCGGATCGCTCAACACATCACGAAAGTTTTGAAAGTTGTTCCAGGGACTATCCATAATCCCCAGCATGTAATTGAAATCCTTAAAAGCAAGGACCACGCCGTACATAGGCACATACGCGAAGATCAGAAAAAACAACACGACTGGCAATATCATCAAATAGAAGTACTTATGCTTGACGACTTCCTGCCACTTGCGACGGTTGGCTCCCAACCCCGACTGCCTCCTGTACTTGATATGACTTACAGAATTTTGCATTCTCCCTCTCGCCTCCAAATCTTCTCTATGAGGAAAATTATAAAGCAAGCGCTTTCTTAAAGGTATGTCGCTAGATTAGAGCATTTTTTTGGTATTCTAAAGCAACTACATGTCGAATATGGTATGAAATTGTCGAGAAAACTAACTCAAGGACAAGTCTTCGATAAGGAGTACAAAAAAACGGGCCCCTTTTCAAAAAGGAGCCGGAATTGAGTTATTCTGATTTTGGTCGAAGCGATACCCTCTTGGCGGAACACCCATTGTTTTTTTGAACATTTTACTGAAATAAAAATAATCCTTATACCCTACATGATCCGCGATCTCATTGATCGGGATGGAGGTCGTCCGGAGCAGCTCCGAAGCACGGTTTATTCTAAGACCGGTTAAGTATTCGGTAAAGGTTTTATCCAGTTCTTTACGGAATAATTGCGAGATGTAATTCGGATTTAAGTTAAATTGTTTGCTTAAGCCCAGTATTGTAATGTCCTCGCCGAAGTGCTCGTTGATGTATTCCAGCATGACAGAGAATGTACTGCTGCGTCCAGGTTGTACGGAAACCTGCTGATGATCGATCTGGCCCTTCTCCTCCTGGAACAATCGCTTTAAATCATCGATCATATCCCGAATATCTTCAAATTGCTCTGCCAATTGTTCAAAAGAATAAAGATATAACTCGTCCGATTCCCTGCCCTTTCGGCTTAACTGCAAAATGCACTCGTTATACAACAACAGGGCATGCCGGATATTCAGAAGACCGCTCCGAAACATGGCCAGCAAGGAATCCAGCTGAGCAATGAACGACTGGTCATCTCCTTCTGCCGGCATGGCAAAAGCCGATTTCATGTCATTCGATTGCCATGACCCTTCCCATGCGAGAGCTTCGGCCAACGTGAAGTATTGATAAGCCTGTAGTTCTGCATCCTGGATGGCCTGCGCAAATCCCGCCGTATCGATACCCCGTTTGCTGAAACCGATTCCTTTCAAAAACTGACGGTCTTCAGAAGCAAAGCTGGCCATTAACTCATCCGCATCTCTGTCAGCCATCACGTATATAAACTTGCGATAACCGATGCGTACCGTAAGGCATGGTATTTTCTCATGGATCGGCAGCTTGTCCCTTCTTACGGAAAGCATGATCCGCAAGCCGTCTTTTTCGGAGCCGGCAATGCCGGCCAAAGCCAACTCATCCCGTAATCTGCTGTGTGCTTCCGGCGTACCGGCCTCGATCAAATCAAGTATTTCCCCCTCAGGCAGCAGACGGGAGGCATCCAATTCCCGCTTGAACTTCCTAAGATACCCCGTGATTTCCATCTCGTCGAAGGGTTTAAGGCAATACCCGGATACGCCGTTCTGGATCGCTTTTTGCGCGAGAGCGAATTCCGCCAAACCGCTGACGATAAGAAATTTGGCGGATACGCCTGCGTCGTCCAATCGTTTCTTAAGCTCCAGTCCGTTCATTCCGGGCATCCGGATATCGGAAAATATGACGTCCGGATGAATTTGTTTAATCGCTTCCACAGCCTCTTCACCGCTTAGCGCATAGCCCGCAACTTCATAGCCGCTGCCCTTCCAATCCACCGTTGCTTTCAGGCTTTTAATAACCAGTTCCTCGTCGTCCACAATAAAGACCTTATACATTATGCTTCCCCCCTGGCCGGAATTTTAAGCGAGACCGTCGTTCCGCCTTCGAGCTCGCTCGTCATCCCGATACCGTATGTTTCCCCAAATTTGATGCGGATTCGGTCATGCACATTTGCAAGTCCGATACCGGATTCGGAATAGCCGTCAAGGCTATCGGCTGCCGATTGGCGGCGTTCAATCGAAGCGTTAATCTCCGCTAACTTGACCGGACTTATTCCCGCACCGTTATCTTCGACGAATAGTAGCAGGTTCTCCCCGTCCCTATAGCCTTTGATCCTGAGTAAACCGGTTCGTTCGAGCGGCTCGATGCCATACTTAATTGCATTTTCCACGATGGGCTGCAGGATCATCCTGGGGACGAGACATCCGAAGCATTCCGTGCTTATGTCGTATTCCACTTGCAGCCGTTTGCCGAACCGGATTTGATGAATGTAGATATAATTTTTAATGATGGTCAATTCCCTTTCCAAGGATACCATATCGGGCCCCTTGATACTGTAACGGAAAAACAATGAAAGCGCTGTAGTCAGTTCGAATATTTGCGAAGAGCCCTCATCCGCGGCAAGCCCTTTGATCGACTCCAGGGTATTGTATAAGAAATGAGGATTGATTTGGCTTTGCAGAAAGCTGAGCTCCGCTCTCCGCTTAATCAATTCCGTCTCGTAGAGGACACGCTTGCTTTCCAGCAAATGGTCCGTCAAATCCTCAATTTCCTCGAGCATTTCATTAAATCGCGAAGCCATAATAATCATTTCCGCATAACCATCCACTTCGACTCGTTTGCTGAGATTTTTTTTCTCCCCGAGAGTTATTTCCCCCATCAGTCTCATTAACTTCTTCAAAGGCTGCAGAATGTTGTTGCTTACGTACAGAAGGGGTATGATCATCAGAACGAGTGCGATTGCAACCATGATAAGCTGCTCTTGACGGATCTTGTTGAGGCCTTGAAGAAGCACACGATTCGGCATTTTAATGACAATCTCGCCGTTCAAATCCGGAATGGCTTCCCTTTGAATCATATATTCATGCTTTTCATTCAACAATGTATCTTTAGGAATAGGCTCCCCCAGCTTGCTTGAATCATCATTCGTATAAAGAAGCCTTCCTTTACGATCCGTCATGTAAACGAAAGCTCCTTCGGGTAAAAGCACAGGGTTGCCGTCGCCGAATAGCATTCGATTATTGATGACCAGCAATAAAGTGCCAAGTTCATTTTTGTTCGTTTCAAAATTAGCTGTAGAGTAGATACGAGCTCCTGCCACCAATACCGGCGTTGCAATATAAGGCAAATCAATCATTTTAAATCCCAAAAAATAATACAAGTTATCTCGCGGAATCTCCCTGGAAATGGCTGTTAATTGATTCGCATCGGCCCGGAGATTATAGACGGCGCCGTTATTGTCGACCAGTGCGATATCCAGAATTCCCTCTTTCATCCCCGCCATATCTGACAAATAAGCATTCAACTGGGTATACAATTCAAACTTTTGGGTTGGATCTGCAGTACTTAAAAATTTTTGTACGGTTTTGTTGTAGGCAACCGTTTCAATACTTCTTTTGTAATCATTATTGTTCGAAGAAATGGACTGATTCATCTGCGAAATAATTCCTTTTACATATTCTGCGTTATTTCTCTTTACAACATTGATGGCACTCATATAATTTGCCGCCATGATCAACATCATAATCGAAACAACTAATAAACCTAGTAAAGATAACTGAACCATTATGGGAAGTTTCTTAAAATAAGACAGTTTCATATGACTTTCCCTTCGTTGAAAAATAATATTGTATTAATTATTGTCTCAAATTCATTGCTTATTTAAAAGAGGCAAATAGTTGCTGCATTCCTAGCCGCCTAAACCAATCTATGTTCGAAAATAAGAAAAACCGCCACTATAAATCAGATCAGAGCTTACCCTAACCTCGAATGATTAATAGTTTAAATGCAGCAGATCTTTAATCAAATATTCTATGCCATCAAAAGGACTGGGAATTTTGACACCGATGATTTGCAGAAAAGCCAATATAAATGCCAATAGCAAGAATAGCGAAAAGACGGTAAGCTCACGGAAATATTTCTTCCGAATGAAGCAACCAGCAGTTCCATTCTTGTTATAATTTTTGCTATGTCAATAAGGCGCACTGCCTCTAATGAAGGGGAGACCATCACAGTGGGCAATGGTAGAGTACAATAGAAAAAAAACGGGTCTGCCTCGGCGAATGCCGAGAGGCTATGTTAAAGAGAGGAGCAATTCAAGCTGCGAAAGTTGAGTTACTTATAGTTTATATGGAGTAGATCTTTAATCAAATAATCCATGAAATATGTAAAACCAGGCAACTTGACACCCATAATTTGTAATAAAGCCAAAATAAAAGCCGATAGCAAGAATAGTGAAAACACGGTTAGTTCACGGAAATATTGCTTTCGAATAAGGCCCGGAACTTCAAACCATACCACTCCTATAAAAACAAGGATTAATAAAAAGATCATTTGTTTTCCCCTACCTGTCTTTGCGGCAACCCGCGAATTTTGGCGATCATTAATGTAAAGACAGGTAGCAATAAAAACGGACTAGCGAAGATGGGAAAGATATTTGCGCCTCTTTGGTAAAAATCCGCAGAGGATTCGACGCTTAGCACGGATAAGCTTATACTTATCATTCCAATGGGAAGAACCAGCGGTTTATAGGATCTCAACCTGAATAGCTCGGCAAAACCCAGAACCGTTGCATAATAATAAACACAAACCTTGATAAATACCGTGATTAGCAGAACAATTGCAATAAGCACTTCCATTCTGGTTATAATATGTCCAATGTCGATCAGGCGTACGGCTTCCAATGAAGGATCAGCCATGACAGTTGTTAAAACACCAAGTGCGCCTATGTCCCGAACGGTAAGGATCAACAACGTGGCTGCTCCAATGAGCAGTCCCGACAAAACAGATTTCTTGGCCTGTTTGGTCTTGTTTATATAAGGGATGACCATAAGAAAAGCAACCAACTCGCCAAAAGGAATTACTGCAATAATGTGAGTACCCTGTATGAAATCCATCATAGAGAGTTCAAACATCGGCAAGAAATTGGTGAATTCCATTTCTTCAAACAATAAAAGAAAGGTCAGCAAATCGACGATTACGGTGATAACAACAAATATCAGGCTAATCCGGGCGATCACTTCGATTCCGCTGCGCACGGCCCAGGCACAGATCGAAGCAAACATAATCAAAAAGACAATCATGGGAGTTTCCGGGTACATGTAATTCGGAAAAAAATCACCGATAATCCGTAAATTGTAGCTCGTTAGAATAAAAGGAAACGAGATATAAATCACGGAAATCAACTTACCCAGGAAGGATCCGTAAACGATATCCATGATCTGTACCAGATTTTGGCCGGGGAATTTTTGCACAAGAGATACATAGGCCCATATAATAGGAAAAATAACCGCACATCCCGATAAAATAACGAGCCAAGTATCATGTTTGGTCACCCCGTGAGCAAAAGCTACCAGCAAGGAAGAGCCCTGAACAAAACCTGCTGTCAAAAACATCAATTGCGAACTGGATATGACGCCTTTTTCAATCCTCATAAGTACCCTACTCCTTTACTGGTACAGCCGGCCGTGTTGACCTGCCCAACCTGCGTATCTTTGCGTCTACCGTCAACTCCAATTCAATATAGGGAAAAACTTCGTCCCACTTGCTTTCAAGCTTTCTCCACTGCTTTGGATATTTTTGATGCACCGCATCGCCAAACCCGAAAATATCCGCGCGAAGTTTCCGGGCTTTAGAGATGGCAGCCATGACTTCACTGCGAATCGCATCGGCTTTTCTTTTTTCAAGGGCCGCAATCTCTGGGGTCAAAGATAAATTTTGAGGGCACGACTGGCTGCCCAAAATGCCTTCTTCTTTTAGTTGGATCTTCATGTTTATCTTGTTGTCCTTTATTTCAGGGACCATTTTACTGTCGGCCCGGATTATTTTAAGGCTTGCTTTTCCTCCTCCACCAGGACAATCCATTTCAATGATCCCTCTTTTCACCTCACCGATAACCCATAACAGGCCGCGGGTTTCGGTTTTGTTCAATTGACCGGCCAGTTTGTCCTTTTTGAAAACAGCCGTACCCGAAATGAGAACTGTTCGTTTCTTTCCATTCCCCGAAACCTCAATAAAAGGGGCGATCGGCGACGTGGTCTTGCTCATCAAGCGGGTTGAAAATTGTTTCAGATTGACCACGCTTGATTGGGATGCCTCAACCTGAGTTTCAATCAAATCGGCAATATCCAGTGCCGGCATATTTTCCAATTGGGGTTGAATTTCCAAGATTTTATCCGCTCTGCCTTTTGCGACCAGGATCCAAACGTTAAGACGGTTTTGATGTTCCCGCATAAAAAAATCAATCTGCTTTTGCATCCCTTCCCGAGCGATATTTCTACTGAAGATAACAACTTGATTATGGGCGAAATATAAATCACGAGGCGCCTTGTGATCAGTTCCCTGTATGGCGCTGTAAACGGTATCGCCTGTGCTTTTGAGATTCCAGTAGGTCCTTTCGCCGCCACCCATGCCGCCTTCTTTTTTTTCCGTCGGTCTGAAGATTTGAGCGGTGAACTGTACTTTCCCGCGCTGTTCTTGTTTATCCAATCCTACTGCCATCACAATGGAGAGTTGATCCACCTCTGTGCGGTTCCAGCAGCCGGTTGTACTTAAAATCAGAGACGAGCAAACCACTATTTTTATAAGTAAGCCAATGCGGTTTATCATGGATTGCACCCCGAAATTCAAAATATAATGTGTTGTCTATCCTTCCGGCCCATCCCCTTCTTCCGCATGCGGGGCGGGATCCAATCGGAATTCCTGCCGCTCGGGATCGTGCCGTGCTATGGTTCTGGGGCGGGTAATCATGGCCCAAATAGGCGCCCGAATAAAAGTATCTTTCAGGTCACGGACGCTAAGCGGAGCTACGGGCGACAAATAAGGCGTTCCAAAAGACCTTAAAGCGGCAAGATGGATAACAACCCCCAATAATCCTATGGCAATGCCGAACCCGCCCATGAAACCGGCCAGAACCAGAAAAATATAACGCAGGATAACCTGTGAGTCGGTTTGGGCCGGAACCACAAAGCTGGAAACAGCCGTTAATGAAACCACGATAACCATCGGCGCGCCGATAAGACCGGCTGATACGGCAGCCTCTCCGATAACCAAGGCGCCAACAATGCTGATCGCCGATCCCACAGGCCGGGGCAGCCGAACCCCGGCTTCCCGGAGTATCTCAAATGCGACCAGCATCACGAAGGCTTCCAGCACAGCAGGAAAAGGAATCCCTTCACGCGAGGAAGCAAGCGTGAATAGCAGGGGGGTGGGAATCAATTCCTGATGAAATGTCGTTAATGCAACATATACCGCCGGAGCCAGGGTGCCGATCCCATAAGCTAAAAATCTCATCATTCTGATCAAGGATGCAAAATAGGGGCGGGAATAGTAATCTTCCGCACTTTGAAAGCTTTCAATAAGAACCATCGGAACGGTAAGTACGAAAGGTGTGCCGTCGACCATAATAGCGGCCCGTCCTTCCAGTAATTTTGCGGCAACGACGTCGGGTTTTTCACTATTGGCAATTGTTGGGAAAATAGAAAACGGAGCATCTTCTATAAATTGTTCAATATAGCCCGACTCCATAATGCCGTCGGTATCAATTCTGTTTAACCGGCGCCTAATCTCTTCAATAAGCCGGGGATTGGCCACGCCTTTTAAATAAATGATACAAACGTCGGTTTTGGTTCTTCTGCCGAGCTTCATGGGTTCTATCTTTAAATCAGGGTTTTTGATTTTACGACGCAGCAGAGCTGTATTGACTCTGAGGGTTTCGGAAAATCCTTCTCGTGGACCACGGACGACTGATTCGGTGCTTGGTTCTTCTACACCGCGTGAATCCCAGCCTTTCGTATTAAGAATCAAAGCTTCATTCAAACCATGGATCAATAAAACCGTATCTCCGGATAAGCATCCGTCAACTACTTCACTAATGGAGGAAACTTGTTCAGCACTTCCTATGGAGATCATACTTTTCATGATTGTATCAATGGTAACAACCTCTTCAGTACCTGAATAAGGGATGCCGTACATCAACGGCTTGATTAAGCTTTCATTAATCAACAGCTTATCCGTCATGCCTTCCACGAAAAGCAGGGCGCCTTTTATTTGTCCTTTCCGGCCAATGTTGAATTCGCGGATAACAATATCATTGCTTGTACCGAATATTTTCTTTAAACGAGCCAGATTACTTGTAAGATTATGAGAAAGGCCGGATGGAGACTCTGATGCAGATTTGCCATCTTTATTTAAATTCCGGTTTTACCGAAATAAAGCTTTTTTGATCAAACGGATCATCATATTCCTCCGTAATTGGCTAATATTTCATGATATTTATATTGTTTCCAAACCAACTGAAGCTAATCAGGATAGAGAGGATATGCATACGTTCATGCTTAATGCGGGGATTCCGTCAACTGCAGATCCCGTGGGCGGTCCTGCGAGTCCTTTTTGCCGACATTGCGGATTCACTTTATGTTACGACCCCTGGCATGTCGCTCGCCCTATCTCTGACAAGTACTTTTATCAATACGCTTCTACGAACAGATTTCGCCATACGCATGTATCCGGGGGTGGCCAGCCTCTCCCTTGGTTGGACTTTCACCAAATAGACGTGCCTCTCGGCACGCTAAAATTAAAAGACCCTTGATTTCTCAAGGGAATTAGCATTTTAAATATGATGGAGTCTAAGGGGTTCGAGTCCTATATCATAGCTTCTAGAACTTCATTTCACCTCTTCGCCTTATAAAACTCATGATAAAGCTTCATCAATGCCCTCTTCTCTATCCGTGACACATAGCTCCTGCTAATACCAAGCTCCTTCGCAATTTCCCTTTGAGTCCGCTCATCCCCACCATGCTCCAGCCCGAATCGTCCAATAACAACTTCCTTCTCGCGATCATCCAATATGTCGAGATTCTTATATATCTTCGATTTCTCGATCTTCAGCTGCACCTTATCGACAATATCATCGGCCTCCGTGCCGAGGATATCTATAAGCGTAATTTCATTGCCTTCCTTATCCGTGCCGATCGGATCGTGCAGGGAAACGTCTTTACGTGTTTTCTTCAACGACCTTAAATGCATAAGTATTTCATTTTCGATACAGCGAGCTGCAAAGGTTGCTAACTTTGTACCTTTTCCGGTCTGAAAGCTTTCAATGGCCTTAATCAATCCGATCGTCCCAATAGAGATCAAATCCTCTAAATCCTCACCTGTATTGTCGAATTTTTTGACGTTGTGGACACGAACCGATGTAAAACCAAACATGACCACATTGCTACCAGTAATGAGGTCAATAGTCATTAGAAAAATTCAGTTCACGTTCACACACATCACATTTTACAATAATGTTTATACCTTGGCTCGATGGTACGAACGTAAAAGCAAGCTTTGCACCGCTTACATCAACTGCTTTGCACTGATCCCACTGATTAATTCTTTTCATGACGTCTTCACTAATTGTAAAAGTTAACGAATTCCCTTTAATTTCATTCTTCTGGACGCGTTCTCTTAGATGACCAATATATATGTGATTAGGGTTATTGGAATCGAACTTAAGTTGCACGGCTTTATGTATCTCATCGATCTCTTTGGCAAAATCATACGGTTTTAATAGTAACGCCAAATATTTATGGTCCCTTCATTATGGTCGGATCTGCCAGAAGATCTTTAAAGAAGGCGACCGCAGCGACAATAAGAAGCGGAAGCACATAAACCGCTGCAACCCAGACCGGATGAACGACAAGCACCATCTCCTCCCATTCGTGCAGTGTTGCCGGTAAGGTTAGCGACAATAATAGAGCAGTTACGCAAAGCGGATTCGTCAGTAAACGATCGTTGCGCAGCCCGAACAGTTCCGTTAGAATCAATTGAATAATATACAGCGTTATTGTCGCCTTCATAAGAGAACCCGCGAGCATGGCCATGCCCACAACGGCTTCGATCCTTTCAATAATGTCGCCGACTTCGACCATTTGTGCGAGCACAAAAACGGAGAACCTTTTTTCCGAAGCCATCGGTCCGAGTTCCATAATCGTACAAAGGGTTGAAATGATTAAAACAGCGCCGTTGATCACCATCGCCCAGACCAGGGCCTTTTTGAGAGGTTTTGATTGTTTGGCCCGTGCGAAAGGCAGCACCATAGCGAACAAAACCACTTCTCCGTAAGGAAATCCGAACGTCAAATAGGTTCCGAGCAGCATTGGCTTGATGCCTTCAGGAAAAACCGGACGTAAAAACTCCGGATGATATTGAGGAATCAACAGGACCAATACTAAAGCCCAAAATATCATGACGATTACGACTAATATGCTAAACATGCGAGCAATCGATTCTATACCTCCGCGCAGAAAAAATGCGGCAAGAAGGTAAAGCATCCCCATGAACACGTAATCCGGCGTTTCCGGCAGCATCATACTGGTCATAAAACCGGAAACGTCAATAATAATTCCGGATGCCATATGCAGCGCCATGGTCAACATGAAACAGGCAAGGATCACGGTGGGCCAACGTCCGATCGTCTTGCTGCTGTATCCGATAAAGGTTAACCCGGGATTCCGGCGATGCAAATAAAACATGATATTCAGCAGCACGATGCCGATGCCGAGCGAAATCAAAATCGACAACCATGCCGCGTTCATTGACATTGTAACAAGCGGCCCGGGTATGACAATCAAGGCCGAACCGGTTATATAAGCAAAATACAACGTCGCCATTTGCGTGGTGCTAATCGTTTCCTGATCCTTCATGTCGGTTCGACTCGCAAAAATTCGACGATCATCCTCGCCGGTTTGGTGAAAAGAAGATCGGCAAACGTATGTAAATCCGGCAATTCGGCTTTAAGGAGATAATCGGCGCTAAGATACAACGTAATGACCATGATCCCCAAATAGATGATCCTTCCGCGCACCGGGGAATTCCGCAATTTAAGAATATCGGTGGAAAGCGCAAGAATGTACACGATCAGCAGAACAATTATTTTTTCCTGCATGTTGTTCCTCCTCAATGGTTGCTGTGAATTTTCTGCGAAATACCCCAGCACGAACAGAAACCGGACTTCGGATACACTACTTGTCGGATAACGGTTTTCCTACAATACTCAACGTATTGCGAATGTCGAATTTGACCTTAACTTCAAACTTGGCAGTGGAGTAGCGATTATCCCAGTCTTTTTTCCATTTTTTCCATAACTTAGGATTACTTCGATAAATTTGATTGCCTAGTCCGATTAAATCGATCTTTTCTTTTTGTGTGAATCGAATCGTATCCTTAAGCCGTTCTTCCATCAGTTTCTGCACTTTTTTCTGGAATTTCACTTGGTCCTCGCGTTTTTCGAACTTCGTGCACTTTAACTCGCCAATATTTCCTGCAATATTAACGTCCACTTTCACTTTGAGCGGATCCATTTTCAGAATCGGTTTTAATTTCGTTTTAACCATTTGAATCTCGACCGCTTCAGTTGAATTTTTCGCATCTTTGCGCGTTTTCTCGCAGGGGATCTGCAAGACCCCTGATTTATATTGGTCTGAAAGCATTAGGACGTTTTCGGTTTGTTTACCCCTTAAAGTTCCGATCATTTTTCCTTTTTTAATCATCGCCATGCCGGCTAGTATCACTACGTCCTTCTTTATTGATGCTACCGGGAGGGCAATATTGGGAACCTGGCTTTTGAGGGCTTGAGATAACTCGAGCAGGTTAACGTCGGGCACTTTGCCCGTTCCCGTGCTTCCAATTTCCTGCATCCGGTTTAGCTGTTGAGTGACCGTTTGTTCAATTATAGGCTTAATCTTCAGAAATCCGCTTGCTTCTCCTTCGGAGATCAGTACCTTCGTATTCAAGCGCGGCTCATGATCCCGGTAAAAAAATTCAAGAAGAGAGATAAGGTCTTCCCGTTTCGCTGTTTTTTCATTGATAATGATGACCCGCATATGACTAAATTGGGCCTTTCGCCCGAGATGAAGCGTAATATCGCGGACGGCATCAAATACTGATTCGCTCCTGGTTTCAATATTGAAAAAGGATTTATCTTGTTTGCCCCCTTGGCCGCCGGCCATTTGTCCCGGCTTGTACAGCTGGACGCTAAGCTTGAGTGTACCCGGCTTGATTTGGTCAATCGCGACTCCCATGATAAACCCTTTTTCAGTCAATTCAACTCTGTTCCAGCATCCGGTTTGCGTTATCGAAATAAGCAGAAGAACGAGAATCAGCTGAAGACATTTCATCAAGTTATCATTCTTTCTTCATTCAGAATTTTGTTGCGAAGGTCTGGAACTTTGTTTCCGGCGCGGAGAGCGGTCCGTGTATATGAGCGGTGCGCGAACGAAGACATCCAACAGCTGGCGCGGCCGGAGCGGCTGAATCGGACCCAGATATGGCTGGCCTAGCGAACGTAATGTCGTCATATGCCATAATATCGCCAAAAGCCCGAATACCAGTCCGAACCCTCCCAATGCGGCCGATAGCGCCATTAACGGAAACCTAAGAATGCGCAGGGCGACCGCCATGTTATAATTAGGGATGGAGAAAGAAGCGATTCCCGTCAACGATACGATAATTACCATAATCGGCGAAGTTAGTCCTGCATTGATGGCCGCTTCTCCGATGACGAGAGCTCCGACAATGCTTACGGCTGAACCTACGGGACGGGGGAGTCGAATCCCGGCTTCCCGAAGCAGTTCGAAGAAAAAATCCATGATAAGCGCTTCGACAAATGCCGGAAACGGAATCCCTTCACGCGAATCCAAAATGGCAAGCAGCAATACGGTAGGGAGCAATTCGGAATGAAATGTTGTCAAGGCTATGTAAATGCTGGGGAGCGTCAAAGCCAGGAAAAAGGCGACGATGCGCAGCCACCGGATCAACGTCGAATATACCGTTCGCTGATAATAATCTTCGCTCGAATGCAGAAGCTCCACAAACAGCCCCGGACAAATCAAGATTGATCCGGTCCCCTGCACCAAAACCAAAATTTTTCCATCAAGCAGTGCGGCAACCGCAACGTCCGGACGCTCAGTGAAACGGAATTGGGGGAAAGGGGAATACATCGAGTCTTGGATTAACTCCTCTACAAAAGATGTCTCCAAAATTTCCATATGTTGAACCTTTGCGATGCGCCGTTTAAACTCTGCCAGCAGCTCCTGATCGACACTGCCTTCCAGATAACCATATACAATCTCCGTTCGAGTCTCGCCACCGCCGCTCGTTATTTCCAGTTTAAAATTCGTACTTTTTAATCGGTGACGAAGCAGGCCGATGTTTTTTTTAATATTCTCTACCGTGCTCTCTCTTGGACCTTGAACAACAATTTCATTTACTGGCTCGGTGATCTGTCTCGTTTCCACGCCGGTTGCTTCGAATATAAGCACCTTGTCCCATCCGTCGTAGAATATGACCAAAAAACCATCCAAAATTTTATCCACAGCCGTCTCAAAATCGTACACCAACCTCGCCGACTCGGCTGAAACACCTTTATCTTCGAAATGCTGAATGACGCTCTCCGTTGTCACTTCCGTCCCCGGTCCGACTTCATGCATGACCAGATCCTGAAGAACCGTCTTCATATAATTGATTTTCTTTCTCTGAATGATCGTGTCGAAATAGATTGATAACGCTTGTCTCGACATGTTCGGACCGAACTTCCAGGGTAAATACGTTACATCGGCACAATTGCGGAAAACCTCTTCCAGACGAAGTCGGTTATCTTCGAGCTTCGTCGATATGGGCGTCTTGGACTTAGCACCTTCACCGATAGTCCCATCAGCAATCGTCCCAGGAGTGGTTTGAGTCGCTCCCGGGCTACTGCTTACACCTGAGGACATAGAGTTATTTGGCAAATTAACACCTCCTGTGCACTATTATGGGCAAGCTTAGTATAATTTATTAGTGATTCATAATAGATGGAACAAAACCTATGCTGCATTTCGGGACCGTAAGCCCACTGCCTATTCAGAGCTTCTTGCAAATATCTGTTCAAGCTGACGGAGATTTATATCTAGTTGATCCGAGATCGGCTGCTTCGGTCTATCGCCCGATATCTCTATAGGGAAAGACGGACTCGAGACGTCTTATCGACTGTTTCATCAAGCGACTGCCAGTTATCTTAAAGGATGAAAAAGATTCGGTAAGGTGCGTAAATGATCGAAAATGAGCAATGGCACCGACATCTAGGGTGCATACGGGATCTGTTTCAACGATGAGAAGCTCTTAGTCATCCAAAAGGGAAGCGGTCCGTACTTCGGACGATATGACTTGCCTGGAGGGACAATTGAAGCTCATGAGGATGTCCTCTTGTTGATCGTCCAGCACGTACCACGGGCTTAATCCCTTGTCGTTCGGATTCGCCAAAACTTGAATGTTTTGCGCCGGCATGTAGCTTTTGGCCAACATGTACAGCTTCTTCCCGGTCTCCCGGCCTGCGACAAATACAGCGATCCCGCATAAATGAACACAAACTCCATATATTTGCGGAAATCCTCATACGTGTTCCCCGGCCTAGATGTTCACTCATAATATCACCTCAAAACAAAAAACATCCCCCTAGGGGGGATATGTAAAGATTTTTTTCATTGGCCTTGAGTGTGAAGATCGTTGGAAGATATAAGTAATCCGTTTACCTCGCGGCCCAAATCATCCCTCGTCTTATCATCTCGAAAATTTGGGGCATCATTACCACTTCCGGCGAGTGTCCCAATGCATTGGCGTACACCCGGCCTTTGCCGTATTTTTTGATCCACACCGTTGGCATAACGACCGGTCTCCATACCTCAGGCGGAGAACCTTCAAAATAGGTGGTGGCCAGCACCTCGTTGGCCGGGTCGACAAGCATATAATACTGCTCCGATGTGACGGTAAAGTCCGGAATGCCCTTCACGAGAGGGTGATTCGGATCTGTGACGTGCACTCGGTAAGTAACGTTCTCCGGGGGATGCCAAACAAACTGCCCGCCGATCATGAGCTGATATCTGATTTCCCCGCGAAAAGCATCGATCAAGCCCCCATGAAGCCCAGCAACGCCGGTCCCACTTTCCACCGCGGACAGGAACGAATTCAACTGCTCCTCCGTTACGGTGCCGACGGTCCAGATCGGAACTATCAGATCCACTTTTTTCAATTTTTCCCGATCCAGAAAAACATCCAAGGTATCGGAAATCTCTACATCAAAGTTTTCTTCCTTCAAGATCCCTGCAAGAATACCGGCAATTTCTTTGGGGAGATGACCTTCCCATCCTCCCTGAACAATTAACGCCTTCTTTTTCCCGAGCTGACTATCGTTAGAGGACTTACGGGAAAACCGTACAGTGAATGCTCTTTTCATCCCTTCCCTTCTCTCCTCATAAGTAATCGGCCATCATTGCATTATATGCGTCATGTGCACGTCTCATGTGCACACATGAATTAACAGAAGTTGAATTAAGGTATGATTCTAAGCCAAAACAGGAACTTTATCTATATATCTACATTAAATTACAGACATTTGCACCTGGCATGGAAGTCCCAATCAAACTGCGTCATCTGACCGACTTTTTCTTCTAACGTCAATAATTTTTGTTACGAACAAGTATTAAAATTTATCCACATTTTTTCCGCAATTTGTAATAAAATAAAAAAATTCAAACATTATATAATAACTAAAAAGCCCTTGATTTCTCAAGGGTTTGGCGAATTGTTATGGTGAATCATAGAGGGATCGGAACCCCTAACCTCATAGCTGCCAGTAATGAAACCTATTGTTTTAGTCCCTTCTTTCTGCGTTCATTCGTACAACCTATACTCAATGCCGTAACGAATTCCTTATGAACTCTTCAATTATTTTTTCTTTGAGAAGAATTTTTCTCTCAATTCGTTAAGAGCAATAAAATAAGCCTCGAGATCATTCTTTTTTTCATTCTGCTCATTTTAAATAGCTGACGCAATTTCCAATTCATCGAAATCAAAAAACACAAGCTTGTTTGGTTTCTGCTGATTATATAACACTGGCACCTCCCATTCCCCATGTAATCTGGCGGATTCAAACCAATTACATTTTACCATCCTAGCATTCGTATAATTTTTTTCATCTAATACCAGCCCATTTTGGGTAACCCGAGCAAGTCTCAACTCAATGGATCCGTCATTTCTTTTCATGAAATACTTCTCCTAACGATACTAGCTTTGCTAGTATAGTTATGGACAGATTTTACCGACTTCTTGCTCAGTAAGGTGTTATTAAAACCAGTTAATTCTTAGCGAACTTCATACACATGTTCTTCAACGTTTCGCTTTGTAAAATTCATGGTAAAGCTTCATGAGCGCCCGCTTCTCGATCCGCGACACGTAGCTTCTCGATATGCCGAGCTCCTTCGCGATCTCCCGCTGTGTCCGCTCATCCCCGCCATGCTCGAGCCCGAAGCGGCCGATCACAACTTCCTTCTCGCGGTCATCCAATATATCAAGGTTCTTATATATCTTCGATTTCTCGATCTTCAGCTGCACCTTATCGACAATATCATCGGCCTCGGTGCCGAGGATATCTATAAGCGTAATTTCGTTACCTTACTTGTCCGTACCGATCGGGTCATGCAGGGAAACGTCTTTGCGAGTTTTCTTCAACGATCTTAAATGCATAAGTATTTCGTTTTCAATACAGCGTGCCGCAAACGTCGCGAGCTTTGTGCCTTTGCCGGTTTGAAAGCTCTCGATCGCTTTAATCAGTCCTATCGTTCCAATCGAGATCAAACTCTAAATCCTCATTTTTGACGTTGTGGACACAACCTGATGTCATTTCAAGCATCATTCATGGTAATAAAAATGAACCAACCTTTGTGATGTCACATCGATTGGTTCATTCATCAGTATCTATTTCATTTTGTAAGTGCTGTTCTATCGCTTTCACCCAATTAGGAATAGTCTCAGCCATATATTTTATTACATTATGGTTGACATCAGCTTCCAATACAATCACACCATCTAAGTCACTATTATCAATAACAATTAAGTGATCAAGAAGGTATAGATGAGCAAGCAGATTCTTCATAGAGGTTTGATCTCTTCTAATGATGTCTTCTGTAGGAATATCAAGTCCACCATTTTTAACTCGTACAGCAACCCGATCTATATTCAATCGGAAATCTCCTAGACCTACGTAAAACATAATCACTTCGAACCCATTATCTTTCGCCTCTTGCATTTGACGAATAGCATTCCCACCTGCTAAAGTCGTTTCAATTGAAAAATCACGTTTGTTCTTTATACACTCCCTAACCAACTTGATAGCGTCTTTACCTGCCGATACCCTATGTTTTTCAGGATTTTCGTTATCAATACGGCGTGCCAATGCATCTGGATCAACATTAACACTAATCCCAAGTCTATCGATAATTAGATTACGAATTGTGCTCTTTCCGCTGCCATTATTCCCAGCGAAAACAAACATAACAGCAGTTGGTTCACTCATGATCATTTTCCTGTTTTTCAATTTGTTCGATATTCCCATTGCTATATTCTTTCACAAACTTCCCATCTTTTGTTTTGTAGACGACATAGGTACCATTAGCCTTAGCATCTAACTTGGCGCGATCTCCCGTTAACTTTATCAGCTTTTGAAGATCCTGTATGCGATTCATAACTTCCCTCCGGCCACTCAGAATTTATAATCAGCATTTTATAATTGAAGTATATCACAGATCGTGTCCTTAAAAGACACAAAACAGCATTAGCGTTCAAATACAGAAATAGACTGCTCTAAAAGAACAGTCTGGATCAAAATTTATCTATCGCTTCGCTTCCCGCAAGGGATCGATCCTACTAAACTTTCAAATTAACATTAGAGCCAAGTTTTTAAAATCTGCGATACCCCTAGCTATTCGATTCCTATTCATACGTTGCGGATACATTCCGACAGAGCTAAGATGGAGGAAAGGAAACGGAGGTTCCACCCATGAATTTTCCTCCCATACACATGGACCATATGGACGTGAAGATCCCTTTCGGCGATCTTATGCTGAACATCCTTTACGTTCGATTCGGCTATTTTTACAGCTCATTTCAGGAACACGCGCACAGCAACAAAAGCTACGAGCTGCATTTCATTCCGCAAGGGCAAGGCACCTTGGTCGCAAACGGCCAACGTTATCCGATATCGGCCAACACCCTTTTTATGACCGGTCCTGATGTGACTCACGAACAGATTACGAATCCTGAAGACCCCATGGCCGAATATTGCATTTGCTTTGAAGTGATCGGGGACATCGATGGCTTGGCTGACAAGACTACGAAGGAGCAGGACCTCGCGCACATGGCGGATATCGTAGTCCGTACGCCGTTCTGGATCGGACAGGATACACAGCAGATGCTGCCGTTGTTCCAACTGCTGGCACATGAAACCACGCAACAACATATAGGATATTACTCGATGGTAATCGGGATCATTGAGCAGTTAATTATTAAGCTGGTCCGAAATTATACAAGCAATCGTCCTTCGCTTCGTCCCGTACAGCTAAAAACGCTCGACGATAACCGGCTCGTCATCATCGAGAACAGCTTTCTAGGCGAATATGCGACGATTACGCTTCAATCCCTGGCCGACAGGCTCGGACTTAGCGTGAGGCAGACGGAAAGAACGCTAAAAAGCCGCTACGGCGTATCCTTCACGCAGAAGCGGCAGCAGGCGAGAATGAGCGCGGCCGCCTATTTTCTTGCGACAACGCCGATGTCTGTAAGCCATATCGCGGAACAAACCGGTTTCGCGACGCTTGAGCACTTCAGTCAAACCTTTAAAAAGCATTACGGTATAACGCCAAGCACATATAGGGGGCATCACAAGCTCTTATAAATAATCGATACTCTGTGTCGGGCGTTGCATGCGTTCCCTATACTCTCCGGGCGTTTGGCCAACATATTTGCGGAATACTTTATAGAACGTGCGGCGGTTTTCGAAGCCTACGCAGGCTGCGATCTTCTCGAGAGCAACTTGGTTCCTGCCGGCAAGCAATTCTTTTGCTTTGTCAATTCGGCATTGATTAATGTAGTGTACGAACGAATCGCCCGTCTCCTTCTTAAATAATTGGCCGGTATACGCCGGATGTAGATTCAAGTAAGCCGCCGCGTCGGACAGCGAGATATCCTTCATGAAGTTATTATGAATATAGTCCTTCAGCATTTTGACATGCTCATTAATGGAATTTTGCTCTACATCCAGTTCCTTCTCGCTAATGGTTGAAGCAATGTTATGCTGCTGTCCGATTATCTCAAGGGCCATACGCTTCAATAGTTCAATAAGCTGCCGCTCGTCAATCGGCTTCAGCAAATATTCCGCAACCTGCAGGCGTATCGCATCCTGAGCGTATTGAAAGACGTCGTATCCCGAAAGAATGATGAATCGCGTGACATTCCTTGCCTTTGCCTGTCGAATGAAGGAGAGGCCGTCCATTTCCGGCATCTGAATATCGGTAATGATGACGTCCGGCCGGAAGTAGGCCATCATGTCCAGCGCTTCCGTCCCATCGCAAGCTGTCGCGATCCTCGTAAATGCCGTATTCGCTTGCTCGACCATGTCCCTGATCCCCGACAGAATAATAGGCTCGTCATCCACAATCATCAGCTTGAGCATGGCTATCCTCCTCCAGCATAAGTTTAAGTGAGCATCTCGTCCATTCGCCGATCTTGCTTTCGATGGACATTGCCGATTCTTGGCCGAAATAAGCTTTGACTCTTTCCGCCACGTTGTTAAGCCCTATCCCCGTACCTTGATGGATGAATGCGGCAGCCGGTTCTCCGTTTATCTTTTTTCTCAATCCCACGATCTTGTCCTGCCCGATGCCCTTCCCGTTGTCGCATACCTCGATGAGCGCGAAGCCTTGGTCTTGCGTCAGCCGAACGGCGATTTGCTTGCCTCTCTTTTTCCCGGACAATCCATGGAGCAAAGCGTTTTCAACAAGCGGCTGCAAAATAAATCGCGGGCAACGGAGCGATAAGAAGCGTTCGTCCAACTCGAATTCAACCTTCAAATCCCGCATCCGGATTTGGTGAATGGCGATATACGAACGGACATGCTCAACCTCTTCCTTCAGCGTCGTATCGGCCGTTTTGGATAAGCTGTATCTCAGGAGATTGCCTAATGAAAATGCCATCTCAGCTACCTTATGATCATGGTTGGATCTGGCCAGCATTCGCATCGTCTCCAGCGTATTGTACAGAAAATGAGGCTGAATTTGCGCTTGCAGCATTTTGAAATCCGCCTCCTTCTTCAGCAATTCCACCTTTTGGACGCGGTTGACCAGTTCATCGATGCGCCCGATCATTACGTTATAGTTCGAAATAAGAAAGCCGATCTCATCCTTGCCGGGCTTGCCGGTATAGGGATTCCCTAGAAAATCCTGACTGACCTTCCTCATGTGCCGGGACAGCAATAAGATCCGTTTAATCAATGACGATATTAGAACGTAATAGAAAACCGACAGAAGAATAAGCAGCGCAGCTCCCGCACCCGCCCACCACAGCTTGGTCCACATCGTTTGGAAAAGGGTGTCCTGCCGGTTTACCTCGACGAGGGTTAAGCCAAGCCGCGTCGCCCGCACCGTATTCACTAGCAGCTTACCGCGGTCTGCCAGAAACGACTTGTCTTCCCTGCGCCGGATGGCCGCTTGAATATCCGCGAGCTGCACGGGGCTAAGCTGCGTATCCCTGACCGCGTAGACAATCTCCCCATCCGAGCCGGTCAGCAAGATCGCGTTATTCGGATGCATGGCGCTTAGCGCTTGAATAAATTCCTCGATTAGCGCCGGTTTCACCAGTATTCGGAGAATTCCGAGCTCGCTGGTATACGTGTCGTTATAGAGCTTATGGTAATAGGTCAGGACGGGACCGGAGGCCGATTCAAAAGATTTCTTCCACAATCCTTTGGCAGGACGAAGACTTGCCATATCCTCCGCGCTTAGCATGTCGCCAAGCTCCGAATAGTCCCCGAATTCAGGAACGGAGAGCAGCCGCTTCCCGGTTTTCGGATACGCAACGATCTGCTTGACCATCGGCTCCCCGAGGGAAGCGAAAGAGAAGGCGGGACTGATTTCCTTCAGGAACGAATAAATAAGCTCTCGGTCATCTGTATAATCACCCCGCAAAAAATCAATTAATGCGGTATTGTTCTGGTATATGGAATACAACGACTCGATTTTGGCCATGTCAGCGTCGAGGTTAGCGGCCTGCTGCTCAATATTCTGCTGATTGGTCAGTTGATACTGGGTCATTAATCGCTCATGCAATTGATTATAAATAAAGATCGCAAAGACAAGGAACGGGAGCACAACGAGAAAAAGATAGCCTATAATCATCTTGGTGCTGATGCGCATTATCGACTCTCCCCTGGACAAGTTGGTAAAAATCGAAGGAGCTCATAGGAAAAGCAGCCCTCTAGTGAGCCTGCTTTTCCTATGAGCTTTAATGGTTTGCGTTACCTCGTCAACGCATCATACTTTTCCTTTAATGGACCGTATTGCCCGGTCGCCCATGCCTCCAGCTTCGCCATGCCTATTTTCTCCGCTTTCTCCAGCATGTCCTCATACGCCCGCAAAGCTTCTTCCTCCGTCGGCGCCAAATACACCTTCGTAACCTCCGTCCTCACCATATTGTCGATATTGGTCCGGATGATCTGCTCAGGCGAATCGGTTTCCGGATTAATCATCCCTATGGCCGGGTTAAACGTCGTAATTTTAGAGTAGGCCTCCCCTTGACGTGTCGTCTCCGATCCGCTTTTATAGGAGCCCAGAGCCATACCGACGCCAGTTTCCGTCGGTACTCCCCACCAATACACGCCCTTTTGCTTCAGAACCTCCAAATCCTGAACATTGTAGTTGAACTCCGGATAACCCGCCTCATTCCATGTCCAGTCTTTCCCTTCAATTCCCCATTCAGCCAACCGCCAGCCTTCCTCCGAATACAAATACTCCAGGAATCTTACCGTCGCCTCCACGTCCCTGTTATCCTTCGTCACATATACGCCGATTCCACCGGTTCCGGTGCTGATGACGGATGCCTTGTCGCCAAGCGGCTCGGCAAGCTGTACGAATTCTAAACCGCTTTCCTTACCGCTAGCGTTAAGACGGTCCGCGCCGGAATAAGTCCACGTATAAGCAAAACCCTTGCCGGCCAACATCATTTGCTCGGTTTCAGACTCATTTTTGTAGGCGAAATTCTCAGAAGTAACAAACCCGTTGCGGTACAAGCTATTTATATAGAGCATCGAATCGCGAGTCGCATTCTGTCTGAGGGAATATTCGATCTTGCCGTCTTTGTCGACAAAGCCTCCCGCAGCGCCGAATTGGGTATCGAAATAAGGCCGCTGCCAGTTCGGGTTCAAGATAAGCGGCACCATCTCGGGATGCTTCTCCTTGACTGCGGCGAACACCTTATCCAGATCGTCAATCGTCTTGATGGACGGATTGCCGAGCTCCTCCAAAATGTCCTTGCGCATCGTCAATCCAGGTACCATCATATGGGCGTAGGGATTGGCCTTCCACTCTGCTTCGGAAGAGAAATCGTTGCGGATCGCGTAATAATTGCCGTCGCTTACCGTGTTCACAAGCTCTTTGACCGGGTCGAACTTCACGTTTGGCGCGTATTTCGGAAAGATTTCATTGTAGGGCAAACTTAAATTTCCGTCTGACATAAGCTTGAAGTTAAAGGATACGACGATGTCGGGCAAATCGCCCGAAGCAACCATCAAGGCGAGCTGCTTGTCGTCGGTTGCCACCGTTACCTTTGGCTTGACGCCGGTTGCCTTCGTAATTGCCTCCGGTATTTCGCCCGTCCAATCCTGGAACGGGTACCAGGTGGCATCCACGAACATCGTCAGCTCGACCGGAGGCTTGGAGCTATCGCCGGCTCCATTCCCGGTCGCACTTTCCTCTCCGTTATTGGCCTTGCCGCTGTTTGCAGGCGCATTGCCGGCGTTGCCGCTGCATGCCGACAAAACCAATGACATTGCTGCGACCAGAACGATAAGTAATCTAAAGCTTTTGTTCATGTTTATACCCCCATGCTCTTAATTATTTTAAGGATGCCCGGCTTCCTTCAGCAAGACAACCGAAAAACCATATTCGAAATTAGCCTTTGACCGAGCCAAGCATCATGCCGGATACAAAATATTTTTGCAGGAATGGATAGACACCGAGAATCGGGACAATGGAAACGACCATTGCCGTCGCTTGAATCGAGAACGGTGTAACGCTAGACCTTGACATTGCTGCCGACTGGGCTTCGCCCGATGGAACCATCGTCTGATTAATCACTTGCATCATGCGGTAGGTTAGCGTTCGCAATCCCTCATCCTGTACGAAATAAGCCGAATCAAGCCATGCGTTCCATTGCCCGGAGCCGATGAACAAGCTCATCGTCGCCAGAAGCGGCATGGAGACAGGCAAAATGATTTTAGTGAAAATGCGAACCTCCGAGGCGCCGTCGATCCTTGCCGATTCACCAAGCTCCTCGGGTATTTCGGTGAAGAACGTGATCGCGATCAGCAGGAAAAACAGGTTCAGCATGCCCGGAATGACGTAGACGCCGAACGTATTAATTAAGCCCAGGCTTTTCAGCACGATGTAGAAGGCAATTAATCCCCCGGAGAAATTCATCGCCACAACGACGATCAGGAAGTAGCTTTTGCGGAAGATCAAGTCGCGCTTGGCTAGTCCGTAGGCGACAATGCCGGTGAACAGGACCCCAAGTGCGGTTCCTACGATCGTACGCAGCATCGAAATTCCGAATGAGCTGATCCACTTCGGATCCTCGAGAAAGTATATATAGTTGCCGAGCGTAAATTGCCGCGGCCACAAATACATGCCGCCGACCGCGGTGTCCGTGCCCGCATTAAGCGTAATCAATAGGATGTAGTAGAAAGGATAGAGCGTCACGAAGACGACGATAAAAAGAATAACGGAAATGATCGTGTCCAGCACCCGGTCTTCGGTCGTTTTTTTTCGGCGCATGATGGTTTACCACTCTCCTGTTTCTTATGTTGCTAGAACAACCCGGTACCCGAGACGCGCTTCGCAATAGCGTTGCTTGTGAAGATTAAGAAGACTGAAATAACGGATTGCATTAGATCGATCGCAGTCGCAAATGAGAACCTCCCCTGCGCTAAACCGATCGTGAACGCGTAAGTCTGAATGATCTGCGAAGTCTCGCTGTTAAGGGTATTACCAAGCAGCATGGATTGCTCGAAGTTCGAACCGACCAGCCCGCCGCCCAGCATGCTTCCGATCGTCAATATCAACACAACGATGCTTGCGCCCTTTAACCCCGGCAGCGTGATGTGATAGATTCGTCTGAGCCGGCTCGCGCCGTCCATCTCCGCCGCCTCGTAAAGCGACGGGTCGATGCCGGCAAGCGCCGCGAGGAAAATAATCGTCCACCACCCCGCTTCCTTCCAAATCGCCGTCGAAACCGCGAGCCCCCAGAACGAGTCCGGATCCGTCAAAATATTGAGCGGCTCCTTGATCAGATGCAGGGATAGCAGCAGATCGTTGAAGATGCCGAACCCCGACGAGAAGAAGGCATACGAGATGCCGGTTACGACGACCCAAGAGATAAAATGAGGCAAATAACTGATGGTCTGCACGAACCGCTTTAGAAACACATGCCTTACTTCGCTAAGCAGGATAGCGAACAGAATCGGTATCGGGTATGAAAAAACGATTTTCAATACGCTCAAAACGAGCGTATTGCGCACCAGCATCGGGAAGTTATAGTCGTTGATCAATTCCTTAAAGTGTGTCAGCCCTGCCCAAGAACTGGTGAATATACCGTCGATGCCGGTCGAGATTTTATAATTTTTAAATGCGATGATAATGCCGAACATCGGAATATAGCTGAACACCAGCAGAAAAGCAAGTCCGATCCATACAAACAGCTGGAAGGGAAGCTGCTTCTGAAACCGCTTTATAAACAGATCGTTTTGAATGATTTCCGCCTCTCCTTTCGATTTTCTTTGTGTGGGCTAACCGTCTGCCGCCTTCCTAACTCAAATTATAAAAGCGCATACATTTTGTGAAAACGGTTCATTTCGCAGGTTTTGGTGTCCTTTTTCAAGGTGGCTCATCCCTTTTTATTTTCCAATTCAAAGAGCCCTTGCTTCCGGTTCTTCCAGTGCCAGGGCTCTTTAACGAATAGCTTTACTTAGCAAGATTAAGCCAAATTAAATACAACTGTAACATCAATCCCTGCATTCAGCGTTAAATGGACGTATTTTCCAAGCCCCTCCTGAATCACCTTTATGGCACTGCCGTTAACTACTGCATCAGTCCAAGGTATGCCCGCTTGTAATTTAATCACATTATCATTTTCGCTTGAATGGAGCGTAACGCGCACCGTTTTGGATAATAGATCCCAGGTTAACTCCTTAACCTCAACCCGGGTTCTTGCCATAAGTCCATTAATGGATCCCACTTTCCAGTCGGAAGGCAATGCCGGCAGAACCTCGATTTCGCCCGTATTCGAGAATAGTAACGCTTCATTTACTGCCCCGACGACGCCAAATGCCGTATCCGTGCAATAGGTGTTGTTTCTTCTGTTTGTATCATGGTCTGTCATAAGGGAGGCGTAATATCCGGTCTCGGTCATCATTGGCAATAGCGATGAAAGCACTCCGTCACCATTTTTTAACCTCGCATTGACAAGTGCCTTATGCACCCAGCCATGCCCCGCAGTCGCATCCTCCGTATTGTATTTGTCTCTGTTCTCGAGCGCGATCTTTGCAGCTTGAGCCAATGCCCTATCATTTTGCGTTTCATAAGCCGGCCAAGCCGGATACAGATGGCTCAGATGCCGATGATTGTTATTCTCCGTATATTCGCTCATCGCCCATTCGCGTAAAGCGCCATCAACGTCATATTTGTAATCCGGCAGCAGCGCTAGCAAAGCTTCCCATTTGGCGATTTCAGCCTCGTAACCGTCCCGTTTTACGGCCTTTTCCAACATGATGACCATTTGAAGTCCGTCTCTCGCTGCCGAAATATCCATGGCGGCATTGGCAGTAATCGTGCTGTTATAGCCGATCGGGTTATTCTCCGGCGAGTAGGCCGGGATGATCATATATTTTTCGCCTGGCTGCATGGCCGTTTTTCCGCCCTGATGGCATGCTTTGCCGTTCGTATCCGTGTAGTATTCCGGTGTGCAGATCTGTTCCCAGAAATTAGCTTGCTTTGTAAGCAGAGGGAGCAAAATATCCCTTTCCAAATCTAAATACCCTCGGTTTAGGATCTTCGCGAATTCTTCATCGGTCAGTCCACCATCCTTGACGCCGAGCAGCGGCTGCAGATCATGCATCCTCATGTTGACATGGATCGGAATGTGCCGGTTGCCGTAACACTGCCAGTATTCATAGATGGGCAGCAAACACCAGCTCGCCCCGGCATTCCAGTATTGAAACGGATAGTCGTTGTCATATTCCACATGCATCCCGCGGTCGCCGTCGGAGTTGACCGACACCTGCAGCGCATCATGCATCCCGTACGCCAATCGCGCATTGTATTCAAAGTCCGGTGCGTTTCTCAAGAAAAACGTAATATAGCCAAGCTGCGCTTCGGTTAAATGGCCCGTATTCATCGATGCGACTTGCAAATTGACGTTAGCATCAAGGGTGTAGATGCCGCGCCAGCCGGGATTCCATTCCCCGGTCCACATCCCGTACAAGCGAGGCGCGCTGGAGCCGCTGCTGCAGATCATGGCATACCGTCCCTGGTTATACGCCTGCTCCATAAACGCATGATTGACTTTGGTCGCCGACGCTTTTTGAGCGTTGATCAGCGCCAGGTTGTCCACGTGCTTGTCAGCTTCGTCCCCGTGAATGAAAAAGCTCACAGCGTTATATTCAGATGCATGCTTTTGGACATGTGGTGCGAGGGCGGCGGAGTAATCGAAATGACCAGATGCGTCCTTATATTTGTCGGCAACGGCATTCGTATTCCGAAATAGTTGATCGACGATTGCGTATCGCGACATCTCGGAAAAATCCTCTATTTTACCCATTTCATGGGTCCGGTCGGTTTGCGTGATTAAATAGACGGCATCCGCATTAATAATTTGAATGGCCGGGTTCTTCTCGGTACCGACGTTCATCAGTTCGTTCGTGTCAGGGAGCAGCACTTTCTTCCTGGTACCATTTACCACAACAACCTGTGTCAGCCCTGCGTATCCTCCGTCGATCAGCTCGCTCCCGGGATAGGAAGGGTAATGGGCAACTAAGGCGATATATGCTGCATCGGGGTCGACCAACTTTTTATATTGAAGCGCCGTAACCTCGGAAGCCGCATTCTGTGCTCTGCACATATTCGAAATGTCATCGATCGAGATCACCATGTTAATCTTTGCGCCAGTCGAAGATTGCGTTATCTTCGTGATCGATACGTCGTCCTCTCTAGACGTAAACGATGTTCGAATCCACGAGCCAAGCTCGTCGTTGTAGCGCACCCCCGTCTCCGCCGTTTCATAATTCGTCCATCGCTCGTAGTCCGACACACTTCCTTTGTTAGCCGTGCTTAGCCTGAGCTGGTGACCGGGATGGTAGCTATAAAAAAAGGTTCTTTTTCTGGTTGTACCGTCCGGAAACGTAATTTTCCATTGGTCATTTTGGTTAAAAACATTCCACCTGGCTTCGGCAAGCTGCCCCGTCAACTCCTCTGGAATCTCTCTAGGATGGGTGGATGGATAGTTGAACCACATATTTTGAAAAATAAAGCTGTCCGCATAAGGCGAGCCTGACGTGATATATCCATTCTCGCCATTGCCGCTAACCATGCCGTCACGCCATTCGAAGCCGGGAGCGGTAGCCGGAACCTCCGTGTAGGTGCGGACGTAATTTCCTTTTGCATACATGCGTGTATTTGTCATCACGAAAGTCATCTTGTTCTCCTCCTAATCTGTTAGGACCAGCCTTCAGAATTAATCATATATATACAAACAGTGGCATGTTATGCATTTAGACGACGAATGAAGCGTAGAAGATGTCGCATTTTCACAGAGGGAGTCCTTTGAATACGAATAGCTCCTAGTTCCTGATGCGTAATCTTTGCAGGTCATAATTTAATAGAAGAAAAAAACACACCTTACTAACCAGTTGATCAGTAGGATGTGTTTTTGTAAGATTCAATAATTAACTAACATGACTCATCCAAAACCTTCAACGCTTCGCCTTATAAAACTCATGAAACGTCTTTACGTGTTTTCTTCAATGACCTTAAATGCATAAGTATTTCGTTTTCAATACAACGTGCCGCGAAAGTAGCGAGCTTCGTACCTTTTCCGGTTTGGAAGCTCTCGATTGCCTTGATCAGACCGATCGTTCCAATCGAGATCAAATCTTCCAAATCTTCCCCTGTATTGTCGAACTTTTTGACATTGTGAACATGACCCGATGTAATTTCGGAACAAAAATAAACCGACTTCCATCATCTGACAGAAATCGGTTTATACCCATTTATGATTTCTCTCCTGTAAGCGGTCATCGATGACTTAAACCCACTCTGGTAGCTGTGTCACATGATGCTTAATGAGTTCCGATCCGCTTCCAATACAATCTCACCGGCGGTACTGCTATTGTCAACGACAATGAGATGGTCGATCAGTTTCAGATGGTCGATCAGATTGCCTGACGAGGGGTCTGATGACCCCTAAGGATATCCTCGGTATCTGATATGGCGACCGCCATTTCGAATTCGTGTAGCTACGCGTTCAATGTTAAGCCGTACATCTTAAATTTCCATGCCTTTGATTGTAACCCCTGCCCGCGTGAATTAATTTCCAGAATTATATTTTGATTTATGCTGTCTAAAATAGGAATCCTTACGTTCGAGCGAACTATACATTAGTCGCCGGCGACGGGAGGGATTTTTGTGCAGTTGTAAGCTATACTTTGCATTGCGGCTGACCGAGCTAGCTTATCGCCGCTTTGTACTATCTTTAAGGTTTCACCGGGTACGCATATCAACGTTGAGCTGCAATCGGATTGACCAAGCACGAGTGAGCCGACAATGGATATCGCTTGTCCGGTAGTTCGCGGCATGCGAACTCCGGCTTCGCGCAAGAATTTAAACGTGAGCTCCATCATCAACGCTTCGACAAAGGCCGGAAAAGGTATTCCTTCTCTCTGGGCGGCAAGGCTGATCAGGAGCTGAGAAGGTATAAACGACTGATGAAAAGTGCTTATGGATATGTAAACGGCGGGAGCGAGCATGGCAACGCAAAAAGCAAAAAAACGTAACATTCGGATCAAGCCAAAGTCGAAACAATGGTAATAATCTTCGGGCGCTTGTAAAAATTGCGTAAAGAGAACCGGGACCAGCAACACAAAGGGAGTACCGTCAACCAAAATAGCGATCCGGCCTTCCAGAAGGCCTGCTGCCGCCGAGTCCGGCCGTTCTATGTTGTAAATCGTAGGGATTGGAGTGTATGTTGCATCCTGGATCAATTCTTCAATATTGCCGCTTTCCAATATCCCGTCTATATCAATACGTTCAAGACGGCAGCGAACTTCATCTACCACTTTATGATCCGCGATTCCCTGAATGTACATGATCGCTACATCAGTTTTGGTCACTCGCCCAATATTTTTCATTTCCAGCTTCAGATTAGAATCCTTGATTCTTCTCCGAATCAGAGACGGTATTACCTCATCTTGCTGTACAGGGTTCCCATCCAGCGTAACCGTCGTCTTGCTGGCTTCAACTCCGGACAGGCAATCGGCCAACTCTATGGCAGGCGCACATTGCACGGCGTCTTGGTCGAGATTTCCCGATTCTAAATACTGGAAGAAAGCGTAATGCCCGGTGCCTGTAATGTACTCGTTACTTAAGAAAAGGATTTAGTTCATAGTTATTTATGGACTGTTGAAAGATATCTTGTTCTCTCCATTGTGTGGGAGTCATATTAAAGTGTTTTTTAAACAGCTTCGAAAATTCCATCTGATTGTCATATCCGACACTATTGGCAACTTCTTTAATGGTCATACTGCTTTTTTTGAGTGATTGTGAAGCCATCTCCATTTTAAGAGAAATTATAAACTGCTGTGTGCTTATGCCGCAAATGCTTTTGAAGATACGTGCCAGATGACTGCGGTCTATGTTTAAAAAATGTGCAATTTCAGAGACTGATATCCTTTTGTGAACATTACTTCTTATATAGTTTTTTGCATAAGAGACATATGTTTCTGCTGTATTCTCATCTTTCTTTAATAATTTACCCTTCGTAAGTGCCGCTATAAATGGCCAAAAATGGCTCATGATTGTTTCAAAGTCAGACCAGCCTAAATCTATTATATTCTTAAGTGCGTTTCCGACGCCATTATCATCATTTATTACGTGGTTTTCGTGTGAGAAGCCTGTCACAGTCATAAGCTTTTCCGAAAAGCTGCCGTCAAACTCAATCCAGCGATACAGCCAAGGCTCATTGTCATCTGCCTTATAATATGCAGTTTGTTTCGGATAAATCAGAAAAAACTGTCCTGCATGTACTTTATAAGCTTTTTTATTAATATGCAATTCGCCTTGCCCGCTGTAAATGTAATGGATTAAATAGAAGTTACGCACTGCAGGTCCAAAGGAATATCCGTTATCACACTGCTGTTCACCATATTGCATTGGATAAATATCAGATGAGATTAAAGGGCTTTTTGCATAATATAATTTCATTGAAATCAGCTCCCGAAATTAATATATCACATTTCCCCATAATCACTCGATAAAAACATATTTATTAACACATTTATTTGTCTTATCATAACAATGAAAATGCAAGTTTAAGGAGGAATTCTTATGGACAAGTTTATGAATTTAAATTCAATATCTACCTCCGTATCGGCTAGAGCTACATCAAGGACTGCGCCGGACGAGATCACGGATCCTGACTATATGTTTCCGGCTTTCTCAAACGGTAAGGTGCTTTTAGATAAAAAGCAGGGACGCCTCCCTGCCATGGGCTGGAACAGTTGGAATGCTTTTGGTAGTAAGAACAACGAGGTACTCACAAAAGCAATGGCAGACGCAATTGTTGATTTGGGACTTGCGGATCTGGGATACAAGTATGTAGTGCTCGATGACGGCTGCTATAAGTCCGAACGCGTTAACGGATTACTTTCAAATGAAACTATTAAATTTCCAAGCGGCTTTAAGGCATTATCTGATTACATCCACAGCAAGGGACTTAAATTCGGCATGTACAATGATATAGGTACAAATCTTTGTGCAGGCTCTGCGGTAGGTACTTGTGGCTTTGAGGATGTCGACACGAGGTCTTATATTGACTGGGGGGTTGACTTTATAAAGGTTGATAACTGCTACTACCTTTGGGACAATGCAACGTTTTCAGACTCAACAAATTCAAAATATTCCTATGCCCCGAATATCAGAAGCATAACGGTTACGGGTGAAGAACTGAAAATAACTTTAAATGCTGTTAAGGACGGTGTGCTTTTAGGCCATGGTGCATCAAAAAACAGTGGCGACTATGTGACAAATATCGGTACATTCGACGGAACAAACGTGGGAACAACACCTGTGGGCGACCGCTGGGGCGAGCTTGAGTTTACTGTGAACGCACCGGCTAGCGGAAAATATGCCATAACCATAAATTACGCAAGCGGTGAGGAGAATGGCACTGGACGCTGGCTTCAGCTTGCAGTAGGAAACGCAGATATTGAAACTCGATATTTTGATAATTTGCTTCCTCTTACCCAAAGTACAGCTACCTTTGTAGATTCGGAAGAAATAACTGTTTCCTTAAATGAGGGAGAAAATATTATACGTCTTATGAACCACAGAAGGCAGGAAAATACCCTTAATTCATATGCGGCTTTGCTCGAAGGCTTGAACAAGGCTGACCCTGACCATGATGTTGTACTCTCAATCTGTGAATGGGGTAAAACACAGCCGCATAACTGGGGATATAAGGTTGGAGACTCATGGCGTATTCTTAATGATATAACCTTCTGTGTCGGCTCTGATGGTAATCCGGGCTCCGCCGAATGGAGTTCAAACAATACCGCAAGTATAACCTCGCAGTACAGCAAGGCGGTTATTATGGACGAGTTTGCCGGACTTGACAAGGGGTGGAACGATCCCGATATGCTTGTAATCGGTATGAACGGAATTACAAATACCATGAGTAAAACTCATATGACTATGTGGTGTATGATGAATTCTCCGATTATGCTTGGAATGGATTTAAGACGGGTTACAAAGGGTGACGAACTATGGATGATTATTGCGAACAAAGAAGTAATCGCATTGAATCAGGATACCCTCGGTATTCAGGCAAAAAGAATTTACTGCTCTATCGATAATACCAATCCCGATACGGCCTATATTGCTAATAACAACCGTGTTGATATTCTTGTAAAGCCTCTTGCGAACGGAGATATTGCAATGTCCTTTATAAATCTCAGCGATTCAAGAGATACGAAGGAGCATTCCGTTGATGTAAGCCGCATTATCGACTATATTGGGCATAAAATAATGGATGCTGAAAAATTTAAAAATGCTGCAAGCTATTACCTAAAGAATTTATGGACAGGTGAGGTTACAACGAACATTTCAAGGACCTTCTCTGTTACAGGTATTGACGCCTATGACAATGTTACCATAAGAGTTACTCCTGTTTAATACGCTGATGATGAATTTTGTTCCTGAGAACTTCACTCGAATAGCAAAACTATCAGATATTGATAATCATTGGGCTAAAGCATATATTTTAAAACTTATAGAACGTGGCATTATTCCAGGGATGAATGGCGGCTTATTTCATCCCGAGGATAATGTTACTACTGAACAGTTTGTGACAATGGTAATTAGAAGCAGTAAAGGCAATATAGAGCCAACGCGTGGCTGTTCGTCATCAGGGTATATGGATTACGCGTTGTATAAGGGAATAATTGAGGACTATGATATAACAAACATAAGCAAACCCATTGAGCGCCGTTCCGCTGCAAGAATCGTTCATGAGGCGCTTCTAACAGAATTCGGAGAAAGAGATGAGTACGAATGGTCGGCGGCAGAAAATCTTAGGGACTTATATTCCTGCCATACCTGCGTTATGCATATAGCGCAGATGTATGTTAAAGGTATAATGCTCGGGCGTGACAATAACATGTTCGACGCTGTGGGCAGCTTAACTCGTGCGGAAGCTGCAGAAGTTGTTGTAAGAATGCTTGATAGGGAGCAGCGTATTCCTCAGACTGAGGGCAGAGTATTTCAAAGTAAAAATCTGACCCCCGATGAAGCATGGGAGCTGATGTTAAATGATAATACTGCAATGCTTGTTGATGTGCGGACTAATGAGGATTATAAAATAGGGCATATACAGGAAAGCATTTGTATACCGTTACATGATATATCAAATAACCCGTTCTCGGTATGTGATAGAAAGGATACTCCATTAATCCTTTACTGTCAAAAGGGGTATAAGAGTTCTTTAGCGGCACAAGCCCTTATAGATGCAGGCTATAGCAGAATCTACACGATTCCAGGTATAGAGCAGTATCCGTATACAACCTATCGAGTATTTAAACAAGAATAACATCCATCGTAATAGCCCCCATCTTGATGACAAGGTGGGGGCTATTTGACGCGTACTTGCTTCACCCTGAGACCCCATTCTTGTTCGGGTTCAAGCTGGAATCGAAGTACACTCGACGTCCGTTCCTTTCTTGGCAATCGTGTAGTTGACGATTTGTCCGCTCCAGAAGTGGAAGATCAGAGTTAAGGGATTAGTATGAAATGGACATTGTCCGATTATGGGTTAATGAAAAGGGCATAATGCTAAGGGGAACTCGCTATCGCAGCCTCTTCGTTTCGCCTGCCGCAATACGGACGGCTTCGCCGTCTGCGCTAACCCAAACCTCAAGGGCATTCGGATTATGCACCATGCTTCGATCAACCGAGAAACGGAGCGCTTTGAGCGCACTCTGATAGGATACAATGTCCGTCATCGACGCTTTCCAGATCGACTCCTCGCCGCCGAGCAGCTCTCCCGTCTTGTCTACCAACTCCCAGTTGTCATCGTTGTCGAACTCGTAGCTGTGACCCCAAATGAACAAAAGCTCCATCCGGCTAAAAAATTGTTTGGACGACAGCAGCTGTTCCGCCTTCTCGACCATCTCCTTGTGGTGGCAGGTCGGATGCCATCTCAGCGGATCATCCGGCATGTGGAAGCCGCCGTGGCTCTGGACGGTGCGGGCATAGTCGATACCGAGCACCGGCAGCGCGTGCACAACGCGGTCGTTGTAGGTGCCGAACGGATAACTCATGCCGCGTACAGGGTATCCCGCAATCGCCTCCAAATTTCGGCGGTCCGCGATCAGCTCCTCCGCGATCTGGTCGTCCGGAGACTGCTCCAGGAATGGATGCGTGACGGTATGGGCCGAAATCTCGTGGCCGCGATATAAGTCCGCCGCTTCTTCGGCAGGAAAGTACCCAATTGAAATAGAAGCAACGCCAGCCCCCTTTACTTGAATGCCATGCATACCGGAACTTTATTTATATTTAATCGGCCATCATTCGGAACCAACCGAGAGACACTGGCCCATCCAAGACTAGGTACACGTCGCGCCTGCCGGAGGCGCCTGTCAGCCCGCAAGTGAGGCTCCGCCAGTCCTGTTCTCCGCCAGCCGGAATCTTGCACTTACCTGCAATTGGACCGTCCGGTCCATCCAACCGAACTTCAACCACAGCATCCCCAGTTGCTGCGGCCCGCAGCTCGATCGCGGAGATCCCTGCACCGAGTTCTGCATCATGGAATGCAAGCCAGCCCTTATCGCCGTTTACGGCTGCGGCGCTTCCGCCTTCGATGCATTCACCTAGATGAATGCCTTGATACGCATCGTAATTTGCGGCCCGAGTCACCTTCGTAAGGTCACGCGGCGGAATCGTCTCCCCGGCGACTGTAAGGCGGCCTTCAAGCCGCAAATCGGCGGAGGAAGCGCCGAGCATGACCGAGTACGTTCCGCTTTCTAGACAGAATCGGTCGCGCGTTACATCCCAGATGGCCAGCGATTCGAGCTGCAGTTGGAACGTCACCTCCGCAGACTCTCCCGGAGCCAAGGCGATACGTTTGAAGTCCGCCAGCTGAAGGCGCGGACGCTTGACCCGGGATTTGTCTGCACGAACATAGAGCTGCACGACCTCTTCGCCCTCACAGTCGCTTATGTTCGTCACACGGCAGGAAACCTGGACTGCCGTGTCTGTCCCAGCCTCAGCGCTGTTCGGCGACAACTGCAAGGCTTCGTAACGGAAGTCGCTGTACGAAAGGCCGTGTCCGAACGGATACAGCGGTTCGCCTTCAAAATATTGATACGTTCGGCAGCCACGAATGATGTCGTAGTCCATGAATGGCGGAAGCTGATCAACGGACTTGTACCACGTCATGTTCACTCGGCCTGCGGGATTGACATCGCCGAACAGAACGTCCGCAACAGCACGGCCGAGTTCCTGACCCGCATGGGAGGTGTAGATAATCGCCTTCGCCTTCTCCTGTAAAGCGTTCAAGGCGAACGGGTAGCTGCCGACGACCACTACAATCGTGTTCGGGTTCTCCTCAATTACCGCAAGCGCCAGCTTTTCCTGCGATTCCGCCAGCGTGATGTCGGGCCGATCCATCGTCTCCTTGCCGTTGATCAGTGGATGATTGCCGACAAACACGATCGCCGCATCGGCGCCGCGAGCCGATTCGACAGCCGCGTCCAAGCCGCTCGACACGCATTCAAACTCGAACGTGTCGGCTTGCGTTCCAACAATCGAACCGCCCACCTCCGCTGCGCCTCCGACGTTAATATCGTTCGCCATCTCAGCCGCTTGACCGTCACCGACGAGCAGTACACCTGTCTCATCATCAACCGTTACAGGCGTTCCGTTCCAGGTCGAGGCGGTAACTTGCGAACTGTCCTGGTCTACAGGTCGTATCTGGAACACTTCCTTCGTAAACCATTCCCAAATCCGATGAGCCGACGCTTGCAAATTCTTGTCGTCCGTTGTCACAAAGAGGCTATTGCGCAGCGCAATTAATGTATGGCTACCCCAGCCCCAGTCCGACATCTCGAAAATGTCGCCTTCTTCGGGCCTCTCCGCACGAGCAGCGAGAGGTGCCTTTGAATCTTCGCTGAGCCGGACATACCGTCCGCTACGTACAGCCTTAATGCGCACGCGATCAGTGCCGGCGGTGTATGACGTTTCGGCGCCTTTCCCCTCCGCTGCCAGCCTCTCGCGGATTCCCTGCAGCGGGGTAACCGCATATGGCAATGAACCGCTGTACCAGTCTCGATAAACAACATCAGCAAGCGGGCCGATGATTGCAACCTTGCTTAGCTTGTCAGCCTGCAGTGGCAGCATCTGCCCGTCGTTCTTGAGCAGTACGACAGCTTTCTGCACGGCCTCCCTCGCCAACTCCGCGTGCTCTGGATGGAGGATCGCCGATTCGTCGATCGCTGCATACGGATTCCGTTCCGACGGGTCGAACTCCCCGAGCCGGAAACGAACGCGAAACGTGTTCCGAAGAGAGGTATCTAGATCATTTTCTGTCAATAGCCCGTCCTTTAACGCTTCGCGGATCGCCTCCGTCACTACTGCTGCTTCGTCCGTAATACTGTCGATTCCGCCTTCACGGATCGACCGGGCCACCGCTTCCTTCAGCGTCTCTACGTAGTGATGATCCCGCATCGTGCCTGTTACGTCGAAAGCATCACTAACGACAAAGCCGTTCATTCCCCATTCGCGCTTAACGATGTCGATCACGAGCTCACTGAGATTTGCCGGAACTCCGTTGACCGCATTGTATGCCGTCATCATCGACTGGGCTCCGCCTTCTTTGAACGGGATCTCGAATGCCTTCAAGTAATATTCGCGCAGGTTGCGTGGATCAAGGCTGACAGATGTATCGCCTCTTCCTGCCTCATTATTGTTACCAATAAAATGCTTCAGCGTTGCAACGGCCTTCAAGTAAAAAGGATGGTCCCCCTGAATGCCTTGCGTGAGCGCAGCGGCTAGTTTGCCGGCCAGAACCGGATCCTCGCCATACGCTTCTTCCGTCCGACCCCATCGAGGGTCCCGCTCCAAGTCAACCGTCGGCGCCCACAACGTCAAACCGTTAAGGATCGGATTCCGCTTGTAAAAGCCGCGAGCTTCGTCCCCAATCGCGCCGCCGATTCTCTTAAGCAACTCACTATCCCACGTACAAGCGAGACCGATCGGCTGAGGATAACTCGTCGCTTCCCCCAGCCAAGCTATCCCGTGTGCCGCCTCCGTACCATGCTTGTACGCCTGCACGCCCAGACGATCTATTGCGATCTGGTACTGTGGCATAAGCCCAATTTTCTCATCCAGTGTCAGTTGGGCGATCAGGTCGTTCACTCGCTCCTCGAGAGGCAAATTGGGATTCCTATAAAGATAGGTCTTTTCAAATGTCATTTTCTCACGCTCCTCAGACTTACTATAAATTACACATAGAACCGTTAGCTTTCAGCGACTCCTTGTCGACACCCGTATACCTATTCAGAATCAGAATTTTCTCCGGAAAATTCTTCGTAAAGCAGTTACCGATTTTAATCAAGTATAGCGCCTGCGTCTACAAACTAATTTCAATTCGTCTTTCGGACTTATAAGATCCGGATACTGGCCGCTGCTTGTCGGCATTTGCCCTATTTTTCTTTGAATAACTAACATGCTCCAAAGGTGTGACTAACAATCCATATTACTCCTCTTCTGTACACATTCATCTAGCATTATAGTTCAAGAATGACAAGCATACCTCGATTTTTTGGTCATAAAATAGCATAATAAAGACACCTTATTAAGAGAATCCTGTTAGTGTTCAACGAGTATCAGGTACCTTTCGTTAACAGGTTTCGTCTCTCGTTGCTTGACAACTTGCCTTTAGCGGACTGTATAACATGTGCAAGAGGTCGAGCTAAGCGTCACTCTTACCCAATCCGTTTCTAGCTTATCTTTATTTTCAATTAATCGCAAAAAATCCTCTTCTCGAATAAACCTGTCACGCACTATTTGTAACTTGTGATAAGTATTCAAATTATATTGTACCCCTCGATTTCAAATGCAAAATAGCACCTTACCGTCAGCTTGCTCAGTAAGGTGCTTATTCAAGGATAACTGCACATTGTCTAACGTTTGGATTTATAAAACTCATGGTAAAGCTTCATCAGCGCCCGCTTCTCAATCCGTGAGACATAACTCCGCGAGATCCCAAGCTCCTTCGCAATCTCCCGCTGCGTCCGCTCATCCCCACCATGCTCCAGCCCGAATCGTCCAATAACAACTTCCTTCTCGCGGTCATCCAATATATCGAGGTTTTTATATATCTTCGATTTCTCAATCTTCAGCTGCACCTTATCGACAATATCATCGGCCTCCGTACCGAGGATATCTATTAGCGTAATTTCGTTGCCTTCCTTGTCCGTACCAATCGGGTCATGCAGGGATACGTCCTTACGTGTTTTCTTCAAAGAACGCAGATGCATAAGTATTTCGTTTTCAATACAGCGTGCTGCAAAAGTAGCGAGCTTTGTACCTTTGCCAGTTTGAAAGCTCTCAATCGCCTTGATCAAGCCGATTGTCCCAATGCTAATCAGATCCTCCAAGTCTTCGCCCGTATTGTCGAATTTTTTGACGATGTGCGCGACCAATCGGAGATTATGCTCGATTAGCAGGTTGCGCGAGCGTGCGTTACCCTCAGCCATAAGCTGTAGATGCTTCGTTTCCTCGTCCTCATGCAGCGGCTGAGGAAATGCGTTATTTTTCACATACGACACAAGAAGCGACAATTGCTTAATGAACAGTGCGATAGCTGCAAACAATCCCATGAACCGGACACCCCCAAGCTGAATTGCTGGATGCATTCGCTATTGCTCCAGCGCACAAGTAGCATAGTTCTACATTGTATGTGGGCAACGGCCTATAAGTGCATGTACGGGGTGGGGGAATGAGAAGTAATCTTCACGCGGATGCCCGCCTAATTAGCGGTTCAATGAAATTACGCCCGGTACATTCACGCAATCGATCAACTGAAATCGATAACGGAATGGCCCAAGAATCGAACGGACCTCTGCCGCGCTAAATCCTTTGCCGTTTCAATAACAGACGGTGCCCGAGATGGACACCGTCGAAAGAACCCAAGGCCATTACACAAGGCTCTTTGACAAAAGAGAAGTAAGCTGGGGAATCGGTTAAGCTGATAGTTTCCATATCTTCTGATCCTCTCTGGATTTGCCTTTTATTCCAGCCACGGCAGCCCGATCAACGTCTTTCCGATCCAATCGCGCAAAATTTCGTTTGTCGGCCCCATTATCGCTCCCGCGCGACCGTCACGCATGAACCGTTCGATGCTACCACGCAAGTAACCGCGGCCGCCGGAAATTTGCAGCGCTTTGTTGGTGACATCGATAACGATGTCGGCAGCATGGGTTTTCAATTCCCACAATGGATACAGGCATGTATCCAGCGATTCCCCCTTCGAGACTGCCTCGTCCATCTTTTCAGCCACACGGTACAGCATACTTCTCGCGCTATCGACGAGAATTTGCGCTTTCGCCATTTCATGACGGATGACTTGGTAGCTCGCAACTGATTTGCCGGTATCCGCATGAACCTTCTTCTTCGCTTGCTCGACCGCAGCACTTATAGCCCCCTGCGCAATTCCTACCCAGCACGAGCTGGAACCGAGTAAGAAGAATGGATCAATGACCGTATCATTGTAAAAACCGGCTCCGCCTTCCTCTCCCAAACGGTTGCGGACCGGCACAAAAACGTCCTTGTATTTCATAGGACCGCTGTTGTTTCCCCGCAGCCCAAGCGCATCGAACGGGAACGCTTCAACGCCGTCCTGGCCATTCTCGACAATCAAGAACATTAACGGATCGGCTTTCCTGCTGTCCGGAGAATTCGTTTCGACTATATACCAATCCGCTTCGCCGGCACTGGTAACAAAGGATTTATCCGCATTAAGCAGGTAGCCTTCGCCAAAACGGGGCGCTTTGCTAATGACGTTCCAGAAGTGACTGCCTGTAGCCGGTTCACTAAAAGCAAGACCGCCGATTTCTCCCCGTGCAACCTTGGGAATAAATCGCTGACGCTGTTCTTCCGTCCCTGCCGCAAAGAGCGTCTGAACGGCCGCCGTATGCATGACCCATACCATTGCAGTGGATGAGCAATGCTGCGCGAACGTTTCGGCCAGCACCGCAAATCCGGAACAACCCGCACCAAGCCCCCCGTATTCCTTCGGAACGGTAACAGCACCAAACCCGGCATCGGCTATCGCCTGCAAGCTTACTCGCGGATATATACCCTCCCGGTCGGAAATGTCGGCATTAGGGCGAAGAACCTGTTCTCCGACAAGCCTCGCTTTTTCACGCATCTCTTCAAACCCGGGTATACAGTTCCACCATGCAGGTACTTTCATCAATAAGCTGTCATCGATAACTTTATCTACGGCCATATCCTATCTCTCCTTCGCTCTACTTGTTAGTTTCTTTATTCTATTTTTTCACAGCTCCCCAAATGGAGTAACATCGCCCTCCCATTTATCGGAATAATCAAATAATTTAACGCATCATGAAATAATTGTGCTATGATTGTGTAAGATTACATAACATGAGGTTTTGCGAGAGGAGTGACTGTAAGTGGTGGATTTGTCTCCTATCAGTCTGCGAAAGGTTTTATCCTTAATGGATGAAATTTCGTATAGTGAGCCTGATGTAATGAAGTGGTTGTCTTCTTTTGAAAGCACATTCGGGTACTCTCAATCCGTATTCTGGTCATGCGATAAAAACCTCAGCATCACCTGCGTCGCATCGCATAATATTGATAAACGGGCAATTGATGAGTATGACCGTTATTATCACAAATTGGATGTGCTGGCGCCCAAAGTCACTTATCCGCTGCTCAGAGAACGGCATGTCCTAAGATTGCTTGATCTCGTGCCCGCCGATGCTTATGAAAAAAATCCGTATTATCATGAATATATGGTCAAATACATGCACCATCATTTGATGACGGTGTATCTGGTCAGCGGAGAACAGGTATTGGGCCTGATAGACTTTATAAGACCTAAGAAAGAACCCCCTTTCAGTGATCAGGAAGTGATGAATTTGGAGATTCTGGCCCGGTTTCTGTCGCAGCGGCTGGAATCTTATAAGCATGCCGTTCCGTGGATCGGAGAAATAACCCAAGTACCGCTGACGCCGAAGGAAAAAGAAGTGCTGGATTATGTCCGCAAGGGTTATTCGAACGATGAAATTTCTACGCATCTGCATATCAGCATCAACACGGTCAAAACCCATCTGCTGAACTTATATCGCAAGACAGGCGTATCGAACCGGACGGAATTATCCTATAAGATCAATTCTTAAGTCATAAAAAAAGAAACCCGAAAACCGGGCAACGGTTTTCAGGTTTCTTTTCTGTTCAATTAAGTTAATTCGCCAGCCGGCGTTTTGGATATGACAGGCTGCTCCACTTCGTACTGGGGGAGAACCGGATTCATCATTTCGCTTCGGCCCGCTTCAAACGTATTATAAGCGGATTCTCCGTGGTGACTGATGTCGAGCCCGACGGTCTCCTCTTTGGCCGTTACGCGTAAAGGGATAACCAACGAAATGAGCTTCAAAATTACGAATGTACCGATGGAAGCGATCAAGACGGCTACCCCTACATCAATCACTTGGTAATACAGCTGCATCGGATTGCCGTGAAGGAGTCCATTATTTCCGGCGGCATTAATATCCTTGTTTGCAAAAATGCCTGTGGCAAGTGCGCCCCAGATACCGCCAATCCCGTGGATACCGAATACATCCAGCACATCGTCATATTTAAATCTGGCTTTTAACGTATTTACGGCCCAGTAGCAGACGATGCTGGCGCCTCCTCCGATAATCAAAGCAGAGAATACGGATACGTATCCGGCAGCTGGAGTAATGGCGACCAAACCGGCAATGATACCGGTTATTGTCCCGAATAGGGTCGGTTTTTTATGAACCAACCACTCTATGGCGCCCCAGACAATGCCCCCTGCACATGCGGCCAATTGCGTCGTTGCCAGTACATGGGAAGCCAAGCCGTTAGCGGCAAGCGCGCTGCCGCCATTGAAGGCCATCCAACCAAACCATAGACACATCCCGCCGATCATGAAGAAAACAAGATTGTGAGGGGGAGATGTCCGGTTCGGAAAGCTGCTTCGCGGTCCAAGTATGATAGCCGCAATCAGCGCGCTTACGCCAGCGAGAATATGTACAACGGTTCCTCCGGCGAAATCAAGACCTCCGATCTTGGAGAGCCATCCTCCTCCCCAGACCCAGTGGGCAAAAGGGGTGTATACGACCGTAACCCAAACCGCGGTAAATATAACCCATGCCGAGAAACGAATGCGTTCCGCGACTGCGCCTGCGATCAATGCAACCGTAATCGCGGCAAACAATGCTTGGAAGAGAGCGAACAAAATATGAGGAACCGTTAACGTCCCAAACGGAGATTGATCCACACCCTTAAATCCGAGGTAATCAAGACCGCCGATCAAACCACTTACATCGGTTCCGAAGGTAAGCGAATGTCCCCATAATACCCAAACTACTGAAATGATGATCATACTGCTTACGTTTAACATAATGACGGACAGCACGTTCCGTTGGCTAACCATACCCCCATAGAACAGTGCCAGTCCCGGCAAAAACATAAAGATTACGATCGCAGTAGAAACAAGAAGCCAAGCCGTATCTCCGCTATCGATGACCGGCGGTTCATCCGCTGCGAAGACCGCAACGGGAAAACTGAACAACAAGATGAAAAATAGGCCAACCTTGAACCATGTCGAACGTGTCGATCGATACATGCAGATTCCTCCTAATTTAGAACTCTTCATCACTCATAGCCACTCCCGTCACTACTGTGTAATAAAACTTAACAATATAATGACATGCAAACCAATCTTCTAAAAAGAGAGACTTCCCGAAATTCGGGAAGATTCAAAAATCACATGTTTTCGATGTAGTGACGTGTAGTCATGCTTAACTTAGTAGAAGGGGTAAGCATACCGATGGCATTTGAAAGTGTGATGCGTCGATACGTTTCAATAACGCGGCCTTCGGTTTGCAGCGGCAGACGGCTGGATTTCAACTGATCGCGCATGGAATCGGTTAACGCTTGAGAACTGTTTATGGAAGCGAGGACGAAGCTTTCGGCAGCCGGACAGCTTCCGATGGCGATATCGGCTTGTTCGGTACGTCCGGAAGGGGAGAAAGCCACAGCGGTCATAATGCGGCTTTCCGCGCTGCTGACCGTCTCTCTAAGGAAGGTTGCCATTGAAGGGTCCAATTTTTCTCCGGAAACACTCGCATATAGAGAAACTGTTTTTGCAGGCGTGATATCTTGAACGAGTAGACGGGTAATTCCGCGGTCGTTAACGGCCTCAAGAATTTGTTCGGGTTCGTCGGCAACGTCGACCTCCTTGTGGGGCGGCCAGATATCCATCCAATAGTGATCCATATGCCGTTTCCCGACATGAAACACATAGAACTCGGGATAGATCCTCAGTTGGCCTGGCTTGCCGCCAAGCCGTTCCCGATGAAAATCGTAAAATCTGGTCATTGCCGCCATAACCAGAGCGCTTGCTCCAATACCTCCGCCAGGCTGACGCACGACGACACCGACGCGGTCATGCCGATTGAACGCGGGGAAAATATGTTCCAGGGCAGCAGGGCGGCCGTCAACTGTATAATCAAAATCGGCAGAGCGCATCATGGTGGTAGTGTGCATCTCCGGACAGCTCCTTTTCTTCTTATAAACGGTAAAGATTGCGGTAACCGAGCTCCTTCGAGATGAGATTGGCATATTTCTTGGCATAAAAGCTATACTTCTCAATATTTTCGGGTGTAAACCGGATCGAAGGACCTGCGCAGTTCAGCGAACCGATAACGGTACTATCGTAAGAGAAAATCGGAGCTCCGATACCTGTCGTTCCTTCCGTAGCTTCTCCCGAAGTCATCGCATAGCCCTGCTCGCGAATCTTCTCCAGCTCGCATTCGATGAATTCACGAGTCAGCGGTTTTAAGGATGGGATAGAAGACCAATCTACATCCCTCAAAATTCCCTCTCTTGTTTTTTGCGGCAGATAAGCCAAAATGACGCGGTTTGAAGCACCGATAAACAGCGGCAGCCTTAAACCGATCGGTTCGGATATTTTTAAAATTTGGGGGGAGTCGATGCTATCAATATAAACGCCGTCCTTATTTTCCCGCGTGGCCAGATAAATCGTTTCTTTCGTTTTCTGAGACAACTCTTCCATAAAAGGCTTGGCAACTGACCGCAGCATTGAGCTATCCCACATCAGGAAACCGTATTTCATGACAGTCAGACCGAGCTTATACTTGCGGGTCTTGTTGTTTTGCGTCACAAAACCGTGCTCGGATAAAGAGCTTAAGATCCGGTGGACGCTTTGAACCGGCATTTCAAGCTCTCTGCTGATTTCGGTGACACTTACCTCCTTTTCATTCCCCTGCGGCACAAGTATGTCCAAAATATTGATCGCCTTTGTAATGACTGACATAGCCCTCACCCCATCATTATGTTAGTTTTTATTACATAAAATAAATGAACGACATAGGATTTTAAAAAATGAGATATTTTATGTTAGTTTATATAACACAACTATGTAATCTCATTATGAAATAACTTCATTTGACTGACAATCGCCCGAACGGGTGATATTTTGCCTGAAATTAAAAATACAAAAAAAGCCGACGCACTTAAGCGCCAGCTTTTCCGGTCCCTAAAGCGAGATCGACGTATATATTCCCATACCTAGAACACCTACTGAAATCGCGCTGCACAGATACGTATGAGGTGTGCTGCAATCCCGTTTTTCCCATGCCAGCAAAAGCTGACGTATCGCAAAATACATACTAATCAAGTTAATGACAAAGAGTGCGATCATGAGTAAACCCATAACAACCGAACTGTTTCCTGCAGTATTCTGATGATGCATATGCATCTCTGCGGCAGCTCCTATCAGTAAAGGAGCCGACAGCCAGTGGATGAGATGCAGGAAAAGGACCGCCAAGAGTGACAGAAGAGATAATGCCGAATATTTCGATTGCGCTCCCATGTACCGAATTTTCTGCAGCACCACGCTCACGCTCCTCATGTTAGCAATCGCAGCTGTTCCCTTTGACCGCACTGCTTTGGTTTTTCTTTGGTGACGGAGGAAGGTTGATCGCCGGGCTTTGGTTGAAGAAGCTAACGGGCTTCAGCATGAAGCCGATGTAGGCGGCAGGCATGACAGGCCAATCCTCCGGACGCGGAACATGGGTATGGCCCATCGTATACCAGACGACTATATCCGTGTTATTGACAGAACGATCCTGTTCTGCCCATGCCGACAAACCATCTCCGCCGATATGCTGGTTCGGATATTTGCCGGAGGCGAACATCTCGTCTTCGTTATACGGCGTAACCCAAAGATGATGCTTAATGAAACCGGCGCGTTTCATCAGACTGGAGTTTTCCGAAGCGAACGGGAAACAATTTTCGCCCGTCACGATTTTATAACCAACTGATTGTCCCAATTCGTTCTTCACATTGTCATTCACGATTTTCCAATAACGTGCCGTCTCCAGCTTAATGTCGCGTTTGGCCTGCCGCTCGGTTTCAAGCAAAGTCGATTTGGCATAAAATGCGTTCTCTTGCGGGTTGCCTTCTCCAAGCTCCTCCGGCACCACGTTGATTTCATAAACGGAATTCTCATTCCCGTCAATTTGCATATCCATGCGAACATTGAAGAAGTGCTGGTGATTCGGAGCATACAGATCCGGACCGACCAGGTTGCCGTATTTAGGCGTTTCGCCCGGATGCAGACCGGCTGTGGACAGAATGCCTGTCAGCTTGACTTCAAATTGAATGTTGCCGTCCTGGTACAAGTACCAGAAGAAGCCGTATTCATAATTTGCAACCGTCGAGATGGATGAGACAACCAATCTCCGCGAACGTCTTACTTCTACGTCGTTGGTGCGCCAATCCGTATGCTTCCAGAGAATGCCGTAATCCTCCTCATGCATACAAATCGCGTTCTTGATGGTCATTAACCCGCCTTTGCTGTTTGTCATGACGGCGTCGAAGTACTTAATATAACCTACGCAATCGCAGCCGAGCTCCAGGCTGTTGGCAAGCTGGCCAATGCCGTACTCCCCGCTGTCAAACGCGTTTTTGCGGTTTTGAATCGGTCCCGGATCGCCATAAGGAACAACCATCTCGGACAGAGCAGCGCGGTACATGACAGGACGCTCATGACCTTCATCGTTATACGACACCGTGTGAAGCGTCAAGCCTTCCCTCGAGTTAAAGCCGATGCGGAACTTCCAGTTTTGCCATTCCACCTCGTGGCCGTTGACGGAAAAGCTCGGTCCCTCCGGCTGGGTAATTTCGACCGGTTTGATACCGGCACGCAGCGCCCCTACGCGATCGGGTGTATAATTGAATGCTTGCGACGGGATTTTCGTATATTCGTATTCTTCCACGCGCAAAACTTCCATTTTGTTCAAATCAACGATCGGAACGATGGGCAGCGGACGGGCATAGCCGTTGTCCTTCTCGTCGCTTCGGAGAAAACAGAGCGGGCGCGCCAGGCGAAGGTCCGCATCCTCTTGCGTCCCCCAGTTTCCTGCTGACCACAGGTCAACCATGACGAGCTCCGGGGTCTCGATATCGAGACGCTTCAGCGCTTCCAGGAAGCCTGGGTCCTTCTTCACCGCGGCTTCGCATTCACTTTGCTCATCGAGCATGATGGTCGGCTGAACGCCCGGGATGTGCTTCCACGATACGACTTTCTGTCCACTCAGCGAGACAACGGCTTCATAGGTTGCGTTATCTTTGTTATTAAGAATGACGATAAACGATTCTCGATCGAAAGGCTTCGCACCTTCAAAGTTCAAAACCGTTTCCTTCTTCGGCTCTTTCAACATAACCGATACAAACCGGTCAGCATCGCCCAGTTGTTTTTGTTCCTTCAAAATTTGTACGGCTGCCAATATTTCTTCTTTGCTCAGCGGCTCAAGCGGATGGTTTCCGAGCTTAATCGATATCTGCGTCATATTATTTCCCTCGCTTTTTATGAAGTGATGTTAACTTATATGACAATAATAGCTGGGGAATTCCATTTCCCAAACTCTTGTTTCCCGAATAACGGGAATGCATTTCTTTTTTTCAATTAGCGGAAAAATAATAGCTTCACTATTAATATTTTGTACGGTTTCTCGAATAATGAGATTTCTCCGTTTGGCTGATCCCATTGTTCAGAGATAATCTTCTAAAAAGGAGGAGTATGAACCTATGAAATTACTTACGATTATTATCCGTCCGGAAAAACTAAGCAGCGTAACCGCAGCGCTGCACGAACTCGGAATAAACGGAATGACGATCAGCGACGTACGCGGCCAAGGGATTCAGAAAGGGGTCAAAACACTTTATCGCGGCGTAGAGTATCAGACCGATTTTATTAGTAAAAACAAAATCGAGACGGTCGTTAGCGACGAGATTTGTAAAAATGCGCTTGAAGCGATCATGGATGCCGCCCGTACCGGACAAGTCGGCGATGGCAAAATCTTTGTCACCGAAGTATTGGATGTCGTCCGAATCCGAACCGGCGAGCATGGCAATGATGCGCTAGGCCAGTAAGCTTTTTTAAAAACGCTGTTATATGTTTGGACAAAAAATAGCCCTGGCATGGTTTTATCCCGAACCGCCAAGGCTCTTCCTTCTGTTTCTTACAAATGAATCGAGACCCGCTTCGATTTCGCTCTTGATACACAGGCAATCATGACATTACGCTTCTTTTTATCCTGTTCGGAGAGGAAGAAGTCCCGATGATCCACCTCTCCCTCCTCCACCTCCACCTCGCAGCTTCCGCACCCGCCGATTTTACAGGAATACGGGGCTTTAATCCCTTTATCCAGAAGAACGTCGAGCAGACTCCGATCCTCCGGAACATGTAGCGCTATCTTGCTTTTTGTCAACATGACTTCGAATGGATAACATGGACCCGTGACCGGAGGTGTAAACAGCTCAAAATGAATGCTCGAGTCCGGATACCCGTAGCTTTGCGCCGAATGCTTAAACTGGGTAATCAACCCTTCCGGACCGCAGAAATAAACATGTGATCCGACCGGCTGGTTCCACATGAGAAGCGTAAACATCCGCTGCTGTTCACTTGAGAAGTAAAAGTGAGCCTGCTTGCCGTAATGGGACAGGATAAACGAATAAAAGGGACAATACTCGGCTGAAGCCGCCGCATAATGAAGCTCGAAGGATTTGCCTGCCTCTTTCAAATCAGCCATCATGGCCATAAACGGGGTAATGCCGATGCCGGCCGCTATCAAAATATGATGCTTCGCTTCAAAGCTTAACGGCAAATGATTTTTAGGCTGACTGATTTCCATCTCGTCCCCAACCTTCACTTGGCTATGCCAAAACGCCGAGCCTCCCCGTGAAGTGTCGCTGCGCCTGACGGCAATTCGATAAGAATCCGAATATTTCGGATTGCCTGTGAGGGAATAATGCCGCTCCAGCAATTTATTATCTGTTTGCAAATAAGTCGTAATATGCGCACCCGCCGAAAAACGCGGCAGCTCCCCTTCAACCGGAACAAGCTTGAAGCTTCTCACAAGCGGTGTTTCCTCCGCCACTTCCGCAACCCTTACCTTGATATTGGAGTCAAACATGCTAGTGACACTCCTTACTAATTGACATTTACATAACCCATGTATGCCTCCAGCCGCGGCGAATAATGATTGGAAATGACGAGCGGAATCCCGCATTGCATGCAAATGATTTCACTCTCATGCGGCTTATGCTGCATTTGGTAGCAGCGGGCACAGAAAACACGCTCATCCTTTTCTCCGATACCGATCCCTTGAATCTCCATATTCGAGTACCCGATTCGCCTTGCAATATGCTTAATGCGCGAGTAATCGGACCAATCGCAGAAGGCCATAATCCTTGTTCCCACCGTTTGAGCTTCTAAAATATGGGCAATGCTTCGATCCCCTCCTCCACGAATCGAACGAAGGGGAAAATCCATTCGTTTGACGTAGCTTCTTAGCGCATTTAATGCCGCTTTGCCCATTCGATGCATGCTGTAAACTTCAACTTGCCCGCCTGATCTTGCCAGCGCCAATATGGCCGGAAAAGCCTGCAAAACACCGGAATCGCCAATAAAGAGCAGGTGCTTGTTACCCTGCAGCGAAACCTCAAGATCAGGCGCCTGCATAAGAATTGTGCCGGATTTCGCATTCGCTAGGATTCGCCTTTCATCATCCGAACATAACTGCAAGTCTACGTAGAGTTTTATTTGTTCCTTAAAGCCTGTACTAAGCTTGACAAGAGAAACCGGAGTAGTGATCCGGAACTCATTTATCCGGATGCCATCCGTTACCATTCCGACCGGGGATGATAAACGCCCTTCCAGAATCTCAGCATTGATTACATAATAGGATTTTAACAATACTTCGCCCTGCAAGATTCCGCATTTGATTTCCTCCTCCAAGCCTACTCCCCCTAAACGCTGCCGGGTCTTCTTTCAAATATGCTGTTTCAAATATTCGATTAGTAATGGTTTGTATGAAAGGAATCCTTTATATTCAGCGATCGGATCCGGAAGATCCTCGAGCACCTTGCAAAACCGGTCCGCCCAAGTCTTATTGTTGATCAACTGGTCAAACGGCAGCAGATGCGTGTGAATGCTGAATAAAACGCCGTTGCTTCCGGGTATCTGGAACAGCCGCTGATCCTCAGCGCGAAGATGCATAATCTCGCCCACATTTTCCAAGTTCAGCCCAAACCTTCCTACCCCCCACTCCCCGAACGCTTCAGGCGAGGTATCCAGCCTCGGCCCAACATTAAGGGTCCAGTTGAGTCGTGTCCAAGGCTTGCCCGCTTCCATGCGCAGCAGAAACCCGCGAACCTTCTCCGCGAGCCCGCTGTCCGAGTAAATGGGGACAGGGGAATGAAACTGCAAATAAGTCATGCCGAGATCGAATGCAAGCGACCAATTTGCCGGAAAACACAACTGGCCTGCATCCATATACAAGTCACCGTCTCTTTGCTGGAGGTAGATCAAATCCTCCTGGACGTGGCGTCCGATAAAATCGAGCGGTTCATACGGCAGAGTAGAGAGATCGCCGAAAACGAACGTGCTTTTTTCATCCAGCAGCCGATTGTAAAACGTCCACTGAACCCCTTGTTTGTCCAGCTTAAAATAATCGCTGTGCACCGCCGCCAATTCGTTCATCAGCATAGCCATGATTTCCCATTGCGCCTCCACCGTATGCGGAAACGCTTGAAACGTACGTTCAGGATAACGCTCAAGCAGCTTTCGTTTTCCCCCGATTTCTTCGAAGTATTCCGGAGTTAAATCTGTGCAAACCGGAGGAACCAAAGCTCTGGAATTATTAGAATAGCGGTACGAATCAGCTTGAAAAGGAAATGGAAAGCGTTCAAGCAACGGCGCCGCTTTAATTTCCATCCGATGTAATGCCGCTTTGTCCATCTAGATCTCTCCCTTCAATAGAAAAGAGGCTCCGTATAAAAGAATGCCTGGGCGTTCTTGAATAATAGGAGCCATTGCAGCTGCACTCAACGATCCCGGTTTAACTTAAGTCCCAATCAGGCTTCGCCTACTTTACGCAGTCCGCAGAAAAATCCGATTCCGTAATCAGGGGAGTCGAACGTAATTTGACTGCCTTTTTCAAAATAGAGCACATCACCGGGCACCACCTTGGCGGTATAGCCCGTTTCATCAGTAATCGACATTTCACCCTCCACAATGATTTTCATCTCATCGTAGGTATACGTGTACGAGAGCGGATTCGACTTTTCCAACCGGAAGAAACCGCTTGTAATCGTTTTTTCCGGATTGCTCGAACTGAGCACATCCGACAGAAACGCCTTCGTATCCGGTACGCCCATCGAAGCTAAATCCATTTTGATAGCTTTGTTGACAACTTTCATCGCCATTGTATTTCCTCCTCTTATTACGAATTTAAGTATGAATTAGTCTGATTACATCATCACCCAAGCAGCATGATAATGAAACATCACCCTCCCGAATATCGGAATATTATAAATTTCAGAATAACAGGAAAAGCTCCCTCTATTCTTTCTTTTACAATGTTAGTTTCTGATTAAACAGGAATTGCTCCGGCTAATTCGGCTTGCTGCCTGCGCAGGTTGGATTTTCCGCAGGATTACCGGGAGGTTTTCCTGTAAAGTTACTCCAAAAAGCGTAATCGCAGAAAATTAGCAGGAGGTTTTCCAGTTTGGAGTGTGCCGAATACTTACAGATTTTCTTAGAACAATAACTGTAAAAAAAGAGAGAGCCAAAATGCGCTCCCTCACCATGCTTCTCCATGCCTATGTTATTCCTGCCGAAGTCTTAGACCGGATGAACGGCATGACTACTTCGACCTGATGTTCTTGCCCGTCGTCGACGAGCTGTATATAGAATGCGGCAGATTCACCTGCTTCATTTCCAGTGGCTGGCTCTTGCTCTGCCGGCCTGCCGTCGATCGTAACACCTTCGGCACGATCATTCTCATTGCCGAATGCCCGCACAGTTATGTGATACACAGAGCTGCCGAACCTGTACTGCACCGAGTAGGAAGGCCAATCCGCCGGTATATTCGGGCGAACGAACAGCTTGTCTCTCTCACGACGCAAGCCGAGTATCCATTCGATACCCGCCTGATACATCCAACCCGATGCGCCGGTGTACCATGTCCATCCCGCTCTGCCTTTCACCGGATCCCGCGTATACACATCCGCAGCCATTACATAGGGTTCACCTGCGTATTTACGCACTTCTGACGGACTTTGGGCGTGGGTGACCGGGTTCAGCATATGAAACAGCTCTACCGCTTTGTCTCCTTCACCTAGCTCGCACCAAGCGACAATACTCCAGATTACCCCATGCGTATACTGGGCGCCGTTCTCCCGAATGCCCGGCGGATAGCCCTGAATATAACCGGGGGTCGGCTCGGTCCGGTCGAACGGCGGCGTGAGCAGCCGCCCAACTGACAGGTCGCGGTCGACAAGTTCACGGTCGAACGACTGCATGGCTTGCCGTGCCCTATCCTGCGGAGCAGCACCGGAAATGACCGACCATGACTGGGCGATCGCGTCGATCCGGCATTCTTCGTTCCGCACCGAACCAAGCCATGCCCCATCGTCCGTACGTGCCCGGCGATACCATTCGCCGTCCCACGCATGCTTATTCAACGCTTCCGCAATGGAATCCTTCCGTGCACGGTAGAGGACAGCGCGTTCGCTATCGCCCTTCCGTTCGCACACATCGGCAAATTTTCGCAGTACCTCGCACAAAAACCATCCGAGCCAGACGCTCTCGCCTCTGCCTTCGTCACCGACCGAGTTCATCCCGTCATTCCAATCGCCGATTCCCATTAACGGGATGCCATGCTCGCCAAAGCGGGATGCCCGCTCAATAGCTCTGATGCAATGCTCGTAGACCGAAGCGGTTTCTTCCGATACAACAGTCGCTTCGTAACGTTCGTGCTCCTCGTCCTTAAGCATTTCGCTCGTCAGGAATGGCGCCGTCTCATCAAGCACGCCGACATCGCCGGTATGAACGATGTACCTCGATACTGCATAAGGCAGCCAGAGCAGGTCATCCGAGTAACGGGTCCGAATACCCCGCTCCGTCTCCTCATGCCACCAGTGCTGAACATCGCCTTCCTTGTATTGGTGCGAAGCGTGCAGCAAAATTTGCTTCCTGGTCAGTTCCGGCAGCGTATGCAGCAGCGCCAGCGAATCCTGCAGCTGATCCCTGAAGCCGTAAGCGCCGCCTGCTTGATAAAAAGCGGTACGTGCCCACATCCGGCACGACAGCGCCTGATAAAGCAGCCAGCCGTTCAGCATCAGATCAAGCTCGCGATTCGGCGTCGTCACCACAATCTGGTTAAGCGTGCGATTCCAGTATTCTTTTACATCCGTCAGCGCTCCTTCGCAGTCCTCCGCCGTGCCATAGCTTCGAACATGCTTCTGCACCGCTTCCTTAGTCGCATCTGCTCCGACAAGAACATAAACCTTGCGAACGGCACGTGGAGGAATCGTCAGCTGCATCCGAATCACACCGCAGCTGTCGGCGAACAACCCGTCAGCATTCGAGAAGCTATCCCGCCGCATTCCTTCAGGGGAGGCGAGCGTTCCAGAACGTCCGATAAACTCCGAACGGTCCGCTGTATAGGTGAACCTTGACCAGTCGCCACCCGGGCCACCCTCTTCCTCCGCGTGCATATGAAGGAAAGCGACTGAATCCCGGAACGTTTCTTGGTAAGCGTTGCGGGCAAGCAGCGAATGGGTAGCCTCATCCCATTCGGAGATGATATACGGCGCATTGGCCTGTTTTCGTACGCCGAGCACCCAGTTGCAATAATAAGCGACGGACAGGCTGCGCGGCTCGTCGCGCATATTCTCAAGCTCTACAGCGACGAATTTGACCGGATCTTCCTTGCTTACGTATACCGTCATCCTTTGCTTGATCCCCCGCGTTTGACGCGTGAAGCTTGTGTACCCGAAACCGTGGGCGGTTTCGAAAGCATCCTTGCCAAGCTCCGGCGATGGCGCTCCCGACCAGAGGTCTCCGGTTGCTTCATCCCTGATATAGCACGCTTCGCCGGGCAAATCGAGTACCGGATCATTCGACCAAGGCGTCAGCTTGAACTCCCGGCTGTTGCGCCACCAGGTATAACCCGTTCCAAGCTCGGTAACGAGACAGCCAAAAGACGGGTTGGCCATCACATTACTCCAAGGCGCAGGCAAATATTTGCCTTTTTTCATCGAGATATGGTACTCGCGCCCTTCATTTGCAAACCCGCCCGAACCGTTATAGACTTCGAGCGTTTCAGGGGAGTAATCCGCAAGCTCGCTTACGCCGGATACAGCTTCTGCCGCAGATTCGGGACGAAGCCGAAATTGCGGTGGAAGCCCTTCGATTGTTGGCAGCGACTCCATGGCATTCGTTCCCACTAGTTCCCTTGCCAAAAGTGGCGCATTTGTCTCACCCGATAAACCGGCGGCTTTACGGCTTACAGGGCGAACCGCAAGCTGCGCTTTGAAGCTTGGCCCGTCAGCCCGAAGGGTTAGTCGGGCAACTGCCTGGAGCAAATGAAGCTGCTCCTGCGTCAGCCTGTCAGCCATTACCGGATATACGCCGCCAGGCGTTGCCGAACCGCTCACGGTCTGCTCAGCGGCGCGGCGCAGAGCATCCTGCACATCCTGGTAATAACCTCCGGCCTCTTCAATTAAGAAAACGAGATCAAAAGCTATCCCCTTTTGCCTTAAATACGAGTGACCTGTCAGCGCTTTGATCGCAAAAGGCATTTGCGACTTATCCTGTATCCTCACAAGCGCGACCGGCAAATCACCCGATATGCCCATTGGCCATAAGCCTGACTGCCCGGCTTGATTGGCGGCTATGCTGAGTGCCCGTTCTTTGCGGAGAGGCGTTTGGTAAAGCAGCCTGCCTGCCATCGTATGAAACTGAGCAGCTTCCATTGCGCTTAGACGCTGGTGCCTCAGATCAATCCGGCTGTGTGTCCAAGCCAGTTGGAACGCACGCTCCACCTGCTGCTCGCTGCACAAGCTTGCCGATACGTCCAAAGCTTCTTCGCGGCTGTCCGCCACGCCTGTAGCCGAGAACAGCTTGACTGTCTCCCCCGGCCCGATCGAAATGCGGCGGCGCATCACAAAAGCAGGATCAAGCACAGCGCCGACCGTACCGGAGAGCCGGCATTCCAGGCTTACCGGGTAGGCGAGGGTGTGACCTCTTCCTATAAAGCAGGAACGGTCTGTTTCATATTCGACCGATCCAAGCGCATCACAACCTATTGACAGACTGTGTACCGCCCACTTCGGTCTCTCCTTGATATCGCGGGGCCGACGTACGGCAAGCAAACATTCCGCTTCGGCGTCATATTCTGTTTGAACGAACAGCTTGCTGAAGGCGGGATGCGCCTCGTCCGCGGCGGGCGGAGCAAGTGCAATCTCCAAATAGGTTGTCACCTCTACGACCCGGGCGTCCTCACCTGAATTCGTTAAGGACAAACGGCGAAGTTCGGCGTTTTGATCGGGCGGCACACAAATTTCCAGTGTCGAAGCAATAAAACCGTTCCGCCCTGTAAAACACGCTTTATCTAACGCAAACTGGGCTTTTTGCTCTTCCAAAGCCGTGCGGCAAGGTTCAAAAGCTGGTGACCATACGGCATTGGTCGATACATCCCGTATATAAATGCAGCTTCCCGGCGTCTCCGCCACAGGGTCCTCATGCCAGCGGGATACCGCCAATCCGCCGTACCGGGTAAATCCTCCCCCGGTCTCGGATATGACGCTTGTAAACGCCCCGTTGGACAGCACGCATACCTCGGGAATATCCCGCGGTTTGGTAAATTCCCTTAGAGGAATGCGGGTGCCCGTAAGAGGTTCCTTTGTCCGCTCCAACAATGGCTTGGCCGCATTTTTTATGATGGCAGGACGTTCAGGAATACGCTCCTGCAGCAGCAGCTCCGCCGCCTGTACGCGCTTATCCGCGTGAAAACGGTCGATCATCGTGCGGGACAGCAGCAGATTGCTTAAGGTAAGAAGGCTCATCCCGATGTGGTGAGCCATAAAGCTGCGCACGATGATATAACTCGTATCATCCGGCATACGCTGGGCGGTGCAATCAATCGCTTCATAGAAGCCATACTTGCCTTTAGCGCCCATCTCTTCCATTCGTTTCAGAGAAGCAAGCGAATTTCCAAGTTGAATGGGAAGTGCCATAACCGCCGCGTAAGGCGCGAGAACGAGATCGTTCTCAAGTCCGCGCTGAAACCCGAGCCCCGGTACGCCGAACGCGCGGTACTGGTAATTCATTTGGTAATCGAAAGCGTAATAACCTGATTCGGAAATGCCAAATGGAACTCCCCGCTGCCCTGCATATTCAATCTGACGCTTGACGACTCCTTGATAAGTCGCGTCCCAAACCGAATGACGATAGGTCCGCATCAGGAGTGACGGCATCAAATATTCAAACATAGTACCCGACCATGATAACAGCGTCGGGAGTTTTCCCGACTTTGCCATCGCCCTTCCGAGTCTAAACCAATGCGATACCGGCACTTGCCCGAACGCAATCGCAAGAAAACTCGCCTGCCGGGCTTCAGAAGCAAGCAGGTCGTACAAAATCTCTTCCCGGCGGTCCAAAGCAGCATGAAACCCAAGCGTAAACAGCTCGGCACGATCATCATACAAGGGACGAAAATCAGTGCCCGCAACGATTGTTTCGATTCGGTCAGCCAGCGCTTCTGCCCAATGTAGAAGCTCACTCCCGGCATCATGCTCTCCGTCCTGCTTCGCCCATTCAAGAATGCCCTGCTTCAGCGCAATCAAATAGGCGACAAAATTTCCGGAATCGACGGTAGAGACGTAGAGCGGAGGCAAGGGCCGCAGCGACTGCGTATCGTACCAGTTGTACAGATGGCCGAACCTTTTCTCCATTTTTTCAATCGTTCCGATCGTTCGTTCAACGCGGTTAAGCATGCCTCGCGTATCAATGAAACCGAAATCCCGCGCGGCCAACGTACAGGCGAGCAAAAGCCCGATATTAGTCGGGGATGTCCGGTGGGCGACGCCGTTCGGCGGCTCCAGCTGCACATTGTCCGGCGGAAGCCAGTTATCGCTTTCCACGGCAAAATCTTCATAATAAGCCCACATCTGCGCCGCCAATTGCCGCAGCTCTTTCCCTTCCGACTCCGATGGCCTGTTATGCGTAATGGAAGGCGAGCCGTTAAGCCAGCGAACAACAAAAGGAGCAAGCAGCCAAAGCGCGGCGATCGTCAATCCGCAAGTCCTCAAAGCGCCGCCAGCAAACATCAAGGCGGCAGCCCCAAACAGAACACTTAGCGTATGGCCGCTCCAAATCCCTGAAATGGCCGATGCCGATGCGCTCCTGCTGCGCCTTTCCACTTCTGCAGAACTTGTCCATTCAAGCAGGTTCCTTTTGCTGACCGCAAGCCTGTATAACGTTCTAGCAATGGCATCAACCATTACAACCGTCTGATAAGGAAGCGTGACAAGCTGAACAAGCGATTGCCCGAATGCCGTCAGTATAAATCCTGGTCTTCGATTAAGCCGGCTTAGCGCAAACAAGGCCCGAATGAGCGGCAGACCGAGCGTCACCAGCCCCGCAGACATGAGCACTGCTCCTGCAGCGCCGGATATAAACATGCTGGCCGCGAGCAGGATAAATACGGCGGGGGGAACAAGGCTTCGCCGCATATTGTCGATGATCTGCCAGCGGGTGAGCAAGGACAGATCAATCGGCTTCAGAACGCCGCAGCGGTCGTGCTTACGGAAAGCAATCCAGCAAAGCAACTGCCAATCGCCCCGTACCCACCGGTGCAGACGCTGCTGGTAAGCTTGAAAGGTAACCGGGTGCCCGTCAACGACCTCAATGTCAGAAAGCAGTCCGCCCCTGAGAAAACCGCCTTCCAGCAAATCGTGGCTGAGCACGGAATTTTCCGGTATCCGGTCATTCAATACCTGCTTAAAAGCGGCAACGTCGAATATTCCTTTTCCAGTAAAAATGCCTTGTCCGAATGCATCCTGATAGGGATCGGACATCGCAAACGAATACGGATCGATACCGGGCTTTCCTGACCACAGCCTTGCCAGACGTGAAGTCGAAACTGAATCGTAGCTGATGCCGACGCGGGGCTGAAGCACGCCATAGCCTTCCGAAACGCGTGTGCCGCTGGCATTCAAGCGCGCACGGTTATATGGCAGATGCATCGTACCTACCATCCGGGCGGCTGCTCCAACCGGCAGCTCCGTATCCGCATCAAGCGTAATGACATACTTGTAGCGCGTAATCGCCGAGCAGTCGCCGACGATGCAATTGCAGCTTGTATCGCTTCGGCCGCTTAGCAGCTCGACAAATTCGACTAGCTTTCCCCGCTTGCGCTCCCATCCCATCCAGACCTGTTCCGATTCATTCCATTTGCGGTCGCGCTGAAAAAGATAGAATGGGCCCGTTCCGGTATCGGGATCGCCGTACTTTCGATTGAGCGACTCGATACGGCTGCGCGCCGCGCTAGTGATCCGCTCATCTGACTCTTCATGCTCGGTTGAAGCATCCGCGAAATCTCCGAGCAGAGCGAAACCCATATTCGGGTCAAAGTTTGCCAAATAATGAAGCTCCAGCCTGTCCGCCATTTCCTCTGCTTCTTCCGGCTTTGACCAGATTACAGGTATAACCGTTATCGTCGCAGCGTCCTCGGCAATGCCGCTCGCATAATCATATCTAAGCAGCGGCTGTGGGACGTATAGCTTTCCGATTAACCCATGAACGACGGTTACCGCCCATTCGCTGACCGGAATCGAGAGCGCAAGGGCAGCCGCCGTCCAAGCGCCGATGCTGAGGGCCGTTTGATTCGCGGCCGCCGCGCTCCAAAGTGTCAAAGCGAGAAAGGCTGTAAAAAAAACAGCCAATATGGCTAAATAGGCGCCAATCCTAGGACGAAGACGAATCGTCCATGAAAGCCGCTTCGGCTCTACACATTCACGAACCGCGCCCAGCAGCTCCTTATTCCCTATCCGGTCAAGCAAGTAGTAAGCAGCAAAAGCTTGACGAGGCGGCAAAGCGTCCGTTCGAGCCACAGTCCCTTCAGATTCGGTAACCCTTGGGCGGTATGTATCAGCATCGGAATGCCTGTTTGCCAAAGCGATGGCCTGCTGTGCAATCACATTTTCCGGCATGCCGTATATGCGGGATAACCGCTCGACTTGACCCCGCAGCGTGGCGCGGCTCTTCTCGTCCATAAGCGGATAGGTTCCGGCACGCTCCTCGTTCAACGTGTGTTCCACCACGCTCATCCGTTCGAAAAGCGGATCCCATCTTGTACGGGACAACGTGCGAAGCGATTGAATAAGGTGTCCGGCTGTCAGTTCATACGACGCTTGCAGCTGATGCTCATAAAGAATGATGCGGCTCAAGCTTTCAGCATCATTATCCAGCTTGCAGAGCAGCCAGCTGCGAACCTCTCCCGCTTCTTCAGCCCATTCGTTCAAATGGCTGACCAAATGGACGATAACCGGAGCTGACAGCGGCATATGCTGGCCGGCCTTTTCCAGAGCGTTGGTTATTTTTCCGGCATCCGGCTTTGAATCGCCTTCCAAGAACGGCTCCAGCAGCTTGTCTATTTCCAGACAAGCCTGCCGCCGCTCCCTGACCGCTCCCATCACTTCGGAGAGCTTACCGATGATGGCCATCCGCAGCATCAAAGGCATCGACCATACTTCGGCGATCGTGAGCACAGCGACCTCCTGATAGGCATTTGAGAAGCGGACAAACGCGTCAACATCAAGCATTCCGTCGACCCGATCCACATACTCGGAGCACAGCGACAAGACGCGCGGCTCCGCTCCCTTCAGCTGCCGGGGCAGTTGACTGGAAAATCTCTTCGTCAATTCTGACTGTACCGTAAACGCTTCGGATTCGACTAAATCGGCATGATCTAACAGCCACTGCTCAGCAGGCTGAAAACATGGTGCGCCATCCTTCTTGAGCTCCGACGCGAAATCTCGCAGCTTATCCAAGTTTCGGCGAAAGGTCCGCCACATTGGGGCAGACGAACGAAAGACAGCTTTTCCGGGATGATGAATAAGAGCCAGTTCACGCGCTTTCTGCTCAAGTTGCTCGGTCGTTGGAATCATAGGCTCCCCCTTAATCCGTGAGTCATTACTATAGTCAAGACACCATACAAACCTTGACTAACCCTGAACTCATCCGCAGATTTAACCACGACGTTCAAGGCTTACTTAAGTAATATCTCCAAATTATCGGAAAATTATGTGAGTATCGCCTATTTCATCCTTTCATGAGCTGTCGGCTTTCTTTGAGATTGTCACGCTTGGAATGTTTTTCTGCAAATCAAAAACGCGGGGTGTCATAAAAGATCATCGATCTTATATAAACACCCCGCGTCGCCTAATAGGCAAATCATTATTTTTTATCTACTACACCTCTTGATTCGGGTTCCAGATCTAATGATTAATCTTGAGATCATGATCCTCTGCTCAAGCAGGTATTTGCTGACTACACCACCGCAAGCGGCCCGCAACACGAACAGGAAAACCTCCTGCTAATATAGCGGAAAGTCCCATCATCACCAACGTTCTGAATATGAGGGGAAAATCTTGGATTGGCATCATTATGGGCTACGAAAGCCGACTTTAGTGTACGTTAAGAGTCGCAACGGATCCATGATTAGCGTTTAAGGACATCAAATCCGTTATTTGTCCGTTTCGCCCTTCATTTGAGGTACTTACGGACATCGAATCCGTTATTTACTGTAAAACAGTTAAATTAGGCGTATTCTAAGACATTTAGCGGATCCTATGTCCGCACGCTACGCCTTTTAAGCCACTTTCACACAAATAACGGATCTAATGTCCGCATCCACTTAAGTAGCAGCTGAATGCGGACACAGCTATAATGGAAATGTGCAGTAACTTTGGGCTTATCGGCCTTTGCGTGTGCTCTAGAATGGAAATATATCCAATATAGCTCGCCCATCGAAAGCACATTTTCCTCGAAAGTACCGAATTTAACTGATATTACTGTACGAAATCCAACATAGCTCAGCAAGCCAACCTACTTCTGCTCCTATCCTGTACCGAATCCAATGTAGAACACTTATCCCCTCAGGTGGAGGTAAGTTCGGATGAAATCCTGATCGATATTGAGACAAGCAGCCACAGAGAAAATGATAAGCTTGTTAATCCGGAAGACGAACAAGAGGCTATCCCTGAAGGTTTATAACCTTTTGGGATAGCCTCTACCCCTGCCGTCTGACAGGCCAATGTTATTTTTTGTCCACTTGAAGAAGCTTTACAGTCTTTGTTGCAAAGGTATCCTTTATCTTCTCTTCCGTAATGACATTCAGCTTAATCAAGCTTGCAATTTTGGAGGAATCCGGCTTGGAAAGCATGCGCCAGACATCGGGATCCGGCAGTGCTTCGTAAAGCTTGTTATCATCGTATTCTTTCCGCTCTTGGATGACAATTTTCACTTTGTGGCTGCCGATCTCCAGTTCATTAACATCCTGCTCTGTACAATAGGTTATAATTTCGTTGCGCAGCTCAGTCAGTTCTTGCTCTATTTCTTTTTGCTTTTGCTTTTGCTTGTAATATCTTTGCACGATCTTGTCCAACATCATCACACTCCTCCTCATAAGACATATTTATGCGGAGTGAATCAATTTAAGACAAAATCGGTGCCGCTTTATTCAATTAAACCAACCTACTATCTGCTGCTTTAGCTTCGCCTTGCTTTGTTCAAACTGTTTTATCCGGTGGCCGTTGGCACCCGAAGGATGAGGCATGTCAAACAAGCATCTCTCTTCATTGACCCAACCTTTGTGGGCGAACGCTCGTATCACTTCAGAGACGGACTTACCTAGCGGTATGACAAGCGCGTCCTTGACCGCCGTCAACTCCGGTAGAAGTATACTCTCCGCATAATGATAAAGCGTCTCCGATTTAAGAATGGCAGGGTTATGTCCTGTATAGTTTTTTCCGTTGCGAAAAACGGGGTATCTAATAACCGATGTCGTATGCAGCAAATCTCTGCCCTCTTCAAACAAATCCCCGCTATTGTCGATTCCGATTGCTCCTGGCAGCCCGATATCATTCAGCATTTCGATTAAGTTTTTTCTCATGGAGCCTGCAAAGCTGGCAAGCTTCTTCGCATTTTTATCGATCTGCCGGAGCGGTACGCCTGCTATTAAGTCAGCTCTTGCGCTTCTTAACGCAAGCTCCATTTGGGTAAAACCCGGCGTAATGCCTACAATCATCACTTTCGCCTGCTCATTGACGTAATCATAGGGTACATAATAAATCGACAAATCACCCTTCTCCTGTAAAAGGAAGTCCTTGACGAATAGATGTTCCTTGGACAAGCTTCCGGATGGTAATGACAAAATTGCGTCTTTATAATTTTCAATCTGACTCAAATCATTCAGGCTCCTTGCTTGGATGGCTAGAGATCAAGCTCTACCATATTTTGCGCGCGTGCGGGATAGTCGGTAATGATGCCGTCAATATCGAATTTTAATACCTCTTTTAAATTCCGTTCGCTATTGACCGTCCATACCCACACCTCGCGGCCGTTCTTGTGTGCACGCTCAATCAGCTGCCGGGTCAATATCGCTTGCTCAACCGTATAGTAGTCTACATCCAGGAGCGATAAATCACCGATAGCAAAATATAAAATTTGCCCGATCTTTATCTCGGGATTGAGCTGTCTAACCTGCTTCAGGGACTCTCTGTCCAGGGATTGAATATAGCATTCTTCAACCATATCGAAGTCCTCGATCAGCTTCACCACCTTGCGGGCGAGCTCTTCTCCGGGACCGTATGACTTAAGGTCTATAATCAGCTTTGCCTTCCCCTTCGCTTCATAAAGCGCCTCGGCAAGCATCGGAATTCGCTCCGGCTCTACTGACTTGTTTAATCGGCTGCCAATGTTCACCATCGTAAGCTCATCGAAGGTAAGGTCCTTCACCCGCATCTGCAATCCCGCCATCCGCCTGAGGTTGTAATCATGATGCAGCACTACAACCCCATCCTTCGTCAGCTGCGCGTCAATCTCGACGGCATCAACTCCGTTTTCAATGGCCGCACGAACGGCGCGGAGCGAATTTTCTGGAGCTTCGCGCGTATCGCCACGGTGGGAGGAGAGCAGCACGTTCCATTTTACATAGACCAGATTATCGCTAGCCGCGTAGCTAACAAGCAGTGCCAAGACCAGATATACGGTCACAATCATGGAGTACAGCAAACGCTTATTCGTTTTATGCTTAAATATTGCCCCTACCCGCTCCTCCAGCGGACCAAACCATCGGCTTCGATAGATTCGCAGCTTATCCTCCGGCATCAAACCGCGCCTCTGGTTGAAATGATAAAACAACCGGGTTAAAAAAATGATATTAACCGGAACGAGCAGCAGCGTAAACATATATGTTAATACAGTTGTAATCGTCAGCGAATGGCGATCCGAGATCGCCTTCAGCACGTTTATATCGAGCCAAGAGGGAAAGTACGCAACGGAAGAGAGTGTTACAAAACCAAGCGAAACAATAAACGTATTCAGCAAAAACAAATTAACGAAGATCGATAACCGCTTTCCTTTGGTCAAGGACAAGCTGCTTTTGATGGCTGCACGGATCGATTTGCCTTCGATAATAATGTAATGGAGCACGAAAATCCAACGCAAAATCGTATAGACCGCTGCCAGGAAAGCAATCGCATACAAAACGAGCCTGAATACCGATGTGTCCAGAATACGGGTATTGAAAAAGATAGGAACGTTAAAAAAAGCGTAAAAGGAGGATGAAAGCGGCGAATCGATGAAGGGAACAAGAAAAAGCAAAAAGAACAGCAGCTGAATAATACCGAAGCCGAATATTTTCGGCGTTTTCCTTAGTGTGGTTACTACGGCATCGGAAATTAAAACTTCTTTGCCGAAGTAATATTTTTGAGCAATCGTAATGATGACTCCAAATTCGATGAAAAGCACGATGACGGCAGCCAAGCCAATGGCAATAAGACCGATAATTCCAGTGTAGCTTAGCCCAACCTTATACACCTCGTCATTTAATACGAAGCCAGACCCAACCATTCGAATGATCCGGTTGAACAGATAGGACATGATCGGAACAAATACAAAGCTGGTCAGCAGCATAAACAAATATTCAAATAACAGATGCTTCTTGTAGCTGGCGCGAAAATCACGGATACTTCTTCCGAAAAGTTGAAGCATAGCCTTCATCCTGTTCATAAAGATGTTATATGCTTATTATAAACGAGAAAAAACCACATCTTCAAACGGATGTGGTTTTTCCGGTATCGAAACGCCGAAGACAAGCCCGTCTCCCGTAAAATGGGTTGCTTTTACCCCCTCGATCGTTACGTTTACTGCTCCTTGCACCAGGATTCCATACCCGTCTTCATGCCTACCGGAGCTATGGTATCACTCTTTATCGTTTGTCTCCTTACGAAGCACAGCATCGGACGGCGTTTCAAAAATCATATTGCTAACCATGTTAATGTGGCTTTTTTTATCGATCAAATACGTTCCGGAAGGCAGCGACGTTTTGGTTTTCCCATTTTTACTGGCCCATCCGCCTCACTTCATTCCCAAGTAAAACAGATGCTCAAAGTTCATTATAGAAGGTTAAGCAGCGGCTCATACACCCCATATAAAATCAGATAGAACGCTGCCCCCAGCGCCGCCCCGATATAAGCCCCGTTTATGCGGATCCGCTGCAAATCGGTCTCCACTTTACTCTCGATAAAGTGAACCAGCCTTTGCTCCGTAAAGCTATCCAGTGTTTTTCGAACGATCTTGCCGATGATGGCATGCTCGGTCTCGATCATTTTATAAACAAACTTCTTAGCATATTGCTCCAGCCAGTTCTTCGTTTCTTGATTCGTTTTAAACCAATCCCAGTAGGTCGCAATAAACCGGTTAACCAATTGTTTTATATCCGCTTGGTTAACCGTGTGCTTCTGCGCGGCAGCAAGCTGCATCCCCGTATCTTGAGTGAGCAGCTTTCTGAAGCTCTCCAGAATGGCCTCAATGGACGGAAGCAATGAGATCTTCTCGAGCATCTCATCCCTCCACTCATTAATAGCCGCGGATACGTCCTCGCGATTTTGCAAGTTATCAGCAAGCTGGTAAACCATACTTTCGAGCAGAACACGAAGCTCATGGCGAGGATTTCGTAAATCGTTAATTAAGGATAACAAATCGTCATATAACGTATTAGCTGCATCGTCCAGATTAAGCGCGTTCGTTGATTCCGCAATTTCTACAGCCATTTTTTTGAGCCATTTGGAAAAAACGCTCCCTTTGTTCACGAATTTTTCCTTTTCTTTCGCTAACATTTCCCGGATAACAAGCTTCGTCTTTTCATCGGATACACGTGTAGATGCATACTCGACAACCTGACTAAGCCAGCTTTGGAAATCTCCCTTATCCATCGCCCATTTCAGCGCTTTGCCTGCATAAGGCGACAGGTTGATTTGGCCGAGGCTTTTGCGGGCTTGCTCATCCAATGTGATTGACAGGCCTTTTAAATCAATCTTTGCCAGCAATCCCGACAACAGCTTCCATCCCTGCTCCGAAAGCGTTCCTGCCGGACGCCGCTCCACCCATGCAATCGCGGTTTCCACGAGCGAAATCTGTTTAACCTTTTCCTTTAGCAGGTCTTGGCTTAGAAGCTGCTGCTCGACCATGTTAGCGACCCCCTCAATCAGCTTATCGCGGTTTTTCGGGATGATCGCTGTATGCGGAATCCATTTCCATCCGAATGGATGCCGGAATAATACAGTAACGGCGAATAAATCGGCGAGTGCGCCAACAAGTCCGGCCTCGGATGTGTAAAGAAGCATATGAGACCACCACTTATCCGGATATAAGTACACGCTGCAAGCAGCGCCCGCAAACAAGACGGCTAGAAGAAACAGACTTCGGTTTGCTTTTTTTCTCATGGCCATTTTGTGTTATCCTCCAATCCAAAAGGTGGCCAGATACAGCACGACACCAATAAGCGCACCGACTCCGATCCCATTAATACGAATATATTGCAAATCACGTCCCGCCTTCTCTTTCGCAAGCTTAATGAGCTCTTCCTCGGAGAATGTATTCAGCTTATCGGTTACCGCCTTGCCAATGTAGGAATGCTTTTGCTCCAGCCATTTGAGCAAGGTTGACTTCACATATTGATCAACGCGGGTGAGCAGCTCCGCATTCCCCTCCAAATAAACAACGCCTTGATGAACCTTTTCTCTGATCCAGGGGTATCTCTCAAGCTCTCCTTCCGCGTTCGCTGCCGCAGCCTGCCGGATCGACTCCAAGCCCTTCTGTATGTAGCTATCCAGCCTGATCTCAGCTTTAACCGATTGCAGCAGGTTCGCTTTTCCTGATTCGATCCGATAACGCAGCTGCCCGTCCGTTCTTAGCCGCACCACAAAATTCCCGATATACTGCTTGATTTGCTTCCGCTGCGGATGCTCCTCTGAAGCAAATTGCTCAAGAAACGACACAAGCCATTCTTGGATTTTTCCGCTAATATTTGCCGTTTCTAAACCTGCGCTATAATCCATTAATTTTCTTCTAAACTTGTCTCCTTCATAGGAACGGATAGCAGAGTCGACAATTTGGCCAACGACGGAACGAAATGGCGCCGACCTCACAATCTTAACCAGCTCAGGAATCATAAATTCAATCATGCGGTCATCATACCGGTTCCGGATGGTCCAATCTCCGATATCGGCAGCGATATCAGCCACTTGAATCGTGTCGGCATGCTCGAGTACGAAGGTTTGAACCATTTTAGCCAAATCCTGCAAATCAATGGTTGTAATCACGTCGTCAGCAAGCTGCTGCAAAATGTCGTTTATGCCTTCTTCGCCTCCGTGCTGCTTCAAATAAACAACGAGCACGTCCGCAATGTTATATTCGTCCAGCCTATCCTTAATGTTCGGAATGGTCAGCAATTCATTCTGCACCATCATAACAAGCTCGCCAATCAGGCGTTCCCTGTTACGTGAAATAATGTTTGTCCCCATCCATGCCGGCCATTTAATGCGAAGCGGGTTGCCAAACAATGCGCTGACGGCAAATGAATCGGCTAAGCCGCCTATCGTTGCCGCACTAAAAAGCGAAAAGAACAGTCCTCCTGCAAAGGAATGATGAAAGGGAAAGGCGGCGAATATGCCGATGGCTGACAAGAGCAGCGCCAAGTCCGCCTTCTTCTTAATACTGAGTTTATTCATAAATAATCTCCATTCATGATCGTCTTTACATTTATAATTATCCCATAATTATGTAGTGTGAAACAATGGAATGTACCGTATGCGCAGTCTGCCTACCTTTAATTGCAAATTTCGTATATTTTCGAATAATGGAAATACAGCACATACTATGGTATAATTCAACGAACCATAATAATAAAATTTTCGGCAGGTGAACGATCATGAGAACGCTTTATCAACCAAATGTGAATGAAATCAATCTGTCAACTGTCCTTTATGCGCTTAGCGATCCGATCAGACTTGATATAATCAAGAGCTTGGCTAAAGCCGGAGAACAAGCATGCAGTCATATAGAAATCCCCGTTCCGAATTCGACCCTCTCCCATCACTACAAAGTTCTTAGAGAATCAGGGGTTACTCACACAAGATTAGAAGGTACCCAGCGTTTCATATCTCTTCGATTTGATGATTTGAATGAACGTTTTCCTGGTCTGCTGGCAGCTATTCTTCAGGGATTGGAAACGTGAAACTTTAGACTATTGAACAAAAAGAAAGGGACTGACCCAAAGTAGGTAAATCTACTTGAGGGGCAGCCCTTCTTTCAAGAAGGCTTGACTTTACGTGAGTATTAAATCGTTCACAGCTATTTTCCTCGATAGTTACGAATTGAACTAATTTTACTGTACGAAAGAGACTGTCGATTGACGATCCAAGAGAGTAAGGTGAGGCAGTATGGCGGTAATTTGTCTCCGAAATCCAACGTAGCTCAGACACTTCAATAAACTTCTGCTCCTATCCTGTACCGAATCCAATGTAGCCCCCTTTTGGGTCAGCCCTGATGAAGCCCTCTTTACTATCAACCGGAAATGTTATAACGGATACCTAAATAGTTACCTCTTCGTGTAACCTCCACTCCATCTTTCCATTCGATCTTCACCCAATTATAAACGCCGTTTCGATGTTCGAAGGTCGTGCCGTCGTCCTCATAAAGCATGCATACAGACGGCTCATCGCCATATGCTTTCACGGTAATATCGAAGACGGCGTCATCGGCCACATGCTGAAGCGGCCTAGCGAGCGGCAGCAGCGTTCCATCCTTCACGAATACGGGAATCCGTTCCAGTCCCGGAGCAAATACGTACGCTTGTCCGCCCTCGAATGTCTCACTCGTCCAGAAGCAATACCAGCGGCCTTTTGGCAAATAGACCGAGCGTTCCGTTTCTCCTGTTACGATTGGAGCAACCAGAATGGAATCTCCCATCATATAAGCATCGTCGATACCGTAAGTGTCCGGATCATCCGGGTAGTCCATGACTAGAGCCCGGAACGGCGGCAGACCTTCCATGCTGTATTTGGCGTAGCTGGTGTAAAGATACGGGAGGAGCGACATCCGGATTTCGAACAACGAACGGCAAACCGACCGGATATCCTCGAAATGCTCGAGAAACTCGCCCTTTATATTTTTTTCCCGATCGACCTGCATCCACGGCGGGTTCGGTATTCTCCAGCAGTTCAGCAGCGCCATCGGAGAAAATACGGCCGTCTGAATTCTGCGGATCAAATCTTCGGGGGATTCGGCCTGGCGAACCTCCGGCGACCATAACAAACCGGAGAAGCCGCAATTGACGACGCCGCGAATAAATACTTTATGGTTGTACAAATCACTGTAGAGCACGAACGGGAACGGTGAAGCGAGCGCTCCTGAAGCGCGGACCTGCGATAGCGTTCTTCTTCCCGCCGTTTCAAACGGAGCCTGAACCGCTTCTTGGTACAGCGTCCCTAGCTGGTTGTGCATTTGCTCTCCGTCCATGCCGGAAGGGAATTGGGCAACGTCGGGAAACGACCAGTTCGAATGCACGAAGTCGGAGCTGTCGCACTCATCCAATTTAAAGCCCGAGATACCCTTCTCCACAAATTCCGTTAAGTGATGATTGGCGAAAACGTCCTTTGCCGCTTGGATGGACAAGTCCGGAACAAGTCCTTCCCACACCTCGTAATCGCCGGAATAGGGCAGCAGCTTCTCGTACATCGGCGATGACGGGTGAACGAAAAGGTGCTCCCACAGGTTCACGCGGTAATTCATGCCATACAAGTCGCATCTTATCATAATTCGGAAACCGTCCTTCATCCCATAGAAACGAGCATGAATATGCTTTTGTCTGCCAGCCCGGCTCGAAGCCGAATACGTCAACCGGCATGCCGTCCTCCCGGAAGCCTTCAGCAAGCCGCATAACATCCTCGCTCTTCGCCGCGCTGTAAGCCCGATACCACATCCCGAGCCCCCACATTGGCGGGAGGACGCCGCCTCCCGAGAACAGGTTGTACCGCTGCACAGCTTTCACCATATCCGGACCTTCGAACAAATAAACATCAATGCCTTCGGCTGCGGGAATATCGACGATTACGCTGCGGTCGCCCTCAGTGGCCTGATACCCGTATAATTCAATTTCCGAGGTGCCGATCGCCTTCTGCTCCTCTTTTTTATGTGCGGATGCGCCTTTTCGCAAATTCGTGCCGCAATAGAAGGTCGCATAACGCGACGTATCCACGAAGACGCCGTAGCCCGCTGTCGATACATAAAACGGAACCGGAGCATGGCTGTCGCCCGTATCCGCCACGGGATCACTGTTGACGCGCATCACTTTTTTTCTGCCGGTATGATCCATGCGGTGCAGCTGCAGCCCAAAGCCATAAATATGTTCTTTGGCCGTTAGCGGCAGCTCGATATAAACCCCTTTTGAAGTTGTTTTAAACACCAGTTCTTTTTCGGAAAAAGGGGAGGCTCCCTCGCAAGCAAGCTTAGACAGCTGACCCGTCAGCGTTTCCGTATTGCGCAAGCTTACCGGTGTATGAGCCTCAGGCTGTCCAAATCGAATTTTCCAAACGCCATTTGCAATTTTCTCCATCGTAAGCCACTCTCTTCCTTAAAATGTCCAGAAAGCGACCGTCCTTTCGGCTATCTAATTCGGCGTCGCTATTAATGGGATTAAGTATACGGCTTTACAGGCGCTTAAAGTTGCAATTGAATGTGAGAAAATGTTTGTATTTTGTCATTCTATAATTATCGATCATCCCAAACTCCAATCCAAGCAATACCCCCATCCCTTATTGGCAATTCGTTTTGCCTGTATTTCATCCAGTCAAAGCGGACCGCTCGCTTATAAGTGGCTTTTGAGCGGAAAACATACAGTCAAAACCGGCAAACTAGCCCACACGAGCTCTATCCCGTCCATTTGACTGTACAGAATCCCTTCAAACGATGATTACATCTCCTTCCTTGTGATTTGATTGTATGAAATCCAATCAAAGCTCGCTCATACCAATGCATTCTCCCGGTAACCAAAACAAAACGCGCAAGCCTTTGACAGACTGCGCGCTTTGCTTTGGTTAGTTGCTAACGTAAACGATGGTATTAAAAATTCCAGCCTCTCGTTCTACCCTCTCCGTCTATTGTCTCACCGAAAGGATATATTCGCTGCCGGCACGTGCCTTCCATGTGACTGCACCATCGCCGCTCAGAACACTTTCGATTTCATGGCCATTCTCCGTTACGGTTACTTGGCGGCTGGTTCTGATTAAGCAGTTGTTGTCCGCGTTTGACCGAATGCGCGCCTCCGCAAGCTTCCCATCCGACCAGCGGATATCGACCTCAAATCCGCCTCTGGCGCGTAAGCCGGTAATCTCGCCTTCCGCCCACGCAGCCGGCAATGCCGGCAGCAAATGAATTTCGCCCGTATGGCTTTGAAGCAGCATTTCGGACATCCCGGCCGCACCGCCGAAATTGCCGTCAATTTGAAACGGCGGGTGGTTATCAAGCAAATTCGGAAGCGTCGAATGGCCAAGCAGCGCCTGCACATTCTCGAACGCCTTCTCGCCATCCTCAAGCCTTGCCCAGAAGTTGATGATCCACGCCCGGCTCCAACCCGTATGGCCGCCGCCGTTCGCGAGACGATGATTAAGCGTAACCCTTGAAGCGGCAGCCCATTCCGGTGTCCCCCGAACGGTGAAGCGCTTGCCAGGATGAAGCGCGAACAGATGCGAGATGTGGCGGTGTCCCGGCTCCGCCTCTTCGTAATCTTCCATCCATTCTTGCATTTGACCTTGTTTACCGATCTTTGGAGCAGGCAACCGATCTCTCATCTGCTGCCATTGCTGCTGTAGAGATGGGTCCTCGCCGAGCACCGCCGCCGCTTCCGCACAAGCAGAGAACAGCTCATATAAGATTTGGCTGTCCATTGATGGCCCGATGCATAGCGTTCCCGACTCGCCATTTGGCAATATATAAGTATTTTCAGGAGAGGCGGATGGCGACGTGACCAGCAAACCGTCTTCTGTTTCGGTCAGAAAGTCTACAAAAAATTGCGCCGATTCCTTCAATGTAGGATATACCCGTTCCAAAAACGCACGGTCCAGTCCGTATTCATAATGTTCCCACATATGCAGGCAAAGCCAAGCGGCTCCCATCGGCCAATAAGTAGCCGGCAACCAAATATCCTGCGGTGCAGTATCCCCCCAAATATCGGTATTATGATGGGCTACAAAACCACCGCAGTCATACATCGTTCTAGCGGTCACTCTACCCGGCTCCCGCATTCTTTCAATAAGCTCAAATAAAGGCTCATGACACTCGGCCAAATTTCCCGGCTCGGCGGGCCAATAATTCATCTGCGCATTAATATTAATCGTATACTTGCTGTCCCACGGCGGCATCATGTGCTCATTCCAAATGCCTTGCAAATTGGCAGGCAAAGATCCCGGCCGGCTGCTGGATATCAATAAATATCGTCCGTATTGATAATAAAGCGCCTGAAGCCCCAAATCTTCTTTGCCGTTCTTTACTCGGTTTAACCGTTCATCCGTAGGCAGGCCGCTGGCTTTGGAATCGGTTTTTAGACGGAACGATACCCGATCCGCTAACGACCTGAAATCTCGAATATGACGAGTCTTCAACTTCTCATAATCGCTCATTGCCGCATTAACACCCACACGGACGGAGTACTCTTCCGGATCCGCATGACGAAACGTTGTCGCGGCTGTCAGCAGAAGAGTTACGCTGTCGGCCCTCTCGACGACAAGGTGCTCTCCAATAATGGACACGGAGCCGCCTTGCGCAGCTGCCCGCAATGCGGTGCGGAAATCGGAGCCTCCGGCGCCGCCGCAATTGCCCCGCATGACTATCGTGTTCTCATCGGCCTTCACCATTTCTTCGTAGTAACGGTTGCGTCCACGGGTTAATCGCGCCGTAAAGCTAATGCTTCCCGGCTTGTCTGCCGTTAACCGGGTAACCAGCACCTCATCGGGAAAGCTGGCAAAACTCTCGCGCGCATAGACTGTTCCGCCAATTTGATAGGATACTTTCGCCAAGCCGCTCGTTAAGTCCAGCTCACGGGAGTAGTTCTGGGCTTCGGCCTCCTCCTTATAGCGGAAGGTCAGTAGTAAATCTCCCAGCGGCATATAGTGGCGCTGGGTCTCCGGTATGCCTGAGAGGGCCATTGCCGACAACTCGTGTGCTTCACGCAAACGCCCTGCCTGCAGGAGCTCCCGTATCTTTTTCAAATTAGGCAGCGAGTCCGGATTGTTGCGGTTGCGCGGCCCCCCATACCATACGCTATCCTCGTTAAGCGCAATTCTCTCCCGCACCGGGTGACCGAAAACCATCCCTCCTAATTTTCCGTTTCCGATAGGCAGCGCTTCCTCCCACACCGAAGCAGGCTGCTTGTACCATAATCGATTATCGAGCTGTAAGGTCATCTTTCATTCTCCATTTCATGATTTACTTTTATTTGATCAGACAATCATTTACTATATTACTGAAACTCAAAATCAATCGGATGCAGGTGGCATAAGTGATCAATAATAGCGAACAAAATGCTTTATCCGATTTGCTGCAATCGCTGCAGGTTCAATTGCTGGTTGCTCATAAAACGCAAGTTTCCAATGATTGGGGAGAGACGGATTCCGTTCCCGGTTACAATAAGCTTTATTTCATTTGCGAAGGGGAAGGCTGGATCCGGATCGGCACTAACGATTATTATCCGAAGCCCGGTCAATTGTTCCTTACGCCTGCGCATATGAAAAAGTCATTTTCCGCCCTTAACGGCCGGCCCTACTTAAAATACTGGTGCCATTACAACCTAACGGCAGGACCGTTCGATTTATTCCAGTGGATCGGCGTTCCGTTATGCATCGATGTCAGCGATACCGATAAAATGACGCAATTATTTCAGGAAATGATCGATTGGCACCGGCAAGATTCAATCGTTGCCCGGCTTCGCGAGAAGGCACTGCTTCTCGAAATCATAAGCGGCTTCCTCGAAACGGTCCCGATCCGGGTGCTTCAGCACCGCAGCGAGGAGATGAACCGTCTGAACATTATCCAGCAATATGTGGACAATCATCTTCATACGGGCATTAGCATCGATCAGATGGCGGAATCCGTCCATCTGCACCCGAACTACTTTATTTCCTATTTCAAAAAGCATTTCGGCGTTCCGCCGTTAAAATACGTCAATCGCAAACGGACTGACCGCGCTAAGCAGCTGTTAACGACGACCCCGCTAAGCATTAAAGAAATCGCGGATCAAACCGGCTTTAAAGAAACGAATCATTTCACAAAATTTTTCCGTAAAGAAACGAGTCTTACGCCCACCGAATTTCGTATGGCCTATTCTTAGTACAGCAGCTTCCTCCCACAACTCCGATTATAAAAGCGTATTCATAGCATAGCGATGGAAGAAACTAAGATAGATGTGCAAAAAATTAATGTAACTGACGGAACGTTCTACTCGCACGAATGGTATTTTTTTAAGATGTTATAGCGGTTTATTAAGGAGTTTCGATTTTGGCATCGAGAGTACGGGGCAATTGTTATACAGTGGAAACAGAACAATCTATTATCTATCATTGAATCTCGGAGGTTTACTATGGCAATCGTGACTTACCCGGAACTAAAAGGCATTCCCCTTCGCAGCGATTTCTCGGTTCGCGTGCGAAATGCCGGTGGGGAATGGCATTCCTTGCAGGTATTTGAAGTGAATGTGGACATGCATCAGGTACGTGAAGCGTCAATGGCTTCCTTCGATATGGAGGGCATCGTCGATGTGGAGATCGATTATCACGGCGGCAGCATCGAGTCGGCCGTTATTAGACCGCTATCTTACAACATTCCATTTGAACAAGCTGGTAGCTCGCTTCGCTTCCAGCTAAACCGCCCCCGCAAGCTGTCTATCGAAATCAATGGCGAGCGGTTTAGCAATTTGCATTTGTTCGCCAACCCGTTAGAGCATAACGCGCCTCGACCTGAAGACGCTAACGTCATTGTAGTGAAGCCTGGCATTCACCGCACTGAGCACTTATTGCGTCCGTTAACGACTCCGATTGCCGATGGCGAGTCCGTGCCTGACATCCTGTATTTCGCACCCGGCGTACATTTTATTGAAGAAACGCTCCTGCGTATTCCGTCCGGCAAAACGGTCTATATCGCAGGTGGCGCTGCCGTAGCCGGCTCGATGATTTGCGATCACGTCGAGAATGTTGTTATCCGCGGGCGCGGCATGCTGTATCTAGCCGACTTCCACCGGTTTTCTGCTTTCCGCGGCGTTCGAATCCTATTTTCCAGCAATATTGAAGTTGAAGGCATCACGACTGTGAATCCGCCTCATTACAGCATTTACATCGGCAAATCGGAGAATATTCGGATCAGCAACTTCAAATCGTTCAGCTGCAAAGGCTGGACCGATGGAATCGATATGATGTCGAGCAGCCGCATCGATATCGATGATATTTTCTTAAGAACCTCAGACGACTGCATCGCCATATACGGAAGCCGCTGGGATTACTATGGCGATACCCGTTCAGTGACCGTACGCAACTCGACATTCTGGGCAGATGTCGCGCATCCGCTCATGATCGGCACGCACGGGGACCATCATAACGGCGGGGATACGATTGAAGATATCCGCTTCGAAAATATCGACATATTAGAGCACCACGAGCCGCAGCCGAATTACCAGGGCGCTATGACCATCAATGCCGGCGATCTCAACACGGTACGGAACGTCACCTATGACAACATCCGCGTGGAGCATTTCGAGCTCGGCCGGCTCTTTGATATCCGGGTCGTCTGGAATAAGGACTACAACCCCGTTCCCGGCAACCGGATCGAAAATATTGTATTCCAAAATATCGAATATAACGGCCAGAATGCCAATCCATCGCGGATTCACGGCTATAACGCAGAGCGTGCGGTAGTTGGCGTTACCTTCAGCAATTTACGGGTAAACGGCGAAACGGTAGCTGATGCCCAGCATCCAGTCTTGGATATAAACGATTTTGCTCAAAATATTACCTTTAAATAAAACCATCATTTACGTACAACAAAACAGGTGCGGTCTGTCTCCATGACAATCCGCACCTGTTTTTTCGTCCAAAATATACTTGCCATTACATTTATGAAGCCCCTCTAGACGTTAAAGTATCTTTTAGCTCCCAGGTTGCATTTTTTTGTCTTCTCGATGATCTATAGATCATGTAGTAAGCAGTGGCTGAGAAAGCGGTTAAGACGATATCCAAAGCAATTAGAAATTGATAATTACTAAAAATATCATAATTCACTCCTCCTAAATACCCTGAGAAAACACCGCCCATATGATGGACTAGTATAAGCACTCCCGTTTGTAGTCCTATTGATTTGCTTGAGCTCTTCAAGGCTTCCGTTGCAACAAGAATTCCCCCCGGAATAGCACCCAGATAACTTGCGCCAAACATGAGGGAAAAGAGAATCGGAGACCATTCAATATGAATCATTAAAATAGAAAATGCAATTACTCGAATAGAATATAAGATCGTCAAAGCTAATAAACGGTTTATTCGATCGATTAAGAATGCAAAAAATACGCCTCCAATTAACTCAAGCAAGCCAAGCATACTCAAAGATGATGCAAAAACCATTTCATGAACATGAGCATTCTGGTGAATGGCAACTAAATGCCTTTCAACCGTCCCCATATTAAATCCACATGTGAATAAAGAAATCATGACAATAACGATTACCGGATTTTTGCAGTATTTAATGAAATTAGGAAACCAATTTTTCGCATTTTCTATTATTGACTTTTCTTTTTTGATTGTAGAACTGATATTGTTTTCCGTACTAATTTCATCTCCCTGCTCATTCTTGCGGACGAAAAAGAAAATAAAAAGAATAAACCCCCAACCAATAACGAGTAAGATCCAATATAACTTCATCCAGTTTAACCATTCTTGATAGTAAACAAAGACCGGAGTTAAAATAGCCAGACCAAGAGAACCGGCACTGCTTGCTATCATAAGAGCTTTGGCGCGATGTTTTTTAAACCAATTCGATACCAGCACATAGATGGAAGAGGCATTTAATCCCCCTAAACCTGACAATATTCCGAATCCAATAAAATAACCGAAAGAAGTATTCGCAAATAAAACGGTTAAAATGGCGATATTGCCTACTATGCCTGAACCTAGCATTACTTTTTTGTAGCCGTATTTATCAACTAATATTCCGCCAATGGGCGCACATAATGCCGAAATCAATAAATTGATTGACCATGTAAAACCAAGAAAGCCTCTGCCGACATCCAAGTACTCCGATATATCATTTTGATAATACGACTGGACAAATCGGCCAATGGATCCAAAAAAACTAAAAAACCAAAGTGATGAAATGAGCAGCCAAGCATACTTGGGATCACGGTTTGCAGACATATCGATTCCCCCCAATTATTAGTAAACATCAACCAGATTAGAATGGGACATAATTTGCCCTCATGGACAATTTTGGTCCCACTATGACATAAAAAAAGTTTGCGTTTCATGGATATGGTTGTAGTTCTTCTAACGAATAAGACTTTCCAATCATTTACTATTATAAATGATTTCGTGATTTATGAAAACCTTCCCGTTGTCGATTAGACAATCAGGAAGGTTTATTACGAGCATTAGCCTTTAATAGCTCCCGTAGCAATTCCTTTGACGAAGTATTTTTGCAGCGATAAAAAGATGATGAGGATAGGGATGATCGACATCGTCGTTCCGGCAAAAATCATATCCCAGCGGGACGAGAACTCGCCGACATAATAGAAAATCTCAACGATCATCGTCTTGGTGTGGCCGGACGGCAGGACGAGCATCGGCATGAGGAAGTCGTTCCAAATGCCAAGCCCGTTCAGTACGACGAGCGTTGCCGTACATGGACCAAGCAGCGGGAATACGATGCGCCAGAAAATACCGTACTTCGAGCATCCGTCAATTTCAGCCGATTCCTCGATTTCTCTCGGAATGCCTTTCAAAAAGCTTGTATATAATAAGCAGCCAAAGCCTACAGAACCTGAAATATAGATCATTACAGGGCCTGCCAGATTACCGTATAAGCCCAGAATCTTCAGCTCCTTGAAGAGCGGGATCATATACGCCTGGAACGGAATCATCATCCCTGCCAGGTAAAAGACGAACACAAATCTTGTCCATCTCTTATTGTGCCGTTCAATGGCGTAACCGGCCATCGGGATGACGAGAATCATGAATGCAATCGAGACGGCCGTCAATATTAAGCTGTTTAATATCGCTCTAGGGTATTCCGTTTCCGTCAACAAATATTTGAAGCTTTCCAAGTAAACCGATTTCGGAAACGCGATCGCGTCCTTCATAATCTCCGCATTGCTCTTGAACGCGGACATTAAATTGAAGAAGATCGGGAAGAAAAAGACGACGGCGAGCAGCAGCGTAGATACAAAGATGATAAAGTCATTAAGACGCTTCCGTGTTTGCATATTACAGCTGCACCTCCCGTTTCCGCAGGAATTTCACTTGGATGATGGTCACGATAAGAATGAGCAGGAACAACACTTGCGCAAGCGCGGTACCGAACCCTTGCCTCAATTCCCCAAATCCGACTTTATAAATAATATAGGTTAATGTCTCGGTCTCGAAGCCTGGTCCACCATCGGTCATAACAGCGATTTGATCGAAAATTTTAAGTGAACCGATCATGGACAGCACGATACATACCGTCATTGCGCCGGCAAGGAGCGGAAATGTGATATGGAGAAACTGCTGCCAGCGGTTCGCTCCGTCGATATTCGCCGCTTCCGCAAGCTCCTGCGGAATGCCTTGAAGGCCTGCCAGATAGATGATCATATAGTACCCTGCAGATTTCCAAACCGTAGACAATATAATCGAGAGCATGGCGAAATCAGGATTTCCAAGCCAATCGGCCTTAAGCGAGCCTAGACCGACCAAATCGAGCAATTGATTAATGACGCCGAAGTTGTAATTCAATATAATCGTCCAAACAAAGCCCATTACGATACCGCTAAGCAATACCGGGAAATAAAACACGCTGCGAAACAAATTGCGGAACCAGCGAACTTGATCGACAAGCATGGCGAGTACGAGGGCGACGATATTTTCAAGCAAAACGAGCACGACGGCCATAAAAAGCGTATTTTTGAGTGCGTTATGAACCCTTTCACTGTTCCAGATCTCAACAAAATTGTTGAAGCCGATAAACCGGATATCGCTGCTCACGCCATCCCAGGACGTAAAGCTGAGATAAAGGCTGCTGAAGGTTGGTACGATAACGAATAATAAATATAACAAGAAAGACGGCAAGATGAACAAAACCGCGTAGGTTTGCCATTTTTTCTTTTTCTTTTTCTTATTGTCTGTAAGCGGCATTGCCATGGTGCTCTCCCTCCTCCAAATGTGTGCCTGGGTATAAGAAAGCCCCCGCCGAAGCGGAGGCTTCTCCCATCCATCGGTTTTATCTATTGTTGATTAGCCTTAACTTGCGTATCGTATTCAACGTCCGCTTTGCCCATATACTCGGAAACATTTCCGTCTTTCAATACGAGATCCTGCATCAGTTTATAGAACCAGTTGCGGAATTGCGGCGGAATTTGGTTCTCGCCCCACCAGTTATTGATGGCCAGTGACTTCTTCACATTTGGATCCGCCATAATTTTAAGCACTTCCTGCATTTGCTCTGTTGCTTCATAATTGACTTCTTCTTTAGTGGACGGAATGCCGTTAGCTGCTTTAAGATATTGCGAATATTGCTCCTTGCTGAAGAAGAAGCGGATAAACGATTTCATTGCTTCTGTTTTATCTGCGTCTTTTGCTGCTTCAGCGGATAATGTCCAACCCGCAGGGGAAGGCAATCCGATTACATTAATGCCGCCTGCTCTGTCAGGCAGCGCATAGTAGCCGAATTCAAAGCTTGGATCCGCTTCTTTGATTTGCGTAAACATCCAAGGGCCGGAGAACAGCTGAGCAGCTTTGCCGGATACAAGAATCGATGCCGTTTGGTTATCAGCCGTGCTGAGCCAGCCTTTATCCACGTATTTCGTGAACAGTTCTTTGTAATCCGTCATCGCTTGAACAGGACCTGCATCGGTGAAGCTTACTGTTTTCGCCGTACGTTTGGAGTTCCAATCGCCATCTTTCACATAAACCTCGTCGATTAGAAACTTATTGAGCCAGAAGCCCATATGGAAAATATCTTTACCGCCGACAACAATTGGAGTGATCCCTGTTGCTTTCAACTTCTCTTGTGCTTCTAAGAACTCGCCATATGTTTTAGGAAGCTCTGTAATGCCCGCATCTGCATAAGCCTTTTTGCTGTAAATAATTCCTTGCGGAGCATTAAAAGTAATCGGTGCGTTATATACTTTGCCATTTACCTCCGGCGTTTTGCTGAACAGTTCTGTCAAATCCGAAGGCAGTTCCGCGATTTTGCCGGCTTTGGCAAAAATTTCTGTATCGCGCATTTCCACGAGATCCGGGAATTCGCCAACCGCATCCTTTGTTTTCAACCAATCGAGATAGGAAGACGATGTGCCTTCGCTGACATCCACGATTTTAATGTTAGGGTTCGCATCCGTAAAAGCTTTGATCGAATCTGCCACTGCTTTCTTGGTCGCCGGGTCGCCTGTAGCGTATCCGATCGTAAATTCAACTTGCTTGGCCTCTTCTTTGGCAGGAGTTGTGCTCTCTGGCGTTGTTCCCTCGTTTTTATTGCCTGTATTGCCATTACCGACGTTGTTGGCGCCGCAAGCTGTCAATACGAGCGTGAAAGCCAGTACAAGAACAAACAATTGAGTCATTGATTTTTTTAACATGTGTCTAAAAGCCTCCCCTTTTATGTTCAAAATCGGGATTCGAGTGTCGATGTGCGCAGCATCGAGAAATAACGCTTTCCCTGTAAATAGAGTAACATCGTTCCCGATTTGATAGAATGAACTTTTTTAAGCGCCGTATGCGGGTAATTTAAGAAGGTTGCATGTTCAAAAGGCGGGCAAACAAAAAGACCGGATGCCCGGTCAATCGCTTTTTTTCCTGTCTTGGCGGTAATCGTTTGGCAGCTTCCCGAACTGTTTCTTGAACATATCGCTGAAATGGCGCGCGTTGTTATAGCCTACTTTCTCTGCTATTTCATATACCATCTGATCGGTATGAACGAGCAGCCGGACCGCCTGCAGCATCCGCACCTCGGTTACATATTGCTTGAAGTTTTGTTTCGTATGCTTCTTAAAGAAGCTGCTGAAGTAATAAGGATTCATAAAAACCAAGCTGGCGACCGATTCCAGCGTAATTTCCTCCGCATAGTGCTCTTCGATATATTTCTTCACCTTGGCCATCATTATTTTATCCTTGTTGCCGGAATCGATGTCCATTTGGGAAAATAGCTGCTCTATGATGTGCACGATCGCATCCTGCATCGCCTCGAACGTTTCGTATGCCCCCAGCCGATTTTGCAAATCATGCATATCGATGCTTTCAACCGGCAGACGTACGCCCGATTTGGTCAGCTCTTGAATGATGAACAAGACGGATGAAAAACAAGTCGATACGGCGAGAGTCCGATTGCCATAAACGGCCGTTTTAACCGTTTCAAGCAGCTTTCCGATAGCTGAAGCCGCTTCTTGCCACGAGTTTGCCATCAATTCCCGAACGACTTCCATTTGAAGCACGTAAAGCTCCTTGTCAAACGACGACTTCGTCCCGATAGGCTCATAGACGAGAACCTTGCCGAGTCCGACAAAATATTTCGTTTGAAGCACTTGCTCCGCTTGCCTGTAGCTCTCAGCAAGGAATGCCGTTTCCTGCACGGCTCCACCGACACCAACGGAAACGCTCAGCTTCAGAAACGCTTTTATTTTTTCCCGAATCTCTTGGGCAAGGGCGGCTGCCCTCGCCAGCTCATCATGACTGATGACGATGACATGCATGCCGTTTCGCATAAAGACATGGCCATTTCCGGATGTTACGATTATTTCCTGCAATATATTTCCAATGGCAAAATCGATCAGCCTTCGTTCCTTCTCCGACCACCGCTCTGAAGCTTCGGCAAGATGATCCGTCTCTAAAATCGCGATCGAATACAGCGGCCCCTGCAGCTCCTCGTTTAGAATCCGAAACGCTTCCGAGTGCAGCGGCAGCGTACCGTCTGTAAGCCGAATCAATGATTCCTGCAGCTGATCATTCTGACTTTTCCGTTCGAGCAGCTGGAGCTTGCTCTTCCGGATCGTTTGCTCATTTTGCTCCGATATTAAGGAGACAGCCTTAGAGAGTACATCCTCGAGCTGCTGCTTGACGACCGGCTTGACCAAATAATCAACCGCTCCATACGCCACCGCGTCCCGGGCATAGGAGAATTCCTGATAGGCGCTTATGAAGATGACTTTGGTCGGTATTCCCTTTTGTTTGATTTCCCTAATGATATCGATTCCCGTACGATGAGGCATACTAATGTCGCTAATGACGATATCAGGCGGATTCGTTTCAATTAATGCCATTAGCTCATTGCCATCATAGGCCTGTCCGACAATTTCCATACCGAATGCTTCCCAATCGATTAATTTACGAAGTCCCTTAATGATGATTGGTTCATCATCGGCCAATAATATACGGATCATGCTAGTCATCCTCCCTGATCGGCAATATCATCAGGACAGATGTCCCGACATGCTTGCGGCTGCTTATCGTTAAACCGAATTCATCCCCGCATACCGATTTAATACGATCTTGTACATTTTTAATACCGACATTTTTGGATGGCGCACGCTGATCCGAAAGCGTTTCGTTCAGCCGTTCCAACTGCTCCTTCTCCATGCCGACTCCGTCGTCATATACGGTGATAGCCAGCTTATCATCCAGCCTCTCGATCGAAATGCCGATGGTTCCTTTACCCTTCATCCTAACGCCATGCTGAATCGCGTTCTCCACGATTGGCTGTAAGGATAGCTTCAACACACGCCAGCTCATATCGACTTGCTTGGATATATCGTAACGAAGCTCGAACCGGTTCTCGAAGCGCACTTGAATAATGTAAAAATAATCTTTGAGATGATCCAGCTCCCGCTCAAGCGTTACCCAGTCCTCCCCGTAATCAATCACGTATTTCAATTGGTTGGACAAGGACAAAATCATGTCGGCCACCTCATCCGCATCGCTATGAACAGCGTTCATCCGAATGACTTCGAGCGTATTATACAAATAGTGCGGGCGTATTTGGCTCTTCAATGCATTCAGCTCCACTTGCTTCCGCTTGATTTCCGCCACATAGGCTTCATTAATAAATACTTGAAGCTTCTCGACCATTCGATTGAAGCCATGACCGAGCCGTCCCATTTCATCATTGCCTTTAATTTCGACCTGCGCTTCAAGATTTCCCGATTCCACTTTAATCATCTGTTTAATTAAGCGGCTGATGGGCTCTGCCAATTTGCGCGAGAACCACCCGCCCATCACAATTAACACAATTGCACATATTGCAATAGCCCAATAAACGGCAAACCTGGTCGTACCAAGCTGCTCATAAAGATTTTTTTTCTCGAATAAAGCAACGACCCGCCCATCCAAGAACGGGACCGGCTCCTTAAGCACAAGCTTTTCCTCATTAGAATCCATCAAAACGTCATGCTTTGAGCCTAAAATATTTAAATTGCTGAAATAAATATGATCCGCATTATCGAGCACATACAATTCATCATTTTTACTCAAGCTCAGCTCCTTAAAGAACTGGTCAAATACAGCAACGTCGACGTCAAAAAACAGCGTTCCGATCACTTTAGGCTCGCTCGTCAGCGTACCGGAAATATCGATTAAATTCCGTCCAATGGTAAATACCTTTGTATCTGAACCGAAATAATAAATTTCAGGGTGCATCGGAAATGAGACGACGCGGTTAGGCTGCTTGCGAAGCAGCTCCAGCCACTGCTCCACGGGTAGTTCATCGGGCATAAAGGTCAGGTTTTCCTTTGCTTGATAATAGAGCTTATTATCAAGCGCCCTTACAAAATAAGTGCTTCTGATAAAGGAATCACTGTACAGAATCGTTTTTAAAAATCCGTTGATTGGCACCGAATTGATCTGTTCCAGATCATTGACATAGTGTGTCTGATTATTCCCGCTTCCATAAAGTTCATCGTACCGCCCCGTATACATAAGCTTCGATATTTCATCGTATTCCTTGAAGACCGAATTCAAATTGTAGCTCATGTACAGAATCATTTGTTGCAAATTGTTAGATGTATACCGCTCCACGTGACCGGTAAATGTCTGCACCGAAAAGAAGCTTAGTGCAAGCAATGGAATAAGTCCGACTAGAATGAACGCCGCCGAAAATTTGACGAACATGCTTCGCCACTTTTGCTGCCATCCGGATATCAAACCTTGTCCCCCTTATGACATAATCTAAGCCTACCCTTTATCATAGCTTTATGCTCCATTTAACAGCAAGGCTTTGACGCACTGTTTTTTCTCTTGTCATGACTTATGCCCGTTCCCGTCTTATCTCGGCTCCGTTTACAAATTCGCGAAGCTCAACTGATAAGTCCATACCGCCGTTGTTCTCTATGTTGAACATGCTAATCCGCTGCGTCCTTCCATCCCTTAGACTTACTGTAAGCTCATGAGAGGAATCGGCGCTCACGCGCTCTATCATTCCTTTGCCTTCGTATGCCTCTAACACATTTATAAATAATGCCTCTCGTCCCTCTGAACGAATACTTATCGTTTTGCGGCGCGCCGGGTCGTGACCGACAGGATAATCTCCTCCGAGTATGCCGTGAAAGGAAACGACATCTAAGCCGTTTAAGCTAATGGATACAGTCGCGGGTCTGCTGCTGTCCAGTGGCTCGAACGGTATGGCATCAGCGTATAGCTTTCCGGCCAAATGAACAGGTCCCCCGCCATAATCGACTCCGGAACCGCAGCCTACATCCACATTCTCATAGCTGCATATCAGCTCCGTTAACGGAATTTTGCTGCCATCCGTCGTCAGCAAATAGGCTTCACCCCAAAAAATAGTCTTCTGCCTTGGTTCCTGAGCAGATACCTGGAGCTTCAATTGCTCTACGCCGACTAAAGACACGTCAACCGCGCGGCTGCCAAGTATCCATGCACCGAAACGCCCCTCGTCCAGAATGCGTCCATCCCCCAGTATGGCATAGCTGACCCTTTTGCTTACGCCGCCTTCCTCCGGATACCACCCGGTCATCACTTCCCTGCGCGGCGGCCAAACCGCATGAACATCGACATTCATGCGGCCGTTCTCATTAAACATCATGTGCCTGCCGCCCTGATTATCACCTTCCTGATCATAATCATGAGAGAAACGGGCAATCGCAGCGCCATCGCAATCATACCAATGGCAATCCGTAATAAACTGAGCAGCGCTGTAAGGATCGGCGCTCATTTGCGGAGTAAGACGCACCAGCGTTTTCGTTTCCGCCTCCAGTTCCTCAAAGCCTTGAAAATGATACAAGCAGTCGTATACATGCTCTGACTCTCCGCGCATATAGTCGACAGTGATTGTATAATCATCGGTCACCAGCAGCAGCCTCCGCTGCAGAACCGGCTCTGTGTAAGGGCCCGTTTCTCCCTGCTTGCGGGGATTTGCAGGAATCGGCAAATCCCGTCCTTCCATCCATGACCGTTCCTCGGGAAACCGCTCGGGATATGGCGTCTGGCCGCCGTATGGCGGATCGCACCACCGGGCGACCGTCTCTACCGCGCAAGCTTGAAGCAGCGGACCGCTGTGAAACAGCAGCCGTCGCGATTCCTTCGGCTCCTGCATTTTCCCGTCAACGACGACCATGTTATGTGCCATTGACGTTTGCACCCACATTTTGAACATGAACGGAAAATAGCCGTACCAGGAGCCAAGCGGACTATACGCATTCCTGCCGTGACGCATGAGCGAGACGAGCGACGCTCTGTCGAAATGACCGTGATAGCCGCCGTGCGATCCGTATTTCAGCACCGCTTGTATTTGCTCCGAAGGATGTCTGCCCTTCGTTTTGGAGCGAAGCACGCAATAACCGGCATTGTCCGAATAGGAAGATTCGCCCGATATAGGAACCGTTTCTGCAGCAGACTCCTCCGGAAGTCTGGCTGCACCGTAAAGCAAATCTCGTCCAGATCCTCCCCGGATGACAGAAGCGTATTTCGGATCACGCCAAACGTAATAGGCGAGATCATACCATTTCGCCATATTCTTCTCCGTTGAATCGTTTGCCGCAAACAGAATGCCGCGATAATCGATGAAAGGCAGCATCGCATCCCAAACATCCTTTACCGACCGGTAATTCCGGTTCACGGGACCGAACTTCTCGAAGGACATGCCCAGAAAAGGCTGCTCTCGTGGAGAGGACCAGGGAGACAGCAGCGCATTGCGATGGTATGAAGGCGCTGTATACTCATCCTTCAGGTTAATACCCAGCGGGAGACAAGCCTTCATGACGCGGGTCATCATATCGGCGAAGAGCACGACATAATTGGGTGCCCCTTCGAAATACCAGCCGTCATTCATAATGCCTGTTCGCACCGCGTCACGAAATCCGCCAGGCCCATCAATGAACCGTTTGATCCCATGCCAATCTTGAATCGCCAAGCTGCACATAAGAGCACCGGCCATCGCTCCGGAAGGAATATTGTTCATATCTCCATCCGTGATTGCAAAGTCCACCTTCTCCATAAATAAATGGAAAGCGTACTCCATCCTCTGATGATCCTCTTTACTCCAAATCTCCTCGTCGTGAAGCAGGTCATAACAGGATGCTAGTGTCAGCATAAACTCTCCTTCGTGGATAAGCTCTCCTGAGCATACCTTTACCGCAGTCGGGACAGCCTCCGCCTCAGCGGAGCTGGACAATATTTTGAAGATCGACGCGGCAGTAGAGGGATACCCGGTTACCGGATCGGCAAATCTGCGCAGCAGCAATACCGCCTTATCGAGCAAATCGCTGCGGCCTGTCAGCTTCCAAGCGACAGCAGCAGCATGGAGATTGTAACGCTCCTTCAGCTCGAATACATACGGCTTTCCTGCTCCCAGACTTTGCGGAACCTTCCATTCCTCTGCGATACGTACATAGTTCGCCAGCTCCGACCTGGCCCAGTCCAGCGCTTCCGCCTTTCGTTTTACCTCTTTCCATTCCATCTCCGTATGCATCATATAAGGTCTGGGCAGCGTTCTTCCCGTAATGAAAGTAAGTTTTTTCACGAAATTGGCATCACCATTAGGCAGAGCATATATCATTTGCTGTTCATGTCCTCCCGGTGCGATGCCTGCATGAACCCGAACTCTCAGCCTCGCTTCCGCGGCTTCGCCGGGACCAAGAAGCAGCTGCCGCGGCTCCAGCTCCAGCTCCATTGATTCATATCCGTATCTTTCAATACCGAGCGTAACTGGCTGGTACTCATCCGTCAGGTTATAAACCGTTAGTTTATAACTAACCTCATCGCCTGCATTCGCCGTTAGCGACAGCCGATCGCTGCATAGATCAATTCTGCCCCTCTTTTTCAGTCGGATGCCGCCCACAAGCAGCCCAGCCTCCTCCTCCTTCCCGGACAAAGAACGGACCGATAAAGTCACCTTGCACACAAACCTCCAAAATGCCGCTGCCGCTTTGAGATGGTCAAATTGGTCCCGACCTATTTCAATTGTCCGCCAGCCATCTCCTGACAGAAGCACTGCAGCCGACGTCGACTCGATGTACTCCGGTCTTCCGATCTTTAGCGGATAGACGGTCATCGTCAGCTCAATGGGGCGGTCTCCCGCTAAATGAATATCAAGAGCCACAACATCCCAACTGCGCCAATCCGCTGCAGCCTCATATTCAAAAAAAGCCTCAATGCCTGAAGCAAGAAGGCCGCATCTTCCGCCGGCAGGGCTTAATTCCGCGGAATTCCTCATTCCTGTCCATTGAGACAACTCACCAATGAAGTGCATGCGTACGTTTCCTCCCTTTTGCAAAAAATAGAAACCGCCATAAAAGAAAACGATGTGCAGTCACTTGTGGTAAATACTCATTTACCACAAGTTGTTACACACCGTTATTCGAATTTTTTGCGAATGACTTAACCTATTTCATACGAAAAATAATCAAAATCCGCATGCTTCTTCGTACCGTTAATATCCTGCGCGCACAATCCGATCATCGTGCCGGTGAAGCCCAGCTTACCGCCGTATTCGTCCGACAACACGCCCATATCCAGCTCTTCGCCGACCGATTGCCACTGAATACCATCCGGGGATGCATAGAACTGAAGAACGCGATCCTTCACAATTGCCCGCAAATAATAGGTCGGCCAGCCTTCAACGTTAAGCTCACTGGCTCTGTCTTCCTGATACTTCCCGCTCTTCGAGAACACGACGCCCAGCTTGCGGCCATTCTCGTCATCCCGGGTAACTCTTAAATAAAAATAATCCAGCTCGTCATAGTAGAAAACGAGTCCAGCCATTTGCATAAAATGCTCCGGCTCATAATCCATACGCGTCTCCACGGTACAGTTAAAATGCTGAAGCCTGCGTACAACCATGCTTTGGTTATGCCAGGAATTGAGCGATTCCCGGCCGCGAAGGCGCAGGTAGCCCGGACGTTCGATAAGGCTAAGCCAAGACTCCTCCGCCGGAACGCGAAGCGTTTGATATTGAAGACCTAAAGCTGGAGCATCAAAATCATCCTTCGCCGGCTGTTCAGGGAATGGATGCGGCGCAAGGTCCGGCGCAGGCGCCGTAAGTGCCGGCAGCCTTCCTTCATGAGCGAGCCGGAGCCAGCCATCCTCCGTCCAGATGCAGCGCTGCAGCGAGGTTTCGCGGCCAAGCGGATTAAGCTTCGTACCTGCAAAAGGACGGCTGCAAATATGCGTCATATACCATTCGCCTGTTTGCGTCTCGACGACCATGCCATGGCCTGCGTTTTGCAGCGGGTAATCAATAGCGCCTCGCGTCGTCATAATCGGATAGGAAGGATCCGTTTCATAAGGGCCCGCAAGGTGTCTGGAACGAGCCAACGTAGCCGCATGATTGATCCCGGTTCCGCCTTCCGCAACAAGCAAATAATAATAGCCGCCGCGCTTGAATACCTGCGGTCCTTCCGTTACGCCGATGTCCGTGCCCTCATAGATTTTCTTAATCGGTCCTGTAAGCCGCTGCTCCTGCGGGTCATACTGCTGCATAACAATGCCGCCGAACCGTTTATGGTTATCGCGGAAATCCCACTGCATATTGAGCAGCCACTTGGTTCCGTCTTCATCATGGAACAAATAAGGATCGAAACCGCTGCCGTTCAAATAGACCGGATCAGACCATGGACCGTTTATATTTTCCGCTGTAACGAGGTAATTGTGCAAATCCTTGAATACGCCTTTGCGCGCCTTCACATCCGTGTAGAGCAAATAGAATGTTCCGTTATCATAGGATAACGCAGGCGCCCATACGCCGCCCGAGCTTGGATTTCCCCGCAAATCGAGCTGCGCGGTACGCTGCAGGGCATGTGGAATCAGCTCCCAATGCGCCAAATCCTTGGAATGGTACAGCTGAACACCTGGAAACCATTCAAAGGTAGACGTCGCAATATAGTAGTCTTCGCCTACGCGCAGAAACGACGCATCGGGATTAAAGCCGGTTAAAATCGGATTGCTTATCATATTTAGAATGAACCTCCCTCTCTCGTGAGACTACCAATAAAGCTTCCAGTCTCTAGTGATGCGAACAAGCGCTTCAAAGTAATAATAATCACCCCAAATATTGCATTCATCGATGCCCATTCCGCGCGGCTTATTGTAAACACCGTGCAGAAGAATACCATTGGATTCAGGTGCGGAAGCAGTCGTATAATGATCGCTAAGCGATTTTAACGTATGAAGAGCCGCATTTTCGTATAGATGTCTATCCGGATCAAGCACCGGAAGATGCTTCGCCAGCTCAAGCAAGCCGCAGGCCGCGACCGCTCCTGTTGACGTATCCCTTTCTTGCTCTGTGCCGCTTAAGAAAATTAAATCCCAATAAGCAACCAGATCATCCGGCAGCCGGTTTAAGTAGTAGTTCGACAGCTTCTTTGTCAGCTCGAGCAGCGCTTCGTCTCCTGTGTAAATATAGCTGAGCGGAAAGCCGTAAATGCCCCAAGCTTGTCCGCGCGCCCAGCAGGAATCATCGGAATAGCCCTGATGCGTGCTGCCGCGCCTCGGTTCACCGGTATTCACATCCATATAGTACGTATGGTAGGTGGAAGCATCCTCGCGTACGATATACTTGGCTGCCTGCTTAATATGCTGTTTGGCAGCATCCGCATATTTTGGTTCGCCGGTAACCTCGGTTGCCCAGTACAGCAGCGGCAAATTCAAATTGCAGTCGATGATCATCCTGCCCTGCTGCTCGGGATCGTCAAGCGCTCCCCATGCCTGCACGATGCCCGCCTTCGCGAAATACCGCTCCATGAGCAGGTCCGCAGCAAGCAAGCCGATACGCTTCGCTTCCTCGTTTCCCGTCAATTTATAAGCAGCTACGCATGAGAGCGAATATAGGAAACCAAGATCATGCGTATCTGTATAAAGGCGATGCTCCGCGCGTTCCCGGTAGCTTTCCAGCTGAATTTCAGCCGTCCGCCGATATTTCTCGTCGCCCGTCACTTCATAAGCGAGCCACAGCATGCCCGTCCAAAAACCGGAGGTCCACTCGATGTTGCCGATTGCCCGGTAAATGTTTCCTACGCTTGACGCATCAGGAAACTTCTCTGTAAATGTATCTAAATTCCTGTCTATTTGCTTAAGTACGAATTGAATTGCCTTTTCGACCTCCGTCCGATCCCATACCGGAGACTGATTAAACAATTGAGCTCGATTAATCGCTTCAAATTTTACGTTTGGCATACTGTCTCTCCTTTTCTCCATATCTCTGGCCCTTAAAGCTCTCTAACCGATACTTCTATCACCCTTATTTTAATTCCCAACTAAACGGATAGAATAAAAGCTTTTTTCATTATGAACCAATTTTTCTTGAACCGTAAGTGCAGAAATATAAGATTTTTGTCAATTTATTCATATATATTGTTGAATTTTTTACGATTTCTTTAATATCAACAATCGTAGCATGATCGTCACGTTTACATATGCGTGTTTCTTTAGAACAATGTGCATTTTTTTAATCAATTTATGAAATCTTCGAACCGCTGCTGAAAGTTTGCTGAATAGTTGCCTAAACAACGTGCATCTTTCCGTGAAAACGCCGATAATAGAAGGGTAGTGATCGTTAGGGGGAATATGAGATGACATCCTTTAGAGGGATTAAAATATTATTGGTAGACGACGAACCGAACATTGTGCAATTTTTGGAGCTCGGGCTTTTAAACGAAGGGTTTGAAATTAAAGTGGCTTATGATGGGGAGTCTGCCCTTCTGGAAGCGGCTTCCTTCCAGCCTCACATCGTTATTTTGGACATCATGATGCCGGCCATGAATGGTTTTGAAGTATGCCATGCGCTTAGAGCAACGGGGGATAACATCGCAATTATTATGCTAACCGCTAAGGACGAGGTCGAGGATCGCGTCAAAGGCTTGACGCTGGGTGCGGACGACTATGTGGTGAAGCCGTTCAGCTTCAGCGAGCTGCTTGCCCGCATTGTGGCCAGACTTCGCAACCAGTTTCCGAACCTGCTCGGAGAAGTCGTCTATGGACCGTTCCGTTTGGATGACCGGAGAAAAGAGATCGTTTATATGGATCAGGTGATGGAGCTGTCGCCAACGGAATACGATCTGCTTCGGTTCATCATTATGAACAACGGTATCGTTCTTAGCAAATCACATATTTTGGATAAGGTATGGGGCTATCATTTTGGCGGGGAAGAGAACATTGTGGAGGTGTACATCCGGTCTCTGCGGGATAAATTGAACGATAAGGAGCATCGGCTAATCCGAACGCTGCGGGGAGCCGGGTACCGGATGGACTTCCCATGAAGAAGTCATCGCGACTAGACGCCGTAAAACGGTTCTTTGTCCCCCGTTCTCTTCGTTACCAGCTGCTAAATCGCTCCCTGCTCATTTTAGCAGCCTTGTTCCTGCTGATCGGCGTTCTTCAATACGTATTGATGAAAGATTTTATTTACAAAAATAAAGCCGTAGCGTTGAACGCGCAAGTCATGTCGATGCCGAAAGATTGGTTTACTGAAAAGCATGATGACGATGGTCCCGATAAATCTTCTGGACCGAATAACGAAGTTAACGAACCGGCACCGGATAATGGCCCGCAGAATAAACGTCCCAAATCGCCGATCCTTTATCAGCCGGGCTTGTCACTGGCTGTTATCGATTTGAACGGTAATGTAAGAAATGTGTCTAAAGATATCGAATCAAGCCCCCCAATTCTGTCAGCGGAGCAATATGAGCAAATTAGAAACGAGCTCGCCCGTCACAAACAGGTCGAATACAAAATCGTTAAAAATGCCGAAGGAAATGAGCAGCTTGTCATTTACCGGATCATCGGTCCGCCCGACAATGAATGCCTCATCCAGGCCAGTACAGAAACCGATTCGCTGAAGCAGCTGTTAATGACTCAGCTGGCTATATTTACCTTGCTTTCCATCACCGCGCTGGCAGCAGGATTAGCGCTCTATTTACCGCTGCTGCGCCGAACGCTAACGCCGTTGTCCCGGGTCGTGAAGGCGGCACAGCAAACGGATGCGGGAAACCTGACCGAACGGCTGCCGGCCACCCAGGGTCAAGAGGAAATTGACAGGCTTTCCGACGCTTTTAACGGAATGCTGGGGCGGCTGGATGCGTCGTTTGAAGCGGAAAGGAAGACGACGGAAAAAATGCGCCGTTTTGTCGCTGACGCATCCCATGAGCTTCGTACGCCGCTCACGTCAATTCACGGCTTTCTCGAGGTACTGCTGCGCGGTGCGGCAACCAATCCCGATCAGCTTTACCGCGCATTGAACAGCATGCAGCTAGAATCGAAGCGCATCAATAAGCTGGTAGAGGATCTGCTCGCGCTTGCAAAGCTGGACCAAGATCCGCAGCTGCAGCTCTCTGATACTCGCCTTAATGATGTGCTGCATGAGATGGAGCCGCAGCTGCACATGCTGGCCGGCAACCGTACTTTGCAGCTGGATCTTTCCCGCAGTGTCAGCGGCAGCTATCACGCGGATAAACTAAAGCAAGTTATATTGAACCTGTTTCTTAATGCTGTGCAGCATACCGATTCCGAAACGGGCGTCATTAAAGTAACTCTTGGCGTTAAGGGTGATCAGGCCGAGCTAACGGTTGCCGACAACGGTGCAGGTATTCCGGCGGAGCATCTGCCCCATTTGTTCGAACGCTTTTACCGCAGCGAATCATCGAGAACACGCAAAACCGGCGGTGCCGGTCTCGGTCTAGCCATTACCAAATCGATCGTTGATGCTCATATGGGTACGATCGATGTGGAAAGCAAGCCGGGGGAAGGCACTACGTTCCGCATATTGCTGCCGCGTTACCTTAAGTAAAGAGATTATCCAAAGGGGCTGTCCCATAAATAGGTACTTTTTTGAGGGGCAGCCCTTCATTCAAGAAAACTTGACTTAACGCCGGACACATCTATATTGAATCAATACAGTAACTTTTGGCATTTTGGTCTTTGCGTGAGCTCTATAATGGAAATAAATATCTAATGTAGAGCGCCCATAGAAAGCCCCATTTCCTCAAAAGTACCGAATTCAGCTGATTTTACTGTACGAAATCCAACTTAGCGCAGCACATCAACAAACTTCTGCTCCTATCCTGTACCGAATCCAATGTAGCTCACTGCTTCCGTAGATCAGGATTCAGCTAGCTTATGCGGATGCGGACATAGGATTAGCTATTTCTGTGAAAGAGGCCTAAAATGCAAACTGTTCGGACACAGGATCTGCTATTCGCCTTAAAATGTACTTAAAATAACTGTTTTAAGGCAAATAAGGGATTCAATGTCCGGAAGTACCTCAAAAGAGGGGCAAAACGGATAAATAACAGATTCAATGTCCGCGTACGGCTATCCATGGACGTTTGATACGATGGGATGAACTGCAACCGTTACTCCCTCATTCACCAACCGCCGAAAACTGTAGATGTAGGTGTTCAACAGTTTTAACCAGGGAACACTCTGCCCACAATCATATTAAACTCATTCAAATACATCCTTAAATCGCTACGCATCTGCTCCTCATTGGCATAAAAACGCAGGCAATTGAAAAAGTTAGGATTTGCGCTAACATAGATCCTTTTAATATGAGAAGGCATATATTTTGCCGCATCCCGGCCGATTGCTTCAAGCGATCTTGTAGGTAAATTTCCGCTTTGACTAATCCAATCGACCTGGTTAATCCATTCAGGTTCCTTGAAAAAAGCGTCAGCGCTTTTTTTATCACGATCATTCAGTATCGCCTGCGAAGCTTTTAAATTCGGGTTGTGCCCATCCGGGAAAACAGCTAGATAACAGTTTGCCTCTGTCAATAATACATAAGCCGACTGGATTCCTGGATGCTGAGATATTATGCTTTCCGCTATCTCCGGATGAAACGCAAACGTCTTGGGTAAATGATCATTATCCAATACCAAAGCGCGCAAACCCTCATTTTCAGTACCCTTGCGAAAATCCTGCTCTTTCGTCCAATTCGGTGTCACAATAAGCTGTTGATAGTTAACCGGCTTGTTGCTTGTACAACCTGCTAATATCATCAAGATACAAATCCCGGTAACATAAAGGCATTTAACGAGCAGCTTCATAATGTTCATCCTATGAATCCTCCAAATTCTAGAAAACCTGCTTGATTAGGATGAATCACTATGAGGAAAATTATACGGGTTCTACCGTGATTTGCTCACCGCCGAGAAGCTTCCATTGCTTGACGAAATCGTCGAAGGAGTCGAGCGGCTGGTCTCCGACAATAATTTTCAAATAGGTCTCGTTTTCCAGCTTTTCAAGCGCCGCCCACTTCGTGACCATCGTATCCGTCGATCCGTAGAAGACGCTGTACACCTCTTCCGGGTCTGACAACAGAAGCGCATTGGCACCGTATTTGTACGCGTTAGCCGCTTTCCAAGCATCCATATTCTTTTCGGATTGTCGTTCTCAAAAACGGTCATTTCATAAAGCTGCTTCTGGCCCGCGCGTTTTAACGGCTTTTTATCAATAATTCCATCGCTTCTTTGACCACTTTTCCGGTATCTTTGCCCGCCTCTATTTCTTCTAAAATGCACTTTTCCAAGTTGACCGCTACAATATAAGCAATGGCCTTATCTGCTGCACTTCGAATGGCGGACAACTGACTCACCACGTCCTTGCAATGCTTCTCCTCCTCCATCATGTTCAGTACACCTCGAGCTTGTCCTTCAATCCGTTTAAGCCGTTTCTTTACATCATCATCATACTTCATCCTTGCACGCTCCTTTCCATTGATTATTTCAATCGTGGTTTCCACGTTCGACATACCCTGTGGAGTATAAACAAATTATATACCCTGTCGAGTATTGAAGCAATGCGGATAGCGTTTACTTAACAAGAAGCTGTCACTTAGTGACAGCTTCACTGAATTATTCCTAATCATCTATTAACCTTTTTTACGACAAATGTAAACACACCATTCTCTTCTTTCGATTCCACAAGCTCATGCTTCGATTGATTCACCCATGCTTGAAAATCCTTCATCGAGCCTTTGTCTGTTGTTTGTAGCTTCATAAGCTGCCCCGTTTGTAAGGAATCCATTCCTTTCTTCGCTTTAACAATCGGCAGCGGACATGCAAGTCCTTTTGCGTCTACAATAAGATCAGCCATTATCTTTATTCCTCCTCAAATTTCGTCTTTTTCAAAGGAACCCAGCCATTCCGACATGCCCGGCTTCGTATTTTCCACTCTGTTGAATCCCTTTTCTGATAGCAATTGGCATGCCATGTCACTTCGGTTGCCCGTTCGGCAAACGACAATATATTCTTGATCCTGCGAAAGCTCGCCAATCCGTCCCTCCAGCTCCCCGAAAGGCATCGATATAGCGCCGGGAATTCGTCCGAAAGCATATTCTGCCGGTTCGCGGACATCAAGAATGTTGAGTTTTTCTCCAGCCTCCAGCTTTCTTTGAATTTCCTCATTGGTAATGGTATGCGGGTATTGAATCTCTTTTTTAATTTCCGACGCATCCGCTTTACGGATGAAGTGACGATACACGCCCTTTACTTCTCTCAAACCAACATACTGATGATCGGTGCGTTTAGCCCATCCTTGTAAGTCGGCAACGGAGCCTTTATCCGTAGCCCTTATCTCCAGCACCTCTCCTGCATTCATTTCGTCCATGGTCTTCTTGGTGCGAACGACTGGCAGCGGACACGCCAGCCCTTCGCATTCCAGGATGCGATCAACTTTTACTTTAGACATACAGCATATTACCTCCTCATCTCTTAAGTTAAGATATCCAGCCATATTTTGATGACGGTAGCAACAATTAGAAGAACCAAAATCCATTGGAGCAGCTTAGCGTTTAAATTCTTGCTGATTTTAGCCCCAATTGGAGCAGCGATGGTACTTGCAATAACCATAACAATCGACGGGACAAGGAGCATATGTCCTCCCATCACCTTCCCGGCAGTTGAGCCAATGGAAGAGATAAAAGTAATGGCTAAGGAAGAAGCAATGGCTACTCGCGTCGGTATTTTCAGAATGACCAGCATGACGGGTACTGTAATAAACGCACCTGCTGCACCGACGATTCCCGAGACGATCCCAATGATAGCCGCGAAGAAAGCGGCGAGCGGTTTATTGAACTTCAGCTTGGCATATTCCATATCCTCCTGTCCTTTTTTCGGAAGAAACATCATAAACGCTGCGATAAGCGCCAGAACTGCATAGGTGGTGTTAATGAAGGAGTCGGATAAAAATTTGGAGCCATACCCCCCAATAAAGCTTCCTAATACAATAGTTGACCCCATGATGACAACGAGAGATTTATTGATGTAGCCTCCTTTTCGGAAGGCAAATATACCTGCAAGTGTCGCAAAAAAAACTTGAACCGCACTGATCGCCGATACCTCCTGAGCGGTAAATGCGGCGAAGCCCAAGGATGGCGGGATATAGAGAAGCATAGGATATTTGATTATGGAGCCACCAATACCAACCATACCGGAGATTAATGACCCAACGAACCCAATAGCGAGTAACAGGATGATCCATCCATAATCCATGTCTTTCTCCTTTCTAAGTTGAAGTCCGTTTCAAGTAACTTAGTTACTATTACCCGTATAGGTATATAAAAAGGTTAAAAAAATTTATTTATTACTGTTCCATCACCCGTCAAATAAATAAATTCACCCTTGCATCTGCTGCATCCCCTAAATAGGCAGCAACGCCGGCCAATTCAACACCATCAAGCAATTCTTCCTGCTGCAGCCCTAACAGATCCATCGTCATTGTGCAGGCAATCAACCTCACACCTTGCTCCTGAGCCAATTCTATCAGCTGAGGCAATGAGAGCGCATTATGCTTTTTCAACACATGCTTTATCATTTTGGGACCCATGCCTCCAAAGTTCATTGTGGAGAGACCCAGCTTGTCAGCGCCGCGAGGCATCAAACGCCCGAACATCTTTTCCAGCCAACCTTTTTGGACAGCAGCCGCCTGATCCTTGCGAAGCGTATTTAATCCCCAGAAAGTAAAAAATATAGTTACTTCATGATCATAGGCTGCAGCCCCGTTTGCAATAATAAATGCCGCAATTGCTTTATCCAATTCACCGCTAAATAAAACGATTGTAGATTTTTCCCTGCTCTCACTCATTATTCATTCCTCCAGCAAATGTTTATTTAATTATCATGAACGGCACAACGATTAGGACCAATCTCCATCTCACGTTGTTCTTCATTCGAAGGGGTAATTTTCCCCATATTGGTTTTTCTAATTTCTTGATAGGCATTGGGTTGAGGCGGCAAATTCTCCGTTACTATTTTTCTGAACTCTGTATCATCTTGAATGTTTAATCCAGGGTTTTCGCGATACAAGTCACCCAAACGTGCTGATACCTTGCCTCCTTCACCTAGCTCGGTCGATTTACCAAAGTGTGCAGAAAGTACGATTAGATCCTCTGATAATTGTTTATATCGGCTGTACAATGTGTTTCGTAGATCACCCACCCAATCTTCGGCTTTTCCAGCCAAATCAGGACGACCAATCGATTGTACAAATAAGATATCCCCCGACAGTAAATATTGATCATCAACGATTAACGAAGTGCTGCCGATCGTATGACCTGGAGAATAAACAGGCTGAATGTTGATCTTCGTGTTGCCAACGGTAATATCCGCATTCTCCTCAAGCTTATGATAATCAAATACGACTTCATCCGCGTCTTTTGGCGGCAGCCAGTAAGAAGCCCCTGTTAACTCAGCTAATCTGCGGCCTCCCGAAATGTGATCTGCGTGAAGATGCGTATCAAGGGTATGTTTAATAACCGCATTGTGCTCTTTGGCAAAGTTCTCAAATACATCCGTCATACGAAGCGTATCAATTATTGCCGCTTCTCCATCCGAAATCACCATATAAGAAAGGCAGCCCTTACCGATACGCACGAATTGATAAATGGAGCCTCCATCTTTTAAATCGCCAATTTTTACAGGCTCCAAATGCTCGCTCCAGGATTTCATTCCGCCCACAAGGTAAGAAACTTCGGAACTTTTCTGCTCAATCAACTGCTCGGCAACAAATTTCGAGGAACCTTCTTTGGAGCAAACAACCAATACTTCCTGATTGTCCGGTATTTTTTCTAGAACGCTATCCACGCCGTCAAGAAGCTCAAAATAAGGGATATTAATGGCCTGAATCTGATTGCCTTCAATTTTCCAATCGTTAAAATCCTTCTCATTACGTACATCCAAAATAAATAATGGCTCATTAGCGAAAATTTTCTTCGTCAGCTCTGCTGCTGTCATTCCTATTAATTGAACTGGATTAGTGCTCATAATAATCCCCTCTCAATAATGGTTATACACATACCCCTATAGGTATATTGATACTTTAAATGAATTTGTTCCACTCGTCAATCCCAAAAGATTGATTCTAACCATGCGTGAAATCAATGATGGATTGGACAGACCTGCGCAAACGAATAAGGGGCTGCCCCTTGATCTTTACAGACCCTGCTGGGACAGTCCCCTGATCCAAGCCTATTCGGCCTGAGCTTTATTCGTTATTCCTGCTCAGTGCATTGCTTCTCCTTAATTAGAAGCACTAGCAAATACTGCAGCGCCGCCATCGTGAACAACACGACCGGCATCCAAGTGGATTGCAGATCTCTCGCGAGCAGGATAAGCAGCGTAATCGACAGCACCCTTCCCGCGTTCAGGAACAGCTCCCGCATAACGACCGATTCTACGCGCAGCTGGCCTTTGAGCGGCAGCGTGCCGATTAACCGATAATAATATGATGTGAGCGTGTTCACTGCAAGCGGATTGCAGATCGAGAATAATATCATAAACAGGGCGACGGACCAAAACTCCACTTGAATAAGCAGCAGTGCCGATCCAATCGCAACGCCTGTTGTCGACATGAAAACGTATTTGCGTACATGCTCCTTCTGCGCCTTCCGCGAAATGACATATCCCGTCGCAACGGTTAGCGAGGAGAAGAACACGCCCAAGTAACCGACCCAATCCTCGCGTCCAACCGTTTGAAACAGCATGATATTAGGAAGGAACAGCATAATTCCTTGAAACAAACCTAACACGAAGAAGCTGTACAGCGCCTTCAGCCAGCGGCGGTTTTTGTTCATGACGAGCCCCATAAATCGCAAATAATAGGCTTTATGATGCGATTCAATTTTAGGGATCCGGAAACTGATGAGAGCGGCGATGAGAAACATAATAAAGGCCAGCATGAAAATAAAGATGTAACCCTGCAGCCCTTCGCTCCGCTGGATAATATAACCTGCAAGCGCAGGACCAGCGAGCCCCGCCGAATTGAATACAATCATGTTCATTGCCAAGAATCGGATGCGGTTCGCTTCGGTCGATACATCATATTGAATAACCAAGTAGCCGGTCCAGTATAACCCCGCTGCGATCCCGTTGAATATAGCAAACCATATGTAATATTGCGCTACTTGTTCCTGTGCGATGATGACCATGAAGTAAAAAATGGCGATCATGACGATACCGAGCCTGTATGTCACCATCCGGTCCCGCCGCTTCGAGATCCAGCCTCCGATTGCGAAAGCAAATGGGGTCAATATAAATACGACAATGTTGTATATGCCGTTGACGGTTAAATCTTGTGTCAGCCGCCATAAATACAGGTTTAGGAATAATCCCGACATGGAGGCGCCAAACTGAAAGCAGAAATGGATAACTAATGCGGTTACCGCGTCTTTTCCGAGCCGTCGTTCAGGCGGAAGCGGCGCACCTTTCAACATGTTCCATCTGGCCGTAAAATTCGTTCCCGTCTCCGTCCGCATTTGCAGCATCCCCCGCTGTTCATCAACTGATAACGTTGTCTTTTTGTTCATTTTATCATATGGAAACGAATTGGCATCCGCTCAAGAAAGCGCTCTCCTCCTCAAAAATGTCTGTCTCCTCGCATATGAAGCTGCCCAGGAATCGTATTCTTTGTTTTTGTCCATTGTTCGCTTGATTAGACGCATATACTAGACTTGTAAACTGGAAACGAAGTCTTTTTCTTACTTACGTATATCCTGCTCCCTTAAAATCACAAACTAAACCAATCGCTTCGAGAGGAGGGAGTAACCCATGGCTAAGCAGCAAGGTCACGCGACCAAAAATACGACAACGAAAAAGTCAGATAAGAAAGGCAACGCATCCGGCAACAACCACTAACCGTTTCAACAATTCGTTATAAACGTAAACGACCCATAGCCGGCTCCTGCTGGAGCGGCAATGGGTCGTTTCCTATGCGCAATTAAAGGTTTATCGCCATTTTTGTAGAATAACTAGCAATAAGAGACTTCCTCTTATTACTAGAAAAAGTGGTGAATCAAGAATGAATACCCATTCTTATACGGTAATTGATTTTGAAACGAGCGGACTCGATCCAAAAAAAGACCGGGTCATCGAAATGGCGGCAATCCGCTGCGTCAACGGAGAAATTGCGAGCGAATTCAGCACGCTGGTTCGCTACGATGGCAAGCTTTCACCGAAAATTACTGAGCTGACAGGAATAACGGATGACATGACGGCAGGCGGCATGGACGAGGACACCGCGTTCCGCATTTTGAACAGAATGCTTGGCGATCATATCCTTATTGCCCACAACGCTTCGTTTGATTTAAGCTTCCTGCATCATTCCCTGCTTAGAATCGCGGGCCGGTCGTTTCAAAACAGCTTTATCGATACTTTAACGCTCAGCCGTGCCAGACATGTTTACCCTCATACGCTTAAGGATATGTGCAGCAGATACGATATCCCGCTCATCGGCGGGCACCGCGCTTTGAACGACGTCATCGCCTGCTGGGAGCTTTTCCGCAAATTGGACGAGGAACAGCCCGTTACTGACCATTTGAACAAGCTGGCTTACCTGAAAAAATTCGGTCCTCCGGCTTGGAGCCCGCCCGGAACGAAGCTCGAAGCCATTGAACTTAAATATGCGCGTTAAACGCGTTCTTTCCCTTTATCCGATTCGCCCGCATTTTTATTAGCTGCCTCGCGGTCCTGCTGCATCTCTTCAACCGTCTTCACCTTCAGACGGGCAGCGCCTTGATAGTCGCGTGTTGGAAGCAGCGGACCTTCGGTTAAACGCTTTTTAGCAGCAGCGATTGATGCCTCATACTGCGGCAGCCACTGCTCCTGCGCCACCAGCATTTCGTCAACCATTTGCCATATTTCGTTTGGATTACATACAGCACCTACTAATGGATCCATCATAAACGCTTGCCGCAGCAGCTTGTCGTCGCCGTGGATCGCAGCTTCAACAGCGAGTCGCTGCACCGAGATGCTCACATTGCACACGGCTGCGGCTCCGAGCGGCAGGTCGCCGACCGTCGGCATCGATATGCCGTTACGATCGACATACCCCGGCGCTTCGATGATGGCATCTGCAGGTAAATTCGCGATAACCCCGTTATTCACCACATTAAAGTGACCGCGATACACGCGTCCGGTTTCCAAGCCTTCAATGATGTACGAGCCATGCTCATGGCTGCGAAGCTCGCTCTTGAATTCATTCGCCGGGTCCTTCATCCAATTTGGAAAATCAGTCTCGAACCAATTGCGTCCCTCTGTGCATACACGCAAATAACCGCCGGTTTCGCCGTGAATCCAATAGCTTAAGTCGATCCAATCGTTAATTTCCTCAGGCCGTTTGCGGTACCAAGGCACATATTCGCTCAAATGTCCGTTCGACTCCGTGCTGTAGTAGCCAAAGCGGCGCAGCATATCAATACGCACCTTCTCGGTGCGGCTGAAATCCGGATGCTTCTCGAACGCTTCAAGCAGCTTGCCTGTTAAGTCCTCGCCGTTATGCTTGATCTGGATATACCACGTTTGATGGTTAATGCCGGCGCAAATAATATCAACCTCTTCCTGCTTCAGCCCGAAAGCTTCAGCGATTTGCCAATGTCCGCCCTGCACCCCGTGACATAACCCGATTGTCCGCACGCCGCCGTACTTGTTACACGCCCAAGTCATCATCGCCATCGGATTGGCATAGTTAAGCAGCAGCGCGTCCGCAGCAGCAACCTCACGGATGTCACGGCAAATATTCATCATTTCCGCAATGCCGCGTTGACCGTACATAATTCCGCCGGCGCTGAGCGTATCGCCTACGCACTGGTCGACACCGTATTTGAGCGGAATATCAACATCGGTCGCAAACGCTTCAAGCCCGCCGACTCGAATGGTACAAATGACGTACTTAGCATCCTTCAATGCCTCCCGGCGATCCGTTGTCGACTGAATAGCGATGGACAAGCCGTTCTCGTGAATATCCCGTTGGCACAGTGCAGTCACCATCTCCAGATTATGAGCATTAATATCTGTAAAAGCGACTTCAATGTTTTGGAATTCAGGCACGGCAAGCAAGTCGCGCAGCAAGCCTCGTGTAAAGCCAATCGAGCCTGCACCGATAAAAGTAATTTTAAAAGAAGACATGCCAATCAACCTCCGATTATTCGTTTGATAGGATTGTTAAATCTCCTCTACATTGTAGCAACGATAAATCGGAAGCGTTATCAAAATTGTGACTATCTGAACGCGGAAGTGTCAGAAATCGTCACTTCCACTTTCCTCGTTTAACCCCCTGCTGTCCAACTGCTGGTATCGAACGAGTTGCGGTAAGCGATCGGCGTCTGATTCGTATACTTTTTGAACATCGCATGAAAATATTGCCGGCTTCCCACGCCTACATAATCACAAATGTCCGCAATGGCGACGTCCGTTTCCCGCAGCAGCATCTTTGCTTTCTCCATCCGCAGCTCTGTCAAATAACCGGTTAACGATTTGCCAAGCTGCGCACGGAACAAGCGGTGCAAATAACCGGGATGCAGGCTGACCGCAGCTGCAATATCCTTCACCTGAATGTCTCGGTCGTAATTATGATGCATGTATTCAATCGATTGCTTTACGTATAAGTCTGCCGGATTTACGCCCTTCGCCATCGTGTCACTATATATGCGGGCGATCGTTATGATAAGCTGGGCAAACAACAGCTCGGTTTTCACATTGACGCTCTTTCCGCGGCTGTCCAGCTCGATCACAAGACTCTTGAGTACCTGATAGAGCTCGCTTGGATCACGCATAAACAAATAGGAGGACGGCTCTGTGATCAATTTGGCCACAAAATCGTCCTCCAATGCAAGCTGCCGCATAGAAGGAAACGCGGTCATACGCTCCCTAAAGTCAAATTCAACGTTAAGCATGCGGCAGGGACCGCGCTCGTCGACGATGAGCCGATGCGGCACATTAGCATCAAGAATGACAAATTCACCCTTCTTCAGCGTCATTGCCCGTACAGCGTCAGTCGTCGTATCCTGAAGCTCGATCCCGCAACCACCGGAAATAACGTACATGATTTCAATTGAATCATGTGTATGAAAGCTCATTGAATAATCCGCCCACTGCTTAAAATAATAGGCAAATACATGCGGATATAAATCTCCGGCCATCCACTCCGGCTTAAACAGCGTTCCGCTCACCATCGTTTCCTCCCTGCATAGCCACGAAATAGATTACACAGATGCAAGCTTGACCACAGCGCGAAGGGCCGTATTAATTTCCCGTTCCACTGCATGGGCAACGACGTCCGTATGCGGATCATAGACATCGGCAAGATCCGAATCCGCATAACCGTCGATAGCCAAAATAGCACCGGCACGCACGCCGCGCAGCGATGCAATAACAAACAACGCAGCGATTTCCATCTCCACCGCAATCGCACCGGCCTGCTTGTATTGACGATGCGGCACTTCGACGACACCCGAGAAAAAGGCGTCAAGCGATACGGTAATTCCCTTTTTCACGATGCCTTCGCTTTCAAGCGCCGCGACATAAAGCGCCTCGGTTACTTCACTGTCCGCGACAGCCGGAAATCCGGCAGGCACCAGCTGATGCGTCAATCCCTCCGCGCGAACAGCAGCAGTACTAACGACCAGGCTCCCCGCAGGGTGATCCGCCGAATAAGAGCCGGCCGTTCCGACTCGAATTAGCGTCTTCACTCCGCCTCGAATGAGCTCCTCGAAGCATACCGCTGCGCCAGGCGAACCAACGCCATGGCTTACTACTGCCAGCTGCACGCCATCATATTCTCCGACAAATGTCCGGTATTCGCGGGCAAAGGCAAGCTCGCGCACGTTGGCCAGCTTACGGGAAATGACTTCTGCACGCCGCGGATCGCCGCATACGACTGCATATGCCGGCAGATCTTCCGGATTAACTTGCAAAATAGGCAGCATCTAATTAATCAAACTCCTTCTTCATCCATTCATCCTCGGGCATTAAGAACTCATCGCTGCTGAAGCGCTGTTCCTTGAACGGATCCGCATAATTGTGAAATCCGTTGCGCTCCCAGAAGCCGGGACGGTCTTCCTTCATAAATTCAATGCCTCTGATCCACTTCGCGCTCTTCCAAAAATAAAGATGCGGAACGAGCAGCCTCAGCGGCCAGCCGTGCTTATCCGTCAATGGCTCTCCGTCGAATCGATGCGCAAGCAGCACATCCTCGCGAAGTAAATCCTCAAGCGGCAAATTAGTTTCGTAGTCCTCATCCGCATGAATCATCACATAACGCGCTTCCGGCTTTGCACCCAGCAATGGCAGCAGATCGGCAAACTTTACGCCTTCCCACTCCGTGCCCAGCTTCGACCAACGCGTTACGCAGTGAATATCGCATAAGGTCTTCGTTTGCGGCAGCGCCATCAGCTCCTCGAAGCTGAACGTACGCTCCTGTTCAACCTCTCCGAACACGCGCAGCGACCAGTTGTTTAGATCGTAGAGAGGAACCTCCCCCTCATGCAAAATAGGAAATCGTTCCGTCACTGTCTGACCCGGCGGCACGCGATGCGCAAGCTCAGGCGCGACCTCCGCTATTTTCACCGATGTTATTTTTTTCAGACGCTCTGCTTTGTTGTGCATCGTGTTAACCTCCTATATCTCTTATCTGGAGCTCTCGTTTGATTTACGCGCTTCCTGCATATAACCTTTATCTTTGAAGAATAACATAGCCGCGATCGTTACGATATAAGGCAGCATCATTGTAAAATGAGTCGGCATCGCAAAGCCCTGCAGCCTGATGCTGAGCGCGTCCATAAACCCGAACAGCAAGCTTGAAGCAGCAACGCCGAGCGGGTTGGACTGACCTAACATCGTCGCGACGAGTGCGATAAACCCTCTGCCGGAGGTCATGCCTTCCGTAAACATTGTCACATTGCCAAGCGACAGCTGCGCGCCTGCCAGTCCGCATAATACGCCGCACATGAGAACCGCCCCATATTGAATGCGGGATACGTGAATACCAAGGCTCTTAGCAGCCGTAGGATTTTCACCCGCGGCAAGCAGCCGGAAGCCTGTGACCGTTTTGAACAAAAACAACTGCAGCAATATGACGAGAAGGATAGATAAATAGACGAGCGGAGAGTGGCCGGACAACACGTCTCCAAGCCACGGAATGTCCTTAATGACCGGTATGTCCCATTTAGGGAGCCCTACCATATCCTTGTTGTAGTAAGCGCCCTTCACATCGAAAATCGCACGCAGCGAGAACGTTGTGAGACCAAGCGCGAGAAAGTTAAGCGCAATGCCGACTACGATAACGTTCGCCTTCAAATGGATACTCATATAACCGAATAAAATAGAAAATAAAAGCGAGCACACAATCGCGAATAGAACCGCAGCAAAAATATTACCGGTAAAATGATTGCCGACGATAGCCGAGAATGCCCCGATCAATACGAGACCTTCCAAGCCGACATTAAATAAACCGACGCGGGCACAAATTGCGCCGCCAAGCGCCGCAAGCAAAATAGGCGTAACCATACGAAGCGCGGATGCGAAAAGCGAGACATCAAATAGCTGTTCCATCAGAAGACCTCGCTTTCTTGCGTTTAATGAAAGAATAGGTTAGTTTGGCTGATACGAATAAGATAAGCACCGCTTGTATAATGCTCGATACCTCGAGCGGCACATCCGTGTTCCGCTCCATACCCATCCCGCCGGTTTGCAGCGCGGCCAGCAATACAGCCGCTATCGCCGTTCCGAGCGGATGCGAGCCTGCAAGCAGCGTCGCCATAATTCCTGACCATGCATAGCCGGGGGTAGTTAACGCCCCATCCAAGTAACGATACTGCGTCCCGAGCACCTCGACGGAGCCTGCCAGACCGGCAAAACCGCCGCTCACGAACATGCTTAGCATCATCAGCTTACCCCGCTGCACGCCGCCATAACCGGCAAACAACGGATTGCCGCCCAGCATCCGGATTTCATAGCCTTTAACCGTATATCTCATGAATAAGAACAGCAGCACCGCTCCAACCGCCGCAAAAATAAATCCGCCATGCAGGCTCATTCCTTTGAATAGCTTAGGCAGCCATGCAGCCTGATCGATCATAACCGTCTGAGCCATAGCAGCCGAGCCTGTCCGGTCCATCAACGGATAAGAAACAAGATAACCGGCAAATAACGTTGCGATATAGTTAAGAAGCAAAGTCGTAATGAGCAAATTCATACGGAATCTGGCGTCCAGCCAGCCAGCTAAAGCCGACCATATTCCCCCGGAAATAATTCCTGCGATAATAGCTGCCGTCAGCTTAAACCAGCCGGGTCCCGGTAAATAAATGGCTGTTAGAGCAGCGCTTAATGCGCCGAGAACCATCTGTCCTTCCGAGCCCATGTTGAAAAATCCGGCGCGAAACGCAAGCACGACGCCTAGTCCGATCAGGATAATTGGCGTAGCCCGGCTTAAAGTATTCGTGAAAAAATAAAAGCTTCCGAATGCGCCCTTCCACATTTCAGCGTATGTCTCTATTACCGAGCCGCCGACGATCGCTATCGCAATTGCGCCGGCTGCAAGACCGACGATTACAGCCAAAAGCGGCTGCAGCAGCGAGCGTCCGAATTGTACCAGCTTATCCAACCGCTTTTCCTCCTGCCATTAACAAACTAATTTGCTCCTCCGTAGCCGCATCCGCTGCAAGCTCGCCGACGATCCGCCCTTCGTACATGACCAAAATACGGTCCGACAGCTTTAATATTTCCGTCAGCTCTGATGACACGAGCAAAATCGCCCCGCGTTCTTCGCGCTTCTTGAGCAGCTCGCCATGAATAATTTCCATTGCGCCGACATCGACGCCGCGCGTCGGCTCAGCCGCGATAAGAAACGGCGTATTCTGCGCCAGCTCGCGGGCAACGATAAGCTTCTGCAGATTGCCGCCGGATAAATATTGCGCTTTCGTTGCCAAGGAGCCCGTTTTGATACCGAACCTCTGCACCCATTCGGCAACCATGCCGCGGATGCTCGATCCTCGCAATATGCCATACTTCTGATGCTTGCTTGCGTGTCCCATCAGTCCGTTCTCCGTCACCGTCGCATCCTTCGCGACGCCCCATTGATAACGGTCCTCCGGAATATGCGCCAAGCCGCGATCGCGGATCGTTTGCACGGAAGCGCCTGTCACGTCTGTGCCGCGCAGCTTCACAGCTCCCCCATCCAGCTTCATTAATCCGGAAATAGCTTGTAAAAGCTCCGATTGCCCATTTCCGGATATGCCGGCAATACCGACGATTTCCCCTTCGTTCACGCGCAGGCTAACATTGTCCAGCAGCGGCTTCGTCTTATCGCCGCGTATCGAGACGTTCGAAACCTCCAGCACGGGCTCGCCCGGAACCGTATCGTTTCGGGTTATATGTACTAAGTCCCGACCCACCATGAGCCTTGACAGCTGCTCCGCATCCGTGTCAGCAGCGTTAACCGTACCGGTAACCTTACCGTCGCGCAGCACCGTAATGCGATCCGCGACTTCCATAACTTCTTGCAGCTTATGACTGATCAAAATAAAGCTTTTTCCTTGACGCGCTAACGCCTTAATCGCGACAAGCAGCTCCTTCACCTCAAGCGGCGTCAATACGCCCGTAGGCTCGTCCAATATAATGATTTCCGCTCCCTGATGGAGCACCTTTAAGATCTCAACCCGCTGCTGAACGCCGAGCGAGCATTCCCCGATTTTTTTCCAAGGATCCACCGGCATGCCGTATTGTTTGCCGAGCCGCTCGGCTTCCGCCGCTGCCGCCTTACGATCGAAGCCGATCGCTTTGGAAGGCTCCCTGCCAATGACAATATTCTCAGCAATCGTAAAGGAAGGGAACAGCATAAAATGCTGGTGCACCATCCCGATTTTGTTCTGAATCGCATCGGTAGGGCTGGCGAATGAAACCGTCTTGCCCTCCAGCTTGATTTCGCCGCTTGATGGACTTTCCATCCCGTACAAAATTCGCATCAGCGTCGTTTTGCCGGCTCCGTTCTCGCCGACGAGCGCATGAATTTCCCCTTTGCGCAGCGTAAAATGAACGCCGCTATTGGCGGTCACGCTTCCATATGACTTTGTAATGCTGTTCATTTGCAGCAGCATACAGACGTTCATCTCCCTCCCATTCGCATTCGCAAAACAAAAAAAACCGCTCCCTCTATTTGCCAAGGAAGCCCATTCAACGAGCAAACCGGCTGCATGGTAGCAGCCGGCATCATTTTTTATTGAGCTAACGGGTTTTCTACAACGATTTTACCAGATTTAATGTCTTCTGCGATAGCTTTAACCTTGTCGACATTTTCTTGGCCAATGAACGCGTTAAGCGGCGCTTTGCTTTCTCTCGTTACGTATGTGAGACCAACGCCGTCTTCCTTCAAGCCGTAGTCTGCCGCTTCATATTCGAACGTTCCTTCAACAAATGCTTTTACGGTTTCATAAGCAACAGCGTCAGTACCTTTCAATTGCGAGAGCACGATATGCTCAGGATCTTCTTCATTACGGTCCGTATCTTGTCCGGATGCGTAGAAGCCTTTTTCCTTCGCGGCTTCGAATACGCCATTATCGCCAACCGCTGCCATACCTGCGATATAGTCTGCGCCTTTCGAATGCTGAAGCAGCGCAAGCTCTTTCCCTTTTACCGGATCCGTGAAGCTGCCTACGTAGTTAACAAGGAACTGTGCATTCGGATTCGTGCTTTTCAGGCCTTGCTCAAATCCGGAAGTGTATTTTTTAAGCAGCGGCGCATCCATAGCGACTACAGCACCGACAATATTTGTTTTCGTAGCAAGACCGGCTAAAGCGCCCATCAGGTAAGCCGCTTCGTGTTCACGGAACACGACGCTGCGAACGTTTGGCAAGTCAACGACAGTATCGATAATGGCGAACGGCTTGTCCGGGTTTTCTGCAGCTACTTTTTTGAGTGCGTCTTCCGCTTGGAAGGTAGCCGTTATGATCAGGTCGTAATCTTCCGCAACCGTTGCGCGCAGGTTTTGTTCGAAACCGGCAGGGTCAGTCGATTCGATCGTTTTTACTTCAGCGCCAAACTCTGCGCCTGCCTTTTTGAAGCCTTCATCCATCAGTACGAAAAACTTGTTAACGCCGATTTTTTCAGGTAAAACGAGTGCGATTTTCTGTTTTTCTTTTGTCTCGCCCGCTGCGTTATTTGTTGCAGCGCTGTTATTCGCTGTGTTTCCCGCATCATTCTTGTTGGAACCGCAAGCCGCGACAATCGCAACCATTAAAAATAACGATACTGCCAAAGCAATAGCCTTTTTCATCGTAATCTCCCCTAAATAATTGAATGTATTAATTCCTCTTTATCCTAGTAATTTTATCGGAATTTGTCAACCTGTATAAATTCAACAAATTTCTAGTTAATTTTACACTAAAACGATTCGTTTTAATAATACATTATTTAAACAGTCACGAATTTGTAACATCCTTTTACATTACTTTTGACTTAGGTTATTAGCGAGATTCATTGGGGAGTGTGAGAATCTATACTTCAGGATTCAGCTAGCTTATAAGGATGCGGACATAGGATCTGCTATTTGTGTGAAAGAGGCCTAAAATGCAAAATGTGCGGACATAGGATCTGCTATACGCCTTAAAATGCACTTAAAATAACTGTTTTACGGCAAATAGCGGATTCCATGTCCGCAAGTATATCAAAAGAGGGGCAAAACGGATAATTAACGGATCCAATGACCGCGTAGGCCTGCCATGGACATTGGATCCGTTTCGATTAAACATTGACGGTTGCTAATCGGAAGGACGCTCATCGAAAACGGAATTCCTATTAGATTGTACGAATTGCAGAAAGTCATTTACATCAAAAAAGCAATCCGCGAAGGACTATTGCCCAGGCGGATTGCTGTCTCCTTATTGATGCTGTTATTGATGCTGTTATTGATGCTGTTATTGATGCTGTTATTCATGCGCTAAGTGCTTGCGTCCACTTTCATCCGGTTCCGTGCTTGCAGATCGCTTTTGCGAGGTACGGAGCGGAATTGCTTTTATAAACCACGTTAAGATGAAGCCCGCGATTAATATAACCGCTCCTGTAAAGAAGACGCTTGATAACGCGCCGCTTAGCGCTTCGCGCATAAACATTACAAGCTGATCAAACATCGGCTGCACCCCTTCAGACAAGCGGCTTCTCATCTGCTCCAGCTTCTCGGGGTCAAGCAATATTTGCGGATCGTTAAGCTCCTTCAAAAGGGTTGCGTCGGAAGCAGGTATATCCTGCAGCCCGTCCGCTGCGTCCTTGTCCGCTGTCATTTTAGATATAAGCGTATGGGACAAAATCGTCGACATAACCGATACGCCGATCGTCCCGCCAAGAGTTCTAAACAGCTGCGATGACGAGGTTGCCACTCCCAGCATTTTCGTATCGACCGCGTTTTGCACCGTTAATGTAAATACAGGCATTGCCATGCCGAGGCCAAGACCGGTAATGATCATATTGATAACAACCGTTAACGTAGTTGTGTCGGTATTCATAAAGGATAGAAGGTACATACCCGCCCCCATCGTCAGCGTGCCGACTAATGCAAACCCCTTATATTTTCCCGTTTTCGTCGTAAGTTGACCGCAGACTGCGCTTGCTACAACCATACTGAGCATCATCGGCATCGTAATGAAGCCTGACAGCGAAGCGGAAGTTCCCATTACTCCTTGAATAAACCACGGCATATACATGATCGCTCCGAACATGCCTGCGCCCAGCAGGAAGCCCGCCAAATTAGATACGGTAAAAATACTGTTGCGGAATAAATGCATCGGAAGAACCGGACTCTTCACTTTCAGTTCAGTAAAGATGAACAAAATTAATGCAGCCATCGCGCCGCCAAAGAGCAGTAGGATAGTGCCGGAATCCCAATCATACTTCGAACCGGCCCAGCTAAACGCCAGCAGCATAGGCACCATCGTCAGCGTGAGGAACAATGAGCCCAAATAGTCGACAGCCTCGCCCGTTTTCCGTTCAGTCTTCGGAAACATAAACAAAATCATAAAAAACGCGATAAAGCCGAACGGCAGGAACACCCAGAACACCCAATGCCACTCCGTATGATCGACGATATAACCGCCCAAGGTAGGACCGAATAAGCTTGATAGACCGAACGCCCCCGACATAATTCCCGTCCAGCGTCCTCTCTCGCGAGGCGAGAACAAATCGCCGACTGCTGAAAATGCGGTCGACATAATCATCCCGCCGCCAAGCCCTTGAATACCGCGGTACATAATGAGTTGTACGATATCATGCGAAGTGCCGCACAAGAATGAACCTACCAGAAAGAGCCCGATGCCGGTCAAAATAAACGGCTTGCGTCCATAGATGTCAGACAGCTTGCCGACCAGTATCGTCGTAATACTCGAAGTCAGCATGTAAACGGTGAATACCCAGCTGTAATATTCCATTCCGCCAAGCCGCTCGATAATGCGCGGCAGCGCCGTGCTGACGATCGTCTGGTTTAATGCAGCAAATAACAATGCGGCGATGACAGCAATCATAATCGTCGTTTTTTTTCTGCTATCCAAGTGCTCCATTACGATTCATCCTCTCTGGCTGCTTCCATATTCCCTCTCATTTTCTCAAACAGCCGCAGACTTTGTTCCATGTCCTCCTCGGACATCCCATCGAACAGCTTTAGCATGAGCTTCTCTCTAACGGTCTCGATTAGGTTGACGCACTTCAGTCCTTCATCCGTAATATCGAGCATGACGATCCGCCGGTCCTGCTCGCCACGGTCGCGTTTAATATAACCAAGCTCGATTAAACGGTCTGCTATCCCGGTAACGCCGCCGCTCGTAATGTGGAGCTGCTCCGCAAGCGCGGATGCCTTCTGCGCACCTGATTGGGCTAATGTAGTGAGCATTCTCCCATGCGTCATCCCAAGACCGTGCACATTATAATTGTTCCATTCCGCATGTATTAATTTCCGCACCTGACGAAACGATTCATCCAACCGCTTCATTAAGGCTAACTTCTCTACGTTGAATTCGTCCATACTTACACCGCCTTGTACTTTACTCCTAAATATCTTACTACTAAAGTATTATAGTTATTCATCTGAAGTGCGTCAATCATTGCTTCCGGCTAGCTGTACACTTCAAAAAAATCCGACTCACTCTAAAAATAATGGTGAAAAGGACGTCCCTGCCTCAAATTTATCCATTATCTGCTATAGCGGTAAAAAAAGGCGCTATCTACTTTAAACTCATCCATATGTCTGCAATAACGGTAAATGTAGGCGTTATAACTCACTTTTCGAGCATAAAGCTTGTGTAATGCTTAAGTAACGACCATATTTACCGCTATTTTCTCACTACCTCTCATTTTTATCACTAAAACGCCCTTTTTTACCGTTATCCTACCTCGGTCTTCAGCCATGCAGGTCCCGTTCGCTTGGTCAAATAAAAAAGCCATCTCCAGGCGATAGATAGCCTTAGAGACAGCTTAAAGTTTGCTCATGCTCATAATTAATTAGGTTTCTTTTACAAAAAATCATCCCTGCAAAAAACGAAGCGGCGGCTTGCCTAGCACTCCTGCTCTTGCCGTCTGCCAAAGCTCCCGCATAAGCTGCTGAAGCGGCCATGCGGCTGTCGATGCGGCGGATACGGCAACGCCAAACCGGTGCGTAAGCGAAGCTCCTGCAACAACGGGGTGACCGACGGGTGCGGCATAGCTGTCCAGCTTCTGCTGAAGCTGCTCTAGATGCATCCGGTTTACGCGGTCCGAGAACACGTAAAACGTCGCCCAGTGCGTCATCTCATCCCAGCAGCCCGGGGCATGAATGGATTGTCGCGCCGGTTCGATTCGCTGCTGCTGCGAGAAAATGAGCTCATCGCCGTAAAGAACCGAAAGTGCGTTGCGGTAGCTGCGGTAATCGAAACGTTCGCCGCGCAGCGTTCTTCCCGGACAAAGCACGTCGGCCTGCATCCAAACCGCTCCTGCTTGCAGCTGTACATGCGTTTCATTTTGAAATGCCGCACTTTTATAGAGCATGACCGGCTCCGGCATATGTTCAACGACTGCGTTCTCTTCCAGATAAAAAGCCTGATGCATCGAAGAGCCGCCGCCCGGCCTGCTCGGATGCACCTTCATATACGACTGATTCGTAATCATGACATGCGAATCTCGGTCCGATGTCCATTCCAGTTCGTATCGGTCGCCATCAAGCAAGCCCGGCGATACATCCATTACGATGACGCCGAGCTGGCCGTCAAGCGGAAAAGCTTTTGCAATTTTGATCGGCGCGGTGTGATATTTATGGCTAACAATCGTTTGCCCGCCGCGACTGGCGAATGAGGCTCGAAGCACCGACGTTCGTGTGTTCCGCAAATCGGCTCCGACCGGCCCAACAAGCAGAGAGCGATCCATTAAGACGCGGAATGGCGATGGCTTGGCGGCGTACTGGACAGCTGAATCGTATGCGTATGTTCAACACCACGAGCATGCGAAACCTCATGCGTAAGCCAGCTTACGATCTCGTCAACACCGTCACCGCCGAAAAGGTTGGAGAATACGAATGGACGGCTGCCGCGCATCTTCACCGTGTCAGCCTCCATTACTTCAAGGCTTGCGCCTACATAAGGCGCAAGATCGATTTTGTTAATAACGAGCAAATCGGAGCGCATAATGCCCGGTCCGCCCTTGCGTGGAATTTTCTCCCCTTGCGCGACGTCGATAATGTAAATAAACCGGTCGACAAGCTCCGGACTGAACGCAGCAGCCAGATTATCGCCGCCGCTTTCGATGAAAATCAAATCCAAATTTTCAAAGCGCCGCTCCAGCTCTTCAATGGCTTCGAAATTCATCGATGCGTCCTCGCGTATTGCCGTATGAGGGCAGCCGCCCGTCTCCACGCCGATAATCCGCTCCTCCGGCAGCACGCCCGTGTTGAACAAAATGCGCGCGTCTTCCTTTGTATAGATATCGTTCGTGATAACTGCCAAGTTATAGCGGGTATGAAGCTCGCGTGTCAATCGCTCGACCAGCGCCGTTTTCCCTGACCCTACCGGTCCTCCGATACCGATGCGAATCGGGCGTGAGCTATCAATAGCCGGGCTTTCCCATTCTTGATGCGTATGTCCTTGTCCTTGGCACATCTGTCATTCCTCCATTTCATTGTTTAAGACATAAATAATCTCGAATACAATCGCTCATGCCGCATCATCGCAAGCTCCGCCATTGGCATGTTGGCGTATGCCTCTTCCGGCTCAAGCGCTCTTGCAATAATCATCGCTTCCTCCGTATGCGGAATCAGTCTCGCTATTAACGACTGTCCTTCCGTTTGCCCCATAGACATGAGTCGCAGTGCGCTGTTCACGCAAGTAACGATACAAGTGTACAGGTAGCCTTGAATCGCGCGTTCTTCCGAAACGCCGAGCAGCCAGCAGGCGTACCCATGCGTAAGAGGATGTGATGCAAAGCACCGGCCGGAACGCATGGATTCCGTCAAAGGCGTCCAGTTAAGCTGGGGATGAACGGCAGCCGCAAGCTGCAGCAGGCGCCGCCCCATCTTCTCTACCCCGTTGCGGGTTTCCGAAGCGATTCTTTGAACATGGACAAGACGCTCAACCGACCACAGCCTATCCCATTGCTCTTTCGGCACGTCACGATATACCGCCTTAATAACCATCGCATCCGAGCTCGCCCAGCTTTGCAGCAGCATCGCCGAGGCATAACCGTACAGCTGGGCGGAAGTATTCATCCTGCCGTCCTGAACCATCGTTTCCAATCCAAATGAATGCGAGAAGCCGCCGATCGGCAGCGCCGAATCAAGGAGCTGCTGCATAGCAAGCCATCTGACATTATCGTTCATCTATCGTCCGCCCTTCCTGTTTGCCACGGTACCGGCCGTCAGCCATTACCCTCTAAAACAAGAAGTAGCGCTGTGCCATCGGCAGCACCTCTGCCGGCTCGCAAGTAACATGCTCACCATCCACCGACACATGATACGTTTCCGGATCCACTTCCAGCTTCGGTGTGGCGTCATTATGAATCATATCCTTCTTCGTAACCGCCCGGCAGCCTTTAACCGGCTCGATCCGCTTCTGCAGCCCCAGCTCCTTGGCTACTCCCAAGTCATAGGACGCTTGCGAAACAAACGTAATGGAGCTGCTGAATACCGCTTTGCCGAAGGACGCGAACATCGGACGGCCAAATACAGGCTGCGGAGTCGGAATCGACGCGTTCGGATCGCCCATTTGTGCATAGGCAATGCTGCCGCCCTTCAACACGAGATCAGGCTTCACGCCAAAAAACATCGGACTCCAAATCACGAGATCGGCAAACTTGCCAGCTTCAAGTGAACCTACCAAATGTGAAATGCCATGCGTAATTGCCGGATTGATCGTATATTTCGCAATATAGCGTTTGATGCGGTAATTGTCGTGCTGCTCGTTGTCCGGCGACAGCGGACCGCGCTGCTGCTTCATTTTGTCAGCCGTCTGCCACGTACGAATAATGACCTCGCCAACCCGGCCCATCGCCTGCGAATCCGAGCTAATCATGCTGAATACGCCCATATCGTGCAAAATGTCTTCAGCCGCAATCGTTTCCGGCCTAATCCGTGAATCGGCGAACGCCACATCCTCAGGTATGCTGCTGTCGAGATGATGGCAAACCATCAGCATGTCTAAATGTTCTTCTATCGTATTAATGGTAAAAGGTCGCGTCGGGTTCGTTGAAGAAGGCAGCACGTTCAGCTCGCCTGCCGCTACAATGATGTCCGGCGCATGACCGCCTCCCGCCCCTTCCGTATGATACGTGTGAATGGTGCGCCCGCCGATAGCCGCAAGAGTATCCTCAACAAAACCTGCTTCGTTTAGTGTATCTGTATGTATCGCAACCTGAACGTCATACTGGTCCGCCGCTTGCAAGCAAGCATCTATTGCTGCTGGTGTCGTACCCCAATCCTCATGGAGCTTCAGCCCGATTGCTCCAGCTTCGATTTGTTCGATGAGCGGGGCAGTGAACGAAGCATTGCCTTTGCCCGTAAAACCGAGATTCATCGGAAAATGCTCCGCCGCTTCGAGCATACGCCGCATATGCCAGGCGCCAGGCGTTACTGTCGTTGCATTTGTACCTGTTGCAGGACCCGTTCCGCCGCCGATCATCGTCGTCACACCGGACGACAAGGCCGTCTCAATCTGCTGTGGACAAATAAAATGAATATGCGAATCAATGCCGCCAGCCGTAACGATTTTGCCTTCGCCGGCAATGACCTCGGTGCTGGCACCCACAATCATGTTCGGATGGACGCCATCCATAATATCCGGATTTCCCGCTTTGCCGATGCCGGCTATCATTCCGTCTTTTATCCCGATATCGGCTTTCACAATTCCCCAATGATCGATAATGACCGCGTTTGTAATAAGCGTATCCAGCACGCCTTCATCCCGCAGCGCGCCGCTTGACTGCCCCATTCCGTCGCGGATGACCTTGCCGCCGCCGAATTTGCATTCATCGCCGTAAACGGTATAGTCGCGTTCGATCTCCGCCCAGAGTTCGGTATCCGCAAGTCGTACCGCATCCCCGATTGTCGGCCCGAACATAGCCGCGTAGCTTCGCCTGTCCATCCTGCTCATTCGCCGTCCCCTTCCCAGGCAGCAAGCCGCTCCCGAACCTCAGGAGTAATCTTGCCAGCTTCCGCTTTACCTTGGCTTAAACCGTTTAATCCATAAGAGAGCTTCGAGCCGCCCAGTTCGACAACCGTCACCGGCTTCTCCTCACCCGGCTCGAAACGAACCGCCGTACCGGCAGCAATGTGCAGCCGCATGCCGAAAGCCGCCTCACGGTCAAACTTTAGTGCGCGGTTCACTTCAAAAAAATGAAAATGAGAGCCGACCTGCACAGGTCTATCGCCCGTATTGACTACGATGAGCTGCTGCGTTCGGCGTCCGGCATTCAATTCAATCTCACCCGCAGCCGTTCGATATTCTCCTGGTATCATCCTGCCCCAAGCCTCCTCTTACGTATCTATTTCCTTCATCTACCCTGTAATCGGATAATGGATCGTGACGAGCTTCGTACCGTCGGGAAAAGTCGCTTCCACCTGGACCTCGTGGATCATCTCGGGAATACCGGGCATAACCTGCTCCCGCTTCAGCACCTGTGTTCCGTATTCCATTAATTGCGCAACCGTCATTCCGTCCCGCGCACCTTCCATAATTTCCGAGGTGATGAGCGCGACGCTTTCGGGATAATTAAGCTTCACGCCGCGGTTCATCCGGCGTCTCGCCAAATCCGCTGCTATCGTGATGAGCAGCTTTTCTTTTTCACGTTCGGTCAACTGCATGTTTCCACCTCTTTACCAGTAATATCTTCATTATAGTCAGCAATTTATGGTAAGTAAATCTGTTGACGTTAGATTTCGTGACATAAAAATAAAAAACTAGAATGTGCGGCGTTCACTCAATCTAGATTTAACATGAAACTAACATGAATATTAACCGTCTTCTGCAGTTCTTAACTCCTCCGTATACAATGGCTGCATAAAATAAAATACGTGACACAAAACTGCTTTATTAAACAGTTTTATATCGCGCTTTAGTTTTTATTCACCAACACTTCTAGAATACTCCAGAAAAATTCCAATAACAAAGGAGGAATATCATATGATGCAACGTGAGAATATGGATCACATTTTCTTATTATAGTAGATGCTAAGTAATGGCATCATAAGTAATGAGCCGACTAGAATAAATTTTAGAGCAGCAATTGCACTATTTATAATACTAAGCTGATATAACTCCACAATTACAACTATATAGCACAAGTTAATTAGATAAGCTATATAACCACTTTGCTTTTTTATATTTTTGGTTCTTTCACTATTAGCATTTTTTGAAGGGAAAACGATCTCATTGATGAGTATAACAACTCCCGAAGCAATAAAAATAAGTTCATTAAATGAAACATCAGGCCAATCTTGAATAATAAAGTAGATTCCCGATATTATGAGCAGAAAGCCTGGTATTAAACCTATTTTCATATTATTTATTGTTATCCTCCAGTTTATTAGTTATTGCGTTGCCAAATACTTTGCGAATTAGCTAAGACTTTTTGGGCTCGTGACTTTCCCTTTCAATGGAGAAAATCAAATGTGAAGGATCAATTTTTCCGTTTAGTTCACCCCGTTTAAATAATCAACCGGTAGATACACACAATATATCAGTTGTAAGTTAAATGGGCATAGAGGTATTTCATGGATTCCTGAAAAAGAACTGAAAGAAACAACAAACAGAAGATCGTCCAGCCTACAAGCTTCGGTTGTGAAACAGAATAGAAACGGTTTCATGACTTCGTACAAGGACATTGAATCCGTTATTTATCCGTTTCGTCCCTCTTTTGTGGTACTTACGGACACCGAATCCGTTATTTGCTGCAAAACAGTTATTTTGGTGCATTCTAAGGCGTATAGCGGATCCATTGTCCGCATGACTCGTAATTTAAGCCTCTTTCACATAAATAACGGATTTGATGTCCGCATCCGCTCAAGTTAGCGGAACCCTTGATCCACGTTACTCGCACAAGCCGCCGCAATCGCTTCGCTTCATTAAAAAGACGCTCCTCACGAGTTTGTGTCATCTCCCTCCCCCCCTGTAACGCAGGTGAGGTCTTTTTTGGCCAAAGATTCGTTTACCGATAGCTCGGCAATGCAGAACACTTAATTTCATACATTTATTCCCGTTCCCGTAAAGCAAGAATTCCTTAATGTTTTGTGAACATAAATGGCAGAAGCTTGTCCATCCCGTCTTATAGCCAACGCTTGTCCAATGTGCTAAACTTGAGTATCGATATTTTATTAAGCTAATAGGGGGCACATATTTTCATGGCGACCAAGAGAATGCGATCAGACATGATCAAAAAAGGTTTCGACCGCGCACCGCATCGCAGCTTGCTGCGTGCCGCAGGCGTTAAAGAAGAAGATTTCGGCAAGCCGTTTATCGCGGTTTGTAACTCGTATATTGATATTATTCCAGGCCATGTCCACTTGCAGGAGTTTGGTAAGCTTGTTAAGGAAGCAATCCGCGAGGCGGGCGGCGTTCCTTTCGAATTCAATACGATCGGCGTCGATGACGGTATCGCAATGGGCCACATCGGCATGCGCTACTCGCTCGCGAGCCGCGAAATTATTGCCGACTCCATCGAGACAGTCGTTAACGCGCACTGGTTCGACGGCATGGTATGTATTCCGAACTGCGACAAAATTACGCCCGGCATGATTATGGGCGCGCTTCGCGTCAACATTCCGACGATGCTTGTCAGCGGCGGACCTATGAAAGCGGGCAAAACGTCCGATGGCCGTTCGATCTCTCTTTCCAGCGTTTTTGAAGGCGTCGGCGCACACCAAGCCGGCAAAATCAATGACGATCAGCTGATGGAGCTTGAACAATTCGGCTGCCCGACTTGCGGCTCTTGCTCCGGTATGTTTACGGCTAACTCGATGAACTGCTTGGCTGAGGGTCTTGGTCTTGCATTGCCTGGCAACGGCACCATTCTTGCTGTTTCCCCTGAGCGCAAAGAGTTCGTTAAAGAAGCTGCACGCCAGCTTATGAAAATTATTGACCTTGGCATTAAGCCTCGCGATATCGTGACGAAGGATGCGATCGACAATGCATTCGCACTTGATATGGCGATGGGCGGTTCGACAAATACAGTTCTTCACACGCTTGCTATTGCTCATGAAGCTGGTATCGAATATCCGATCGAACGCATTAACGAAGTTGCTGAGCGCGTTCCGCATCTGGCAAAAATTGCACCAGCTTCCGATTATCATATCGAGGATGTGCATAATGCAGGCGGCGTTAGCGCCGTTCTGAACGAGCTGTTCAAGAAAGAAGGCGCTATTCAGGGCGATTGCTTGACCGTTACCGGCAAAACGCTTCGCGAAAACGTCATTGGCTGCGAAATTCAGGATACGGATGTCATTCGTACCATTGATAATCCGCATACAGAGCGCGGCGGCTTGGCTGTCCTATTCGGTAACCTGGCTCCTAACGGCGCAATTATCAAAACCGGTGCAGTCGACAAGTCGGTTGGCGGCTATCACAAAGGTCCTGCCATTTGCTTCGATTCGCAGGACGATGCGCTTGCAGGTATCGCAAACGGCAAGATCAAAGAAGGCCACGTCGTTATTATCCGATATGAAGGCCCTCGCGGCGGCCCTGGTATGCCGGAAATGCTTGCACCTACATCGCAAATCGTTGGTATGGGTCTAGGCGCGAAGGTTGCGCTCGTTACTGACGGACGCTTCTCCGGCGCATCGCGCGGAATAAGCATCGGTCATGCATCGCCGGAAGCTGCTGAAGGCGGTCCGATTGCTTTCGTACAAGATGGCGATATCGTTGAGATCGATATGAACAACCGTACGATGGATCTGCTGATTAGCGATGAAGAGTTTGAGAAACGCCGCTCCGAATGGAAAGGCTTCGAGCTCAAAATCAAACGCGGCTACCTTGCCCGCTATGCTCATCTTGTAACATCCGCCAGCACTGGCGGCGTTATGAAAATGTAAATTGTAATTTAAAAGGAGTGCGGACCGTTAATGGTCCGCACTCCTTTTAATTATGGTTATGAGATTTATAATGGTAATTAAATAGCTGTTGTTTTCGTACCCAATTGCGCAGCTTCGTCGGCTGCTGCGCTTATTGACCGTTCCACAACATCGCTTATACGCTCGGCTTCCTCATGCATTTTGTTCAGCTGAACGGTAGCATAACGTCTTATTGTCGCAACCGGCATGAGCAGCATGCGCGGTGAAATCGTCTCTCTCCGCTTCTTGCCTTTGGCCGATGGCTGTGGCTTCGTCAATACCCGTATAAGAATTCGCAAGTAAACGCGGGTAGATTTCGCAAACCAGCCCTCCGGCAGCTGAAAAATTTCGAAGCCTAACCGGTCAGCTCCGCGATGGATCATCGTAACGCCATATACGGCTTTAATATCCTTCGCATCCGAATCGCCCGCGAGCTGATTCGCCAGCAGCGGAAGCGCCTGCTCTACCTCGCGGAGCATGCGGATCCCTGTAGCGACAGGTGATTTGGAGGTAGCAGCGATTGATGACAGCTTCTTGTTATCAAAATGCAATTCCACGACGCGATCACCCTTCGCAACATGGCCGCCTTCTGCAAAATCGACAGCTTCACCGTTGTACGTAGTAACCCGGTAATGAAAAGCCGGATCGTTCGTTTCGCCCACCGTTTTTAAACGGAAGGCAGCGTGGAATGCTTTCTCCCATAGCAGCCAAAGAGAAATAATCGCTCTTTTCCAAATCGACGAGCGAGCTTCCCTCACTGCTTCGGTCACCTTGATCATTTCGTCAATGCCGACAAAACGGTAGCCCCGCTTCGTTCCTTCTTCTAAATAGGCTTCAAGAGCTGTTAGCATATTTCTTGGCGCATCCTTGTCGGCTCCGAGCGTCATGCCGCAATCGTGCAGCAGTATGACTTCGCCTGGCCGCAGCTTCTTCAGCATCCGCTTCTTCAGCCTTTCCGCTCCCAGCCGAATTCGCCAATCTCCGAACATGGCTGACCACAATATAATTTGCAGATAACCTAAATTCGCATAGTCGAATACGTTTACGATTCCCCATGGCGGACGATAATAAGCCGAACGATTTCCTGTTGCTTTCTCGATAATTTCGGCGGTTCGCTCGATCTGGCGCTTAACCGTGCGGGGCCTCATGATCCAGTTCGATTTGTGAACATAATTATGAATGCCGATAATATGACCTTCAGCCTTCATCCTTTGCAGCAGCTCCGTTTGCCCTTCGGCATGAGAACCCACGACAAAAAAGGTCGCTTTCGCATGATAGCGAGCCAGCAAATCAAGCAGCTGCGGCGTATAGTGCGGATCGGGTCCGTCATCGAACGTAAGGGAGATTTCCTTCTCTACCCTACCTTTATTAAATACGCGGAAGCCGAAGGTCCGGCTAATAAAACCCGGGAGGAAAGCGTAAAACGACACGACGTACAATCCCCACAGCATCAAATTTTCCATTTTGTTTTCCCCACCGTTATATGATTTAGTCGACGAATGAATAGCGGTACAAAACAACAACAATAGTTTTAATTGTAGCATACCGCAATAAAAAATAGGCATCTTTTTAAAAACTATAGTACAATCTTAATGGAAATATGATACCCCAAAAAGAAGGAGAAGAACGATGCTGCCATTTTACAAAAAGTATTGGCGAACCGCCTTTGACATTGCACTTATCGCGCTCACTGTTTATTTAATTATGTATTCCTTCAGCTACTTGTACCGAATCGCAACGCCTATTTTCTTTTCCTTTCTCATTTTTTTGTGCATTGAACCGTTAGCACGGCGCTTGAATAAGCTTGGCATAAAAAAATCGATAGCATCCGGCATATCCGTTCTTGTATTTTCGATCATCATTCTCGGAGCCTTTTCCGGTATGGCTTATCTTGTGACGAAGCAAGGCTCGGAGCTGGTTGCAAACTTTCCCCAATATCAAGAAATGCTTGCGGAACAAATCGCAAATATAACGGCGCAGATCGAACAAAAGTTTAAAGCGCTGCCGCCTGACCTGGATCTTGTCGAGCGTTCTAAAGAATTGATTCAAGGAGCGCTAGCTTACATTCAAACGTTTGCCATGACCGTCCTCTCTAATATCGTCGGTTATGTCTCTTCCTTCTCCACCTTCGTCTTCAACTTTGTGGTCGGTATTATATTAGCTTATTTCTTAAGCATTGAAATTACGACTTGGAAGCAAACCGCAGAGGACAAAACGCCGAACACATTCAAAAAAGTATTCTTTTTCCTGCGTAACAACGTATTTAAAGGCATTGCCCTCTACTTAAAAGCGCAGGCGAAAATGATCAGCATCACCTTTATTGTTATTTTGATCGCATTAATCCTGCTCGGAGTGAAGAATGCTTTCGTCATTTCAGTCGTAGCTGCTATTTTCGACATTTTACCGCTGCTCGGCGTAGGCACCGTCTTCATCCCATGGATTATTTACTTGATCATCGTAGGTAAAATCTCGCTCGCCATCTGGCTGTCTGCCCTGTTTCTCGTCGTCGTGCTTACTCGCCAAATTCTTGAACCGAAAATAACGGGAGACTCGCTCGGTGTATCCGCGTTTACGATGCTCGCCTTTATGATTGTTTCGTTGTCGCTATTCGGCGTTGCCGGCGTCATTTTATCGCCCATATTAATGATTTTGATCAAGGCGCTTTACGATCAAGGCTACTTCCACCGCTGGATACGTACGCCGCAAGGTGAATTCGACGTTCCTGCGTCGGGAGAGTCCTATGTGCAAAGGCTCACGAAGCAGGATGAGGATAAATAAAGTAAAGCGTATACAGCTGTCACATCGCACGAACCGTTAGCTGCGTATGTGGTCAACTCGGTTCTGTGCCGTCCTTGGCGGCAAAGCTCGTTTTGCGGTGAAATATAAGCTTATTTATAACTGTGAAACTTCTTAATTCTTATATTTCAAAAAAGGGGCCGTGCCGCCCTACAGCGAAAGTTATTTTCGCAGTTGGGGGGCACGGCCTCTTTTGATTTGGTTTTTTTCTTAGTTATACCTGAGAAATACGCAGAAGCTCTTAATTGCACTTTGTGCAATGGAATACAAGGTTAAAGAGGAAGTTTTACTGTCCATTGCAGTTTATGCAGCAGAATCACTCTTATCCTCGAATTTCCAGCTGATAAGAGCTGTATCTGCTGCATTTCTACAATGGAAGCATGTAATCATTGGCTTATGTCAGGTTTCTATTGCAGAAATTGCAATGGATGGATAGATGGTTGGTTTGCGTTGGTTGGTTTGCAATGTGCGTGCGCATATGCTTACTATTTATCATTGATCGGCCTGTTGAAGGAAACACATACAAATGTAATCGGAGCCGCTTGTCGTTCGGAGATGTTTGCTGCCGCTGAAACCGGCTACTTTCCGGGCTGCTCTGTCAAACGCGCGGCGATATCCATGACGCCGCGGAATAGCTTTGTTGCCTGGTTCGCGCTGCCAGGCGGCTTGTTTTCCACGAGCACGGCAACAGCGTAGCGCGGCTTCTTGACCGGGCCGTAGCCCGCAAACCACTGGTGGTTGCGGGCGATTCCGGCCCGCTCCGTTTCAGCGGTGCCGGATTTCCCGGCCACCGCCCACAGCCCTTGGCGGATCGATCGACCGGTACCATGGTCGACGACCGCCTGCATGCCGCGCAGCAGCGCATGAGCAGTGGCCGGCTTGATCCGGCCACTGCCTCTTTGCGCGCGCTGCGCGGGCAGCTTCACCATCCGCTGGCCTCCGGCATAGCGGATCTCACTGACGAGGCGCGGCTCCATTACGCGCCCCTCATTCAGCAGCGTAACAATCAAATTTGCCGCCTGAAGCGGCGTCATCCTTACATCACGCTGCCCAATGCCGCTCTGCGCGAGCACGCCGCCATCGACCGCAGCAAGTGCCGCCTCACGCTCCGCCTCACTCTCGCTAATCTCCCCTCCACGCTTGCCGCTCTCTTCGCTCCCGTCATCGCGCTCTCCCAGCTCCGCCCGACTCTTCCCGCTCTTCCCTCCACGCTTGCCGCTCTCTCCGCTCCCGTCATCGCGCTCTCCCAGCTCCGCCCGACTCTTCCCGCTCTTCTCTCCACGCTTGCCGCTCTCTCCGCTCCCGTCATCGCGCTCTCCCAGCTCCGCCCGGCTCTTCCCGCTCTTCTCTCCACGCTTGCTGCTCTCCCCGCTCCCGGCCCCGCTCTCTCCCAGGTCCGCCGTACTCATCCCGCTCTTCCCGCTCTTCCCTCCGTGCTTTCCGCTCTCAGCTGCGATAACAGATGCGAACAACTGTCCTGCCTCCTCTTCCTCCAGCAGGCGCAGCGGTGCTGCGAATGGGCCGAAGGCACTTTCCCGGTGCCAGCCTGCTTTACGCCCTATGCCTAATGCGTCTGCGGTGCGCTGAAAATCCGCAGCCTTTAAACGCTCGGCTATCGTTGCAAATGCAATATTACACGACTGCGCCAGACCCTCCTGCAGCGTCAGCAAGCCATGACCGCTTTGCTTCCAGCAGGACAAGCCATACTTTCCGTATTCCCCGTTGCAAAAAAACTTCTCGCGCATATGAACGGCTCCCGCTTCCAATGCCGCAGCCTCCGTGACGAGCTTGAACACTGAGCCTGGAGCTACAGCTTTAAGAGCATGATTTGCCCATTCCGTACCGTCAGCGGAAAGAAACTGCCCAGGCTTCAGCTTCGGTCGCGACACCATAGCGACAATATCCGCATTATCCGCATCGAGTACGACGATTGCCCCTTCTTTCAGCCCTTGCGCATCCGCATACGCTTCTATTTCATTTTGCAGCTTCAAATCAAGCGTCGTTATCGCCTTCAAAGGATAATACCGGTTTCCCGGTTGTGTGATACGAAGATCAAGCCCGTGAAGCGGTGCATTACGCCCATCGATAAAATAAGAAACAGACGTCGTACCCACGCCACGAAGCAGCTTATCCAGCGACTTCTCGAGTCCCGCGCCGCCAACCTGCTCCGTTAGCTTCCGCTTCCCGCTCGCAAGCTCAGCCGGATGAACGGCTTGCAGCCATTCTGGATGCTGGCTCGTAAAACCTATAACATGCTTTGGCTCAAACTGCGGCAGATAGCGGTTACGATAAGGCAGAACCCGAATTCCGTTTAACCTAAGCTTCTCAATTCGCATTGCCTGCTCGTCGGTTAACCGCATCGGCTGCTCTTCTCCTTCAGTCTTCCAAAAGACCGGCTCACGCACCTCGTCCCACTTTTTAATGAGGTGATCAGTTGTCACGCCCAGCAGCTCGCCAAGCTCAGCCAATGCTTTTTTCGAGCCGCGTGAATCCTTCAGTACCGGAAAAAGAGCAACTCCCGAATAGGTTTCACCTGTAATGGCCAGTCCATTTCGATCGTAAAAGTCGCCTCGGCCCGTATCCAGTACCAAATTACGTTGACGCTGCACGACCGATAGACGCTGCCAGCCTCCGCGATTAGGATGGGTAGCATAGACAGCTGCTGAAGAGCTGCCAGGCATCAGCTGCAGCCAAGCAAGACGTCCTATATAAAGCATCATCACTAAACTAATAAGTAACGCGGCAATCCAAATACGTCTAAACATACGATTTCTCCATGATGACAGTTCTCCTTTAATACGCTCGCCTGCTGTTTTACACCGTGCTTAACGATTATTGTTATCTTTATTATTTCCTGCACGCCCTGCTGTTCAAACGTCCCTCTTAACCCGTGCAGAAAAAAGAGCCGTTCAGCACAAATGGCTGAACGGCTCTCTATAAATGATTATTTAATTGCTAATTAATCTTGAACTGCGACAATGAATTTTTCAACTCGCGCGATACGGTATCCAGCTTCTCGGACAACCGCACCATGCCATCGCTTATGCTAAGCTGCTCGGAGCTGAGCGACGCTACTTCCTCCGAAGTTGCCGACGATTCCTCGGCAACAGCGCTGACATTCGTCATCGCTTCTGCCAGTACAGCTTGCGACTGATCAAGCTGACTGATCGAGTCCGTTACGAGATCAAGCGTCTCAGCAAATTGTCCCATTTGACCTTGAACCGTCAAGAAAATTTGATTCGCTTCTTTAACCGAACCGATCTGCTCTTGAAATAATGGGTAAGCATCCGATAGGACGCGTACGGTTTCATCAATCTCACGTCTAATTTTTTCTGTAATTTGCCCAACTACATCAATGGATTGACGAGATTGATCGGCTAGCTTACGAATTTCATCCGCTACGACCATAAAGCCTTTTCCCGCAGCGCCAGCGCGTGCAGCTTCGATTGTCGCGTTCAAGGACAAAATGTTCGTTTGCTTCGTCAAGTTGTTAAGCACGTCCAAAATCTTAACGATCGAGCCGGTGCTTTCCTTCAGAGCATCCACCTTTTCTACCATGGAACGCGTCATTTCTTCGGTCATGCCTGTCTTCTGAATTAAGACGCCCATATACGTTGTTCCCTGCTCACTTGCCTTCTCGACCTCTGTTGCGGACCGTACCATTTGCTGATTGGCTTCAATCACTTTTTTCATCATCACATCAATATTTCCTGTTAAATCGGTGCCTCTCTCTGCTTCAACCGCAAGGCTGGTTGCTCCGCCTGCAATCTCTTCGGTAGCAACCGCAATCTCTTTAGCAGAGAGGGCTGTTTTCTTCGAGGCCTCGCTCAAATCCGTTGCAGTAGCAAGTACATCCTCGGCGGAACGGGTCGTTTGTACGGCCAGCGCCGAAATTTGCGTCATCATTTGGTTGAAGCTAACGCCTAGCTCACCGATCTCATCCTGACGCTTCTTCATTACGGAGCGTACGGTCAAATTGCCGCTTGCGCCGTCATTCATTAAATTCCGCAGTTTAACGAGCGGTTGAGCGATCGTCTGTATGACGAGTATGCCGATCGCTATCGCAAGTAACGCTGCGATGAGCACCATAATCCACGTCATATTTTGAATAGACTTCGCATCTTTTACAAGCTCTTTCACCGGTACTGTACCAACCAGCTTCCAATTCATCGTTGCAAAGGTTTTGTAAGCTGCAAGCACCTCTTTACCGCTAGTTGTCATTACCTTATCGGAGCCTTGTAGAGCCTCCTCGCCTTCTGTAGGCAAAACAACGCTAGCCGGCTTGCCAATCATGGCTGGATCAGCGGAGGCAATATAGTTTCCGCTCGCATCGATGATCGATATTTCGCTATCCTCGCCAAGCACAACATCGCTGTATCTCTCCGAGAGCGTTTTTAGTTGAATTTCCATCAATAGCACATAAGAAGACTCATTCGATGTGCTGTCCTTAATAACACGGCTTAAACCAATCGTTGAAATGTCGGCTGAACCGGCCAACCCTTCCGGTTGCGGCTGAATCCAGTTCGTTTTGCCAGCCATCTCCACCGTTTGCTTAAACCAATCAGTCTGCATTAATTTTTCCGCGCTGCCCGCTGAAGCCGAACCTGAAGTAACCACAGCCAGCTTCGGATTGAGCGGCAGTAATATCATTCCGCTTATCGTATTGTTTCCCATCACGTAATTCTGCATTTTATCGCTTAATTTGCGCGAAGCTTCAAATTTAGCGTAATCGTCGGCGCTGTCTGTCATGGTACGAACGATGTCATGAAAATCTTTATCGATTAATATTTGCAGCGATAAATCCTCATATGTCTTATAAATAACGTCCATGTTATTAGCCACTTGATTAACCGTTTGAAAGCTTGCATCTGAAACTTTATTTTCAATAATGGATTTTGCTCTCGAATACGACATGAGTCCTACCGTTAACACGCATGCAATGATACTGCAAAAAATGATCGTAAAAAGTTTCATGCCGACCGATTTTACGGGATTTGACAGCTTCGTTTCCTTCATGGATTCCGTTGCCGTCCTCGCAGCCTTGGACAGTACCTTTAATCCTGTTTGCGCTTTCAAAGATAGCTCTGATTTACCGCTGTTTGCCTCATCCTGCTGACTTTTTTTCTTTTGCTTCTTCGATTTTTGTACTTCCTGATCCTCTGGATTTTTCATAAGGGAAAGACACCGCCTTTAAAATTGTGAGTCTAAAGTAGTTCGAAAGCTGCTAGCGAATCTTGCCGAAATATGTATGTACCGTCTTTAATTTTATATCGGCACGTCTATGTAAATTTTTAATAGAATCCAAAAAAAAGAGCCTTATTTTTTTGGAAAAATAAGACTCAAGCATCATTTAATTGGAATCACTTTTTTCCTACCTTTTTGCGCATCATATCCATCGGCTTTACCGGCTTTAAAGTGCGGATCCGGATATGCTGAAGCGGATGCCGCGCTGCATCGAGCTTTTCGCCTTCCGCATCCGTAATTTCCGTTACCGTTTGCTTGAAAAATGTGCCTTTCGGTCCAACAAACTCGACCTCCTGGCCCAGCTTAAAGTGGTTGCGCTGCTGTACAGTAGCAAATCCCGTTTTATCATCATAGTCAAGGACAACTCCGGCAAAATCGTATGGCGCCGCTTTTTCTTCCGGCTCGTAAATATGGTCCTCTGCTCCCGGCGTATCAAGGAAAAAGCCGGTATTGAGCGGCCGATTAGCAGCCTTATTTATCTCCTCTACCCACTCGCGCTTCAGCTCAAAATGCTCCGGATCGGCAAAATACGCGTCTATCGCCTGGCGATATACATTGACGACAGTAGCAACGTAGTGAATGCTCTTCATTCTGCCTTCAATTTTGAAGCTGTCTACGCCGACCTCGATCAGCTCGGGCAAATATTCAATCATACATAAATCTTTAGAGCCCATCGTAAATTTATCTTCTTCCTCCGGGTATAACGGCATATCATCAACAAACAGATCATACTTCCATCGGCATGACTGCGAGCAGCCGCCGCGATTAGAATCTCTATCTGTAAAATGGTTCGACAGCACGCAGCGGCCCGAGAATGAGGAGCACATCGCACCGTGAATGAATGCTTCGATTTCAATATCAACATGCTGTTTTATTTCAGCAATGTCTTTAAAGCTCGTTTCACGGGCAAGCACAACGCGCGGCAAGCCCTCTTCCTTCCAAAATTGAACCGCCTGCCAATTGAGCGTCGATTGCTGCGTGCTCAAATGCACCTCCAGCTTAGGAGCAACACGCTGCGCCGTCTCGATAATAGCCGGGTCAGCCGCAATAATAGCAGCGATGCCCGCTTCTTCCAGTCCGCGCAAATAATCCTCAAGGCCATCCACATCCTCGTTATGCGCATAAATGTTTGTAGCAACAAACACCTTTGCACCGTAACGGTTGGCGAATTCAACGCCTTCCTTCATTTCCTCAAAGCTGAAGTTATCCGCATTCGAACGCAAGCCGTATTTTTGGCCTCCGATATAGACCGCATCGGCACCGTAATGTATCGCAAATTTCAGCTTTTCCAGATTGCCGGCAGGAGCCAGCAGCTCCGGCTTATCAAGCCGCTGCCGTTTACCTTGGTATCGCGGGGTTGTCTTCACTGTCGTAGTCATTTTCAGTCACACCTCCTGCTTATCAGTACACTTGCTCTTTAAAAAAGAAACCATAGCTTAGCTCGCGATTCGGATCCTGCACCGCCTGAATCGATTCGAGCCATTCCTCGTTAAACGTATAGCCTTCAGGATTTTCCAGGTATGCGTCAATCGCCTGACGATAAGCACGAACGACAATTTCGTTATAAGCAATGGACTTCATAATGCCTTCAACCTTCAGGCTGTTTACTTTAACGTCCAATAATTCATGCAGGTTCTCAACCATGCAGATATCATCCGAGCTCATAATATGTGTACCGTTCGCATCCTCATAGATCGGATACCGCTCATCCTGCCGTTCGGCTTCCATCACATAAAGCCCTCGATCCTTATCCTTATGAGGCAAACGGTCCGCTTCCGACTGATGCTCCATATAATTGTCCACTAACGACCGCTTGGAATGATAAATATTCGTCATGCCGTGCACCTGTACTTGAACCTCAAGCTCAGTGTTCGCCATAATTTCAACAACCTGCTCCATATTCAGCTCACGAGCAAGTACGAACCGGGTCGCACCCCGACGACCCCAATAAGCAGCAGTTACATAATTTGTTGATGTCATCTCTGCATTCCAGTGTAATGGCATTCCTGGTGCATGCAATCGCGCAGCCATAAGAACAGCAGGGTCGCCGAATACAATCGCATCTACACCAGCTTCAGCAAGCGAAGCTACATAGGAAGGCAGCGTTTCAACGGTTTCGTTGTCCATTAAGTTGTTTAGAGCCGCATAAACCCGAACGCCATGAGGCTTCGAAAGCTTTACGGCCTCCTTAATCATCTCTATGCTAAATTCCCCTGCTAACCGCATGCCATAACGTGCTTCGCCGATTACAAAAGCGTCTGCACCCGCTGCAATGAGCCGCTCCAGCTCCTCCATTGATGCGGCGGTAGCTAACAATTCCGGCTTGTACGCCATAGGTTTATCCTCCTCAAAAGTTTGCGTAGCAAACTTACTTCGTAAGCATAGACTCGGCTTTACGAAGTAAAACTTACTTCGTAAGCATAAGCTTACCCTGCTGTCTGGTTGCTCTTTTCGATATTTCTTAAATGCTCTTTATAAGTTTTCGCGAATAAATGCGACTGTGTACCATCTTTTTTGGTTACATAAAAGAAATAATCGGTTTCCTCCGGATACAAAGCCGCTTTTATCGAAGCAAGACTAGGGCTGGCAATTGGTCCCGGCGGCAAGCCGTTTACTTTATAGGTATTGTAGGGACTATCGATAAGCAAATCCTTCTCATATAGTCTTTCCTTTGGCTTATCGAGTGAATATTGGACGGTAGCATCAATTTGCAGCATCATGTTATCGGCAATACGATTATAAATGACACCTGCGACGAGCGCTCTTTCCTCATCAACGACAACCTCTCGTTCAACAAGCGAAGCTACAGTAAGCAGCTCATGAACCGTCATTTTCTTTTGCTCTAACACGTCCTGCCAATCCTCCGGGAGCTCAGCCAGCTTACGGTCCAGCTCAGAGACCATTCGTTTGATAATATCCTCTTCCGTGCTTTCCTTTTTCATTTCATACGTTTCCGGGAACAAATAACCTTCCAGCCGTTGATGTAAATCATCATTCTCAGGGATCGAGCGAACAGCCTCGGCATCACCCCAAGCTGCTTGTGATGCAATCAACCCAACAAACTTTGCTTTGTCAATCAGCTTCTCAGCCGCAAGCTTATCGGCAATTTGCAGCACGGTAAAGCCTTCTGGTATCGTAAAGCGAATCGTTTCGGCTGCCACCGTTTCTCCAGCGTTCAGCTTCGCAATAATCGCATCGTTATCCATTCCGGGATTAAGCTCATATAAGCCCGCTTGGAAGCGCGCACCTTGATCAATCAGTTTCAAATAATATTTAAAAATAAATGAGTTCTTAATAATCCCTTGCTTCTCCAAAATATCGGCTACCTCGTTTGCGGACGTGCCTTTCGGAATTTCAATCTTCTGTGCATCGCCTGCCGCGGTTGGCTGCAAGCTGCTCCACACATATAAAGCTATGCTCCCTGCCCCTATAATCATGATGCCGAGCAAACTCAGTATGACCCACATCGTTATGCGGCTTCGCTTCGGACCAGATGTCGATTGATGGTCCCGGTGCTCCAGCTGCTGTAATGATTTGTCCAACCTTAGACCCCCTTATACTTTCTTATATTCGAACAAAAGAGCGGTTTAGTAACCGCTCTTTTGTCTATTGCGTATGCTTTTGTAGCCTCTTACGGCCTTTCATCATCCGCAAATAACAAATCGTCGTATGCTTCAGACGCTGCTTCCCATTCTTCATCATCTTCAATCGTTTCCAGCTGCGGCTCGCCATCCGCCCCAATAACACGGAACAGCTCGACCTCATCCTCGCTTCGCATCGCTTCCGATTGAAGAGCAGCATACACGCGGTCGCCAAGCTGAAACTCGGCTTTTATGAAGTAAACTTCAACACCGCCGTCATCTGCAACCAGCTCAATGTCGTTGCCGAACGCATTTTTCAAGCTGTTCAGCGTCTGAGGCGCTGCATGCTCGGTGTCTGACATTAGTTTTGCTCCTCCAGCTCGCCGAGAAGCGTATTGAATGTCTCCTCGACCATGTTCCATTCTTCTTCATCTTCAATCGTGTACAGCTTCAAATCATCGCCTTCTTCTTCATAACGGAAAGCATAAACTTCATCTTCCTCGTCATTTTCGCTGGCGAGCGGGACAACCATCATATATTTCTGATCAGAACCGTCAACTTCAAACTTCATGATGACCTCGAATTCTTCTTCGTTGCCTTCTTCATCCGGAATATAAATAATTTCCGGCTCTTCAAACTCCAGATCTTCATTAGTCATCTTTACCATCACCTTTTCGCTATAGAATCGAGATAATTTTGCAAAATGAGCGTTGCCGCCATTTTGTCTACGACTAGCTTTCGCTTCTTCCGGCTGACGTCCGCTTCAATAAGAGTGCGTTCGGCAGCTACCGTCGTCAGCCTTTCATCCCAAAGGTGAACAGGTATGTTTAGTTTCTGCTGAATTTGTTCTGCAAATTCAATACAAATTTCGCCACGCGGACCAATCGTTCCATTCATGTTTTTCGGCAGACCGACAACAATTTCACTGACCTCATGCTCTTTTACCAGCTCGGCAATACGGTCAAATTCACTGCCGTCGCGTCTGCGTTCAATGACTCCGGTTCCTTGCGCGGTCCAGCGAAACGCATCGCTGACGGCGACACCAATATTACGGTCACCGTAATCCAATCCCATTAATCTCATCTCTTGTCCGGCTCCTGCCCATTTGTTATTGTTTCTTGTGGTTTAAATAGAACCGGACAAGCTCTTCGATTAATTCGTCTCGTTCCTTCTTGCGAATTAAACTTCTGGCGTTGTTATGCCGCGGTATATACGCGGGATCTCCGGACAGCAAATACCCAACGATCTGGTTAATCGGGTTATAATCTTTCTCTAGAAGCGCTTCATGCACAGTTAGCAGAATGTCTTGAGAAGATTCCACCCCTTCCGCCTTCACGTTAAACTTCATTGTTTGGTCCATGGAACTCATCGCCAGCACCTCGCTTTCAAATCCGCTTTTCATTCCTATCATATCACATTTGTTTGGTTAAGAACTAGTTCTTCCGCAAGTTTCAAAGCTTCATCCAGCTTGGAGATGTCTTTACCGCCTGCTTGCGCCATATCTGGCCGTCCGCCGCCGCTTCCGCCGCAGTGTACTGCCGCTTCTTTGACGATTTTCCCTGCATGGAAGCCCTTTTTAACCAAATCCGCCGAAACAGCCGCAGCCAAATTGACCTTGTCGTCCTGAATCGCGCCTAGCACGATAACGCTTGATTCCAGCTTCAGCTTTAATTCATCTACGATTCCGCGGAGCGCATCCATGGAAGGTGCATTTACTTTAGCGCAGAGTACCGTAACGTCGCCAACCGTTTTCGCATTTGATTCAAGGGAGCCTGCTTCAATCCGGCTCAGCTTCGCTTGAAGAGACTCGTTATCGCGCGAAAGCTCTTTGACTTGGCCAAACAAAGCTTCGATTCTTCTAGGCACGTCCGCCGTATTCGATTTCAACAGGGATGCCGACAGCTTGAGCAGGTCAAGCTGGCTTTCCATATAGCTATATGCATGTTTACCAGTTACGGCTTCAATTCTTCGCACGCCGGATCCGATTCCGCTTTCGCTCAGCAGCTTGAACAGACCGATTTGCGATGTGTTGCCGACATGACAGCCTCCGCACAGCTCCAAGCTGTAGTTTCCAACCTGTACAACGCGTACCACATCGCCGTATTTCTCGCCGAATAAAGCCATAGCGCCCATTTCTTTCGCCTCGGTTAATGACTTATTATCGATCGTTACAGGTGTACCAATCCAGATTTGTTCATTAACGCGACGTTCGATTTCGACGAGTTCTTCAGCCGTAATACTGCCAAAATGGGAGAAGTCAAACCGTAAGCGTTCTGCTTCGACAAGAGAACCTGCCTGGTTAACATGGTCGCCAAGCACTTCCTTTAGCGCTTTATGAAGCAAATGCGTGGCCGTATGATTTTTTATGATATCATCACGAACCGGCCTTGCTACAGCTGCTTTAGTAACCTCGCCGGCTCGGACGGTGCCTGAAATTACGGTAGCATAATGAACGCTTTGTCCATGCGGGGCCTTCGTCACGTCTTCGACCTGTAAGGCAAACCCATTGCCTGTAATCGTACCGCGGTCCCCAATCTGACCGCCGCTCTCGGCGTAGAAGGGAGTAATATCAAGCAGCACCGCTACCTTGCTGCCTTCGCCAGCCGAATCGACCAACGAATCGTTATGCAAGAGGGCAGTGATTTTGGATTGTGTTACCAAATTATTATAGCCAACAAAATCACTTTTAATCGTAAATTCAGCGAGCGGACCGCCCTGTACCTTCATGCTGCCCGTATCCTGGCGCGCTGCCCGCGCACGTTCCCGCTGCGCTTCCATAGCGGCATCAAAGCCGGAGCGGTCTACTGTCATTCCATTTTCCGAAGCAAAGTCCTCCGTCAAGTCAAACGGGAATCCGTAAGTATCATACAAACGGAATGCGTCATCGCCGCTAATTTCCTTATTGCCCGCTTTGCCGGCAGCCGCTACAAGCTCGGATAACATGGTTAGGCCATCGGACAGCGTCTCATGGAACCGCTCTTCCTCTGTGCGGATAACCCGCTCAATAAATTCTCGTTTATCTACGACCTCAGGGTAATAAACGCCCATAACCTCGCCTACAACAGCCGTCAGTTCGTGCAGGAATGGACGGTCGATACCGATCGTTTTCCCGTAACGGACCGCCCGGCGCAAAAGTCTGCGAATAATGTATCCGCGGCCTTCGTTGGACGGCATTACGCCATCTCCAACAGCAAATGCGACTGTACGAATATGGTCAGCGATGACTTTAAGCGCAATATCATGCTCTTCGTTTGCTTTATAGCTGACTTTCGCAATCGCACAAGTACGGTCAATAATCGGACGGAACAAGTCTGTATCAAAGTTCGAATCTACATCCTGCAAAATCGATGCAAACCGCTCAAGTCCTGCGCCCGTATCGATGTTTTTGTTAGGAAGCGGCGTGTAGCTGCCGTCTTTGTTATGGTTGAATTGCGAGAACACGAGGTTCCAAACTTCGAGGAAACGCTCGTTTTCTCCTCCAGGCCAGCACTCGGGATCGGACAAATCGCCATACTTGTCGCCACGGTCGTAGAAAATTTCCGTACAAGGTCCGCAAGGTCCTTCACCGATATCCCAGAAGTTTTCATCCAGCTTATAAATTCGCTCTGCGGGAATACCGATTTTATTATTCCAGAAGCTGAAGGCTTCCTCATCTTCCGGATATACCGTCACCGACAGGCGGTCAGGATCGAAGCCGATCCATTGCGGCCCGGTCAAAAACTCCCATGCCCACGTAATGGCTTCTTCTTTAAAGTAATCACCAATCGAGAAGTTGCCGAGCATCTCAAAAAACGTATGGTGACGGCGTGTCTTGCCGACATTCTCGATATCGTTCGTTCGAATACATTTTTGCGAGTTCGTAATGCGCGGGTTGTCCGGAATGACGCGGCCGTCGAAATAAGCCTTCAGCGGGGCCATTCCCGCGTTAATCCACAGCAAGGACGGATCGTTATGCGGTACGAGCGATGCGCTTGGTTCAATTTTATGGCCTTTGCTTTCAAAAAAAGCAAGCCACTTCGCACGAATTTCACTAGCCTTCATTTGTATGAGCCTCCTAAAAAGTTTTACGAAGTATCGTAAGTCCAATAAACACAAAAAACGCCCCTGTCATAGACAGGGACGAATCAATTCGCGGTACCACCCTGGTTATTGCGCCCTTATATGAGCATGCGCAATCGCCTTCATTGGACAATAACGGGTCCAGCCGGTGAAGTTTGTTCACACTCCGAAAAGAGCTTTCGGCCACCCTTCGTCATGAAAGCTTTCTCAACCGACGCTTGCTGCTTTCGAAAGGAGCAGTAGCGAAGAAGCTTTCTCTCTGGCTAACGGGCAATGGCTTACTTCAATTCGTCAACGTTTTAACCATTTTTTATAAATTATAGCTACAGCTATTACACCTGTCAAATAATCTTTCGCCGCACGTAATAGGCGAACATATGCTGGACAATGACTTTACATGCGGCAAATATCGGCACCGCCAAAATCATTCCGACGATACCCGCAATTTCACCGCCTACCAGCAAAGCGAAAATGATGGACAAAGGATGCAGGTGCAGCGTTCGCCCGACGACCTGCGGCGAAATGACGTTTCCCTCGAGAATTTGGCAGGCGGTATTTATGATGGCTACGAGAATGACCATTTTAACCGATATAGTAGATGCCATCAGAAGGGCCGGCGCAGCTCCAAAAAACGGTCCTAAATAGGGAATGACGTTCGTTATCGCGACAATACCGGCAAGCAGAAGCGCGTAAGGCATTCCGATAAAAAAGTAACCGCAATAGGCTAATAAGCCGACAATGAAGCAAACAAGAAACTGACCGCGAATGTAGCTGCCGAGCGCCGTATCGATATCCTTCATCAGCCTTACTGTGTTTTTACGATGCGATTTAGGCACATAGGTAATGACCGTACGTTCAAAGACGTCAAAATCCTTTAATATATAAAAGGAAAGAAACGGAATAATGAACGCGATAAATACAGCATTGAGCATGGATCCTATATTATTCACAAAGTTGAATAAGGTCTCAGAAAGCTTTTTCTCCATATGAACCAGCGATTTGTTTAAGCCGTTTCGAATGCTTTCCGGTAAAAACGATGTGTTGTTAATGTCGGTGACAATATCTGCAGCGCGCATGGAAAGCTCCGGAACATGCCGGTTCAGCTCCTGCACCTGATTAATGAACATCGGAATAAGATTCACCAGCAGTACTGTGATGGCAGCGCAAAAAACGGCATAGATCAGCAGTACCGCAATCGTTCTGGGCACCTTTCGCTCATGCAGCAAAGTGACAACCGGATTAAGAACATATGAAATAATCATCGCGATAATAAAGGGTGCGAGCACGGCCCTTAAGAAGACATATACATTTAAGATAAGCGGCTTTAGAAGCAGCATAAGATAAATGGCCAGCAGTCCTAATATGATGTAAACCAACCATACAAACAGACGGTTCTTTGTAAATCGCTCCACCGTCCTCACCCCCGTACTATCGTTTCCCGTCATAATCGAATCTGATTCAGTATATGTACAAGCAGAGCGAATCATCCTTAGACAACAAAAAAAAGACGGTCATTGACCGTCTTTCCATATTCGTGCTCAAACACACATCAGTTGACGTGTACTTGCGGTATTTCATCTTCAAAGAACAAGTCGTCGAGCGAGCTTAACGTGCCGTCCTCTTCCACTTGGTAAACCGACATTTTGTCGCCGTTAACCGTCAGTTCAATGAAGCAGCCCCAGCAATAAAACTGATGGGAACCTATTTTTCCGATATCTTTCGAATTACAGTTCGGACATCTCATCATCTTTCATTTCTCCCTATCCTTTGAATTGGAAGCTGCGACAGGCTCCAATTCCGCTTCACTGACAGCAGGAACAATAATCGCGTCTTCCCCGAGTAACACGGTATCCGGATCACTCGGCGCCTTCAGCCATTTGCGCCCTTCCATCAGATCCGAAACAAAACCGTCCGTAAGCTCGTAGCCTACTATTTGTGTACCCTGAAATGGGTAAAAATAAACATCCGATACCCTTCCCAGCTGTAAACCCTGGACAGTCATTACAGGCAAATCTTTTAATTTCACAACACCTGTGTAAAAAGAACGAAGCAATTGCTTCGGCTTCATCCGGATTATAACGTCTTCGCTGGATATGATGACGGTATCCTCTCCACAGGTTAATACATTCTCCCACGCCACTATTTTCACAGATGACGCGAACCATTTTGCGCTGTCGAGGATTAGACCCTTCAGCTGCCAATGCTCATCAAACCAAGCATCCTTTACGGTTCCGACCAGCTTGCCGGAGTGGATAACGATTACGGGAAGTCCAATAAGCTGTTGAAGTTTAATCACGCTTAGGCGGCGGCCTCCTAGTAGTTATTACGAATACGCCTCACGATCGTTCCAACTTTATGTGCGGCTTCTTCTAATTCCTCCAAAGTATTCCCCAAACCAAAGCTAAATCTTACAGCCGATTGAATTTGCTCTTCCGGTAAATGCATTGCGCGCAGGACATGCGATCTTTCTAATGCGCCTGAAGTACAGGCCGATCCGCTTGCAGCCGCAATCCCTTCCATGTCAAGATTCATAAGCATCGTCTCCGTATCGACACCGATAAAGCTGACGTTAACGATATGGGGCAAATGGTGCTGTTCATTGCCGTTGATCATAATCGGCACCTCTACATTTGAGTGCAGCAGCTCTATCCATCTCTTACGAAGCTTGTCCATAAAAAGTTGCTTCTTTTCTCGTTCGTTCACACAAATGTCTACAGCTGCTGCAAATCCGGCTATGCCTGCTACGTTTTCAGTTCCCGCGCGCCGCTTTCTTTCCTGCAAGCCTCCGTGCTGGATCGCTTCGAATGGCGTTCCGTTTGCCACATATAGAGCGCCAACGCCTTGAGGACCATTAATTTTATGCGCAGAAAAGCTCATCAAATCAACCGGCAGCTCGTTCAGCCGATAGTTCATCCAACCCAGCGTCTGTACCGCATCGACATGAAACAGCACGCCGCTTCTTTTCGTGATTTGTCCAATCGCTTCAATGGGCTGCAACGTGCCAACCTCATTGTTTCCGTGCATAATGCTAACAAGCGCTGTTTCCGGAGTTACCGCCGCCTCGATATGCTCGGGAGCTGCGGTTCCGGTGCTGTCTATAGGCAGAACGGTTAAAGTAAAGCCTTCTTCCTTGCTTAACCATTCGCATGTATGAAGAACGGCGTGATGCTCGCCCGCTGAAGTTATAATATGCGTTTTGCCGCGTTTACGCTGCGCTCTTGCTGCGCCGATCAATGCTGCGTTATCGCTTTCTGTTCCACCGGAGGTAAATAGCAGCTCCGCAGGCTTACAGCCCAGGGCAGCCGCAATACGGTCACGCGACCGGTTAAGCTGCTGCTTCGCAGCTCTCCCGAAAGCATGCATGCTGGATGAATTGCCGCCAGGGCCCTGCATCAGTTCAAGCATCGTTTGAGCGACGGACGAATGCATAGGCGTAGTTGCGGCATGATCAAAATAATACGTTCTCATAGGTCAGCTTCCTTTAAATATAGAACATATAGCTGTCTGGTTTGCCTACATCTTCAAAAGCGATCAAATCTGCGAGCGTTGTTGAATCGAGCACCTCTGCGATGCTATCGCGAATTCTGAGCCACAATTGGCGTTTTGCCGGATCATCTTCCTCCGTAAAGTCAACAGGGGAGATCGGCCCTTCAAGAATACGGATAATATCTCCCGATGTAATAGCCTCGGGATCCTTAGAGAGTATGTATCCGCCGTAAGCGCCTCGAATACTTTTCACTAGTCCTGCATTACGCAGCGGCGCTACCAATTGCTCCAAATAGTGCTCGGAAAGCTGATTTCGTTCAGCAATACTCTTGAGCGAAGTCGGGCCTTCACCAAATTTAGCCGCAAGCTCCATCATTATCGTTAAGCCGTAACGGCCTTTCGTCGATATTTTCAAAGTGGCACCTCTTTAACTGTTTTTGGTTATAAATCACTGTATTCCCATAACACTTATATGTTAACATATCCAATACGCAACGTGTGCAAAAAGGTTGACATCTTCATGAAAAAGTTTTCAGCCTATGTTACAATGTAGGTGTTTGATCGAACAAGGTGGTGTTTATGATGGAAAAACCGAAAGCTTCGACAAGAGTCGTCGTCGGCATGTCAGGCGGCGTTGATTCTTCAGTCACTGCGCTGCTGCTGAAGCAGCAAGGATATGACGTCGTCGGCATTTTTATGAAAAACTGGGACGATACCGATGAATTCGGCCATTGCACGGCGGAAGAGGATTCTGAAGATGTACGCCGCGTATGCGAACAAATCGGTATTCCCTATTATACCGTTAATTTTGAACGGCAATATTATGACAAAGTATTCACCTATTTTCTGGATGAATACAAACGCGGGCGGACGCCTAATCCGGACGTCATGTGTAACCGCGAAATAAAGTTTGGCGATTTCCTGCAGCGGGCGACGGAGCTTGGAGCCGATTATTTGGCAACCGGTCACTACGCGCGCGTTGAACGCACGGCGGACGGCGTAACGAAGCTGCTTCGAGGCGTCGATTCGAACAAGGACCAAACCTATTTCTTAAGCGCCCTTAATCAGCGGCAGCTTGCGAAAGCGATGTTCCCGATCGGTCATTTGCCAAAGCCGGAAGTACGCCGGATAGCTGAGGAAGCCGGTTTATATACGGCTAAGAAGAAAGACAGCACCGGAGTCTGCTTTATCGGGGAACGGGATTTCAAGACGTTCCTAAGCGGTTACTTGCCTGCTCAGTCCGGCGATATGGTGGATATCCGCAATGGTGAGAAGAAAGGACGTCATGACGGGTTAATGTATTACACGCTAGGTCAGCGGCAAGGTCTCGGAATCGGCGGCTCCGGCTCAGGAGAGCCATGGTTCGTTGCCGACAAGGATTTAGAGCGCAACATTTTGTATGTTGTACAAGGCGAGCAGCACCCGAGCCTTTACTCAGTGAGCTTAACAGCCAGCGGCATGAACTGGATTGTGCCTGCTGCCTATTCTGAACCGCTCCGCTGCACGGCTAAATTCCGTTACCGCCAGCCGGATCAAGGCGTTACCGTAACGATGCAGGAAGATGGAACTGCGCTTATCATCTTCGATAAGCCTCAGAAGGCGATAACTCCGGGACAAGCGGTCGTACTCTACGACGGCGAAGTATGTCTCGGCGGCGGTACGATCGAAACCGTCCAAAAAATTGATGCGGAAGCTTTCTTGGCCCGTCAACCATAATAAGAAATAATAAGGCTGTGCTAACGCGTCAATAAGACGAGTCGGCACAGCCTTATTTCTTACTGCAAACTTGCTCTTTAGCCAAAATGCTTATCTTCCTCCCTCTTTGCTGAATCACCATCTTTTCGAATAGTAATACGTGAAATGCGCAAATGATCCGTTTCTTCAATGACGAACTCGTATCCTCCGGGATAATCGACACGCTGATTATTGGTTGGCGGAATTTCAATTCTTGAATAGAGCCACCCGCCAATCGTATCATAATCATCTGTCTCAATATCGAGACCGAAGAAGCTGTTTACTTCTTCGATGAGCATCAGCCCGCTAATCGAATAAGAGTTATCATCCTTTTTTTCCAGCTGCTCCCGTTCTTCGTCGAACTCATCTTGAATTTCACCGACGATCTCCTCCATGATGTCCTCCAGTGTCACCAAGCCCGATGTTCCTCCGTATTCATCGATCAATATAGAAATTTGTGATTTACGCTTTTGCATCAGCTTAAGCAGCGTGCTGATTTGCATCGATTCGGGCACTGTCGTAATTGGCCGCGTAATCTGTCTAATATCATGCAGGCTGTGAGTCGTATCTTTAAGCAAATCTTTGATGTGAACGAAGCCAATAATATTATCCTTGTCGTTCTCGCATACCGGATAGCGGGTGAGCATTTGCTCCAGCGCAATTTTTTTGTTATCCGCAAGCGATAGGTTCGTATTTAAACAAATCATTTCTGTGCGGGGAATCATTATTTCGCGCGCATTCGTTTCGGTAAAGTCGAAAATATTATCTACAAGCGTGAGCTCTGTATTATCTATTAGTCCGTTTTTATGGCTTTCCTTCATCAAAATCCGAATCTCGTCCTCTGTGTGCGCAGATTCCTTCTCGGATGCCGGCTCAATACCGGTCATTTTGAGAAGCTGATTTGCCGTACCGTTAAGCACCCTAATGAATGGATACATTAATTTGTAAAAATACACGAGAGGCGTAGCCGTTAGCAGCGTTATCGTCTCCGCTTTGCGAATCGCAATTGTTTTGGGCGCTAATTCTCCCAGTACGATATGAAGCACCGTTATAAAGGTGAATGCGAGGATGAAGGAAACCGTATGAATGACCACCTCGTTATGAAAACCGAAGACAACAAACATAGGCTCGATCACTCTTGCGATTGCAGGTTCTCCGACCCAACCAAGACCGAGCGATGCAATCGTAATGCCAAGCTGACATGCCGATAAATAAGCGTCCAAGTTGCCCGTTAAATGTGACGCGAGTTTTGCCCGTGAATGTCCTTCAGACGCAAGCGTATCGATACGGCTGCCCCGGACTTTTACCATGGCAAACTCGGCTGCAACAAAAAAGCCATTCATTAACACTAAAAACAAAATAAGCGGCAATGACAAACCTAACGGTAAAGGGTCGCTCAACGATATCCTGCCAATCGTATTTGAAGGGCCCGGTAACGATGGCAGGTGCACCTCCTTTTGGAACAAAGATACGGCGATCTTTGTGTATTGTGTTGATACTCCTTGAAGCTAAGCCGCCGCGTCAAACAGTCCGGTCGCTAGATTGGCCGTTATTAAGACTGTATTTATGTGTATTCGCCATAGGTTAACCTTTATACGCGGTTTACTGGCGTTTTATTCGAGTTTTTGTTCCGCCCGGGTTCGCGTTATTCAATAAATGTTCATAAAGCCGCTACGATTTACTCCCTTCATTTAAGCTAACGCTTTACGTAATCTGTTATAATTCAATCAGCTTACGATTAATTTCAGGAGGATTATATATGAAACGGATATTGCTTATTTGCCTCGCTGCTCTGTGGCTCGTACCGGGTGTTGCGATGGCCCACTCCAAACTAGAAAGTGCGGTACCTGCGCAGGATGCCTCGATCGCCGCCTCACCCGAGCGTATAGAGCTGACGTTCAATACCAAAATCGAGAAGCTGAGTAATTTCAAAGTACTAAACGCAGCAGGAGAAGTAATGGATACGGAAAGGGCGGAAGTTAACGGCGAGACCATGAGCGGCGCTGTCCCTTCTGTACTGCCGAATGGTATATATACAGTAAAGTGGACGATCATCGGCGCGGATGGCCACTCCGTCGAAGGCAATTACGCGTTTACCGTTGATGCTCCGGAGCCGACAACAGATCCAGCTGCCGAACCAGAACCAATAGCCGAGACGCCGGCTGATTCCCCTTCTCCTTCACCGGAAGCGAGTGCCGATTCCGGTCTGAATAATTCAACTAATTCAAATGGGGAAAATACAACTGTAGCCGTAAATAGGGAAGACGCTAACTATACTCCGGCAATTATTATCGGCGCGATTATTGCGGCTGCTGCTCTTGTACTATTCTTACGGAGGCGTAAATAATGATATATGTCAGCGAAGGCCTTCTGTACGTTTGTTTCGCTATTTTGTCAGGAGCCTTACTGCTTCGGCTCGTGCCGGAGGACAGAAGGCCCGCCGTCCATGTACCGAACGGCTTCCTCCTCTCATGCGCAATAGCGATACCGCTCTTGTCTTACGTACCCATTCATAAGTTAGCTCTTGTATTTGCCAAAGATTTTGACATGACATACGGCTCGATTCTCAAAAGCATATTGCTCGATATCAACACCGGTAAAGCATGGCTGTGGACAGTGATTGGCTCTGCGGGGCTCGCTTTTCTGCTTGGACTTAAATCGTTCCGCAATGACAAGCATATGCCAAAGGTAGCTTTGTTTGTAACGTTTCTGCTCGTCATATGGCTCGGTTATGCCGGTCATGCTTCATCCTTGTATGGTTTTAAAGGTCTGCTCACACATTCCGCTCACTTTCTTGCGGTAAGTGTATGGATTGGCATTTTGTTCATCATAAGCTGGTTTGCAAAGGATAATGCCCACTGGCCTGCCTTTCTCCGCTGGTTTTCGCCAGTGGCCATCTGCTCCGTCTCCGTTACGCTGATCGCAGGATTTGTGCTTATGACTTTTACGACGCCTGAGTATGTGAATGCGTGGATGCTGCCATACGGACAAATGCTGCTAATGAAGCATTTACTCATTGTACCGCTGCTGTTGTTTGCCTACTCGAACGGATTTGGCTATAAGAAGGCCGCGCTGAATAACCCATCCTTTAATCCGAAGCGATGGCTGCAAGCTGAGAGCGTGATCGCCCTTCTGGTGCTCGCTGCAACCGGCGCGCTTGGGCAGCAAACGCCTCCGCATACGGTCAAGGAAACGCTGCAAACCGTGTCTCCATCACCATTTTTTACATCCTTGTATAAGGGTGACTTCAGCCCAGATATAACACTGCAATTCACCTTACATATGGAGAGTATACTGATGCTTGCTGCTGCGCTGCTAATGGCTGGAGGCTTGTTATGGATGTACCGCTCCAACCGTCTGATCCCAGCCTTTATCATGGGAATATTGACCACAGTGTTCGGTTATTTTGGTTTGATGTTTGCGATTGCTTAAGAAATATTCGCAGCATATACCTTACTCAACAAAGAATAAGGCTGCCCATTAGTCTAAATTAAGGGCAGCCTTTAATTTTTTAAAGTGTATGATCTATTACATCTCGTTTAGTCATCTTCGCTGCTTTGCCAATAAGCAATACTGGATTTCAGAAACTGTTGATTCAGTAGTGGTCATACCAAACCCAAATCCTAAGCACTTCCCTATTGCAAAATGCATTATAGAGTCAAGTGCGGGTTTCCTCTACCGACGTTACGTATTGCCTGTATTTCATTCAGTCTAAGCGGGCCCATTCTCCGATAAAGTGACGCTTGAGTGGAAAACATACAGTCAAAAACCGGCAGTCTAACTCCATTCTTGCCCCCAGGAGCCCTAACTCGAACATTTGACTGCACAAAATCCCAGCAAACTATGATAACGTCTCGTTCTTAGCGTTTTGATTGTATGATATCCAATCAAAACGCTAGTACACCTCCACTAAAGCCAAATGAATGACAGAATAGCGACGAGAATCCCTTAAAAAGTATCATAATCCTACATAAGATTCGGTTTAACGAGTTTATCGACGGTCTCTTTCATCCAGTTTAGAAGCGCCCTTCTTACGGTTTGTTCGACTACATTTCTTATATCATTTACTTCTACGCCGCTGCTGGTTTTGTTTGATTTTATCTTCCATCCCCTGCTCCGTGGCGTTGTAAAAAGTCATTCCGCCGAGCGAATCCGGCAAATACTGCTGCTTCACATAATGATTCGGATAGTCATGCGGATATTTATAGCCCTCATGACCGAGCTGCTGCGCCCCGCGGTAATGGGTATCGCGCAAATGGAGCGGCACCTCCGTCCCGCCTGCCCGCTCGATCGCCGCTTCCGCATTGCCGATAGCGATTGCGGTTGCGTTTGACTTCGGGCTTTCGACCGCAAACAAAATCGCTTGCGAAATGTTGTATTTCGCCTCCGGCCATCCTATTTTGTGATAGGCATCCATTGCGGTTACAGCTTGAAGCATCGCTTGCGGGTTAGCGAGCCCGATATCCTCGCTGCACGCAACGATAAGCCGGCGGATAAAGGTCATCGGGTCCATACCCAGCTTCTCGACCGCGTACAGGAACCAAAACAAAGCGGCGTCGCTCGAGCCGCGAACGCTCTTGTGAAACGCAGAGAGTACATCGTATTGCGTCGACAGATCGGCGCGTATCGTCGGCTTCCTGATCGACTCCTGCGCCACCTCCAGCGTAATCCGTACGGAGCCGTCCTGCTCCGAGGGAGTCGTCACAGCTGCAAGCTCCAGCGCGTTTAACGCGCGGCGGATATCTCCTCCTGCCATTGCCGCAATATGCCGAAGAGCATCTTCATCCGCATGCAGATCCATAAAACCAAGCCCTCGCTCGCGGTTGGCAAGCGCTCTTTTCATTGCCTCGTAAGCATGCTCCTCGCCAAGCGGCTGGAGCTGGAACAGCGTGGAACGGGACAGCAAAGCCCCATTCACGTGATGGAACGGATTTTCCGTTGTCGCCCCGATAAAAATAATGATTCCCTGCTCGACAGCCGGCAGCAGCGCATCCTGTCTTGCCGTATTGAAGCGATGTACCTCATCCAAGAAGAGAATCGTCTTCTTCCCATACATCATTTTGTTCGTTCGGGCTTGATCGATGACTTCCCGTACATCCTTAACCGATGCGTCTACCGCATTCAGCTTCACGAAATCTCCGGCAGTACGCAGCGAGATAATGTGCGCAAGTGTGGTTTTACCGCAGCCTGGAGGGCCGTACAACAGAACAGATGATACCTGATCACCTTCTATCGCCCGCCTCAGCAGTTTGCCCGCACCTACTATATGTTCTTGTCCAATATATTCATCCAGCGTTTGCGGCCGCATACGATCGGCTAACAACCGGGCGCGCGGCGTTTCCGCCTCTTGATAAGAAAATAAATCCATAACGTTTCCCAACCTTCTTCTATCTGTTCCTTCGATCATAGCATACAGCACATTTGTTCGCCAGATTCGATAAATGTCACCTATTTATAACACTTCACACATTCACAACTTTTGGTACAAAGTGTATAATCATGCTGTCGAACTATCGATTTATGTCATAATAGTATATTTTTATGTAAATAATTCAGTATCGTATGATGCAAGGAGTTGAATGAATGATGTTTAAGCCTGTGGAAAATTTGATCGAAACAGCGCTGTTTAACGACATTTGGACGACGGTATGGAAAGAAAAAGGGTACGAGATTGAATTCAGCAAAGAAATACTGGCCAGATACGTCATTCTTACTCCCGATGGCAATTACATAGGTACGGCTGAAATTAACCTCTTCGACAAAAGCAGCAGCGCCGTTACGAATATGACTAAACTTCAGAAGCATATCCTTGACGCTGCAGAGAAAGGCATGGTCGCCGAAATAGACAAAATCGCCTTAATCAAGCCCTTCCGCGGAAGCTATCTATCCGACTTGCTCTCCTCAATCGTTTATTTTGCCGAGATGCATCATTACCGCTATTTCTTGTCCCTGCTCGAACCCGTCTTTTATCGTGCGCTTCGGGTCAGCTTTCATATACCGATGGAGAAGCTGGGTCAAGAAACATATTACAAAGGCGACTACGTTGTCCCCATCCTGTTCGATACGCAGCAGATGTATGCAAATATGCCGATGTTCCATTGGCTCAAGTATCCCAGCTAATTAAAATAGCCGTATCGAGAGTTAAGCTTCTTGCGCTTTTTCCCGAAACGGCTATTTAGGCGTTCATTATTTATCAAAAGGAGATTTAAGACCTTTCTCCAGCTTATCGACCGTTGCTGAAATGCGATTAGTACGCGTCTCTGCCCTTTTCGCATCGGTAATCCAATTGACGAAGTCACGCCGCTTCGCGGCTGTCAGGCTGCCGCGGAAAAAATGTTCCGCAGCAGGCGAGGCCTGAAGCGCGGCTGCCAAATCCTCGGGCAATGGAGCTTCCTCCGATGCTGGAGCTGATGAACGGCCGCTGGCCGCAGCGGCCACAATAGCAGAAGCAGTCCGCTTCGGGCGGGAGCTGCTCTTCGCGGTACCTTCCGGACGGTATCGCATGGACGACCATGTATCATCCATTGAGATCATCGCAACGCCTTCCATATCCAGCTTCAGCATCAGCTTCCAGCCGGTATCCCGGTTAATATCCGTCTTAATCTTGGAGGTCCCTTTCGGATAAGTTATCCATAGCATACCGTCAGGCTTAACTGCGCGAACAGCCCCTGGACCATACTCCTCCAGCTCTGACAACGATAGAACGAACAGCAATACGAAATCATATTGGACCCCGTCCTCGACTATTGTTGATTCAGCAGTAAGTCCGAGCTCTTCTAAATAATTATCGGAAGGCGCCTTAAGCACTAACGCCTTCATATCCGGTGACAATCTCAGTTTTTTGACTAATGTCTCATTCACAGCTCGATCCCGCCTATTTCAAGTAAGTCTTTCACAACGACGCTTACCATAATAAGACCGGCAACCGGAGGAACGAACGCATTGCTGGCCGGCGGCTGCTTCGCCTTGCGGATGGCGGGAGCATTTTCCGGGACGATACGCTCGGTTACATCCTCGCGCGGCTTCATCGGAAGCTCAGACGAGAAGACGACCTTCACGCCCCGCTTGATGCCCTCCTTGCGCAGCTTTGTACGCACGACACGCGCAATCGGATCCGTATGCGTCTTGGAAATATCCACGACCTGGAACTTCGTTGGGTCCATCTTGTTAGCTGCGCCCATGCTTGATATGATCGGAATCTTCCGCTCCAAGCATTGCTTGATCAAATGAATTTTATACGAAATCGTATCCGATGCATCAACTACATAATCGAGCGGATATGCGAACAGCTGCTCATACGTTTCCTCCGTATAGAACATCCGCATCGCGATCACCTCGCAATCCGGATTAATCAATTTAATCCGGTCGCGCATTAAGTCTGCTTTCGGCTGTCCTACCGTCGTCGTAAGCGCATGAACTTGGCGGTTGACGTTCGTTATATCGACAACATCCTTATCGATCAGGATAATTCGACCAACGCCAGTGCGCGCTAACGCTTCAGCGGCAATACCGCCAACGCCGCCGATGCCGAGCACGGCAACCGTGCTCTCCTTCATCAGCTGTAAACCTTCCGACCCGATGGCCAGCTCCGTACGTGAAAATTGGTGAAGCATCCAGCTGCCGCCTCCTTTGCTTTTAACGCTTATTTGTCGTTGTTGTCTGCTGCTGCATTCGCAGCGGCAACAGGCTGCTTAGGCTTCAGCACCGTGCGGATATGCAGCTGCTCGAGCTGTGAAAGCTCAACCTCGGAAGGCGCATCGCAAAGCAGATCAGTTGCGCTTGCCGTTTTCGGGAATGCAATCGTCTCACGAAGGTTTGTACGGCCTGTCAGAAGCATCACTAGACGGTCGAAGCCAAATGCGATACCACCGTGCGGAGGCGTTCCGAATTCAAATGCGTCAAGCAAGAAGCCGAACTTCTCTTGCGCTTCTTCCATTGTGAAGCCAAGCGCTTTGAACATTTGCTCCTGAACGTCGCGTTTGTAAATACGCATCGAACCGCCGCCTACTTCGTAACCGTTCAGAACGAGATCGTATGCTTGCGCACGAATTTGTCCCGGATCCGTATCGAAGAAATGGAGATCGTCTTCGTTCGGACGCGTGAACGGATGATGCTCAGCAACATAACGCTTCGCATCCTCGTCCCAGCCGAGCAATGGGAAATCAACAACCCATGCAAATTTGAATTTCGAATCGTCGATTAAGCCAAGATCGCGGCCGAGCTTCGAACGGAGGTTACCGAGTACGTCTGCGACAACCTTCTTTTTATCGGCGGAGAATGTAAGAAGATCTCCTTCTTCTACTTGCAGACGCTCTGTCAGCGCCGCAATTTCTTCCGGTTTAAGGAATTTAACGATCGGCCCGCGCCATTCGCCATCCTTCACCGTAATCCATGCAAGCCCTTTGCCGCCGTAACGTGCGGCGAACGCCTGCAGGTCGTCAAGCTCCTTGCGGCTCCAGCTTGCACAGCCCTTAGCGTTCAATGCTTTTACCACACCGCCGCTTGCTGCTACGCTCGCGAATACTTTTACATCGCTTCCCGATACGATATCGGTAATATCTTCGATTTCAAGACCGAAACGAAGGTCTGGTTTGTCAGAGCCGTATTTGTTCATTGCGTCTGCATACGTAATGCGTTGGAAAGGAAGCTCTAGCTCCACGCCAACCGTTTCGCGAAGAAGCTTCGCCGTTAACTGCTCCATCAAAGCAAGCAATTGATCCTGCGACAGGAATGATGTCTCAATATCGACTTGCGTAAATTCCGGCTGACGGTCTGCACGGAGATCCTCGTCACGGAAGCAGCGGGCGATTTGATAGTAGCGCTCAATACCGCCGACCATCAACAGCTGCTTGAAAATTTGCGGCGATTGCGGCAATGCGAAAAACTCGCCCTCATGCACACGGCTCGGCACCAAATAATCGCGGGCTCCTTCCGGCGTACTCTTCGTCAGGATTGGTGTTTCAACATCGATAAAGCCTTCGCCGTCAAGGAAATCGCGGAACACCTTTGCCGCTTTCGAGCGAAGGAACAGCGTACGCTGCATTTCCGGGCGGCGCAAGTCCAGGTAACGGTATTTTAAACGCAGCGACTCATCAACCTCAACGCCGTCTTCAATCGGGAATGGAGGCGTTTTGGCAGCATTCATCACTTCAATGTTCGTTACACGAACTTCAATTTCGCCTGTTGCCAGGTTCGCGTTGTAAGTTTCCGCATCGCGTTCTACGACCGTACCTTGAATGGCAAGAACATACTCGTTACGGGCACGGTCTGCAATGGCTAAAGCATCACCGGAGAAATCAGGGTTAAATACCGTTTGCACAATACCGGAGCGATCGCGGAGATCGATAAATAGTACGCCGCCAAGGTCGCGGCGACGCTGTACCCAGCCGTTCAGTATTACGGTTTGACCGACGTCGGCTTTCGTAAGCAGACCGCAGTGATGAGTTTTTAATAACATAATTTTCATTCTCCTCATTTAGTTATGAATGGTTTATTTGGTTGATCTTATCCGCTGATTTCGTCTGCAAGCCCGCTTATCGCAACGACGCGCTGCTCGCCTTTCGCCATATCCTTCAACGATATTTCGCCCCGGACGAGCTCATCGTCCCCAAGAATAGCCGTATAACGAGCCTGAAGCCGATCTGCCGATTTCATTTGCGCCTTCATCTTGCGTCCAAGATAGTCGCGTTCGGCGCGAATGCCGCGTTGTCTTAACTGATACACAAGCTTCGTCACCTCACGCTCAGCAGCTTCGCCGAGAGCAACAAGATATACATCCACTTGGTTCGAAGCAGGCAGCTCAGTCGCTTGGTGCTGAAGCAGCAGGATTGTTCTTTCCAATCCAAGACCAAGACCTACACCCGGCTGATCGGGACCGCCGATTTCGGATACGAGCCCGTTATAACGGCCACCGCCGCCAATCGTGTCGATCGCGCCGATACCCTCCGCTTTATACTCAAAAGCGGTGTGCGTGTAGTAGTCAAGGCCGCGAACGAGTCTGTGATTGATTTCATATGGAATACCCATATCGCTCAAATACGTTTTCACTTTATCAAAATGATTTTGACATTCCTCATCCAAGCTGTCCAAAATCGACGGTGCATCTTCAAAATGCTCCTGATCGACCTTGCAGTCGAGAACTCTCAGCGGATTGCGGTCCATCCGCGATTGGCAATCCTTGCAGAGCAGCTCCCGCTTCGGCTCCAAAAATGCAAGCAGCCGTTCGCGGAAAGCAGCGCGTACTGCAGGCGTACCGACCGAATTCACCTCGACGCGTACGCCTTTAAGACCGACCTCCGTATAAAACGTATACCCAAGCGCAATGACCTCAGCATCCAAAGCCGGATCTACCGAGCCTAACGCTTCAACGCCAAATTGGTGCAGCTGACGGTAACGTCCAGCTTGCGGCCGCTCATAACGAAACATCGGTCCAATATAATACAGCTTTGATACGTCTGGTTCACCGTACAGCTTATTTTCCACATAAGACCTTACGACGCCTGCGGTTCCTTCCGGACGCAGCGTCAAGCTGCGATTACCGCGGTCTGTAAAGGTATACATCTCCTTCTCGACGATGTCGGTCGTCTCTCCTACCCCGCGCTGGAACAGCTCTGTGGATTCAAATATCGGCGTGCGAATTTCACGGAAATTGTAACGCTGGCAAATATCGCGTGCCTTCTGCTCCACATACTGCCATCTCTCTACCGCTCCAGGCAGTATATCCTGTGTTCCCGGTAATTTTTGAAAAGCCATCCAAAAAACCTCCTGCCCCCGTATTCATACTAGATATGTCCCGGAAAACGCAAAAAACTCCCGTTCCTAACAGCTTACGCCGTAAGGGACGAGAGTGTAGCTCCCGTGGTACCACCCACATTCCGAGCATGCATGCCATGCAAAAGCTCGCTTCAAGACGGTTAACGTCCGTCATCCGCAGTCCAGCTACTGTACTTCGGGTACAAGCGAGCCGCTCGCTCCCTCTGTCTGTTCACCGTCTGTTCTCCGGGAAGTCTGTTCATTCCACCTTTATAAGGACGCTTGCAGCCAAATGACGTCCCTCTCTGAATATAACGTGAAGAATTACTTTGTCCCATCAACGAATCCATTTTGATTATACTGAAAACTAATTTTACCTGTCGTAATGGGGAAAGTCAAGGACAACAAAAATGGACAGAAAAAGACCTACAAACGAGTTGTAGGTCCAAAAGTAAAATATATTTTTAAAAAGGGGGTCGAGATTTATTATAGGTTAACGATGTTAAAGGAAAGTTAGAGTTTGATTACAGAAATATTACAATTTCGAAAGCGTTTTTACAAGGCATGCAGCTGAGTAGCGGAGACGCATTGTACTTTCCCTTTGTCCTTGTTCATATATAGACGACCGCCCGGTTTATTCACCCGGACGGCGCTACACAAAGTTATCGGAATGACCGTTAATATCACGGATTGTCCCGGCGCGGATGCCGGGGAAAGCCGGCCCACTCTTCAGCGGCTTCAATATCGTCCTCCAGCTCAGCCATTATCTTGGCTTCTCTGCGATCCGGATGCAGCAGCCTGCGCGAGACACGCTCAATACCCTGTTCCTTGCGTGATTGATGCATTGCGGTTTCCTCCAATACAGCTTTCAGTATGCACCAGCTTTGTTCATGTCCGGCACAGCTCACTGTATATTGTTTCCCGCATTTGCTTTCTTAAGCACCGCTCTCCAAAATTAACGTCACCGGACCTGAATTGATGAGCTCAACGTCCATCATCGAGCCGAATCGGCCAGTCTCTACGACAAGGCCATGGGAACGAAGCGCTTCATTGAACCTATCATAGAGCTGCTCAGCCTGCTCTGGCCTGGCCGCTGCCATAAAATTCGGACGTCTGCCTTTACGGCAATCGCCATATAACGTAAATTGCGATACCGATAACAGCTGGCCGCCGATATCGGTTACCGAATGATTCATTTTACCCGATTCATCTTCAAAGATGCGCAAGCCTGCTATCTTGTCTGCCATCCAGCGTACGTCCGATTCCGTATCCTCATGCGTAATGCCAACAAGCAGCACAAGCCCGAACTCGATTGCTCCCACTATGTCGCCATCAATGAGGACCTTCGCTTGCTTGCTGCGCTGTACAACGACCTTCACTGCTTTAAACCTCCGATATTCGATTCATCGCCTCTTAACAGCTATTGCATAATGCGCTGTACCGAATAAATGTCCTGAACCCGTTTTATTTTTTCGACGACCGACGACAAATGTTCAATGTTACGGATAAGCACCGTCATATGAATCAAAGCCATTTTATTTTTAACCGAACGTCCCGTCACGGCTGAAATGTTTGTTTTGCTTTCTGAAACCGCCTGCAGAACTTCATTGAGAAGTCCTCTGCGATCGTGGCCTGTTATTTCGATATCTACGCTGTAATTCGCTTCGATGGAGTCTTCCCACTCCACCTCAATGACTCGTTCCCCTTCTTCACCCTGATCGCCGAACGGGATATTCTGACAATCCATGCGGTGAACCGAGACGCCGCGGCCCCGCGTAATATATCCGATAATGGTATCCCCTGGTACAGGATTGCAGCAGCGTGCGAACCGGACAAGCAGATTGTCGATTCCCTTAACCGTTACGCCTTGAGTCGGTCTCGACTTCCGGTTGCCAGGTGATTTAATTTCCTTCACTTCTGCCGTCAACTCAAGCTGATTGGCCAGCTCGGCTTCCTTGCGCATCTTCTCAGTCAGCTTCGTGCAAATTTGCGCAGCAGTTATCCCGCCAAAGCCGATAGCAGACATCATATCTTCAATATCGTTAAAAGCAAACTTCGCCGCTGCGTCCTGCAGCTTATCATCGCTCAGCCAGGCAGACGGCTCAAGCCCAAGCCGCTTCAGCTCGCGTTCAAGCAGATCGCGGCCCTTCGCAACGTTCTCCTCGCGCTTCTCCTTCTTGAACCACTGCCTGATTTTGCTTCGGGCATGCGATGACTGAGCAATTTTCACCCAATCCTGACTCGGTCCGTAGGAATGTTTGGACGTTAAAATTTCAACGATATCGCCTGTCTTCAGCTTATGATCAAGCGGTACGATGCGGCCATTCACTTTAGCGCCTATCGTGCGGTTACCGACCTCTGTATGAATGCGGTATGCAAAATCAAGCGGCACGGAGCCTGCAGGCAGCTCAATGACTTCGCCGCTCGGCGTAAAGACGAATACCAAATCGGCAAAAAAGTCCATTTTGAGCGATTCCATAAATTCAGACGCGTCACGCGCTTCATGCTGAAGCTCCAATATTTCGCGGAACCATGACATTTTATCTTCAAAGTTGCCGCCTGGCACGAGCGAACCTTCCTTGTACGCCCAGTGCGCCGCAATCCCGTACTCAGACGTTCGGTGCATCTCCCATGTTCGGATTTGAACCTCGGTCGGTTCACCGTTCGGTCCGATGACGGTCGTATGCAGAGACTGGTACATGTTCGCCTTCGGCATTGCGATATAGTCTTTAAATCGGCCAGGCATCGGCTTCCACAGCGTATGAATAATACCGAGTGTTGCATAACAATCTTTAATATTATCCACAATAATCCGAATGGCAAGCAGGTCATATATTTCAGTAAACTGCTTGTTTCGATCGGTCATTTTTTTGTAAATGCTGTATAAATGCTTGGGCCTGCCGGAAATATCTCCTTCGATGCCCATTTCTTCCAGCTTCTCCGTAATTCGCGAGATGACGTCATCAATAAATTGCTCGCGTTCCGCGCGCTTCTTCTTCATGAGATTTGCAATACGGTAGTACTGCTGCGGATTTAAATAGCGCAAAGCAATGTCTTCCATTTCCCATTTGATGGCCGAAATACCGAGACGATGAGCAATCGGGCAAAAAATTTCGAGCGTTTCGTATGCGATGCGGCGCTGTGCTTCCTCCGATTGGAATTTGAGCGTGCGCATATTGTGCAGCCGGTCCGCTAATTTAATAAGAATTACGCGAATGTCCTGTGCCATCGCGACAAACATTTTACGGTAATTTTCGTTCTGCTGCTCTTCCTTCGAACGAAATTTAATTTTTTCAAGCTTCGTTAAACCGTCTACCAGCATCGCACACGTTTCGCCAAATTTCGCACGAACCGTCTGCAAATCTACTGTCGTATCTTCTACGACATCATGAAGCAGTGCTGCGATAATCGACAGCACGTCCATTTGCATATCTACAAGTATATCTGCAACCGCAACGGGGTGTAATATATATGGCTCTCCCGATTTCCGCACTTGTCCGTGATGGGCTTGTTCCGCGAAATCATAGGCTTCCTGGATGCGTATAAGGTCCTGCTCTTTCATATAGGCGGATGCCTTCTCGAGTAAATGCTCAATGCCCATGAAACGTCCCTTTCTGAATACACTCCTGGCGGATCCCATTCATGCGTTTTCCGAGTTTTTATAATATTATGCCTGTTATAGCGGCACCACGTCAACTACCGGAGCCAAGCGATAAAAAATTAACCGCCTTCCCTCCACACTGTTCGTGCATGAGGAGACAGGCGGTTTCTTCAGTCGTGCGGGAGACTTCCCTTTTTAACAGCTCGAATGGAGATTTCTTACTCGTAAGTCATCAGTGAGAATACGTCGATTCCTTCCAGCTTCTCACGGCCTGTCAAATAAGCAAGCTCGATGAGAAAAGCGGCTCCGACAACCTCGCCGCCAAGCTGGCGTATAAGATTGATTGATGTCGCAATTGTACCGCCCGTTGCCAGCAAATCATCCGCAATAAGCACCCGTTGGCCTGGAGTGATCGCATCTTTATGCATAGCAAGCTGATCTTTGCCATATTCCAAATCGTAGTTGGCCGTAATCGTCTCGCCAGGCAGCTTACCGCTTTTGCGAATCGGAGCGAAGCCTACGCCTAGCGCTAAAGCAAGCGGGGCACCTACAACGAATCCGCGAGCTTCCGGACCGGCAACAATATCAATGTTCATGTGCTGAACGGCTGCGCGCATCTCTTCGATAACCGCGCGATAAGCTCCGCCGTCCTTCAGAAGCGTCGTAATGTCTTTGAAACGGATACCTGGCTGCGGGAAATCAGGAATTACCCGGATGTAATCTTTAAAATTGTATGGTGTATTGGACACGAACTGTCAACCCTTTCCATTCCATCGTTTAAAATATTTATTTTATTCCAATAGCCGACGTTTGTGACCGTTCAGACTGCTGCTTCGCGATGCGGTACCGTTCCGAAGAGGATAACTCCCGTTTTTGCGGCGACGAGGCCGCAATCATTCGTCCATCGCTGCGTTCGATAAATTGCAATTCCTCAAATACATCCAGCATGAGCTGAACCGTCTTCGCAGGTAAGCCGCTTTGCTTTGACAGCTGCTCGGTTAATCCTTGCAGCGGCGCTTGACCAAGCAGCCTTAGCTGTTGATAAATAAGACCGAAATGCTCGCGCTCAGGAAACGCTGTGTCACTGTAAGGCTCAAAATGGAGATCGTGCAGCTGCAGCTGCGGCTTACGCTGACCGTTCCATTCATTTACGGATAATTCTCCAACCGCATCAATAGTGTGCCCTGGCTGCAGTCCTTCCGCAAGAACTCCCATGCCGAAGCCGATTCCATCCAGCAAGCGGCGCCCGCTGCCTAGAGACAGCTTCAAATGCTTGGATTCTTTGCCAATCGTACGTCGGTCTGCAAGCTCAGCACCCTGAAACAGCAGCCGCGGTGAAGGGTTCCCCATGCCGAACGGCTCAAGCAGCGCCAGATCCGTGATCGTATCGAGAGTAGCCTCGCTAACTGTACACACCAGATCAACCGTTGTTTTCGGAATCCAGTCATCAGGGCGTAACCATTGTCTCGCTAACTCTCCAAGGCGCTCTTCAAACTGCTCTAACAGATCGCGGTGAAGGCTCATTCCGGCAGCCGCCTGATGACCGCCATAATGATCGAGCAGCTCAGAGCAGGCTGTTAAAGCGGCATGCAGATCATAGCCTTCAATGGAACGCGCAGAACCCTTGCACATGCCAGTCTTCTCATCTATTCCCAATATAATAACCGGTTTATAATTTCGTTCGAGCAGCTTCGAGGCAACGATACCGATGACACCGACATTCCAGCTTTCACCTGCAAGTACGATGACGGGCGGTGCTTCTAAACCCGCTGCTTCAGCAGCTTCGCACTTTGCTTGCCACTGCTGCTCAGCTTCCTTTACGATGCTCTCGACAATGCGCTGACGTTCCTTATTTAAGCTATCCAGACCCGCTGCCGCCAAAATAGCAGTGTCATAATCATCCGTTGTTAGCAGCTCGACTGCCCGCTTTGCATGATCCAGCCTGCCCGCCGCATTGATACGCGGGGCCATGCTGAACGCGACACCGGTTGAAGTTAATTCTCCTAGTGTTATACCGCCTGCTTCCGCTAATGCGCGAAAGCCCGCACCAGCGCTGCTGCGCAGTCTCTCCAAGCCGTATCGTACGAATATCCTGTTTTCGTCGGTAAGCGGCATTAAATCTGCAATTGTGCCTAGGCTAACGATATCAGCCCATTCAAGCGGAGGTCGGTCAAGCAACGCGTGGGCCAGTTTAAAAGCAACGCCGACGCCTGCCAAACCTTTGAACGGATAGCCGCAGGCCCCTTGCTTCGGATTAACTACCGCGCATGCGTCCGGAATTAGCTCAGGAGGCTCGTGATGGTCGGTTACAACGACATCAATACCGAGCTGCTTTGCATATTCAATCTCTTCATAAGCGCTAATGCCTGTATCGACCGTAATGATTAAATGAACGCCCTCATTGGCAGCCAGCTCAATCGCTTTACGGTTTAAGCCATACCCTTCTAAGGCGCGATGCGGTATGTAATAGTCAAAATGATAATTCAAAGAACGAAACAAATGAACGAGCAGCGATGTACTCGATACGCCGTCAGCGTCATAATCTCCATAAATCCGAATTTTCTCATTGTTTGCAGCCGCCCGCTTAATGCGTTCAACCGCTTCCTTCATGCCAAGCAGCAAATACGGATCATGAAAATGCTCCTGACCGCCGCGCAAAAAACGTTCTGCCGCTTCCGCTTCACTATACCCCCGCTGCACAAGCAGCCGGGCAACGAGCGGCGGTAAGTTAAGCTTCGCGGACAGGTGCTTCGCTTTGTCTTCATCCGTATCATTCCACGGTGCTACCGCCCAGCGCGTTTTCCTTTGAATCATGTTGCTATCCCCCTCTCCTGCTGTTGCAGTTCTTATTGCAGCAGTGTCGGCATCTGCTCCTGATTCGGATCATGATTGGACTTGTACGGATAACCCGGATCGTATGGCTCAACATAAATCGATACATCTGTAACATGAATAAATCTTTTCATGACAAGCTGTTTAACCCGTTTTGCTATTTCATGGCCTTCGAGTACAGAAATGCGCGGATTTACGCTTATAACGATTTCTGCTACGACGTAATGCCCATGCTCCTTCGCACGCAATGACTGTACGGTAATGACCCCTTCGACGCGCTGTACAAGCTGCATCAGTTCGTTTGGATCTTCCTCGTCCTGAGCTTCCTTCCGGTCCTTGCGAATTAAGGCGGTAGCCATGCGATAGCCGTTGTTCATGACAATGACCGCAATAACGAGTGCTGCAGCGGGGTCAAAATAATAGAGTACCGGGATTGTCAGCACGTTACCAATGATTGCTCCACCAGCTCCAATAAATGCCGCTAACGAGCAGGAAAGTCCGGAAATACGTTCCTTTGAAGAGAAAAACAGTTCTTTAACAATCAGACCTGCAGCAATTGCCGCTAAGGAACTCCAGTGAGGGGCATCCGTAACACCGTCTGAAATATCTCTGATTGCAGAAATGCCGATTTCAAGCCCAATGATAAGAAGGACGACAGACAACAAAATAGTCGCCGCCGTCTCTCCTCTTCTATCCTCGGTTTCCGCCGCAGCATTTGATTTGGCAGTCTTGCGGCGGCGGCTGGCCTCTAGTCCGGATAATGCAGCAATGGCTGCGGCGACTTCCGCTGCTGAGCGGAATGCATCTGCAAGCAATGCCTTGCTGCCTGACAACCAGCCTACTATACCTTTAAATAGTGCCAGCAGCATGTTTCCCCATAAGCCGGTCCAGCTTGCGGACTCTGCTTTTGCATATCGCTGTGCGGTTGACATGTGTACCTCCTAAAAGGTTTTGCGAATG
>JBNJJW010000004.1:0-242518 GCA_051750645.1 Bacillota bacterium | reverse complement strand
TTTTTACCATTAATCATGAGCCGCTCTCTCTGCCTTGTCCATACATAAAAAGGAAATAAGTGGTTGCTTCGAGAATATAGGTACGCAGAAGGCTGGAGCGGAGTCAATTGAGCTAAGGGAGACGAATCCATTTGACAAACATAACTTATAAGGAGAGATTCAATCGAGGCTAAAAGATCAAAGTTCAAGGAACGAAATTTACACATTGTATTTAATTCCCATCAATGATAAGGTGATTATATAAAACCAACTAAAAAGGTTGGAATTTGAATCGGCGGAGGAGATAGCAGTGTCAAGAATTGCAAAGAACCTTACAGAGCTCATAGGAAATACACCATTATTAGAGCTTTCCACCTTTATGAAAAAAAATGAGGTTGAATCAACGCTTATAGCCAAGTTGGAGTATTTTAACCCGGCAGGAAGCGTAAAGGATAGAATTGGTTTTGCGATGATCAAAGATGCTGAAGAACGGGGGCTTATTAATCAAGATTCCATTATCGTCGAACCTACAAGTGGAAATACGGGCGTTGGTCTAGCATTCGCTGCAGCTGCTCTAGGATATCGTTTGATCATTACTCTTCCGGAGAGCTTTAGCGTTGAACGCCGGAAGCTGCTCATTGCTTTGGGAGCAGAACTGGTTCTTACCCCAGCTAACGAAGGGATGGCCGGCGCGATAAAAAAGGCGGAGGAAATAGCGGCAGCAGCTCCGAACTCTTTTGTGCCCCAACAATTTAACAATCCGGCGAATCCAGAGGTTCATAAGAGAACCACTGCTGAAGAGATTTGGAGAGATACGGACGGCGAAGTGGATTTTTTTGTTGGCGGCGTCGGTACAGGGGGCACGATTTCCGGAGTCGGTCAATTGCTCAAGGAAAGAAAACCGGCGGTGAAAATCGTTGCAGTCGAGCCGTTTGATTCTCCCGTGCTTTCCGGCGGCAGCAAAGGGGTTCATAAAATTCAAGGAATCGGTGCCGGGTTTGTTCCGGGCAACTTTGATAGATCAGTTGTCGATGAGATTATTCAAGTAAAGAATGAGGATGCATTCGAAACAGCAAGGCAGTTAGCCAGAAGCGAAGGCTTGCTGGTCGGGATTTCATCAGGCGCTGCTGCATATGCTGCACTCCAAATCGCCCAAAGACCCGAAAATAAGCATAAAAAAATTGTTGTGCTGCTCCCTGATACTGGGGAGCGCTACCTATCAACGGCGCTTTATCCGGAAGCATAGAGCTGGGAGGAAGGATTTTGTCGGCCATTGAAACCATCATCAAAAGATTTAACAGAGGCTATCCCAAGGGACAGCCTCTTCATTTTACCTCGGAATTCAGAATCAAGCATAAAGCAGCTCTATTGCACTGAACTACGCGGCTATTGGCGGATTGCTCGACACTTCGGCTTTAGGATGCTTTTCGAAAGCGAGAATAGCCCCAAACCATGCCCAAACCAGAAACTGGATAGGGTAAATAAACATCATCACGGATTCAACGGGTACAAACATCAATACGGTAAGTACAAGGTATCCGATGGACGGCCATTTGGAAATTACCTTAGCTCGAAGGAATCCGACACACATCAGGATCGTGCCCAACATTGCCATAGGCATCATAGCCATAAAAATATACTGTCCTGGTCCGTTGCTCATTTGAATGCTCATGACCAAATCGGATGCTTCCTTCATTTGCGCTTCGGTCGTGATATCCTTAAAAAATACCGGGTAATCGAAAATTTGCAATGCAGCGTGCATAAGGTCAAACACGAACACCGAGAAAAAGAGACCGTATCCGATCCATCCCCACCATTTCAGCTTGCTTGCATGCCGAAGAAAGAGTCCGGCAAACCCCATTAGGAGCACGGTAACCGCGAGAAGCAAGGCGACATGGGTCCAGACGGCGACATCCACGAAGTATTTCATTTCCTCCATATCGTGGGGTACATCCTCCAAATATACGAACTGGATGATCGTAATGACGATCCCCGCCAGTAACATGGCCCATCCGCTAAAACGAAAAAACTTTTGTGGTACTGTAATCATTTTCAAACACTCCTTTTTTATGAATCATTATTGCTTGCCTCGCTTGATCCTCATCATAATCGTCCCGGCGTCCCGTCCACAACGTCTTTTGTTCCTGACTTGCCGGGAACTTCCGCGGGATCGCGTCTACCGTAAGATTCCCGACCCATCGGGAATAAGGTCATGTTATACTGATGGAAAAACTTCTAAGGCAGTTCAAAGGCGGGTATTAGATGAAAGGTACATATAAGGGAGCGCTTCGTCTTCCTCTCTTTATTGGTGCGCATGCGTTATAGTGGGTCGGACTGGCGATGTCGCTCGTTGTATCCTTTTTTAGCCACTGGTTTGGGGTCTTTGCATATTCGGATCCATGTGCCGGGGAAGGATGTACGAGTTATTTTAATATGGACGCTGCACAATTCGAGGGGATGGCCCGATATGGAATCTCATCGGACTTATACGCGGCGTTTACGGTCATATTGCTCGCCATACAAAATTTATCTTCATGGGCCGTAGGGTTTCTGCTCTACCGATACGGATGGCGGGACCTTTACTGTGTAACCGCTTCTTTGCTGCTTATCGTGACAGGCACCATATTCAGCACGGATGATGCCCTTTTCGCAAATTATCCGGCCCTGACCCAAATGTTTTTCGTTCTGAACTCATTTGGCTCAATGTATATCTTTTTTCTTTTTCTTTTTCCTGAAGGGCGATTCGTACCAAGATGGACGGCGATTCCGGCCGTTATCTGGTTAATCTTGATGATCACCAGTTATGTTTGGCCGCTGCCGTACTTCAATCTCCAAGATTATCCCGTCGTCAAAGGAATCTATATGTTCCTCATGCACGGGTTGGTTATGGGCGTTCAGATCTGGCGTTACCGGCATGCCAAAGAAGATCAAAAGAGGCATATACGCTGGTTCATTTGGGGAATGGGCTGTTATTTCATCGCCGGATTGACAGCCGGATTTCCGATTTTCGTTTCAAACGGGATTCTTCGCATGCTTACGCAAATCTTTTTATACACCGGCCTATTGTTCATTCCTTTCTCTATCGGCATGATGGCACTGGACCGGCTGCAAAAAAGATCGATGGTTTTCAACCGAACCTTGATTTATATCGTGCTAAGCACGATGAGCATCATGGCATATGCGCTTCTTGTAGGCGTTCTCGGTACGCTCATGCAAGGAAAAATGAATGCGATCATAACGTTGATGGCCACAGGATTGATCGCTGTCCTGTTCCATCCCCTCCGTGAACGAGTACAAAGAGCAGTCAATCATCTCGTATATGGTGAACGGGACGACCCCTATCGGATGTTATCGGGGCTTACGGAGCGTCTCGAAGGTGCGCTAACCCATCGATCTCTGCTTCCGGCCATTGTTGAAACAACCGCAAACGCTTTGCGCATCCCATATGCGGCAATCGAATCTGTGGATAAAACGGGAGAGGTTCGACGTTTGGCGGAGTACGGCGTCCGGGACGGCGAGACCGTAAGCGAAGTGCCGCTGGCCGTGCAAGGCGAAACGGTTGGCCGTCTCGTTCTCGGCATTCATCGCGTAAGCGAAGCGCTGCCGCCGAACAAGAGACGGATGCTTGACGACTTAATCCGCCAGGTGAGCATTGCCGTGCAAGCGGTACGGTTGACCGACGAGCTCCGGCGTTCGCGTGAGCGGCTTGTGAGCGCCCGTGAAGAAGAGCGCCGAAGACTGCGCCGCGATCTGCACGACGGGCTCGGGTCGGGGCTCGCCAGCATGATGCTTCGATTGGACGAGGTAATGACGATGTGCGAAAGGGAGCCTGAGCGAACAAAGCAAACGCTGCTGACCGTTCAATCACAGATGCGGGAAGCGGTCGCCGATATCAGGCGGTTGGTTTATGCGCTTCGACCTCCCGCACTGGATGAATTCGGTCTGGCTTTCGCCGTTAAGGAACTTGCTCATCAAATGGAAGAGGGAAGCATGCGTGTAGTTCACGAAGGTTTCGATCGCAGATTGAAGCTGAATGCGGCGGCGGAGGTGGCGATATATCGTATCGTGCAAGAAGCATTGACGAATGCGGTCAAGCATTCCGGGGCAAGTATATGCAAGGTTTCGCTGCTGCCGGGAGAAGGCGGTTTATATTTGGAGGTTGCCGATAACGGGCGCGGGTTGCCGGGCGCCAAGAGAAACGGGATCGGCATCGGATCTATGCATGAACGCGCCGAGGAGCTGGGCGGAAGCTGCTCGTTATCATCCGTTCCCGGAAAAGGCGTGCGGGTGAACGTATTCATTCCAATTGATCAGGAGGATATAAACGATGTATCAAAACCAATCAGAGAAGGAATCGATTCGCATCTTGCTCGTTGACGATCATCCCATGTTCCGGGAAGGACTGCTGTCGACGCTCCAATCGGTTCCGGAATTTACCGTCGTCGACGAGGCGCAGGACGGGGAAGAAGCGGTACGCCTAGCCGAGGAACTTCAGCCGGATATCATCTTAATGGACGTTAGCATGCCCGGATTAAACGGAATCGAGGCGACGCGTGCCATCGTTCGAACCAGCCCGCATATTCACATCCTGGTCCTGACGATGTTCGATGATGATACGTCCGTCTTTTCCGCAATGCGCGCCGGCGCCCGCGGGTATATGCTCAAAGGGGCGCAGAAGCAAGAAATCGTGCGCGCTATTCAAGTCGTCGTCGGAGGAGAAGCTATCTTCAGCGCCTCAATCGCCAGGAAGATGATGTATTATTTCGAAATGATGCAAGGCCAAAAAGCACTGAACAACGCGTTCCCCGGATTGACCGAGCGGGAGCGAGAAGTTCTCGAATGGATCGCCCGGGGATCGGGGAACGGGGAAATTGCCCAGAAGCTCGGCCTCACGCTAAAGACGGTTCGCAATCATGTGTCGAACATTCTGAATAAACTTCAAGTGACGGATCGCGCTCAGGCCATCTTGCTTGCACGTGAGGCCGGATTCGGTTTGGAATAGCCATTAACCGGCAGCACCACAATTTCAGCTGGAGATAGGATTTCAGGTACCGATTTGCCTTTTTTGCCTGTTACTTTAATAGAAAAGAGGAGCTGCTGCGTAGCAAGCTCCTTCACTATCGTATCCGTGAGTTTAGTTTCGCCAGTCCTCTGATCACAAAACCTTTCTAGGACCCTCCAGAAGAAGCTACCATATATTCAACCCCATTCTTGGAAGTCACGTTAGCGCCGTATACATATTTACACCCATAATGCGCCAAAATAGATGCAACATGGAAACGAAAGGTGCCGTTATGAACAAAAAAAACGCAGGGCCGCTAACGCCGCTCAGTCCATCGCTGCATGCGAACGCCGAAGCGATTCGTAATCGGTTCGGCGGCAGCTGCGATATAGTCATCCGGATATTTCGCAGCGACGCGGCTCCGGATCGTGAGCTTGCAATTATTTATGTGAGCGGAATAGTAGATGCAGAGACGATTAATGAAAGCGTCATGGAGCCGTTAATGTCGCTGAAGCTGCCGCAGCATGCGTATGTCAAGGGCGGAAAACTGCTTGAGGCGCTGCGCAATTGCGTCGTTTCAATCGGTTCGATAAAGGATGTCAGTACGTTAGAAGAGGCTCTTCAATGTTTGACGGACGGGCTATGCGTCATTATGGCGGATGGCAGTCCGGCGGCATTAATAGCTGAAGTCTGCGGAGGGGAGCAGCGAGGTGTCACTATTCCGCAAACGCAGACCGTTATTCGGGGACCGCAGCACGGCTTCGTCGAAAATATTCGAGTCAATATCAGCTTGATTCGCCGAATTATCCGATCGTCCGACCTTCATGTACAGATGCACAAGATCGGCCGGCAAACGCATTCGAACGTGGCTGTATTGTATTTGCATGGAACTGCGGACGAAAGCATTGTAAAAGAAGTATATCGAAGACTAGCGGCAATCGACATAGACGGCGTTCTCGAAACAGGTTACATCGAAGAATTTATTCAAGATGAGACGTTTACGCTGTTCCCTACGCTATTGAATTCAGAACGGCCGGATGCGGTTGCGGCCGCGCTGCTGGAGGGCAGAGTCGCGATCATGGTTGACGGGACCCCGCTGGTGCTGATGGCTCCGACTACTTTTTTCACTTTTTTTCAATCGCCCGAGGATTATTACCAAAGGTTTGATATTGCGTCATTCGTTCGAATCATACGGTACGCAGCGTATGTCGTTGCCATGCTTTTGCCCGCTTTATATATTGCAGTAACGACATATCACCAGGAGATGCTGCCGACTACATTGCTCATTAGTCTGGCGGCGCAGCGCGAAGGTATTCCGTTTCCGGGTCTTATTGAGGCGCTTCTTATGGAAATGACGTTTGAAGTATTGCGCGAGGCAGGACTGCGCATGCCGCGGGCTATCGGACCAGCGATTTCAATCGTTGGCGCACTCGTGTTAGGACAGTCCGCCGTGCAGGCAGGCATCGTCTCGGCCGGTATGGTCATTATCGTTTCCTTCACCGCTATTTCAAATTTCGTTATGCCGGAATTTAATATGGCGGCTACTTCCCGCATTATCCGGTTCGTCTACATGCTGATGGCGGGTATCTTCGGTTTTTTCGGTATTTTCATTTCGGTGTTGTTTACGCTGATTCATCTGACGTCGCTGCGCTCCTTCGGAGTACCGTACATGTCGCCGCTGGCGCCCGGACCGTCGAAGCAGGGAATTTGGCGGGATGTATTCATCCGGCTGCCATGGTGGGCAATCGTGCTTCGGCCGCTCGATTTGAGCTTGCGTAATCCAAAACGCCGGCCGAATGGAAGAAAACCGCCGGCACAGCGTCATTCTGATAAGCCGTAACAGAAGGGAGGAACGGCAATGAATAAATGGAGGCTGCTGCTGCCGCTGTTCGTCTGTTTGCTGGCTGCCGGCTGCTGGAACCGGGTGGAGCTTAATGAGATCGGGATTGTTTCGGCAACCGGTGTGGATTGGAAGGACGGGAATTGGGTATTGTCCTACCAGGTTGTTATTCCGCAAGCGATCTCCGGCACGAGTGGTGCGGGGGGCGGGGGCGGGTCGGCGGCGGCGGTCAATGTGTTTTCGACGAAAGCTGAAAGCTTTAGGGCTGCGATTAGCAAAGCGACCCAAGAGACGTCGCGGCGGCTCTATTTCTCGCACAATCAAATCGTTATTGTTGGGCAGGAGGCTGCCCGTAAAGGGATGACTCCTCTGTTCGACACTTATTTGCGCAATCATGATGCGCGCGAAACGGTAAGCGTATTTCTGTCCAAAGGAAGTGCGCGCCACATGCTGGAGCAGCTCATTCCGCTTGAGAAAATACCAGGTGCAGCCATTCAGCGAATGATTACCAATGAAGAAATAAACAGCTCTACGTATCGTCAAATGACCATCCATCAAGTGCTGCTGGATTTGATGGGTGCTACAAAGGCCACCGGCATACCCGGCTTAGTGGTCTCAGGCACAAGAGAAAGCATGAATCGGGCTGATAAGCTGAGCCAAACGAATACACCTTCTAAAGTAAGGCTGTTCGATTTGGGACTGATTGCAGGGGATAAATTGGTCGGCTGGATATCGGGCGAAGAAAGCCAAGGCGTCATGTGGCTTAAGGATCATGTGAAGAGAACCGCGATACCGTTTGCTTGCTCGGAAGAAGCCAAAGGACAGAAGAGCTCTTCCATTCGCATCATTCATGCCGAGACGAAGCTGCGGCCGGAGCCATCGGGCGGCAAATGGATTATGCATGTGGATGCTAAGGCGGTTGGAACGTTGATGGAGTACAATTGCGGAGACGATCTATCGAAGCCTGCACAGGTGGAAATGGCAGAGAAATTAATAGAAGCCGAAATTACTTCCATCATGCAGAAAGGCTGGAAGGCCGTTCGCAAGTACCGGACGGATGTTGTAGGCTTCGGCAATGTCATACACAAAAAATACCCGAAGCAATGGGCTGAAGCGAAGGATAACTGGACGGAGCTGTTTCCGCAAACAACGTTGAAAATATCGGTAAGGGTGAAGCTGAATTCGGTAGGTCTGAGCGGCAGCGGCTTCAAGAGTGAGCAGGAAAAAAGGCGTTCATAAAGGGGAGGTGACAGTATGCAGCAGATCGGAAAAAATCAATTGTCCATCTTGATCATCGTTTTTTTGATCGGCAGTACGCCTTTGTTTGAGCTCGGCATTAAAGCTAAGCACGATGCCTGGCTGGCGATGACGCTTGCTGCGGCAGCTGGCTTGCTGCTTACTGTCATGTATGTACACCTACAACGCCGTGCCCCCGAAGCTGAATTAGCCGAGCTTTATAAGATGCATTTCGGACGCTGGATCGGCGGTGGGATCGGACTGCTTTATGCCGTTTGGTTCGCTTATGAATCGATGCGAAATGTTCGCGATGTCGGCGAGCTTACGATGATGGCATTGCTGACCTTAACGCCGAAATGGATTGTGATGCTGCTCATTATTAGCGCCGCGGCTTACACCGTCAGCAAAGGGCTTGAAGTGTTTGTCCGCGTCGTACAGCTGCTGTTTCCGATTGTTGCGATCAGCTACCTCTTTATTATATTGCTGCTGTTTATTGCCCGGTTACCAGATCCCCAGCATTTGCTTCCTATATTAGAAAATGGGCTTGCACCTGTAGTGAAGGCTGCGTTTCCGGACTTACTGTCGTTTCCTTTTGGGCAAATGGTCATTTTCCTCGTATTTTGGAAGCATGTAAGCGATAAGAAAATAATTGGACGCGCCTCCTATTGGTCGATGATTGGGGTATCCGCTTTTCTTGTGTTCATGAATATGCTTGTCATGTGCGTGCTGGGACCAGAACTATCTGCCATCACGGCGCTTCCGCTGCTTGAAGTCGTACAGCTGATACGGCTGGCAAATTTTCTCGAGCGGCTCGACGTTATCGTTACGCTTCTACTCTTTATCGGGCTTTATGTGAAGATGACTGCATTATACATGGCGTCGGTATTTACGTTAAATTCCGTAACGGGAATCGCCTATCGTTACTGCGTCATGCCGATTGGGGCCGTCATCTATGCATCGTCATTCCTTGAACCCAATAATACGTATCATATTTGGATCGGACTAGACATTACGTTGAAAATCGTTCCGCTCTTTCAAGTGGTGCTGCCGTTTCTTATGCTTGTTGTTGGCGTTCGGAAAAGGTACAAAACGAATTGACCAAACGATGGCAGCAGTGCATTGCTCACCGAATAGTCCGTGCCGACATATTTTATGGTACAGCTTATTAGAGGAGGATACGCGTGAGCGACGCCAATAGTTGTATAACAAGCATTATTCTTGTTAACTACAATAAGCTTGAAGATACGAAGAAGTGCGTAGAGAGCATTCGGCGGCACACGGAACGAGGCGACTACGAGCTGATTGTAGCAGATAAAGGTTCGGCTGACGATACGGCTGAGTGGGCGCAAAGCCAGAGTGACATTTTAGTGATAAACAACAACGGGTATGATACAGCATTTCCTAAAATCTGCAATCTAGGGATTGCGGCGGCTTCGGGCGAGCTTATTATGCTGCTTGACAACGATACGGTCGTGACGCCGGGCTGGCTGGACGGATTGAAGCGTTGTATATTAAGCGATAGCCGGATTGGAGCGGTTGGACCCGTAACGAACGGGTCGCCATATTGGTCGTCCATTCCCGTCGATTACAAGACGATAGAGGAGATGGAGCTTTTTGCTTCGGCGATGAATGCCGCTCCCGACAAAACGAAATGGGAAGAGAGAGTGAAGCTGCTTGGCCACTGCTTGCTTATGCGACGCAAAGCATGCGAGAAGGCCGGGCCGCTCGACGAAAGCGCTGGCATGGAAAACTTTATGTTTGATGATTATAGTTTGCGGCTGCGGTTAGCAGGTTATAAGCTGATGCTTTGCGGAGACACGTTTATTCATCGTAACAGCAGCGGCTCAGATGGTTCTCATCCACAAATAAATAAGCATACGTTTAAAGAAAATACGGATAGCTTTGTAACGAAATGGGGCTTCCATCCCTATGATGCGATGGATATAAGAATGGATTTAATCGCATTTATCCAGCGGGAATCATATGGGTACAAGCGCGAAGCATGCAGGGTTATGGAGATCGGGTGCGGCTGCGGAGCGACTTTGCTGTATTTGAAAAAGATATTTCCGAAAGCGAAATGGCTCGGCGTGGAGCGAAATAATCTGGCGGCGAGCATTGCAGCGGCATCGGGCATACAAATGCTTGTGCCTAATGATCAGGGTGATTGGGACCTGCCGCAAGAAGAGCTCGACGGCATAATCATCGGCAGTGCGAATGCCCGCGTTACGACGCCTTCGATAAACCGGCTTGTAAGCCTGCTGAAGCCGAATGGCTGGTTAATCGGCTGCTATGCCAATCGGTTTTATTACGAGAATATTCGGCATTACTTAGACCCGGCAAATGCTGAGGAGCAGCATCAATCGGCAAGTCTATATACGATGCGGCAGTTAAATCATTTGTACGTACAGGCTGGTTTGCCATACGTGAAAATTACGCTGGCCGGGAACAAGCCGAAAGAACAGCTTGCGTATATCCGTCAGCTTGATCGGTTAACGGGCGAAACGATTACAGATGAGCTAACGGCTGCCCATCTACTCGCGTATGGAAGAAAGGCTGCTGCTGGGGTGCAGGCTAATAAACTCGAGGAAGCAAATTAACGTCCGGCGATAATCGTTTTCAAAAAATACTAGCATTTAGGTCGGGTTTTGCTATACAATTAAAAGTATTGACGAAACCGAATATGTTCCGGGGAGCTGGTAAGGCCGGCTGAGAGGGAATTTTCTATACAATTCCGACCCGTTAAACCTGATCTGGATAATGCCAGCGTAGGGACAGAAGCTCTGTTTATTCAGAACAGCTCGATCACAATTGATCAAGCTTGTGCGGATATAAACAGCTGCACAGCCGAATTCATGGCGTCCTCCGGATTAGGGGGACGTTTTTTTTGTTGTTGCAGCCATTACCCGGATACTGCCGAGGCTCGTCATTTTATACAAATAGAACGCTTTGGAGAGGGGAACAAACACATCATGAATCAGAAGAAAGCTGGACATTTGTCGTGGAAAATCGTTGCTGCTATGCTGGTGTTCGTATTAGCGCTGGCAGGATGCGGAGCGAATAACGCACCGTCTGAGAAGGAGCAAGAACAAGAGCAAGAGCAAGAGCAAGAGGGGGCGGACAAGCCGCTCGAGAAGGTGCAGGTCGTGCTCGACTGGACACCAAATACGAATCATACCGGACTTTATGTCGCTAGAGATAAAGGCTTTTTCAAGGAGCAGGGCTTGGATGTCGAAATTATTCAACCGGGACAAAGCGGCGCCGATCAAATGGTTGCCTCTGGCAGCGTGCAGTTCGGCGTAAGCTATCAAGAATCGATTACGATGGCTCGCATCTCAGATGTTCCGCTCGTATCGATTGCAGCGGTGATACAGCATAATACATCGGGCTTCGCTTCCCCGCTCGCTGAGGGCATCGATTCTCCCGAGAAATTCGAAGGCAAAACGTACGGCGGATGGGGCGCTCCTGTCGAGGAAGCCGTTATTCAATCGCTTATGCAGGAGAAGAAAGCTGACGTCAGCAAAGTAAATATGGTCAGCATCGGCGATAGCGATTTCTTTACGGCGGTTAAGCGCGATATTGATTTTGCTTGGATTTATTATGCTTGGACGGGCGTCGAGGCAGAGCTTCGCGGCGAAAAAATCAATATGGTTTATTTGACTGACTATAGCGACAAACTGGATTACTACACGCCTGTGCTTGTTACGAACGAGACGATGATTGCAGAAAAGCCGGAAGTGGTCAAAGCGTTCACTGCTGCAGCGGCGCAAGGCTACCAATACGCGATTGACAATCCGGAGGATGCGGCTGAGATTTTGATCAAAGCGGAGCCGGATTTGAATGCTGAGCTTGTGCGTGCGAGCCAGAAGTGGCTGAGCCCGAAATATCAGGACGATGCGCCGCGTTGGGGCGAGCAGAAGCTGAGCGTATGGGAAAACTACTCCGATTGGATGTTCGAGCATAAGCTGCTCGAAAAGGAGCTTGAAGCGGAAAAGGCGTTTACGAACGAGTTTTTGCCTGAATAGCGGGAAGTGCGTTTAAGAACACGGTGAAAGAAGGAATTCATATGGCGAACGCATTAGTGAGCATTCAAATACTGCCCACCACGCCTGGCGGAGAAAGCGTCATTCCATACGTCGACCGGGCAATCGAAATCATTAAAGCGTCAGGCGTGCCTTACCGGGTAGCTCCGCTTGAGACGACGATGGAGGGTGAGCTTAGCCATCTGCTTGGCGTCGTGCAATCGATGAGCGAAGCGATGACCGAGATGGGTTGTCCGTCCGTTATTTCGCAAATTAAAATTTATTATAATCCGGCAAACGGCGCTTCGATGGGCAGGCTCCTGGAGAAATATCCAGATGGGCAATAAGAGGATCGTATGGTCAAAAGTTTGGCCTCCGATTGCGGTGCTGGCAGGACTGCTCGCTTGCTGGCAGACGGCTGTTACATGGGGCGTTTTCGATCATTGGATTGTTCCGTCACCCTTCTCAATCGTGCAAGAGGCCGTTATGATTTGGCCGCGGCTAATGGAGCATACAGAAGCGACGGTGCAGCTTACGCTGCTCGGCTTTGTTGGAGGATCGGCGGTGGGCTTCGTGCTCGCCGCTTTGCTGCATCTAATTCCTGGTGTGCGAACAGGCGTGTATCCGCTGCTTGTATTATCGCAAAATATTCCGGTCATCGTTATCGGTCCCATATTGACGATGCTGCTCGGTTACGGGCTTCTACCGAAGGTGCTGCTCGTAATGATGGTTTGTTTCTTCCCGATATCGGTAGCAATGCTTAGCAGCCTTACGAATCCGGATGCGCAGCTTCGCAATTATTTTCAGATGATTGGCATAAGCAAATGGCAGCTGTTCTGGAAGCTTGAGCTGCCGCACGCAACCGTTCATTTATTTTCAGGGTTAAAAATTGCTGCATCGTACAGCGTGTTAAGCGCTGTAGTCGCGGAATGGCTCGGCACGAAAAAGGGGCTCGGTTCGTTCATGCTTATTTCGTCCAAAGGCTTTATGCCCGAGCGTGTGTTTGCAGCCGTAATTATTATTGTCGCGCTTAGCTTGACGCTGTTCGGATTCGTGAGCTTGGCGGAGCGTTTATTTATTCGCTGGCGTCCGGTGAAGGAGGCGGAGTAGCATGATGAGCGATAGAGTGGAAAATCGTCCAAACACACTGCAGGTACAGATGATTCGGAAGCAGTTTGGAAAAGGGACGGCGAGCAAAGAAGTTCTCGGAGGATTGTCGCTTTCTGTAGCCGATGGGGAATTCGTTTCGATTATAGGGCCTTCCGGAAGCGGAAAGTCAACATTATTTCAAGTCATTGGCGGACTGGAGAAGCCTTCTTCGGGTGAGATTTGGCTGGAAGGGAAACAGACAACTGGCGAGCGCGGTCATATTTCATACATGCCGCAGCAGCCGGCGTTACTGCCATGGCAGACGGTCGCAGGCAATATTGAGTTTTCGCTTACTGTATCCGGTATAGACCGCAACGCGGCAAAGCTGAAAACGAAGGAATGGCTGGAGCGAATTGGTCTGGATGAGTACGCGGATGCCTATCCTCACGTGCTCTCCGGCGGTATGCTGCAGCGAATTTCGTTCCTGAGAGCCTTGCTTGCTCCGCAGCGACTGATGCTGCTTGATGAACCGTTTGGTGCATTGGATGCTTTGACCAGACTGCAAATGCAGCAATGGCTCATGTCGATCTGGGAGAAAAACCGCAGATCCGTGCTTCTTATCACTCACAGCATTGAAGAAGCACTGTTTCTTTCCGATCGGATTGTTGTTTTATCCGCTTCGCCGGCTGTCGTGCTCAAGGAGTTCATTGTTCCTTTCGTGCGCCCTCGCAGTGAAGCGCTGTGGACGTATCCCCGGTTTAACGAAATGAAGCAGCAAATTTATGAGCTGCTTAAGGTCGGCGTGAAGGAGGGCGTGTGATCGTATGGCGGGATTAAGTGACGTTGAGAAGAAAAGCGAGACTATAGCTTCTGCTTCATACATTGACGCGCACCTTCATGTTGATTTATATGCTGCCGGGGAGCGGGACGAGCTTCTGAAAAAAGCATTTGAAGAAGGCGTGGTTTCTGTTGTAGCCGTATCCATGCATTTGCAATCGTCAAAGGTGAATCGGGAGCTTGCGCTTCATTATCCTGGGCAAGTACACCCGGCATACGGCTTTCATCCGGAACAGCCGATCCCGTCCGAGGCGGAGCTGAAGGAGCTGTTCGCGTGGATCCGCTTGCGTCACGAAGCGGGAGAGCCGTTCGCAATAGGCGAGGTCGGGCTTCCGTATTACACGCGGACGGACGCCGAGGCTGCAGGCGCATTTTTTGATGAGAAGCCGTATTTGGCACTGCTTGAGCAATTCGCTGCACTAGCCGCAAACTTGGATCGTCCGATCGTGCTGCACGCAGTCTACGAGGATGCGGATAAAGCATGCGATATCCTTGCGGGACATGGCGTGCAGAAGGCACACTTCCATTGGTTTAAAGGCAATGAAGAGACTGTTCAGCGCATGATCGCCTGCGGATATATGGTCTCGGTAACGCCTGACGTTGCGTACGAGGAAGAGAGTCAGAGAATCGTTGAGCAATATCCGTTAGAGCTGTTAATGGTAGAAACGGACGGTCCATGGCCGTTTGAAGGCCCATATGCAGGCGAGCCGACCCGGCCGGCCATGGCTGCAGACGCGGCGGCGCATATTGCCCAAATAAAACAGCTGACTGCTGAACAAGCAGCGAATATTCTGCTTGCCAATACGCGGCGGTTTTACGGAATATAGTGTTTATTAGTGGGCTCTATAAGATCCTTGATCTTATGAGGGCCTCTTCTTTTTACGGCATGCAAGCGGCTTTATAACCCATCCATTATCCATTGCAGGTTCTGCAACAGAACAGGGAGACTGGGTAGAGATAGAGGGCTTCTGTTGCAGAAATACAACAGTTCGGGTTAACATGGCTTCAAATCATACGATTTTCTGTGATTCTATTGCACGAACTGCAATAGAAGATCAGCAGGGGCTCTCTATTGTCGAATCTGTTGTATTAACTGCAATGGATTAGCGTTTCTATATAAAAGTCCCTATGAACAACCTTCTCCTTCCTGTTTGTCCGTTGCGAATTGTACTGCTTCTGCATACAAAGATAGGGACAGCTTGCGATTACAAGAAAAAAACAACAGCAGAAAGGAGTCTGAAAAATGGCTGCTTTGACGAGAGATCAATTTTTTGCGGTATTGGCGCCTACTGTTATTCGGGTCAAGCGAGAAGGATCGACGATGTTTCCTTCTGTTCGACTAGCGCAAAATTTGCTCGAAACCGGAGGCGTCATTCATTCGTGGTACAATTTGGGCGGCATTAAGGTCGGCAGCGGGCAGACCAACGCTTATTGGCACGGAGAGGCGGTCGTCAAGGGCACGTGGGAATACGTCGACGGCCGCAGTGCCAATACGAGAGCTGCTTTCCGAGCCTATAAAAGCGTATATCATTTTTATAAGGACTTGGATTTACTGCTTGCCGCACCGCGCTACGCACGAGTTCGAACGGCGCAAACCCCTGAACAGCAGGCTGAAATGCTGCAAGCATGCGGCTATGCGACGGACCCTGCCTATGCAACCAAATTAAAATCGATCATCAGACAATATGGACTAAAAAGATATGATGCATTAGGCAGCAGACAAGTTCCGAAGCCGGAAAAGCTTAAAGATGCAGAGCAAATAGCGGTCTTGTATGAAGGAGAAGTCGCCTCGGACGGATATTTGCTGAACGGAGTGACGTGGGTGCCAGCGAGGCTGCTCGGGGAGTCATTAGGTGCAGTGATCGATTGGACCGGAAGCAAAGTAACCGTAAATGGGACAGAGCTCGAATCGATGCTTTCCGAAGCGACCGGCTATGTTCAAATACGCGATCTGTCTGCGGAGCTTGGACTAACAGCCAGCTGGGACGCTGCTGCAAGAGTCGTTTTGTTGAATAGAGAGTAGAGCTTGATTATGAGTTGACGTATTGCTGTAACAAAAAAGCCTGCTGATTTCAGATCTCAGCAGGCTATTTGGACTTTTTACCGAATAGAAGAAACATTAATTTTGCTCCAGGTCTGTTTCCAGTTCTTTTTTATCATCCGTTCTTCATAAATCCTCGCCAGTTCCTCCGTTTCTTTAAAAAAAGGCGTGGGCCTTACCTCCATATTGACTACATCCTGAATTCCGCACGGGGCAGCTAAGACGACATTGTTTTGCTCATCCAAAGAAAGCCCCAATGCTGTCGCCGTTTCCGGAAACTTGGAGATCGCGTCAACAGATGAAGAATAGGGTGGAATGTTACCCGCTAAGTGCATTCTTGCTTCATTTTTGACAGACCAAGGAATGTGAGGATTCATACTTCTTAGCTTCTCTTCCCATTTCTTTTCTTCTGCTTCATCAATGTTGCTTTCATCAAAGTAGATTACGTCTACGTCCGGAAGAGGTGTCCTATCACCAAAGCCGTGTAGCACATCCCAAATTTTTGAGCGTACAAATCCGGCACAAACCCACCAATCAGATAATTCAATAGATTTTGCTGTTTTTAATACATCCATCATCCACTCGTCTTCGCTGACAAGTTGAATAATATCTTCCTTATTTTGAATTTTCAAAGTAATCCTCCATGCGTTTGACCGCTCATTTGCCTTTTTTGGATGCGGCCCAAAAGGCTAGAATAATAAGGGGAATGAGAATGAACCAAGGAATGGTAATTGTGCCTCCTACAATAAAGGCCAGCGCCATTACGGCTATGATACCGAGAATAATGTACAGACAGCCTCTGCCGAATGTTTCCATCGTCGATCGCCTCCTAAGGTTTAACGGCAGCACAACCAACTTCGTGAGCTCCACTTCTTGATTTATATTCGTTAATAACGTATTTATGGTTTTCATGGTTTCAAAAATTTGGGAGGGACTTGAGAATCAAGCATGCGTGTTGCGAAGTGTAATCAAAAATGGCCCACATCGCTGTGGGCCGGTGTCCTAGAACTATAAATCAACTGTGAGGTTGATGTCTCTTATTATAAGAAGCGAACCTTAACTTCACCTTAAAAATCTATGTCGGTTTTTTGAAGACATGGGTCATTTAAAAAGCCACCTCGCAATATAAGCAAGCAATGACAAAACAACGCTAATGACAATACAAGTGACTATAGGGAAGTAAAATTTAACGTTCCCTTTTTCAACAGCTATATCGCCGGGTAGACGGCCAAGGTTGATAAATCTACCTAGAACTGCCCAAATCAAGCCTATAACGATTAAACCGACGCCAGCAGCAATGAGTAATTTGGGAATGTTATTCACGAATATGTCAGGTCCCCTTATATACAATTTTTTTGATTTGGTGACCCTTTTCATGGGAGAGGAAAAGTTGTCTTACAGTATGTCCAGTTTTCCCGCGGTTATTATAGAGTTTACCAGGCACCCGTTTCCTTAATAACCTGAGACACGAATTGCCTTTAGCCGACACCTTAATTTGGCCAGTTACATATGTTGAAAGACTGATAAGTAACGTAAGGGGTGACAATTTGGGTAGAGCAACGGCTACAGGTGGCGTTTCTATTATCACATGCACCAATCGCCCTCAATTCTTTGATAATATTTTAGAAAATTATATAAAACAGCAATACAGAAAAAAAGAACTAATCATCATTCTTAATAATGACAGCATGAATCTGGAACAATTTCAAGGCAAAATTCGGACCTATAACAATATCAAGGTATATAAGTTACCCGAAAAATATCATTAGGGCTGTGTTTAAACTATGGAATCATCAATTCCAGATTCCGTTTAATCGCAAAGTTTGATGATGATGACTATTACTCGCCGTTTTATTTAAAGGAGCAGGTTAAAGCGCTTAGACGTACGAAAAGTGATGTTGTCGGAAAGCACGCTTGTCTAGTGTATCTTGCGGCTAAAAAGAAGCTTATAATCAGGACGCCCAAGAAAAAAAATAAATATGTGGAGCTTGTGCAGGGAGGTACGATTTTATTTAGAAGACGAGTGTTAAAAAAGGTCAGCTTTACGGACCGCTCCGTCGGAGAGGATGTTACCTTCTTAAGGGATTGCAAGAAAAAAGGCTACAAAACATACGCCACATCACCTTTTAATTATGTATATATGCGCAGAGAGCTGGAGACAAACATTATTTGAAAGGTAGTAAAGTAGTAGCTGTAACTAAACACTACCGTTCGATCGCAGATCGAGAAATGTAAATTTATCACTTCCTCGCAACCTATTAAATTAATTTGGAAGTGAATGGCGGATTTCCCATTCAAATTCACTATCCTGGCGGTTCGTTTCTCTATAAAATTTACTCTCGTAATCTATGAAATTACGGGAGGAAGCTGTCACTTGAAAATAGCATTTTGGCGAGTGTTTGTCGTTCTGTTGTTTGTTATTTTTACCTGGCAAGATGCTGCGGGAACGGCAGTAGCATTCGGTTCCATAAATCTTAGCGGGAAACCGCTGCAAACCGCTGATTACGTAACCGTGGCGAAAGTGACGAATGTATCCGCTCCGGTGTATGGAAAAGCACTTTCCAGTTCCGCGAAAGTCGCTACTTTATCACGCGGGGATGAATATCCGGTGTTATTAGTGTCGAAATACTATTACCAAGTTCAACTTCTTGGAGGAAAAAAAGGTTGGATTCGCAAGTCGAATGTATCTGTTCGCAAGGCTGATCGTTATGTAAGCGGTTGGAACTACCTTGGAGGAACGGACAAATTTATTGAGGTTAGCGGTACAGCTGCTCTCGATGTCGTAATGCCTCGTTGGTATAGACTGAGACTGGATGGGCTTGTATCTGCTTCCCCTGACAAACGTTATGTAGATTGGGCGCACTCTAAAGGCAAGAAGGTTTGGGCGATGCTCGGCAACGGGTTCGACATGGAACTCACAGATCATGTTCTGTCTTCTCCCGCCAATCGGGCGACCGTAATCAGCAAAGTCAAGGATTCAATGCTTGCGAACGGGATTGACGGAATTAATGTCGATTTCGAGAACATAAAGATGGAAAATCGTGAGGAGTTCGTCATCTTTATACGCGATTTGAAAACATCCTTATCCGCTAGCCACAAGCTTGTATCTGTCGATGTGACGCGGGAAAATCCGGACCCGAATTGGTCCGGGAGCTACGATCGCGCCGGTTTGGGCAAAGCTGCGGACTATGTGATCATGATGGGCTATGACGAATATTATGAAGGGCGCGGCGAAGCCGGCTCTGTCTCTTCCTTGCCATGGGTGGAAGAAGGATTGCGATTATTGCTTAAAGATGTGCCTGCTCATAAGGTAATCCTTGGCGTACCGTTTTATACCAGAGAGTGGACGGTACCCGTCGGCGGCGGCAAGGCAGTGTCTAAAGACGTATTTATGAAAGATACCGATCTTTGGATTTCCGGGCGTGGGCTAACCAAGCAATGGGATTCGGTTACCCGGCAAAATTACGTCGAATACACCGATTCGGCCGGTCATCACCGTTTGTGGGTAGAGGATCAGACATCGATGGCTGCGCGTTGGAGCCTTGTGAAAAAAAATTCACTCGCCGGTATAGCCGGATGGGCCATCGGACAAGAATCGGCGAATATTTGGAGCGTGTTTAAGTAATTATAATTCTCTTAAACGATTCATGACCAGATTGTCGGGTACTTCTCGGCCATCTGGTTTTTTACTGGGTATATAATAAAAATCGGGCGTCCCTTTCGGGACGCCCTTTTCATGGGAGAGGAGAAACCGGACGAAGAGCTTATGGGGAAACGTAAGTCTTCTCCGCGGTTGTCTACGGCATCTCGCGACGCCGATGATTTTATCTTGTCCGCTTTGCAGGCGAATATACATTTTTAGGATGAAAATATTTTTATCGCAGCATGGTTCTGTCCATCATCAACTCGTTTGAGACGCTTCTGCTTTATTAACAAAGGAATAGTATGGTACGATAAGCGGGAATGAGATTGAAGGGGGCATTGCAGTGAGAGTCATTGCGGGCGTGGCCAAAGGCCGCATGCTGAAAGCTGTGCCCGGTACGAACACGAGGCCGACAACGGATAAGGTGAAGGAAGCTATATTCAGCATGATCGGACCTTACTTCGACGGGGGAACGGCGCTTGACCTGTTCGCAGGTACCGGCGGTTTGGGCATTGAAGCTTGGAGCAGAGGGATAGAACGGACTGTTTTTATTGATCGCGAGAAAATAAGCATTGACATTATCCGCCAAAATGTTCAAACAGCGAATATGGGAAGCGCTGCGGAAATTTATCGCAATGATGCCGAGCGCGCTTTGAAAGCGCTAGCTAAGCGGGAGCAGAAGTTCCGGCTTGTTTTTCTTGATCCGCCATACAAAATGACGACGATGGATAGTCTGATGGCGCAATTAGCGGAATATGAAATGCTGGAGCCGGAAGCGATCATTGTCGTAGAGCATGACGCGGCCTGTCGGTATCCGGAGCAGATGGAACATTTTAAACAGTTGAAGGCTGCAAAATACGGTGATACGGCCGTGTCTATATACAAATATTACATCCATAACAGTCACGACGGGAGTGAGACCGATGTCAACGAATAAACGGGAGCGAATCGCCGTATACCCAGGCACCTTTGATCCGGTTACATATGGTCATCTGGACATTATTCGCAGATCCGCAAAGCAATTTGATCGGTTGATTGTTGCCGTTTTGAATAATTCGAGTAAAAATCCGTTGTTTTCGGTGGAGGAGCGTAAGGAGCTGCTTGCTGAAGTAACGCGGGACATTCCTAATGTTGAGATTGACAGCTTTCGCGACCTGCTCGTCCGATTTATGAAATCGAAGCAGGCGAACGTTATTATAAGAGGTATTCGCTCGGTAACCGACTTCGAATACGAGCTTCAGCTGGCTTCAACCAATCATTTGCTTGATAATGAAATCGATACGATGTTTATGATGACTAATCCTAAATATTCGTATTTGAGCTCGAGCATTGTAAAGGAGATCGCGCAGTTTAACGGAGCCGTACACGAGCTTGTGCCGCCTGTCGTAGAGCAGCGTTTGAGAGAGAAATACAAAGCAGGAACATAAATCAATGCGATCTTCCAGCTCGGTGGTATGGGTATAATACAAGGGATAAAGCTAGTACGAATAGTGCTATCAGCAAACAGCCCGTCATTGAAAAATGCCATAATAGCGGCAAATCGCCGGCTTTTATCGTAATCGCATTTGCAGTTCCTTGAACATAGGATTCAGCCGGAGCAACAGCGGGCAAGTCTCCTGGCATGAGCATCGGCCGAAGTAACGAAATCATAGGCTTCCAAAGCAGCAGCATAAACCCAAAGGCGTGCACCGCGTGGGCAGCCCGCATCGCGATAAATGGAAGAAGCTTTAAGTCCGTTCCTGTAACCGCGTAGCCTGCTTGTAAAATACCGCTTAAGCCGCTCCAAGCAAGCACGGCTGCAATTGCAGCCGCGTTAGCTAAAGTGCCGGCACCGGGTGAATCCCATACAGCGGCGGCATAGGCGCCTAAGTGCCCTTCAAAGAAGGCTGGACCGATAAAGCTTAGCCCGATGTCTGATAACAATGGAGTAAGCAGCGGCTCTGAAAGCTTCGCGAGAACAGCGGCAAAAATCATAAAGCCGCCGATCATAAACAGCTTTTGAACGCTGGAAGAGACGGCGTCGCCAAGCGCTTTGCCGAAGCTGCGTCCATCCTGCTCTCTTCCGAGGCGAAGCGCTTCGGCAGCTTTTTGGAGCAAGCTTTGATGAGGGATCGCCGGTGTTAACGGTGAAAGACTATTCTTATTTGTATCGTCAGTACGGCTGAACAGCGATATTAGAAGTATTAGCCAAAGCGACGAAAGCCACACGACAGCGGCGATCATGCTGCCGATAATCGGCTTTTGCAGGAAGCCTGCGCCAATTACGACCAGCATGAACAAAGGATTCGGCATATGGGCGAGGGCTAGCAGCCGCTGGCCCTGTTGTTTTGTTACGAGACTGCGCTTTCGCAGAGAGGCAACTGCTTCCGCTCCCGCTGGATAACCGCCCATCCACCCGAGGACGACCGCAAGCGCCGCTTCGCCGGGCAGCTTGAATAATCGTCCCATGAGCGGCTGAAGGAGCGCGCCAATGGCATGGGCGAGGCCAAAAGCAGCAATTAATTCAAACAATACAAGAAACGGCAGCAGGCCTGGAAATACGATATTCCACCATACCGTGAGCCCTTGCAGCGAGGATTGAAAAGCAGCATCCGGCGAACTGATGATTGCGGCGACAAGCATTGTGGAGAGGAATGCAAGCAGTATCGTTTTGGCCAATGCCATTCAACTCCTTATTCCGCTGGGCGGATAATTGTACGGCAGGCCAATAGGAGAAAGAAATGACATCATGAAATGGACAACCGTATACGTTAAATAGTACGCGTGCATGAAGGAGGATAGACCACTTGCATCCTCATCCTGTATTAGGATAGGTCTTGACGGTTTATCGGGATTGTTATTTTGAAGCCGGAATGGGGGGTGGAGGGTGCAAACGAAGCGATCTGACTTTCGCCGTACAGTCATTATTATCGTATTGACTGCAGCGGCGATGTGGGTTTTACTGTACGCTCCTACACCGTACGTTGTGTTTGAACCGGGTGTAGCGGTACCCGTCAAGCCGATGGTTACGATTGAGGAAGGCGACAGCCTAGGCAATGGTGATTTTTTGCTTACTGCGGTTAAACTGACGGAGCCGAATTTTCTGCGAGCCATTCAATCGGTGTGGAATACGAACATGGACGTTCATCTCAAGAAGGATGTGCTTATGGGATATTCCAAGAAGCAGTACGCGGAGAGGCTAAACGTTATTATGCACGGCTCGCAAAATAATGCGGTTGAAGCTGCGTACCGCTATGCTGGTTTGCTTTATGTGAAAGAAGCGCAGTCGGTTATGGTATCGGATGTACGCACAGACGGGGCCACCCCGTTTAAGCCGGGTGATACGCTGCTTGGCCTTAGCGGAGGTAAGCGGTTTAACAGTATTGCAGCAGCAGTTGAGACGCTTAAAGCGGTGGGGCTGAATAAAGAGACCGCATTCGATATCGTACGTGATGGAGAACGTCAAAGCGTAACCGTCCCCGGTGCAACGTTCGGTTCTTCATTAACAGCAGAGCGATTGCCGGAGGCGCTAGGCGTAATCGGTTTAACTGAGCTTCGCACCTTAGAGCCTGGTGACAGCCGCAATCGTCTGAAGATCGAAGCCGGGGATATTGGGGGGCCTTCCGCAGGTCTTGTCTTTGCGCTGCATGCGCTGGATCTGTTAACTCCGGGAGATTTATCCGGCGGTCACCGGATCGCTGCAACTGGGACGATAACCGTGGATGGCAAGGTTGGAGCGATAGGCGGCATTAAGCAGAAAATAGTCATTGCAAGCGAAGAAGGCGCTCAGCTGTTCCTGGTACCCGCTGCTAACTTCGAGGAAGCGCAAGCGAAAGTGAACGCGCTTGGCTCCTCGATGAAGGTCGTTCGTATAGGCTCACTGCAGGAAGCGATGGATTCCATAGCGGCCTTCAATAAAAAAGATGCAAAGTAACTGAATTAATGCATTCAGCAGATTTTATTGAACAGTAACCGGTTTATCCGTAAAGTCGCGGAATAAGCTTTGTGTAGAAGCTTCGTTAGGCAATCCTAACATGTATACGCCGCTAGCTTGCACATCCAGCTCTAAATAGCGATATGGCATCGGCGGTCTCGCAGCGCTGAGCAGCACGGGCAACTTGGCCGAATCGCGCATCCGGCGCAATAATTGCTTGCCTTTGTCCGTGAATCCGAGTACCCTTATATATTCAATCCCGGAAGCGAGCTTATCGGCTGTAAAATCGGCTTTCGTATGCCCAAGCAGTACAGCGAGCAGCGATCGCTGCAGCTTCGTGCGCGTATACCGTTTTGTTTTCAACGCATCCAGTAAATCGTCGAATCGCGGAGAAGCGAGCTTTGGAAGCGAATTGCGGATGCGGTGTTCCAGGCCTTCCGTTATTTCGTGCAGGCTCGCGAGCTCGACCGCGGAGCGCGTGAGAATCGAGTGGAACAATGGATAGGTGAATCGTTCCCAGCTCAACGGGCAGCGGCCTGCCAACCATTCCGTTTGAAGCGTGCGATAAGTGGATTCCGGCACATATGAACGTGCCTCATCGAGTGATCCCTGCTCAAGCAGCAGCTTGCGGATGGCGGTTGCGCTTGCGATTCGGCTGTCTGTTATGGAGTCCTGATTGTACTGCGACTTCTCGCGTGCAATGGTGAAAGGCTCCATTTTACCGCCGATCCGTTTCAAAGCAAGCAAATAATGAAGCCCTAATGTATGGTTAGGCAGCGCAAATGGGAAATTAGCGGCAGAGGCATGTCCCTGTTCCGATAAATAGGTGGAAATTGCGCTGCTGTAAGCGCTCGGATAGTTGATGCCGGTTTCGAGAAGCTGCTTCAGGAGCGTTTTGAAGGCTTGAGGTTCGTAGGCGACGATCTCAGCGGCTTGCAGAAGCGGATGTAACTCGCCGCTTTCTGTGCCGAAGCAGAAGCTGTCCACGACACCGGTTGCTTCCAGAAGTGAGACGGCGCCGTATGCGAACCACTCGGCTGCTTGGGTCGCATAAGCGACCGGCAGCTCGATAACGAGATCGCAGCCGCCCTCGAGCGCTGTTTTCGTTCTTGACCATTTGTCTAGCAGCGCAGGCTCGCCCCGTTGCAGGAAATGACCGCTCATGACGGCAACAACTGTGTCAGCGTCCGTTATTTTTCGCGATTGTTGCAAATGATACAGATGTCCGTTATGAAACGGATTGTATTCGACAATGAGTCCGACTGTGCGCATTTGCCCGATCCTCTCTTTGTTAAATGTTGGCTGTTTCACTATAGCACAGTCAAGCGGTTCAATCACGGTTGCTTAACGGAATGTGGAAAAACAGCGTGAAAATGTTGACAAAACGGTAGTCTGATAGATATAATAATCTTTGTTTGTTTGGGGTGATCTGATGCAGTTTCATATTCAAGAAACGATGTCCAAAAGGTTAAAAGCGACAATTAACGAACAGTTAGATGTCAGTGACCTATTCAAAGGACGCCAAGATGTTTACCGTACAGGACCGCTCCTTGTCTCGCTTCAGGTGACAGGGCATGAAGGATTTATCGAAGTCGACGGCGAGCTTGCCATTGACTTAGAGCTTGCGTGCTCGCGCTGCCTGGAACCGGTTAAGGATCATACGGTCATTCCTTTCTCTGAAAAATTCAAGCCTGCTTCATCTGAAGTGGACAGTGATGAGTATACAGAAGAAGAGGTAAGTGACTTTGTTGAAGTGAATGCGGAAAGATTGGACTTGAAGCCTTATGTGGAAGAAGCGCTTCTTCTGTTCATGCCTTTTGCCCCGCTTTGCAGCGATGACTGTAAAGGTCTTTGTCAAAAATGTGGACAAAACTTAAATGAGCACAAATGCGGCTGTGATACGGAAAAGGTTGATGTTCGTTTTGCAGTGCTAAAGGATCTATTTAAGGAATAACCGTTGTACCGATTGATTTTGTGAAGGAGGTGGGAAATATGGCAGTACCTCAGCGTAGAACATCCAAAACTCGCCGCGACAAACGTCGTACGCACTTCAAACTTGCAGTACCGGGCATGGTGAAATGCGAGCAGTGCGGAGAGCTGAAATTGGCTCACCACGTATGTAAAGTGTGTGGATATTACAAAACAAAAGAGATCATTTCCCAATAGTGGAATGGTTTCAGCAATAGCACTTCATCACGCGGTGAGGTGCTATTTTTTTTGCTTCGTTGCGCGCGGGCGCTTTTTTTTATATACTTAATTAGTACCAGGTGATAATATCAACCAACATACATATACTATCCGTAATGGTGGTTATGACGCCGCAGCGCGGTTAAAATAGTTTAACTGTCACTATACTGTAAAAGGTGGTGCCGATCATCGAACGAATGCCCAAACGGCAGCGGCATCAGCAGCTTGCCCGATTAATTGATGAAAATCCTTTTATAACGGATCGGGAGCTCACGCGGCTGCTTAAGGTAAGCATCCAGACGGTCCGGCTCGACCGGATGGAGCTAGGCATCCCTGAGCTTAGGGAACGACTGAAGCTCATGGCCGAGCGTTCCTACGATTCGGTCCGGTCACTGCCGCTGCATGAGGTGATAGGCGATATCGTTGATCTGGAATTAGATAAAAGCGGCATATCCGTGTTTGAAATTCGTGAAGAGCATGTTTTCTCAAGGACAGGCATCGCTCGCGGCCATCATGTGTTTGCTCAAGCGAATTCACTCGCAGTCGCTATTATAGACGATGAAATTGCGCTTACCGTAACAGCTGACATAAGGTTTATCCGCCCGGTTAAGCTGGGGGAGAAATGTATTGCCAAAGCTTATGTCCGCTCGATTTCTGGAGAACGGAGCAAAGCAAAGGTTGAGCTGTTTACCTATGTAGGAGATGAAATGGTGTTTCAGGGCAATTTTGTTATTTTCAGGTCCGCGGGAGACACAGAAAGTGGAGGGGGAGACGAACGTGCGGATCGCTATTGATGCTATGGGCGGAGATCATGCTCCAGGCTTAATTGTGCAAGGAGCACTGGAAGCGGCGGCGCAATGGCCGGATACAGAGCTGCTGCTTGTCGGCGACACGTCTGTTATTGAACCGCTCATGAAAGGGCAGAAGCCTGCTAATGTGACGATTTGTCATGCGGATGAGGTCATCGGTCCGGATGATGAGCCAGTAAGAGCGGTTCGCCGCAAAAAAGGGGCATCTATGGTCGTTGCGGGTCAGCTCGTCCGCGAGAAGCAAGCGGATGCCATGCTTTCTGCAGGCAATACGGGAGCGCTAATGGCGACGGGACTGCTCATTGTAGGCCGGATGGACGGAATTGAGCGGCCGGCGCTTGCACCAATGATGCCCACGATGGACGATGTTGGCGTGCTTGCGCTTGATTTAGGCGCTAACATGGATGCTAGACCTGAGCATTTGCTGCAGTATGCAATCATGGGCAGCATTTATCGTGCTAAGGTGCATGGTTTGGAGAAGCCTCGAGTGGGGCTGCTGAATGTAGGGACCGAGGCGAAAAAAGGAAATGAAATATCGAAGGCCACTTATGAATTGCTGGAGCAAGCTCCGGTTCATTTTATTGGTAACGTTGAAGCAAGGGATGTTCTTTCGCGTAATTGCGATGTACTCGTATGCGACGGCTTTGCCGGGAATATTATGCTGAAAGCGATGGAAGGTGCTGCGGGGACGATTTTCGCCTCACTTAAGGAAGCATTCGGCCATTCGATAATGACGAAGCTGGCTGCGGCAATTATGCTGCCGAAGCTGCGCACGCTTAAGAAGAAGATGGATTATAAGGAGCACGGCGGTGCGCCGTTGCTTGGTCTAAACGGCCTAGTCGTGAAATGTCACGGCTCGTCCGACGTTGTCGCCGTGAAAAACGCCGTGCGGCAAGCACGTATTGCGATTCAAGGTCAATTAATTGAATCAATCGCAGCTGAAATCAACGGGAAGTGAGTGTGCGAAGATGAGTTTACATCCTGTGGGCATTATCGGAACAGGTAAATATGTTCCGGAACGTATTTTATCGAACAAAGAGCTTGAAGAAATGGTTGAAACAAACGATGAGTGGATTGTAACCCGGACAGGCATTAAGGAACGCCGCCTAGCATCCCCCGAGGAAGCAACATCCGATCTTGCACTGATTGCGTCAAAGCAAGCCATTGCAGCTGCAGGTCTGACAGCAGAAGATATTGATTTAATAATTGTTGCTACCATCACGCCTGATATGTTTTTCCCATCGACCGCATGCTTGCTGCAGGATAAGCTTGGCGCGAAGAAGGCGGCAGCATTTGATTTGTCAGCGGCGTGCTCAGGTTTTATTTATGGGATGGCGACGGGCTCAAGCATGATTGCTTCCGGTATGTACAAGCATGTGCTGGTCGTGGGCGCTGAAACGCTATCGCGTATCACAGATTATACTGACCGTAACACATGTATTTTGTTCGGAGACGGCGCTGGAGCTGTCGTACTAGGACAAGTACAGGAGGGCCGGGGCTTCCGTTCGTTTGAGCTTGGCGCTGACGGCAGCGGCGGAGATTTGCTTAAAGTTTGCGGAGGCGGGTCCCGTGTTCCCGCAACGGAAGACAGCATCACTAAGAAGCAGCACTTTATTCATATGGCTGGCAATGACGTATTTAAATTCGCGGTTCGCATTATGGGCAGCGCGGCTGAGGATGCATTGAAAAAAGCGGGTATATCAAAGGACGATATCGACCTTCTGGTACCGCATCAGGCTAATATCCGGATTATTCAATCCGCTTTGAACCGGCTTAACCTGTCGGATGATAAAGCGATGATCAATTTAGACAAGTACGGCAACATGTCGGCGGCATCTATTCCGGTTGCGCTTGCCGAAGCCGTTGAAGAGGGACGCGTAAACGAGGGAGATTGTCTCGTGCTCGTTGGCTTTGGCGGCGGTCTGACGTGGGGCGCATCGGTACTGATTTGGTAAGGGGGGAGAGGACGCGATGAGTAAAACAGCATTTGTTTTTCCTGGGCAGGGCGCTCAGGCCGTCGGTATGGGCAAGGATGTTTACGAGGCATTTGACCGTTCGCGCTCGATTTTTGAACAGGCGGATCAAGCGCTCGGGTTTTCTTTAAGCAGCATTATATTTGAAGGCCCGGATGAGGCGTTGAAGCAAACAGCGAACACACAGCCTGCACTATTGACTGTAAGTATCGCGCTGCTGGAGGCACTCGAGGGACGGGGGCTGAAGCCTGATTACGTTGCGGGCCATAGTCTGGGCGAATATAGTGCGCTTGTTGCTGCCGGCGTGCTATCATTCGAAGATGCCGTCCGCACCGTTCGCGCTCGCGGCCAGTTTATGGAACAGGCAGTTCCAAGCGGACAAGGCGCGATGGCGGCTGTTCTTGGAGCGGAGCGTGAAACGCTCTCAGCGCTTTGCGCAGCTGTGACGGCGGACGGTTATGCAGTTGAGCTTGCGAATGTGAATTGTCCCGGACAAATAGTCGTCTCAGGCACGGCAGCAGGTGTTCAAGCGGTTGTTGAGCGCGGCAAAGAAGAGGCTGGAGCAAAGCGTGTTATTCCGCTTGAGGTCAGCGGTCCTTTTCACTCGTCGCTCATGAAGCCTGCAGCGGATAATCTTCAATCAACGCTCGCAGGCATTGAGATGCGGGATGCGTCAATTCCAGTCGTTGCAAACGTGACAGCACGCCTTGCGACAGCGGCGGACGATATTCGCGGCTTGCTGGTAGAGCAGGTGTATTCGCCGGTTTTGTGGGAAGACAGCGTTCGCTATTTAATCGAACAAGGTGTCGATACGTTCGTGGAAATTGGTTCAGGAACGGTGCTTGCCGGGTTGATTAAAAAGATTGACATAAATGTACGCATTATTTCGGTCAATAGCATCTCTGCACTTGATGCGCTGCAGGTGAATTAAGGCCAAATGGAGGGGATATAATGTTTGCCAGCTTGGAAGGGAAGAAAGCGCTCGTAACCGGAGCGTCGCGCGGAATCGGAAGAGCCATTGCGATTGCATTGGCTGAGGCAGGCGCAGACGTAGCGATTAATTACTCCGGAAGCGAAGCGGCAGCCGCTGAAACGGCGCAAGCCGTAGAAGCGCTTGGAAGAAGCGCTATCGTAATTAAAGCGAATGTCGGCAAAGCCGATGAATTCGAAGCGATGGTGAAGGAAGTCATCGAACAATTCGGAGTAATTGATATTTTGGTGAATAACGCAGGCATTACTAGAGATAATTTAATTATGCGTATGAAGGAAGACGAGTTCGACCAAGTCATTGAAACAAACCTTAAAGGTGTGTTCAACGGCATTAAAGCGGTCACCCGTTCGATGATGAAGCAGCGTTCCGGCCGAATCATCAACATTTCATCGGTCGTTGGCGTGCTCGGAAATCCGGGACAGGCTAACTATGTGGCGGCGAAAGCAGGCGTTATCGGTTTGACGAAAGCCAGCGCGCGCGAACTTGCATCCCGCGGCATTACAGTTAACTGCGTTGCGCCTGGATTTATTCAAACCGAAATGACGGATAAGCTTCCGGAAGAGATGCGCCAGACATTGTCAGGCCAAATTCCGCTTGCCCGTCTCGGCGATCCGAGCGACATAGCGAATGCGGTTCGTTTCCTTGCATCCGATGCTTCAGCCTACATGACTGGACAGACGATTCATGTGGACGGCGGCATGTATATGTAGCACCTATAAATTCCGCTGTTTGGAATTAAAACGGTTACGTATGGCATTTTATCTTTAATTCTCGTATAATACCATGGAGGAGGTGAACCGGATGTCCGAAGTAGTAGATCGCGTAAAACGTATCGTCATCGACCGACTTGGTGTAGACGAAGCGGAAGTTACACTTGAAGCTTCATTTAAAGATGACCTCGGCGCTGACTCTCTTGATGTCGTTGAATTGGTCATGGAGCTCGAAGACGAGTTTGATATGGAGATCTCTGATGAAGATGCAGAGACAATCACCACGGTGGGAGAAGTAGTTAAATACATACAATCTCATACGTAAGAAGGACAAGTCCCGTTATAACAAACGGGACTTCTCTCCATCTAGACCGTTTTCATTATTTAGATTATGCAAAGCGCTTTAGCTTTTATATAAACAAGCGTAAACGGTTACCGTCTTTTGGCGGTAAAGACTCGTTTCGCATTTCTTATATTTCAAAAAGATGATGAAGTACGGTCATCTAAATTGCTGTCCATAGAGGTGAATCCAATGAAACAAAGAGTTGTTGTTACCGGTATGGGGGTTATTACCTCGCTCGGCTCCGATTTGGAGCAATTCTGGGGTAATTTGTTGGAGGGAAAGTCAGGCGTCTCCGTTGTTGAGGCTTTCGACTTTTCCGAATATCCGACGCGCATCGCCGCAGAAATCAAAAATTTCAACCCTGAAGATTACGGCTTAGATAAAAAAGAAGCCCGCAGAATGGACCGCTTCGTGCAATTTGCGGCAGTTGCAAGCCAATTGGCGATTAAAGACGCAGACTTGCAAATCGGTCAAAATGCTGACGCGGAACGCGTTGGCGTAATGGTCGGCTCCGGAATTGGCGGTCTTGGTACGTGGGAGGATCAGCACAACATTTTGCTTGAGAAGGGCCCGAAACGCGTAAGCCCGTTCTTTATCCCAATGATGATCGCGAATATGGCTTCCGGCCAAGTATCCATGTTAACCGGTGCGAAGGGTCCGAACAGCACAGCCGTTACCGCTTGTGCAACAGGAACACACTCCATCGGCGACTCATTCAAAATGATCCAGCGCGGCGATGCCGATGTGATGATCGCCGGCGGTGCTGAGGCGACGATCAGACCGACTGGAATGGCCGGCTTCTGCTCGATGCGCGCCATGTCTGTCCGCAATGACCAGCCTGAAAAAGCAAGCCGTCCATTCGATATAGACCGCGATGGGTTCGTTATGGGTGAAGGCGCTGGTGTGCTTATATTGGAATCCCTTGAGCACGCACAGGCGCGCGGCGCCAAAATTTATGCGGAAGTCATTGGCTACGGGATGAGCGGCGATGCTCATCACATGACAGAGCCGGATCCTGACGGCGCTGCTCGTTGTATGACAAAAGCGTTGAAGGATGCAGGTATTGAGCCATCCGAGATTGACTATATTAATGCGCACGGTACGTCAACTCCGGTTGGCGACCGTTCGGAAACGAAAGCTATTAAGAAAGCGTTCGGAGACCATGCTTACAAAGTAGCGGTCAGCTCGACAAAATCAATGACCGGTCATTTGCTTGGCGCTGCCGGCGGCGTAGAAGCTGTTATTCTAGGCTTGACGCTCAAAAACGGCATTATCGCACCGACGATTAATTTGGATAACCAAGATCCGGAATGCGATCTGGATTATGTACCTAATAAGCCGCGTGAAGCGAACGTGCAAACGGCGCTTTCCAACTCTTTTGGCTTCGGCGGTCATAATGCTACGATCGTGATGAAAGTTTATGAAGCGTGATTCCTTCCTTGAGCTGCAGCAACGGCTGCAGCTTAGCTTTAAGCGGACCAAGCTGTTGAAGCAGGCTTTCACCCATACTTCCTATGTCAATGAGCACAAACGCGGCACTGCGCAAGACAATGAGCGTTTGGAGTTTTTGGGAGATGCGGTGCTGCAGCTGCTGGTTTCCGAATATTTGTTCACGGCTTATCCGCAGCGTCCTGAGGGTGAGCTTACACGCATGCGTGCTTCCATCGTCTGCGAGCCGTCGCTGGCTCAGTTCGCCGAACGATTGGAACTCGGCGAACATGTTCTGCTTGGGCGAGGTGAAGAACAGCTTGGCGGGCGGCAAAGGCAGGCCTTGCTAGCTGACTTGTTTGAATCTTTTGTCGGCGCCATCTTCTTGGATGCCGGCATCGAGCGAACAAGAAGCTTTCTGAATGAGCATATGTTTCCGTTCGTCGATTCGAACGACTACGGCCTGCTTATGAAGGACTCAAAGTCTAAGCTCCAGGAGCGCTCGCAGCATCATGGCCTTGGATCGGTCGAGTATCGGATTATCGAGGAACGTGGTCCTGCGCACGACCGTGAGTTCGTCGTTGAGGTTTTTCTTGGGGAAGAGCGCTTCGGCATTGGAAGCGGGAGAACGAAGAAGGAAGCGGAGCAGCGTGCTGCCGCAGAAGCATGGCGTACGCTGTCGCAGGAGCAGGTTTAGACAAGAAGAGAGTGTCCCTAATGGTCCGGGTGACCTGTGGGATGCTCTCTTTTTTTGCAGCAGGTTTAGCGTTCAGCATGGTTATCAAGGCCTATGAGTTGTGGTAGAATGTAGGGTGAGGTGAAAACCAAGTTATGTTTCTGAAACGTATTGAATTATTTGGATTTAAATCATTCGCTGACAAAACCGAAATGGAATTTGTAACCGGGATTACCGCAGTAGTAGGCCCTAACGGCAGCGGTAAAAGCAACATTTCCGACGGTATACGCTGGGTGCTTGGCGAACAAAGCGCAAAGAGCTTGCGCGGCGGCAAGATGGAGGACATTATTTTTGCCGGAAGCGACGCCAGGAAAGCGGTCAATTACAGCGAAGTTTCACTTACACTCGATAACGGTGACGGCGCATTGCCGCTTGAGTATAACGAGGTGACCGTTACCCGCCGGGTACACCGGAGCGGTGACAGCGAGTATTTAATTAACAAGCAGCCTTGCAGGCTGAAAGATATTACCGAGCTGTTCATGGATACGGGTATTGGTAAAGAGGCGTATTCGATTATTGGACAAGGCCGGATTGAAGAAATTTTAAGTACGCGCTCGGAGGACCGGCGCGGTATTTTTGAGGAAGCTTCAGGCATTGTGAAATATAAGTCGCGTAAACGCGAGGCACAGAAGAAGCTCGATGAAACAGAGCAAAACCTGCTGCGCATTCATGATCTTGTGACGGAGCTCGAGGACCAGGTCGTGCCGCTGCGCAAGCAGTCGGAGAAGGCGATCCACTTTAAGGCGCTTAAGGAACAGCTGAAAACAAAAGAAATCTCCATGTATGTACATAACATTGAACAGATTCACGGTTCATGGACGGAGGCAAACGGCAAGCTTGAACGACTGCAGCAAGAGCAGCTGGCGCTGTCGACGGTTGTGAGCAAGCATGATGCCCATTTGGAGAAGGATCGTCAGCAATTGCGTGAGCTGGAGCTCGAGCTTGACCAGCTGCATGAATCGATGCTGCAAATTAGCGAGGATTTTGAAAAGTGCGAAGGATATGGCGAGGTACTTAAGGAGCGCAAGCGCAATTTAGAGCAAAATAAACGGCAGCTGGAAGAATCGATTGCCGTTCAGGACGCCCGCATTGGTACGCTGACGCAGGAGGAAGCGGAGTTTCGCAGCCGAGCAGCGGCATTGGAGCTTCAGCTAGCCGACCTGCGCGCATTGATTGCCAAAGAGGAAGCCAATTTGTTAGGCGTGGCGGGCGGCGCTATAGCCGATGCTGAAGAGACGCTTAAGGGCGAATTGCTTGAGGTGTTGAGCTCGATGGCGCAGCATCGCAATGAGATTCGTTATGCGGCACAGCAGCAAGAAACGCTGCAGCGCCGCATGGAACGAATTAGCGAGGACGAGACGAAATGGCTGGAGCAGCAGGCCCGTTTAGATGAGAGAAGGTCGGAGCTGGCACAAGCGCTAGAGGCTACGCTAGCACGCCTTGAGCAGGCAAGAAGCCGATCAATTGCGGAATCCGAGCAAACGAAAACCATTTCGCAAAGCCTGGAAGAAGTAACGATGGCCATTCGGAAATGGGAGCAGAAGCTCGACAGCCACGTTTCCAGGCGCGATACAATGAAGGAAATGCAAGATGCGCTTGACGGCTTTATGCAGGGTGTTAAAGAAGTGCTTAAGGCATCCCGGCGGGGTAACAGCGGCATTAGCGGCGTTCATGGCGCGGTAGCAGAGCTTATGCGGGTGCCTGAGCGGATTGAAATGGCTGTTGAAACAGCGCTCGGCGGTGCATTGCAGCACATTGTAATGGAAGACGAGAAATCTGCCCGATCCGCAATCGGTTTTCTGAAGCAGCGTCAGCTGGGAAGAGCGACATTCCTGCCGCTTGACGTCATACGCGGGAGACAAGTGCCGGAACACGACAAGCGAACCGCGGAAACGGTTGATGGCTTTGTAGGCGTGGCGGCTGATCTAGTTAGCTCAGATTCCCGCTATGAAGCCATTGTTAACAATTTGCTGGGTAATGTATTGCTTGCGGAAACGCTTGAACAAGCAAACCGGATAGCATCTAAATGTCAGTATCGTTATCGCGTTGTCACGCTGGAAGGGGATATCGTTAACGCCGGCGGTTCGATGACGGGAGGCAGCTTGCAGAAGAAGGGAGCGAGCTTACTCGGCCGGCAACGTCAGATCGATGCGCTTGACCAAGAAATAGCCGATGCCCGCAAAATGGTGGAGCAGCTGCGCGACAAGCTAAGCGATCTTCGCAAGGAGCATTCGATTCGCACGCACAATATGGAGGAGCTGCGCGCTCAAGGCGAGCAGAGCCGAATCGAGGAGCAGCAGATCAGGGCGGAGCTGCAGCAGCTTCATAATGAAGCGAAGCATTTGGATGAGCAGCGCCAGCTTTACTCGGCTGACCGCAATACGCATTTGACCGAGCAGAAGGATATTCAAGCAGCAGCGGCTGCAGCAGAGCTCCGGCTGGAGCAGCTTATTATAGATGAAGCAAGGCTGCAAGAAGCGATCCGCATGGCAGAGGAACGGCGTAAAGCGAGCGAAAGTGCGAAAGAAGAGCTGCAGGGCCAGCTGACAGATATAAAGATTGCAGCAGCGAAGACCGATCAGGAGAGGCTGTCGTTCGAGGATCAATCGGCGCGCGTGCGTGCAGATATCGAGCGAGCCAAGCAGGAGCTGGTTGGGCTTCGGTCATTGTCAGCGCAGCAGGAGGAAGAGCTGGCCCGTCATTCTGCGGAAACGGTGCAGCAAATTGAACAGCTTAATCATCTCAGGCTGAAGAAGCAAGAATGCGCGGAACAGACTGATTTCAAGCGTTCTGCACGCGCGCAGCGTATTGTGGAGCTTGATCAGGGCGAAAGTGAGACGAAGGAGCAAAGGGTACAGCTGAGACAGGTCGAAGAGCAAATGCGGCAGACGGAAATTGCCGCTAACCGGCTCGATGTCGAGCTGGATAACCTGCTTCGCAAGCTGAGCGAGGAATATGAGCTAAGCTATGAGCTGGCCAAGGAACAATACCCTGTGCCGGAGGACGTTGTCGGTACCCAGAACGAAGTTCGCGATATCAAACGTCAAATTACAGCCCTAGGTGAAGTCAATCTAGGCGCTATCGAAGAATATGAACGGGTTAAAGAACGTTATGAATTTTTGTCGGCGCAGAAAGATGATTTGATTGAAGCGAAAACGACGCTTTATCAGGTCATCCGGGAAATGGATGACGAAATGTCAAAACGGTTTAAAGCTACGTTCGAAGCGATTCGCGGTCACTTCGTCGTTGTATTTGCTAAGCTGTTCGGCGGCGGCCGGGCCGATCTCGTATTGGTCGAGCCGGATCGCGTGCTCGATACGGGCATTGATATTGTAGCGCAGCCGCCAGGCAAGAAGCTGCAAAATCTGCAGCTGCTGTCCGGGGGAGAACGGGCATTAACGGCAATAGCGCTGCTCTTTGCGATTTTGCAGGTTAAGCCGGTGCCGTTCTGCGTGCTTGACGAGGTTGAGGCCGCGCTTGATGAAGCGAACGTATCTCGTTTTGCCCAGTATTTGCGCGAATTCTCGGGGCTTACGCAATTTATCGTTGTTACGCACCGGAAAGGAACAATGGAAGAAGCCGATGTGCTTTACGGCGTTACGATGGAGGAAGGCGGCGTATCGAAGATGGTATCTGTCCGCTTGGAGGAAGATGAGTCGGTATCTGCATAATCAAAGAAGAGCGGTAATGTAAGGATGGAGGAGTAGGACGATGAGTTTTTTTAAGAAACTGAAGGAAAGCATCGCTACAAAGACAGAAGCGGTAACAAATATTTTCAAGGACGGGTTGTCGAAGACACGGACTGCGTTCGTTGAGAAAGTCGAAGAGCTTATTACGCGCCGCAAAAAAATTGATGAGCAGTTTTACGAGGAGCTCGAAGAAATATTAATCGGCGCTGACGTTGGCGTTAATACGGTTATGCAATTAATCGATGAGCTTCGCGTTGAAGTGAAGAAGCGTAAAATCGAGGATGCGGCTGATTTGCAGCCGGTCCTTTCGGAGAAGCTTATTGAGCTTATGAAGGGTGACGATCATGCGGGTTTGCGGATGGCGCCAAGCGGAATTACCGTTATTTTGTTTGTCGGCGTCAATGGCGTCGGCAAGACGACGACGATAGGAAAGCTGGCGCATAAATTTAAGAGCGAAGGCAAGAGCGTGCTGCTTGCTGCTGGCGATACGTTCCGTGCGGGAGCAATAGAGCAGCTTGAGGTATGGGGGCAGCGAGTCGGGGTAGACGTGATTAAGCAGCAGTCCGGTTCCGATCCCGCGGCCGTTATGTTCGATGCGGTTCAAGCGGCGAAGCAGCGCGGTGTAGATGTGCTGCTTTGCGATACGGCAGGAAGACTGCAAAATAAGACAAATTTGATGGAAGAGCTGAACAAAATTTTTCGCGTCATCCAGCGCGAGCTTCCGGATGCGCCGCATGAGGTACTGTTGGTGCTGGATGCGACGACTGGACAAAATGCTCTTAGCCAAGCGAAGCTATTCGGCGAGAAGAGCGGTGTTACCGGTCTTGTATTGACGAAGCTGGACGGTACAGCTAAGGGCGGTATCGTAATCGCTATCCGCAATGAACTGAGCTTACCGGTAAAGCTTGTCGGCCTTGGGGAGAAAATGGGAGATTTGCAGCCATTCGATTCGGAGCAATTCATACATGCGCTGTTTGCAGGATTAATTCAGCGCGAAGCTGCAGATGAATCCGGTATAAAAGCAGATTAAGCGGCTTGCGTTTGGATGCTAATAGCGCTAAGATGAGGCCTTTAAGGTGACAAGGACAAATGCTTGACAGCAGCCTATGATGTCATGTATGATAAAAGTCGTTGACAGCTGTAAAGGCTTTTTCCTTGACGGGTGCAAATGGTTAACATGGTTAACGAGCAGGAGGGGCTGATGGGATGAAAGCAAATGAACCGGATGCTTTATCCAAAACAACCCGAATTAATTTATTGTTCGACTTTTACGAGCCGTTGTTGACAGAGAAGCAGCGGACGTTCCTCAAATATTATTTTCATGACGATTTCTCGTTAGGAGAGATTGCTGCAGAGTTCGGCATTAGCCGGCAAGCGGTTTATGAGCATGTCAAGCGCGCTGAGCAGGTGCTTGAAGGCTACGAGAGCAAGCTTAACTTACTCTCAAAGCATGAGTCGCTTTTGCAATTAACGGCACAGCTGGTAAACAGCCTTGCTGAGCTATCCATTGATGAACAGGACAAACAAGCGCTGATGAATGTTATCGCACAGTTCAGAGCATCGGAATAAACGACAAGAATGGAGGTGACGGTACATGGCAGCATTTGAGAGCTTATCAAACCGGCTTCAAAATGTGTTCAGCAAGCTGAGGGGCAAAGGCAAGGTGTCTGAAGAGGATGTTAACGAAGCGATGCGGGAGGTGCGGTTGGCGCTTCTTGAAGCAGACGTTAACTTCAAAGTCGTCAAAGACTTTATCGCCAAGGTGAAAGAACGGGCAATTGGCTTGGATGTATCAAAGAGCTTTACGCCTGGCATGGTCGTCATCGATATCGTAAACAAAGAGCTTACCGAACTGATGGGCGGTACGCAAAGTAAGCTGGCTAAGGCAAATAAGCCGCCAACGGTTATTATGATGGCCGGTTTGCAAGGTGCGGGTAAAACGACGACGACAGGCAAGCTGGCAAAGCTGCTTCAGAAGGGTAATCACAAGCCGCTCCTCATTGCATGCGATATTTACCGTCCGGCTGCAATCAAGCAGTTGCAGGTTCTCGGCGAGCAAATCAAAGCGCCGGTATTCTCGATGGGCGATCAAACGTCCCCTGTAGAAATTGCGCGGGCTGGACTTCAGCACGCTAAGGAGAACGGCAACGATTACGTCATTATCGATACAGCAGGCCGATTACATATCGACGAAGAATTGATGGAAGAGCTGAAGCAAATCCATCAGACAACGAAGCCTGATGAAGTGCTTCTAGTCGTCGATTCCATGACGGGACAAGACGCGGTTAACGTAGCGCAGAGCTTCCACGAGCAGCTCGAACTAACTGGCGTTGTGTTAACGAAGCTAGACGGCGATACGCGAGGCGGTGCGGCACTATCGGTTAAAGCCGTAACGGGCTGCCCGATTAAATTCGCAGCGATGGGTGAGAAGATCGACTCCCTGGAGCCGTTCCATCCCGAGCGGATGGCTTCACGGATTCTCGGCATGGGCGATATGCTGTCGTTAATTGAAAAGGCTCAATCGAATATCGATGCGGAGAAAGCCGCTGAGATGGAACGTAAGATGCGGACAGCGGAATTTACGTTCGATGATTTCCTTGAGCAAATGGAGCAGGTGAAAAAACTCGGCCCACTCGATCAAATTATGGATATGCTGCCCGGCATGAACAAGATGAAGGGCTTAAAGGATATGAAGGTCGATGAGAAGCAAATCGGCCGGGTCGAGGCTATCGTCCGTTCCATGACGAAGGAAGAGAAGCTGAAGCCGGAGCTGCTTAACCACAGCAGACGTAAGCGCGTTGCCGCCGGCAGCGGCACAACGATTGTAGAAGTCAACCGCCTCATCAAGCAGTTCGACGATATGAAGAAGATGATGAAGCAATTTTCATCGATGATGGGACCGAAAGGACCGAAGGGCGGCAAGAAAGGTCTTAAAGGTATGCTCGGCAAAAATATGAAGTTTCCGTTTTAATGTCTATTTATTTTTCGAAGGAGGTGAATTTTCATGGCAGTACGTATTCGTTTGAAAAGAATCGGTGCTCACAAAGCTCCTTTCTACCGCGTAGTCGTATCGGATTCCCGTTCGCCGCGTGACGGACGTTTTATCGAAGAGATCGGCACTTATAATCCGGTTGCACAACCGGCTCAAGTTAAGATCGATGAAGAAAAAGCGTTGAAATGGCTGCAAACAGGAGCGCAAGCTTCTGATACCGTTCGTGACCTGCTATCCAAAGCTGGTGTTCTTAAAAAGTTCCATGAGCTTAGGCAACAGAAATAACTGTTGAACAGCGGAGGGCTTTGAGATGAAAGAATTGATTCTTGTCATAGCGAAGGCTTTGGTCGATCATCCGGAGCAAGTGCAAGTGGCTGTGAAGGATGATGACCGCGGCACGATATACGAGCTTTCGGTTCACCCCGAGGATATCGGTAAAATCATCGGTAAACAGGGACGCATTGCAAAAGCGATACGAACGGTAGTGACTTCTGCTTCCGTCAAATCGCAAAAGCGAGTCATTGTCGACATTATGTCGTAATGCACGAACTCGAAGAAGGGTTAGGACGAATGTTCTAACCCTTTTTTAAATTCTAAGAATTTATAAGTTTCACATTTATATCTGCTTAGAATTCTCCGCGAAACGAAGCTTCGCCTCCAGAGGACGGCGAAGCCGTTTACGCTTGATTGCAGGGCTTACGGACGGCGGCAGCCGTTTGCATTTGATGAAACGGCTTCGTCCACGAACTTGGAACGAAGCCGTTTTTGCATGTATAATACGTTTATACACATATGAAGGGCTGGTTGTGATGAGCGAAAAATGGTTTACGGTCGGAAAAGTAGTTAATACGCACGGACTTCGGGGAGAAGTAAAGGTACTGTCGCAAACGGATTTCGCAGATGTTCGGTTTGCTGCCGGTAGTAAGCTGTTAATGCTGAATGAAGAGAGTGGGGCGTCGCTAGAAGTGAAAATCGTCGCATCCCGCGCTCACAAAAACGTGTACATACTAAAACTTGAAGGCTTCGATGATATTAATCTCGTTGAAAAATATAAAGGCTGGGTGCTCAAAGTTTCTGAAGCAAATTTGGTGGAGCTTGACGAGGGCGAATATTATTATCATGAAATTATCGGATGCCGTGTCGAAACAGAGGATGGCGAAGAGCTCGGTACGATATCCGAGATATTAAGTCCAGGGGCAAACGATGTATGGGTAGTCGACCCCCCGAAGGGTCAAGGTAAGAAGCAGCAGCTGCTGCTGCCTGTAATTGACGATGTGTTAATTAGCGTTAACACCCAGGAAAAGCTGGTGACGGTCCGGTTGATGGAAGGATTGATTTAAGCGATGAAAATTGATGTGCTAACGCTGTTTCCGGAAATGTTCGATGGTGTGTTTGGCGCGAGTATTCTAGGAAAAGCGAAGGATAAAGGGATCGTTTCGCTCGAGGCGATTAATTTCCGGGAGTATTCGGGCAACAAACATAATACGGTCGACGATTACCCTTATGGCGGAGGCGGCGGAATGGTGCTGAAGCCTGAGCCGGTCTTTGCAGCGGTTGAGGATCTAAAGATAGACGAAAATGTGCGCCCCCGGGTTATTCTGATGTGTCCGCAGGGAGCTCAGTTCACTCAGCAGAAAGCGGAGGAGCTCGCGAAGGAGCAGCATCTCGTTCTTATATGCGGGCATTATGAAGGCTACGATGAGCGGATTCGTGAGCATCTCGTAACGGACGAGCTATCAATCGGCGATTATGTACTGACCGGCGGTGAGGTGCCTGCAATGGTCGTTATCGATAGTGTCGTTAGACTTCTTCCAGGTGTTCTTGGTAACGAAACGTCAGCTGTTACTGACTCTTACAGCACCGGCTTGCTGGAGCACCCGCATTATACGCGTCCCGCCGAGTTCCGCGGCTGGGGAGTACCGGACGTGCTCATTTCGGGTCATCACGCGAATATTGAGGTGTGGAGACGCGAGCAATCTCTTCTAAGGACGCTGCAGCGCCGTCCAGATCTGCTGGAACAGGCGGAACTGACGGATAAGGAGCGAAAGTGGCTGGCTGCAAAGAAGAGGCAAGAAGCACATAATCAAGGGGAATAAAGAATATACGATTGCAAAAGCCGCAACGGAATTTACCGTTGCGGCTTCTCGTAATGCATTAATTAGGATCAAATTATGGCGTATAGAAATTTTGGGTATAATAGACGTTATAGCTTCCCCCAAAGGCAATGCCGGTACCAAGTCGCGTTAGCTTGCCGTCTAACAGCGTCTCCCGGTGTCCAGTGTCGGAGTTCATCCATCCGTAATGTGCATAGATGCTGTTGATATAGCCTGCTGCGATATTTTCTGCGGCTGATTTATATTGGATGCCTTCGTTCTTCATTCGATCGAAGGGGGATAAGCCGTCTGGATTCAGATGTGCGAAATAGCTTCTAGCTTGCATATCGTTGCTATGACTCCGAGCTGCAGCTGCTGCGAGCATGTCCCATTGCAGTTCAGCAATGCCCCTACCGGCGCGCTCTGCATTTGCCAGATCGAACACCTGCTGCTCGTAGGCAGTCTGAAGCTTGCTGGAATAGGCTGGTGTCCCGGATTTGGAGCCAGTTTGCGTCATTTTAAGAATACCGATTATTTTATTGCCGTCATGCCTGTCAATAAATAATGTGGTACGTTCGTTCCCGGATGTAAATGCATAATAATCATCGTTTGCTTCTGCGTTGCTTGCCGTGCCTGTGAGCTGCTTGGCAGCCGCAATCGTTTGACCGATTTTAATGCCAGTGGAAACTCTCCAACTGCTGCCCGCATTAGAGAAAAGCGCGGACACTTTCGCATCTGCCACACCAAACATCATGAAATTGGTATAGCTGCTGTTATAGATATACCATGCGAAGCCATTTTCGCTGGCGTCGATCCGAGATGGCTTGCCGAGTGTCAGCTGAAGCTTCTGAGCAGAATCGTTAAGAGCAATGCCGCCTAGCGTTGTTCCTGGTTGTGATGATATTTTGGCTGCGGATAATGCTTTCGTATGCTCTTTAAGCTTATAAAAAAACGTTAACGCTTCGGCGCGCGTCAGTTTGCCGTTTGGTATAAAGCCATTTACGGTAGCCGACGTTCGGCCGTTCGAGATATGTTCATCAAGCAGCCATTGTATTGCGCTTTGCTCAGTGAATGCTTTGCCGCTGGCAGCTGAGGCAAGGAGCAAAGCCGCTTGGCCGCGGCGGAATGTTCCGCTGTCATTTATAAAGGTTAATGGCCAGCCAAGGTTGTTGGCATAATCGTAATAAGGCTTGTACCAAACACCGCTTTCAGCGGACGAGGGTGGTACTAAGCCGTAAGCCCGCAGCAGCATTGCCAAAAATTCCGCTTCATTAATCAGCCGGTTAGGCTGGAAGGAGCCATCGCCGTATCCTTGCGTTAAATGCTCTTCAACGGCCCAAGATATGTAGGTTTGAGCCCAATGTCCATTTGTATCCTTGAATGGTAATAGCTCTGCGGAGATTTGAGCCGGGGCTGTAATTACGGAGAATAATAAAGCTGCAGCAATACATAATTTCTTTTTAACAAAAACGGACTTCTGTAATTTTAACAACAGTTTGCACCTCACTTTGTCGTTGTTTGTCAATTTAAGTATACATGAAACGTTGATTTCAAAATACGTGTTGTATTGCTCCGCACATTGTGGTAAAATTTCTAATGTTGTTCGTTAAGTCGGACGGTCCGCTATCAGCGATGAACCGGTTCAGTGGAATTCGGTGAGCTCATAAGAACGTCTATGGTGGAAGGAGTGAATTCATATGAATCTTTTGCAAACAATTGCGCAAGAAAACCTGCGCCAAGATCTACCGAACTTTCGTCCTGGTGACACGCTGAAAGTTCACGTAAAAGTTATCGAGGGAACTCGTGAGCGTATCCAATTGTTCGAAGGCGTTGTTATTAAACGTCGCGGCGGTGGAATCAGCGAAACTTTTACTGTGCGTAAAATTTCCTACGGTGTTGGTGTGGAAAGAACTTTCCCGCTTAACTCGCCTAAAATCGAAAAAATCGAAGTGGCTCGCCGTGGTAAAGTACGTCGTGCGAAACTGTACTACCTTCGCAGTCTTCGCGGTAAAGCTGCTAGAATTAAAGAAATTCGTTAAGATCAAACGACTAGAGGGGCTTGCGCAAACAAGCTCCTTTTCGTTTTTCAAAAATGAGATATACATATTACAGCATTTGGGAAGAAGGCGAACAGATTGGACTCACATCAGCGTAATGACGGGCTGGACTCAGGCAGCGAAAATAACTCTAAGGAACTTCAACCACATGCAGACGTTCAGCAAACAATGCCGGACCGTGCAGTGACCCATGCGTCCAGCTCGAGCAAGCAGAGCGGGGCTTACAAGGAAATCGTGGAATGGATAAAGGCGTTAGTTATCGCGGTCGTTCTCGTCTTTCTTATTCGCCAGTTTTTATTTTCTCCGTTCATTGTGGACGGGCCTTCGATGCAGCCGAATTTTGAAACCGGCGAACGGTTGATTGTTAACAAAATCTTGTATACCATTCGCGAACCGAAGTTTGGCGAGGTGGTCGTCTTTGATGTTCCAGAGCAAGGCAGAAAATTTATTAAACGGGTCATTGGCGTTCCCGGCGATAAGATAAGACTCGAAGGCGATGATCTGTACATTAACGATAAGAAAATCGACGAGCCGTACATAAAGGAAGCGATTGAAGCTGCCCATGCCAATGGCAGGTTGTATAACGGAGAAGGCTCTAATTATAACTTCCCGAATGATGAAGTGCCGGAAATGACGGTTCCGGAAGGGACGATTTTTGCGCTCGGCGACAATCGCTCCGACAGTACGGACAGCCGCGTTATCGGTTTTGTATCCGACGATGAAGTAGTGGGACGGGCAGACATTATTTTTTGGCCTTTGAACAAACTAGAGTTTATTAAGCATTGGACTAAATGAGGTGTGTAAATGACCATTCAATGGTTTCCGGGTCATATGACCCGGGCAAAACGGCAAATACAAGAAAAGCTGAAACTAATCGATATTGCCATAGAGCTATTGGATGCCCGCGTTCCGCTCTCGAGCCGAAATCCCATGGTAGAGGAAATTTTGAGCGGAAAGCCGCGGTTAATCGTTCTAAACAAATCGGATTTGGCTGACCCGAGAACGACGGAGCAATGGATGGCCTATTTTGCTAACGAAGGTCATGAGTGTGTGTCGGTTGATTCTTCGACAGGAACGAGAGTCGGTGATATTCCGGTTAAGGCGAAACAGATTTTACATGAGAAAATTGCACGTCAAATTGCAAAAGGGATGAACCCTCGTGCGGTACGCGGATTAATTGTAGGTATTCCAAACGTGGGGAAATCCACGCTCATTAACCGTCTCGCCGGCCGAAATATTGCTCTTACGGGTGACCGCCCGGGTGTAACCAAAGGTCAACAGTGGATTAAAGTTGGCGGAGATATGGAGCTGCTCGATACGCCGGGTATTTTATGGCCTAAGTTTGAGGATGAGCTCGTAGGCTACCGTCTTGCCATGACAGGTGCCATTAGAGAACAAATTTTGAACGTTGATGATATCGCCTTTTTTGCTGTGCGGGAGCTTGTTGATCGTTATTGGCCGACGCTGCAGGAACGATACGAGCTTGAAACGCCGCCGAAGGATGTTGCGGATTCCGATGAAATCGTACGCGTGATGGAGGATATCGGGCGTCGCAGAGGCTGTCTGATTAGCGGAGGACGCGTTGACTTGGAGAAAACGTCAGGCATTATTTTGCGTGATTTGCGTGCAGGTAAGCTAGGGCGCATTACGTTGGAAGCACCGCCTTATTAATGAATTTGATTAACAAATCTAACCCGTTCCGTATGGTTGAATGGGCAATCGTACGAACATGGTTAGGCACGTGGAATCGGGGGAACGTAACGTGCTGGAGTATGAAAAGTCGTTATGGATTGATGGATATAAGTCGATTGCCGGTGTTGATGAGGTTGGCCGGGGCTGCTTATTCGGAGACGTTGTGGCCGCTGCTGTTATTTTGCCGCCGGATTTGGTCATCGATGGCGTTAATGATTCAAAGAAGCTTTCCGAGAAAAAGCGCGACCAGCTGTATGATATCATTTTGCAGCAATGCGTAGCGTGGTCGGTTGCTCATGTTAATGCTGAGACGATCGACCGAATCAACATTAAGCAGGCTGCCAGACTTGCGATGAAGCTTGCTGTGGAATCCTTGCAGGCGTCACCGGACTATTTGCTCATTGATGCAGAGAAGGTCGACGTGCCGTCGCCACAGCTTTCCATCATCAAAGGGGATGCGACGAGCCAGTCCATTGCAGCGGCATCCATAGTGGCCAAGGTGACGCGTGACAGGCTGTGTACGGACGAATGGGAGCAGCAGTATCCAGCATACGGCATTGCGGTTCACAAAGGTTACGCAACGAAGCTGCACCGGGAGCGGCTGCTTGAAAACGGACCAAGCCCGCTGCACCGCAGATCATTTCTAGGAAATTTGTTCACAGAGGAGCAATTAGTGCTCTTTTAGCTGATCATATCATGTTTGAAACGCTCGATTAATGACTTAAGGTATTGGAATGCCTTGAGCCATTAATGGGCGTTTTTTTATAGATCATGTTTGTTTGAGGACACAAACGCTTCAGGGTTGGCTGGTTTCAGCCGATATAAGGTTTATATATGGAGGCGGCCGCAGTGGCTATGGAGGCGGATTTATAAATGAATATTAGTCATATGATGAGAGGCCTGTTCGGAGAAGCTGCAAGTGGAGAATCCCGCGGAATGGAGCTAAAGGCAGGTCAAATCATACGCGGGGTTATATTGCAGGTGGCGGAGAATAACGAAGCGATCGTTCAAATCAATGGGGTACAGGTGCGGGCGAAGCTAGAGCTGCCGCTGCATGTGGGACAGTCGGCGCTGCTTCAGGTACAGCCGCAGTCGAATGGAGCTCTCGTTGTCCTGAAGCAGGTCGAGCCAAGCGCGGTAGGGCTGCCGGAGGACACGTTCAAGGAGTGGGCGAAGCAGCTGGCACTGCCGGAACAAAAATGGGCGGTCGAGATCGTTAAAGATTTGCGGAAAGAAGGCGTTATACTTAACCGCGATGTGGCGCAATCGTTTCAGCAAGCGGCGTCCGCGATGCCGGCAGGTACGGATACGGAGCAATGGATGCAGGCGTCTGCTGCCCTATTTAAGCGGGGGCTGCCGATGACAAGTGCTGCGATAGCCGGGATGCAGCAGGTTATGTTCGGGAGGGGTGCGCATGAACTCATTGATACGCTGCATCAGCAGTTGGCTGCCATTGCCGGCGGTGCAGATGCTGCAGACGCTCTGGCTGATGGCGACGGCGCAGAACCGAAGCCATTGCCGCAGGCGGCAGCACGTGTGCAAGCATTGCTTGCTGAAGGAGCAGCGCTGCTGCGCAGTGCTTCCGCAGCGGGTGAAGCTCATCAGGCCGTTACGGTTTCAAGCGCACCTTCTGCTGCAGCGCAGGCCGCGCCAGCAGCGCCGCTAGCTAATCAATCGGCGCGAACGGAGACTTTGATCGATGCTGGACTTAAACCAGGAGCAACTGAGGCTGAAAACTCAACTGCTCCTGGTTTACCAGAGCCGAAAGCAGGTCATGCTGCGGCAAATCAACCGAATTGGCTCGGTCAAATGATGAAATGGCTCGGTGTGGACCATGAGCTGCAGCTGACGAAAGTATTGACCGCAGATGCGCATCCACAGAAGGCAGCTGATGCGCAGCCGGCAGCCCAGCCAGATGCTGCAGCCACAGCAGGTAATAATCGCAGCACTGCGACAGCAGCGCCTGCGCTTGTCCTGCAAGCGGAACCAGATACGGGACAAGCAGCAGCATCCACGTTACAAGGAGCAGTAGAAAAATTAGAATATCAACAGAGCAATCGGATAACGGATTTACGACAAAACGCAGAGCGAGCGTTTGCGGCAGCAGCAAATCAAATGTCAGCTGTTACCGATGATCAGGTGCCAGATAGCCCGCAGCCCCAGCAGCAGCAGGCGGAGTCTCTCAAAAGCGCACTGTTATCGCTCGTTGCTGCAGAGGATACCCCTCCCGCAATAAAGGAAACGGCACAGCAGCTCGTCCAGCAAATAACCGGACAGCAGCTGCTCCTAACGCCTGAGCGAAACAGCTCGGTTTTCACTCACGTCACGATGTTTATTCCGCTAAATAGTCAGGATGGTAGTCAAACGGCATCCGTTCATATTCAAACGAGACGCGGAAGAAAGGGAGAGCTCGATGCGGCTAATTGCCGGTTAATGTTCAGCCTGTCGATGAACACGCTAGGGGAAACGATGGTCGATGTAAATGTAACGGATAAGATTGTGAGCTTGAATTTATGGAATGATCATCCGGCTATCGCAGCTCTTGCCGACTCTTCACGATCAGAAATAGCTGACAGCCTGCAGCAAGCAGGCTATCAGCTGCTGTCGCTGCGGACAACGCCATTGCCTAAAGCAGGGGAGCAAGGGGCGGAGGCGGCTGCTGCAGCGTCGAAGAGCCAACAGCCGCCTGATCTGTCGCAATTTTCATCCACTCGCTACAAGGGAGTCGATTACCGGATATGAGCAGCGGCCATGAAAACAACACGCAGCAAACGCGAATTAAAAAAGCGGTGGCTCTAAAGTATGAGCCTGGCGAACGCTTAGCACCGGTGATGGTCGCCAAGGGAAAAGGGCATATGGCGGACTTGATACTCGAAAAAGCACAGGAAAACGGCATTCCGGTGCAAGAGGACTCCTCGCTCGTCGAAGTGCTGTCGAAGCTGGACATCGATCAGGAAATTCCGCCAGAGCTCTACACGCTGGTAGCTGAGATTTTAAGCTTCGTCTATCGTTCGGACCGAAAAGCGAGGGATTGGAAGGATGAGTGAAAGTCATCAAGGAGCTAATAATAGGCAGCAAACAGGTAAATGGGGCGAAGATGCGGCTTGTACAATTTTGCTGGAGGCAGGCTATTTCATTAAGGAACGCAATTGGCGCTGCCGCAGCGGTGAGATTGATATTATAGCTGAGCATAACGGCAGACTTATCTTTATAGAAGTAAGGACGCGTAAGCTGGGCGGCAGGTTCGGCACCGCAGCGGAGTCCGTCGATCGCCGTAAGCAGCAGCAGGTGAGAGAGACAGCGCAGGTTTATATGCGAAGCAGCGGGCTTGCGAGTCCGTCCATTCGATTCGATGTCATCGCTGTTACCGTTAGCCGGGAGAGCAGTGCGGTCATCGAATATAAGCACTATGAAGGAGCATTTTGAAGCTTGTCCAAAGCATGAATAAAAAGGGCTTCCTCTAAGGTTATAAAGCTCGAGGGGAAGCCCTTTGGATGTGTTTATGACATATGGTTATCCAACCTGCGGTATTGAATGGCTTCGGCAACATGCTCGGCTTCAACGGCCTCGCTAGCTTCTACGTCTGCAATCGTACGAGCCAGCTTAAGCATTCGATCATAAGCGCGCATGCTGATGCCGAGCGCCGCAAAAGCATTTTCAAGCAAGCTTGCTGCCTCGCGATTGAGATTAACCGTTTTGCGCAGGGCCGCACCGGATAATTCGCCGTTCGCAGCAGCTCCCATCCCAGAGGTGCGCGCTTGCTGAAAAGACCTTGCGGCAATCACCTTCCCTCGCATTTGAGCGGAGGTAAGAGAGCTTCCGGCCTTGACATTATCAAATGATATCGGGCGAGGCACCTCGAGCTGCAGATCGATACGATCCAGCAGAGGTCCAGAAATTTTAGACCGGTAGCGGCTAATATTCGAAGCGCTGCAGGTGCAGCGCTTTTCGCCATATTCATGACCGTAATATCCGCAAGGACACGGATTAAAGGAAGCTGCCAGCATGATGTTCGCAGGGAATTGAAACACAGCTTTGGAGCGGGAAATCGTAACGATACGATCCTCCAGCGGCTGCCTCAATACTTCCAGTACCTGTCTTGGGAATTCGGGCAGCTCATCAAGAAAAAGCACGCCCCGATGCGCCAAAGTTACTTCTCCGGGCTTCGGTATGGAGCCTCCTCCGATCAGTCCGCCTGCCGATATCGTATGGTGAGGTGCGCGAAATGGCGGGTGCATAATAAGGCCTTGCGAACTCTCTGCCAGCTTGCCGGCAACGCTGTATATTTTCGTTACTTCAAGCGCTTCTTGCTCGTTCAATATCGGCAAAATACCGGGCAAACGCCGGATCATCATCGTTTTGCCTGTTCCAGGAGGACCGTTAAGCAGCAGGTTATGTAACAAAATCATGGAGTAGAAATCCTTGATACATATGGATTTTTAGATATAGACGAGTCTCACTTTACTGTGATATACTGGAAACAAATCCGAAAGCATCGGTTAAAAAAGGTTCAGCGCGAAAGCATCGCCTGAACCTTTTTTGTTTGATTTATTAAGTGGAGGGATTTTTTTGCCGCAGCCTAGACCATGGTTGGATGAGATTATTGACGCTATGAAGGATTTAGGAGTGCATGGGACTTTAGAGGATATCTATACTCGTGTGTCCGACCGTCAGGTAATGGATTTTTCTCTCAATTTAGCTTGGAAGGATCGTATTAGAGGAACAATTTATCAATACTCTTTGTCATCGGATGCTGCATAAGCGGAGGCCTTGGCTCACGAAGGGGCAGTTAGTAAATTTGATTTCAAGATAGAAGCTGAGGGATCGGAATGAAGGAATTTATCGATTGGTTGCAGGGGCCAGAAAACAGCTCATTCGTACAAATGATGTCCGCATTAGTTCAAGCTGGAGCAGCTATTTTTTCTCTTTATGTTGCATACTTGGCTATTAGGGTTGCAAAGCTATCCATAAACACAACAGCTCATACGCTTGTCGAGCTGATCGATTTTAAATTAACTGGCGATCCGAAATTCACACTTTACAACACTGGACCCGGGATCGCATTTAATGTTCAGCTTTACACGGTTACTCTCGATTCTCTCGAACCTGATCCCCTTGATCCTAGGCTGTTGTGGTCTGACGACTCTCGTAAAAGAGCAGATGGGCCAAGATATATGCAGCCTAACTCTAAAGAAGATTTTAAAACGGACGAGTCTTGGACACGTTTGCTCTTAGGACAGCCTTTTCTGATTAGGTACCAGCTATCGAGCGGGAAAAAGTATTCTGTTTACATGCTTTATAGGGCTTCGAGCAAAATCACTCCCCTATCTCGTACAGAAATTGTAAGATATAAGCTCCGTGTGCTATGGGCCGGATTGCGGACTCCTTATATGAGATCAAAGAAAAGGCTTCGGAAGTGGAAATCTGATCGAATTGCTAATGTGGATCGCAATGAAAATGAGACGAAAGATGTGGCTATCGGCAACTTTAGCGAAATCAAACATCAGCTCCGCCATATGCGCGATGATTTCAAAGACTAATCCAATAAAATTATGAGGGGTTGTGCAAAATGAAGTACACGGTGACGGGGAAACTGGACGGACGATCCGTGGAAATTATCTGGGCAGACGGTGATCTATCGGGGGATGAAACGGCGGTACGCACCCTGACGGAAACTGCTCGACGTATGGAAGGCTTTACGGTGGCCTCAACGCCTACGGGGCCGTTCAGTTACAGCAATCATCTTTCTAGTTCATTCGCAAGCCTGACGCTTATGGAAAAGTTACTGGACTGCATCGATGATGTAACCGGGGATAATCCGGGCGATCTGTGGGAACCGGGCGTAATATATTGATGGAACGGACGACAGCTCTCCCAGTGGTTGAAGCGAACGAACTATCGAGGCAGCTCGACAGCGAGCGCCAGAGGGCGACACAGACCGCTAGTAAAAGGAGGATACGAAAAATGCTGATAGCTATTATTGTTATGCAAGTGATAACACTTGTTGTTTGCGCCGCAACGTTCATTTACAATCGAAAAACTGAGAGGCTTCTGGGACGGAAACGCGGTTGATCCTAGATAAACGTGTTCAAATGAAATGGACGGCTGTGTTATACTAAAAGGGGAGAGAGGGGCTTAACTCTTCCTCTCTCCGTGACTTTACTTCTTGGAGGGCCGTTTCCGTGTTACCGCACGGGAGCGGCTTTTCCCTTTTACCCCGAAGTTTCAAAAATGTTGTAAAAATGTTCGGAACGCTTGCTTTGAGAGTCGAGGCCGTGGCCGGGGGTGGTGGCGGGTACATTAAAAGCCCAGCCGCTAGGACTGAGCTTGCAATGCACGATATAGAACGGACTTACTTACGTTTGTTGTCTTACAGATCTCTGCTATGCTGTATTTCTTGGAGGCGTGGAGCGTTAACGCATGTTGAACGGCGCTCTCCTCTTTAGGCTTGCGTCCACCTACACGGCCGCGCGCTCTAGCCGATGCTAGGCCGTCTATCGTGCGTTCCCTTATGAGATCGGCCTCTAATTGTGCGAACGCGCTCAGGATCGTCAGCATAGCCTTCCCTGCCGGGGTAGACGTGTCTATTTTGTCTGTGGTGCTTGCAAACGTAATATCCCGTTTATGAAGATCATCGACTAGATTAACGAGCTTAGCTGTGGAGCGTCCTAGCCGATCCAGCTTATAGACCACTAACGTATCACCTTGACGAAGATAATCGAGACAGGCAGCCAATTCGGGGCGATCATCCTTTTTGCCGCTGGCCTTCTCTTGAAAGATCCGTTCGCATCCTTCTGCTTTCAATGCGGCTATCTGCAAATCTAAGTTTTGATCCTTTGTACTGACGCGAGCGTATCCGACTTTGGCCATCTCAATTCCCCCTGTTATGTATTCCCTAAAACGTATACTAGCACATAAAAAGGGAAAAAGAAATAGGGACGGATTAAGGGAATGAAAAAGGGCTGTTTCGGGCTTCATTTACACATTGGAACATTTTTCCCCTAAATCACCGTTTTAGGGATCCCCATAAACGGCGAAGAGGCCGCCGAATAATCGACAGCCTCTCCCCTGTAAGCGAAACTACATAAAGTAGATCGGCCTTAAGTATAGCACCGATCCGAATGCCTGTCCTGTCAGAGATTGGACGCAGATCCCGGTCGAAGTTTTCTGATTAGGACGTATACGGCGGCGCTGGCGGCTTTTTAACGCGGTAAATATCCATACGCCATTAATCCCATAACATGCGTTATCTAGCTAACTTATCGCGTATTCGCTTTTTAATACGTCGGACAGTCTCCGGATGGCTATAACCGAGTACCTTCGCCAGCTCACCGTTTGACGCTTCTGGATCCTCATATACGGCAATAAATAATTGACGCTCCTCAGCTGTGAAAGATGGATCCTCCAGCATAGCGCGGATAATAGCTTCGCGTTCGACGTTTGTACATTGGTCAGGGTGTTCTTTCCCACTTGCGTCAATCTGTTCCATGCCGCGCTCCCATTTGCGCTGTTTTGTTGTCTCCTTCCGGATAAGATCCACGGCTCGGCGCTTCCAAGCTAATTCTAACGTCTCGATAATATAAAAATCTCCGTTAGGCCAATCTCCGCCACCACCGATAAATCGAAAAACCTCCTCACGAAACACAGAGGCGAAATCGTCAGCGTTTAATCCAGTGGAGCGGAGCCATTTACGCTTATATGCTTGAGCTTTTGCTTCGATTGTAAAATCTAGCTCTAAGAGCAATATTGAAGTAATCCGCTGCACATAATTCCCCGAATCCTTTTTTGGATACAATAATGCTCTATAGACTGATTTCTCCAATTGCTTAGTCCAACGAATTTTCCCCTCTGTCCAATTTTTATTCCGGAGCCTTGATTCCTGAATGAGCTGATGCTCCTCAAAGGTTAGGCGGAACACGTCTGCGCGGCTTACTTTTCGCCACAATTTCATTTTATTTCTCCTTTCGTGTGTTGATCTTGGTATTTGTTACGAATATATAAGTGTTGCCTCCGGCGGTACGCCTACAGATATATACCGTATACAGTAATCAATAACGATAGAGAGAGAAGAGTGTGACGATACTGGATATATGGCGGCGGCGTTCCGATCCTGTACATAGCTATGTAAAAAGAGAGAGGCGACCGTTTAACGGCGGCCGCTCTCTCCCTTGAAACCTAACTGCTCGAATCCCCGGCGCAGCTTTTCAAATAGCGGCAGATCGTCCACGGACTCCGTCGCAGCGTCCGGCTCATCCGTCTGGGATCCGTCCTTCTCCGTTAATCCTGCAGCGTCGTACGCCTCACGGATCAGATCCAGCGGATCGCGTTCCTTATTCTCCGTGTTCATTTGTCATTACCTCCTTAGACCATAGCGGCAGCCGTCCGTTTAGAAGTGCCTCGCGTATAAGCCATTCGGACGCTGCGAGTGCCTTCCAAGAGGCATCCTCATAGCCGTTGATGCTTGGATTAGCGTCTATCGTGTGCTGGTGACGGAATGGCCAGTGTCGAAGCTCCGGCGCTCCTGCAGCACGTCTATGCTCGTTAGATTCCGTATTGATAGCGTCCACGTCATTGGCAAGCTCGCCGATCCGTTTCGCGCTCTGTAGAAACTCAATTTTGCGGCGGTTATGCTCACGAATCGCGGCCTTATATTCGTCCTCTTTCTTGGCCACGGAACGCAACCGCCACGCTTCAACGTCATTGAGCATGGCTGAGAGCTGCTGCAGCTTGGATTCCTCGGCGTAGCGAATACGCTCCTGTAACGCGTTGTGACGGCGTGTAGCGGCCTCTAGGTTGCTCTCTATGATCGTTACATCACCGTTACCTGTAACGTTACGCAGAACGGCCTCGCGTTCTCTCTGCAACTCCTGCAGCTCGACTGCTGCGAGCGTCAGCTCCTCGTTGAGTGCTGCGATCCGCTCCTCGTGCTTGCATTGTTCTAGCTGAAACAGTTTATAAGCGTTCTTCATTGTCAGTCCTCCTCTATATATCGAAGCTGCTCCTCAAGCTCTCGTATAGTGCGCTCAATATTTTGGTTCGTGCGCTCTTCGTCGATTGATGGCTGCGCCGTTAGTACGTGATGATCTTTTAACAGGCCTAGGGCTTTAAAAACTAGCTCTGCGTGTTTAGCGCTGCCTTCCTCGGCGCGGTTGGCCACGACATTCATAATCTCCGGGAGGCGTTCACCAACGATCTGTACAGTTCTAGCTTGAACGTGACGAGCAAAGGCCGGGGAGCTGCGCCAGCGTGAAATTGTACGAGGCGAGACACCAACCGCGTCACCAATCTCCTCCAGCTTCATTCCGTTACGGCCGGGAGTGGCAAGTATATCGGCCACATATAACATTTCGGGGCTGAGATCATTGTCGTCCTCGCGATAAACTCGGATCGTTTTCATTTCTGGCCGTGCCTCCGTTTCTTCTCCGGGGTATCGCCGCGCTCGGAATGATCTATCAACGAGCCTAATAAAGAGACGACGGCCGCATCGGAAAGCACCGGGCTGACAGTGAAGCGGTATGTTAGATCCGCCTCTGTGATCGCTATAACCTCTGCCGGACGGTTACTGCCGTTCCGGACAATCGAAAGCTGTTTATAAACTTTCATGCGACCAACCTCGCACTGCCCGAATAACTCGCTGCGAGCGCGGATCCGCTGCTTTAAGGATCTCGACCAATTTCTCCATATGAGCTGCAGACAATCGGATCGATCCCGATTCGGCCATGGCCACGACAGGTTGATTCGTTCCTAGCAGCTCGGCGAGCTGGCGCTGCGTGAGGCCGTTTAACTGGCGGAGTATTTTGATATTCATTGCATCTAAATCCATTCGTCTCATCTCCTTAGACAAAATAAAAAGCAGCCGCGCTCATAGGAACGTAGGCTGCTAAGGGGTGAAATGGCGGCTATACCATTTCACTTCTATAGGAATGTATATGTATGAAACACAAGCCCGTATATATCAATATGTCTATTTAGTGCTGAGAATCGACTTATAGCTTGAAAAAAACTCCTCTACTTTCGTCACATACGAAAACGTTCCTCGATATTCATTCGTGACAAAAAAAGAGGAGTTGTAAAGCATTGGTCACAAAAACGAAGAGGTATAATAAGGAGATCGTGTTTCAATATGAGATCAAAACGATTGATAGCATTTATTTAATAGTCCGTTATTCCGACGGTACAAGCGATATCGTGGAAACAACGAATAATACGCCTTGAGTGGCGTATTTTTTGTTGGACAAATTTAGCGTGACAATGTTATCATTTATAAAATTGAACAAAACCATGTAAAGGAGAAGATCTGAATTGTCTAATACCTTTGATAACCTAACAGAAGATACATATGGGCAATCGACTAGCCGCCAGTCAAGGGCGAAGATTAAATCCGCCGCCTATTGCCGCGTTTCGACTGGTTCCGAAGAACAGGTAAATAGCTTCAAGAATCAGAAAGCATACTTCGAACGCGAGATTACGAAAAGTAAAGAGTTTTCCCTTTTCAAAATTTACGCCGATCAAGGCATTTCGGGTACTAGCTTGAGCCGCCGCGAAGAATTTACACGGATGCTTTATGACGCTGGACTTGACGAGACAAAAATTAACCCCAAAAAGTCGGTTTTTACCGCAAGCACGCGCAAGCCTTTATTTAATCGAATCTTCGTCAAGAATACGAGTCGCTTCGCCCGTAACGTTTTGGTTATTGACGTATTGCGGGAACTTTTGAAGAAGGGCGTATTCGTTTATTTTTTGGACATTAATTTAGTATTCGACGACATTCAGAAAGAGTTTATGTTGAATATGTTCCTTAACTTTTCTCAGCAGGAATCTATCGACAAATCGACGAAGGTTATCTTTGGTCATAAGGAAGGGATGAAAAAAGGCGTGATTTTTACCCCCAATAAAATTTACGGGTACAAGTACCATAAAGAAACTAACGAATTGACGATAGTCGAAGAAGAAGCGGCAGTTATCCGCAAAGTTTACGAATTGTACGCCGACGGTATCGGTATACGCCGTATAATCAATGCGCTAGACGAGCAAGGAATAAAGACGCGTCAAGGCAAATCGTTTGTTCCGCAAGCAATTAAGCGCATGTTAAGCCAAGAAAAGTATTACGGTGCATTGATACGCAATAAATACAATGCAGGCTCGGTATTCAGTAGAAAGACGCCCGTTGTAAATGATGAAGCGGAGTGGATTGTACATGAAAACCGCGTTCCCGCGATATTGTCCCGGGAATTATACGATAAGGTAAATAAGTTGCGTGGTTCAAAGGTAAATCACATTAACCAAAAAGGCATTTATTCTGGGACGTCGGAATTTGCGGGTAAAATCTTTTGTGGTAAATGCGGCGGGACGTATACGCGGAATGTAGACCGGGGGCGGGCGTTCTTTAATTGCAATTCGAAGAAGCAAAAGGGAACAAAAGCTTGCGACGCGAAAAACATCAACGAATCCGCGATTTACGAACAGATCGACGATCTACGCACAAACGGACTGATAACGGTATTTGTGCGCCAGAAGGACAAACATATATTGAAGCTTCGCGATCAGATCGACGCACTAAACAAGCGGATTGATACGCCCGCCGTCGAACAATTGGAAGCGAAACAATCGGAACTTGCGGAGATCGAAGCAGAAAGCGAAGTATTGCTTCGTAATGTAATGAAGAAAAAAGTATCGCAAGCCCTTTACGACAAGCTTTCGGATGAGTTAGCGGAACGTAAGGACGTATTGCTTCGGGAAGTCGAAGGATTGTCGTTAACTAATGAAGCGATATTTGATGAAGTGGAACGTATCGAAGCGCGGATTCGTGATATTGAAGCCTTGAACGTCAAAGACGACTATTCCCGCGAAGAAATATTGAAGCTGATTACGCGGTTCGTCGTAACTTCCAAAGTCGTTGAATTTGTGACGAAGAAAGACAACCGTAATTCGTCGCGACGGGAAGCGGTCTTATCGTTTGAATTAGGTGTATTCGACGAGTTGGCGGGATTAACGGGAGGTTTGGCGGGCAAATAATCGGGGTGGTAGTATATGCAGGACAACGTTACACAAAGTGAGGATGTTGTGCTTGCCTGCCGCAGCTATGAGCATCGCTCGTTTCGCTTGGTGCTGCCCGATTACATCGCCATAATCGCCAATCTCATCATAATTCTCATGCGAAGAATGCCAATTATCGATCAACCCATCAGCAGCATTCGTGCGGTCTACCCGAATATGCTCCCAACCGCTCTGTTCCTTCTTATACAGGTCAAGCTCCTTCAAGTGCGTCAAAGCAAACAGCTCCACATCGGAAATCCAAGCCGCTTCCGAAACGTTCATGAGTGGAAGCAGGACTCGTCTGATCCCGGATTGCTTCGCTTGTTCGATCATCGCTAATACGCCGGCAACTGGACGGACGCTGCCGTTCAGTGAAAGCTCGCCAATAAGCAGCGTTTGCTCAAATGGAGCAGCGCTTATTTGTCCGCTGGCCGTCAATATGCCTGCAGCAATCGCTAAATCGAACGACGTGCCTTCTTTACGTAAATCAGCGGGTGCTAAATTGACCGTTATGCGGTCCATAGGAAACGTAAAACCGCTATTTTTTAAGGCGGCCCGTACCCGCTCGACCGATTCGCGGACAGCCGGATCCGGCAATCCGACAATATTTACCTGTGGAAGCCCACTGGCTATGTCAACCTCTACCGATATGCTTTTGCCGTCGACGCCATATACACTTGCGCTCTGAATTAGACTGAACATAACAAAAAAAGCACCCCCATCGTCTGAATGAAGGTGCTTCCTTACCATTCCGTTCCATTTGTATTGAATTTGAAAATATCATAGTTTAGTTGGCTTAATGTTGTCAATCTTATAATGAAATCAGCGTATAAGAGAGGGCATTTGGACATATTAAATGGCGTAGTTTGTCGCACTATAGCTGTTTAATCTCAAATTGAGATGAAACCCATATCAAAAAAGCCGTATTAATCTTGTATGAAAATAAGGTAACGAATGAGGAAAGGTGCTACAATAATAGAGGTTTGTGTACATATGACTGATTTCAGTCTGTGAAATGGAGGATTTCAACAATGAATATCCATGAGTATCAAGGGAAAGCGGTCCTTAAACAGTATGGTGTAGTCGTACCAGAAGGAAAAGTAGCCTTCTCGGTCGATGAAGCTGTTGAAGCGGCTAAAGCGCTTGGAACACCGGTGGTTGTCGTGAAAGCTCAAATTCACGCAGGCGGCCGCGGTAAAGCGGGCGGAGTTAAAGTAGCAAAAAATTTGGACGAGGTGCGCGCATACGCTGGTGAAATTCTTGGCAAAGTGCTGGTTACGCATCAAACAGGACCGGAAGGCAAAGAAGTAAAACGTCTTCTGATCGAACAAGGCTGCGATATTAAGAAAGAGTATTATATCGGCGTTGTTCTAGACCGCTGTACGGGTCGTGTCGTTATGATGGCTTCGGAAGAGGGCGGTACGGAGATTGAAGAAGTAGCCGAGCACTCCCCGGAGAAAATTTTCAAAGAGATTGTTGATCCGGCAGTCGGCTTGCAAGCTTTCCAAGCTCGCAAATTGGCTTATTCGATCAACATTCCAGGCGAGCTTGTAAACAAAGCAGTTAAATTCATGATCTCTCTGTACACTGCATTCGTTGAGAAAGATGCTTCGATTGCAGAAATCAACCCGCTTGTCGTTACCGGCGACGGACAAGTTATCGCGCTTGATGCGAAGCTGAACTTCGATTCGAACGCCTTGTACCGTCACAAAGATATCGTTGAGCTGCGCGACCTTGAAGAAGAAGATGCTAAGGAAATCGAAGCATCCAAATTCGACCTTAGCTACATCGCTCTTGACGGCAACATCGGCTGCTTGGTTAACGGCGCCGGTCTTGCGATGGCCACGATGGATATCATCAAATATTACGGCGGCGACCCTGCCAACTTCCTGGACGTAGGGGGCGGTGCGACGGCAGAGAAGGTTACTGAAGCGTTCAAAATCATTTTGTCCGACGAGAAGGTTAAAGGTATTTTCGTTAACATCTTCGGCGGCATCATGCGTTGCGACGTTATTGCGAACGGTGTTGTCGAAGCAGCGAAGCAAGTCGGTCTTGACCGTCCGCTCGTTGTCCGTCTTGAAGGTACGAACGTAGACCTCGGCAAAACTATTTTGAAAGAATCGGGATTGAACATCGTGGCTGCGGATTCCATGGCGGACGGCGCGCAGAAGATTGTCGCTCTCGTGAAATAAGATAACTTTGCTGTGCGGGACGCCCGCATACGAATTCATTCAGGGGATGTGAGTTAAGAGTGAGCATTTTGGTCAATAAAGATACAAAAGTCATAACGCAAGGTATTACCGGCGCTACGGGCTTGTTCCATACAAAAGGCGCTTTGGAATACGGTACGCAAATGGTTGGCGGCGTAACACCTGGCAAAGGCGGCACGAACGTCGACATTACTCTTGATAACGGATCGCTTGTTTCCCTGCCTGTATTTAATACAGTTGCTCAAGCAGTTGCGGCAACCGGTGCTAATGCTTCGGTTATCTATGTACCGCCTGCATTTGCTGCAGATGCGATTATGGAAGCTGTTGACGCTGAGCTTGATCTCGTTATTTGTATTACTGAAGGCATTCCAGTGCTTGATATGGTAAAAGTAAAACGTTACATGGACGGCAGCAAAACGACTTTGATCGGTCCTAACTGTCCGGGTGTCATCACACCTGGCGAATGCAAAATCGGCATTATGCCGGGTTACATTCATACCGCTGGTCACGTTGGCGTTATATCCCGTTCCGGTACTTTGACATATGAAGCGGTTCACCAGCTGACTACCCGCGGAATTGGTCAATCGTCCGCGGTCGGTATCGGCGGCGACCCGGTTAAAGGCTCCGAGTTTATTGATATTTTAAGCAAGTTCAATGATGATCCAGACACGTACGCTGTAATCATGATCGGTGAAATCGGCGGTACAGCTGAAGAAGAAGCCGCTGAGTGGATTAAAGCGAATATGAAGAAGCCGGTTGTCGGCTTTATCGGCGGCGCTACAGCGCCTCCTGGCAAACGGATGGGACATGCAGGCGCAATCATTTCCGGAGGAAAAGGTACAGCTGCTGAAAAAATCGCAACGCTTGAGGCTTGCGGAATTAAAGTAGCTCCAACTCCTTCTGAGATGGGCTCGACGCTTGTGAGCGTTCTTCAAGAGCAAGGCTTGCTCGAAAAATGTATTACCCGTAAATAATAAAATAGAGCAATGTAAGGTAAGCAACCTTTCAACGACCCGATAACGGGAGTTGAAAGGTTGTTTTTTGTTTAAATGATAAGAAAGTATAAATTTGAACCTTATACGATACCTATATTTCACCGCGAAACGAGTTTTACCGCCAAAGCTGGCACAGAACCGAGCTGAGCACAAACGCAGCTAACGGTTCGTGCGGGGCGACAGCCGTTTACGCTTGTACGCTGCCATTATTTTATCGGTTGACTTGCATTCTTTAGCCGTGTAACGCACAATAGATAAGAATGCAAGCCAGCCCTAATGAAGAAGGGGTTGGATATAATGATTAATACTACCGACATTCGCCGGCAAATGATTATTGCTTTTCATGAAATTCCCGGCATTGGGTGGCATACGATTCAGAAAGCCGTTCAGCACCAATTTTGGAATAAAAATTCATGGAGTATAGAGGATTTACTAGCAATAGGGTTACGTAAAGGCCAAGCCCAATCCGCGTTTGAGCGCTATGAGCAGCGTCCTTGGATATTAACGGAGGATCCTTCCGCTGCGGTAGCGAATGCCGGGGCGGTAGCCATAACGCCATTCGATTCGAGTTATCCGCCAATATTGAGGGAAATTGCTCAACCGCCGTGGGTATTATATGCGAGGGGAAGAGTTGAACTGCTGCAGCGTCCGGCAATCGCAGTCGTAGGGACGAGAGTGCCGACCGCATATGGCAGGCATTCAGCTGCAGCTCTCGCTCAGGAGCTCTCTGCGTCGGGTTTAACCGTTGTGAGCGGTCTCGCACGAGGCGTAGACAGCAAAGCGCATGAAGCTGCTCTCTTTGGATCTGGAGGCACCATAGCCGTTCTGCCAACGCCTATCGATACATGCTATCCGCCTGAAAATCAATCGTTGTTCAATAAAATTGCGGAGCAGGGCTTGCTCGTCTCAGAGACGCCGATCGGTACCCCGCTGCATCCTGGACAATTTCCGCAACGCAACCGTATTATTGCCGCATTGTCTGCAGGTACCGTCGTCGTTGAGGGAGCAATGCGCAGCGGTTCACTTATTACGGCGAAGCATGCATTAGAAATGTCGCGAGAAATATTCGCCATTCCAGGTCCGATCTCGTCGCCAAAGAGCGAAGGCCCTAACGAGCTTATCAAACGCGGAGAAGCGAAACTGATTAGCGGCGTGGCAGATATTTTGGATGAGCTGAAGTGGCTGCCTGCTGCTATCGAAACGCATCAACGAGCTAATGAAACAAGCGGTGCCAAACAAGCTGCAGCACCCGTTCAGTTAACTTCAGAGGAGAACAAGCTGGTTGCTTTTTTGCAGGATCAGCCCTTGTCCATTAATGAATTGCACGAGCTGTCAGCCATTCCGTTTGGACATTTGAACGCACTTCTGCTAAATTTATGTATAAAACGGAAAATCGAACTGCAGCCCGGATCAATATATATCGCATTGTAACTTGCAGTGGAGAGAGGAGGCGCCTCACATGGCAGATTCTTTAGTTATCGTCGAATCACCCGCCAAAGCGAAAACGATCGGAAAATATTTAGGAAGCAAATATATCGTAAAAGCTTCTATGGGACATATTCGCGATTTGCCCAAAAGCCAGATCGGCGTCGAGGTTGAAAATGATTTTAATCCAAAATATATAACGATACGCGGCAAAGGCAGCGTCCTAAAGGAATTGAAGGATGCCAGCAAAAAAGTGAAACACGTCTATCTGGCGGCCGATCCGGATCGCGAAGGAGAAGCGATTGCCTGGCATTTGGCTCACTACTTGGAGCTGGATGAAACAGATACATGCCGCGTCGTATTTAATGAAATAACGAAGCAAGCGGTTAAGGATGCGTTCAAAACACCACGTAAAATCAATATGGATTTAGTGAATGCACAGCAAGCAAGGCGTATTTTGGATCGGTTAGTAGGTTATAAAATAAGCCCGTTGCTTTGGAAAAAAGTTAAAAAGGGCTTGTCGGCCGGGCGTGTGCAGTCGGTCGCTGTGAAGCTCATCATTGACCGCGAGAATGAAATCGATGCTTTCGTGCCAGAAGAGTACTGGTCGATTACGGCTAAGCTAAGCCATTCCGGTATTCCTTTCGAGGCGAAATATTATTCAGTTAACGGAGAGAAGCGCGAGCTGGGCAAAGAAGCAGACGTGCAGGAAGTGCTCAGCGCAATGAAGGGAAGTCCCTTCACCGTGTCCGATGTAAGAGAAAAAGAACGTCTCCGCAATCCTGCGCCACCTTTCATTACGAGTTCTTTGCAGCAGGAGGCGGCAAGAAAGCTAGGCTTTCGGGCTTCCAAAACGATGTCAGTTGCTCAGCAGCTGTATGAGGGCGTTGAGCTCGGCAAAGAGGGTACAGTCGGTTTAATTACATATATGAGAACCGATTCAACCCGTATATCCCCTGTGGCGCAAGAGGAAACGAACCTTTATATAACGGATAAATACGGAGCAGCCTTCGTACCGGAGCAACCCAGAGTATATACAAAGAAAAATAGTAACGCACAGGATGCGCATGAAGCGATTCGTCCGACCTCGGTTTTGCGTGATCCGGAATCGATGAAGCCGTTTCTGAGCCGTGATCAGCTTCGTTTATATAAGCTTATCTGGGAGCGCTTCGTATCGAGTCAAATGCAGTCAGCTGTGCTTGATACGATGACGGTGGATTTGCAGGCAGGCGATACGGTTTTTAGAGCAGCTGGCTCTAAAGTGAAGTTTGCCGGTTTCATGAAGGTGTATGTTGAAGGTAATGATGACGGTACGGTAGAGGAGCATAAGTTTTTACCGCCGCTGGCAGTAGGGGAAGTTATTAACTCTGAAGCGATTGATCCAAAGCAGCACTTTACGCAGCCGCCGCCGCGATATACGGAAGCAAGACTCGTAAAGACGCTTGAGGAGCTCGGGATAGGACGTCCAAGTACGTACGCTCCAACGCTGGAAACCGTTCAGAAACGCGGTTATGTGGCTATGGAGGAGAAAAAATTCATTCCAACAGAGCTTGGCGATCTCGTTATTCAGCTGATGGAAGAATTTTTCCCGGAAATTCTCGATGCCGAATTTACTGCCAATATGGAAGGTAATCTCGACCATGTGGAGGAAGGCACGGAGGATTGGGTAAAGGTACTTGCTACCTTTTACGAATCGTTTGAGAAGCGGCTTGTAGTAGCCGAGGATGAAATGAAGGAAATTGAAATACAAGATGAAGTATCCGATGAGCTGTGCGAAAAATGCGGACGTCACCTGGTTTACAAAATGGGTAGATTCGGAAAGTTTCTTGCTTGCTCCGGTTTTCCGGATTGCCGCAATACGAAGCCTATCGTCAAAGATATTGGAGTTACGTGTCCGAAATGCGCCCAAGGGAAGATTATCGAGAGACGCAGCAAAAAAGGACGTATCTTCTACGGCTGTGATCAATATCCGGGCTGTGATTATGTTTCGTGGGACAAACCGACTGGTAAGCCTTGTCCGCAATGCGATTCCATGCTCGTAGAGAAGCGAAACCGCAGCGGCGTAAAGCTGCAATGTCCAACATGCGACTATTCCGAAGAGGTTCTGGATGAAGATGAGCATGACATGGAGAACGGCTAACACTTGGAAGCAGCCGATTGCAAGCTTATCCACCCAATTCAGCAGCGTCAACCCGTCCTCCTCTTAACAGGGAGGACACCGTTGTTATACGAGCTAGTTATTTAACCGATCGGCACGAACAACCCTCCCGATTCGGGAGGGTTTAACCATCGATAAGCCTGTTTCAGAAAAAACGATGCTGACGGTACAGACAGTGTCCAATTACTGGCGAACAGTTTGTATAGATCCACAGCAAACTGATCAATGGCTCGATAATAAGAGTAAAATATGGCGTTATCTCATCAAAAAGAGCCAATCAATAAAAATATAACGGTATTTGCTGGTCTTATTTTTTTCTTCCAACATAGATTTTGAGTTAAAAAGCCCCTATACAAAAAATAAGACCACAAAATACCGCTAATTTATAAAAACAAGCCATATCCAGCTCAATAACGCCATCTATACCTTTATTGGTAGGTGCAGGTATAAACAGGCGACCAATTCAGCCGAATGATTGCAGCAGCACAAGAACGCTCAAGTCGCTCAAGTCGCTCAAGTCGCTTAAGTCGCTTAAGTCTCAGGAAACTCAAGTCGCTCAAGTCACTCAAGTCGCTCAAGTCACTCAAGTCACTCAAGTCACTCAAGTCACTCAAGTCACTCAAGTCACTCAAGTCACTCAAGTCACTCACATCGCTCAAGTTGCTCTATACATAATAAAAACAATTTAAGACTTCAAACTAGCTAATCACACCATAAGTAAAGCGTGACCCAAAGGGACGAAAGCGCTCACCGAACCAAATATACACTGACGCATCTCTTTCTCTCCCACGTTCTTACGGATTCGGGAGTCCAGAGGGCAGCGCCCTCGGGGCCCTCCCTTGGAAGGGAGGGTTTGGGAGGGTTCGAAACTCTTTTGAAAGTTGGTTAGAATCCTTTGAAAGTTGGTTAGAAGCCTTTAAAGGTTTGGATTGAATCCTTTAAAGGTTTGGTTAGAAGCCTTTGAAGGTTTGGACAGAACCCTCGAGGGCAGGGTGAAAAAACACAGAAGGGATTGAACCTATTTTGTCGCAACCACAAAAAGTAACAGTCATCGGAGCTGGTCTTGCAGGCAGTGAAGCCGCATGGCAAATCGCATCGCAGGGAGTTCCCGTCGTTTTATATGAAATGCGCCCGGTCACCAAAACACCGGCTCATCATACAAATCAATTTGCAGAGCTTGTGTGCAGCAACAGCTTACGCGCAAACGGACTGACGAATGCAGTAGGTGTGTTAAAGGAAGAGATGCGTCAACTCGACTCGCTTATAATGAGCTGTGCCGATCTGCATGCAGTACCGGCAGGCGGAGCGCTTGCCGTTGACCGTGACGGATTTTCCGGTGAAGTTACTCGGAGGCTGCATGAACATCCGCTGGTTGAGATACGCAACGAAGAAGTGACTGAAATCCCGGCAGACGGCATTGTCGTCATTGCAACCGGTCCATTAACGGCACCGGGCTTGTCCTCGCAAATTCGCGAGCTGCTGGGGGAAGAATATTTTTATTTTTACGACGCTGCCGCTCCAATTGTAGAAAAAGATTCAATAGATATGAACAAAGTGTATCTGGCTTCACGCTATGATAAAGGAGAAGCTGCTTATTTGAACTGTCCGATGACGGAAGAGGAGTTCGACGTTTTCCATGAGGCGCTCACTACGGCCGAGACGGCAGAACTTAAGGAATTTGAGAAGGAAGTATATTTCGAAGGCTGTATGCCAATTGAAGTAATGGCGAGCAGAGGCAAGCAGACGGTGTTGTTTGGTCCGATGAAGCCTGTAGGTCTTATTAATCCGCACACTGGCAAGCTGCCGCATGCCGTTATACAGCTGCGTCAGGATAACGCGGCAGGGACGTTATACAATCTCGTTGGTTTTCAAACCCATCTGAAATGGGGCGAACAAAAACGAGTTTTCTCGCTGATACCAGGGCTGGAAAATGCGGAATTCGTACGATACGGCGTTATGCACCGCAATACATTTATTAACTCTCCAAGGCTGCTTAAGCCGACATACCAGCTGAACAACCGGGATACGCTGTTTTTTGCCGGCCAAATGACAGGGGTAGAAGGCTATGTCGAATCGGCGGCATCGGGACTAATTGCAGGTATTAACGCGGCAAGGCTCGCGCGCGGTCTCGAGCCCGTAGTGCTGCCTGAGCAAACGACATTAGGAAGCATGGCTAATTATATTACGACTGCAGATTTTAAACATTTCCAACCGATGAACGCCAATTTCGGATTGTTCCCGCCGCTGGAGAAAAAGATTCGCAACAAGAAAGAAAAGAACGAAATGATTGCGAATCGCGCATTGGATGGCATAGAACAATTTAAAAGGGAACATTTGCAGTAGCTGTCCGTATTGCAATCGTATTAGAGTCCTTTCAAACATGAAATTAGAGGAGGCAAGGCGATGGAAATGCAATTTCACGCGACAACGATTTGCGCCGTTCGGCATGAGGGCAAAGGCGCAATTGCAGGTGACGGACAGGTGACTTTCGGGAACAGCATGGTGATGAAGCATCAAGCGAAAAAAGTAAGAAGGCTATACCGCGGTCAAGTCATTGCGGGTTTTGCCGGTTCAGTTGCTGACGCCATTACGTTATTTGAAAAGTTTGAGGCAAAGCTTGAAGAGCATCATGGGAATTTGCAGCGTTCTGCTGTCGAGCTTGCAAAGGATTGGCGCTCTGACCGTATTTTACGCAGGCTAGAGGCGATGATGCTGGTTATGGACCATAGCGGACTGTTGCTTATTTCGGGTAATGGAGAAATTATAGAACCGGATGACGGCATTTTAGCTATCGGTTCGGGAGGAAGCTTCGCATTGTCGGCTGCAAGAGCGCTCAAGCGTCACGCAACGGGAATGGAAGCAAAAGATATTGCAAGATCCGCCTTGGAAATCGCTGCCGAGATTTGTGTTTTTACCAATAATAATATTATCGTAGAAGAGATCGTATAAATCGAATGAAGGTTTCTGTTAGTGCGCGAAGCTTCGGAGGGTCATATAAACGAGTATAAAGCGGAGGGGTTTTATAATGGGAAATGATGCACTGACGCCGCGTCAGATCGTAGCGGAGCTCGATAAGTATATTGTCGGTCAAAAGCAGGCAAAACGTTCAGTCGCGATTGCGCTGCGTAATCGTTACCGCAGAAGCTTGCTTGATGAAACGCTGCGCGATGAGATCGTTCCGAAAAATATTTTGATGATCGGCCCAACCGGTGTGGGCAAAACGGAAATCGCACGCCGTTTGGCGAAGTTGGTAAAAGCACCATTCGTTAAGCTCGAGGCAACGAAGTTTACCGAAGTAGGCTATGTCGGACGCGATGTAGAATCAATGGTACGGGATTTGGTAGAAATATCGATTCGGATGGTGAAGACGGAAAAAACCGAAAAGGTAAAGGACAAAGCAGAGAAGCTTGCGAATGACAGAATCGTTTCACTGCTTGCCCCTTCTGCTGCGAAAGCGAAGTCGCAAAAAAATCCGTTCGAAATGCTGTTTGGAAATCAGCAGCAGTCGCAGGAGGAAGCGGCAGAGCCTGAGGTAGATCAGGCGATGCTTCAAAAACGTTCGCAAATCAAGGAACAGCTGGCTGCCGGCAAACTCGAGAATGAGATTATTGAAATTGAGGTGGAGGATTCCACACCGAATATGATGGATATGCTCTCTGGGCAAGGTCCGGAAGGTATGGGAATGAATATGCAGGAGCTATTCGGTCAGCTTATGCCGAAGAAGCCCAAAAAACGCAAGCTGCCTATAAAAGAAGCGCGCAAGGCGCTGACCTTAGAGGAAGCGAACAAATTAATCGATATGGATGATGTCATATCCGAATCGATTACTCGAGCTGAGCAGTCGGGTATTATCTTCATAGATGAAATCGATAAAATCGCAAGTCCTTCACGTGGATCAGGCCCGGATGTATCAAGGGAAGGCGTTCAGCGCGACATTTTACCCATTGTTGAAGGATCGACAGTTATGACAAAGTACGGCCCGGTCAAAACGGACTATGTTCTGTTTATAGCTGCAGGCGCTTTTCATGTTGCCAAACCTTCAGATCTTATACCGGAGCTTCAAGGACGTTTCCCGATTCGGGTAGAGCTGACAAGTTTAAGCTTGGATGATTTTGTAAGTATTTTGAAGGAGCCCAAAAATGCTCTGACAAAGCAATATGCAGCACTACTGGAGACTGAAGGCATACAGATTGAGTTTTCGGATGAGTCGATTCGTGAGTTAGCTTCGATTGCTGCGGACGTAAATCGCAATACTGAAAATATTGGGGCACGCAGGCTGCATACGATTTTGGAAAAGCTGCTTGAAGATTTGTCGTTTGAAGCGCCTGAGCTGTCACTCGAGAAAATGACGATTACACCTGAATATGTTAAGGAAAAACTGGGAACCATTGCGCAAAATCGAGATTTAAGTCAATATATATTGTAGTTGTTATGAGTTTTGGGAGGCAATAGAATGACTTTACTTACAAAAACAAGAACGCTTAACCGGTTGTTGCAACGAGCGGCCGGCAAAGCGCTTAGTTTCAGAGAAATGGCGGAAGTGCTTTGTACGACCATACAAACGAATGTATTTGTCGTAAGCCGTAAAGGGAAAATACTTGGCTGTGCAGCAGTGGACGTGTATGATCATGATTTTATACGTACGCTATCGGCTGATGAGCTGCGCTTTCCTCAGGAAAGTAATGTTCGTTTTCTCGATATGCAGGAGTCTATGACGAATGTTAAGCCTGATTCGGGCATTTATGAGACATTTCCTCGTTTAGGCGATCAGGAAATAATGACGGTTGTTCCCATTATTGGCGGGGGGGATCGCTTAGGTACATTAGTGCTCACTCGTCAGTCCGGCGCTTTCGATGATGATGATCTCGTGCTTGCAGAGTATGGTTCGACGATCGTAGGTATGGAGATTTTACGTGAACGAACCGAAGAAATTGAGCAGGAAGTTCGAAGCCGGGCCGTCGTCGCGGTTGCAGTCGGCTCATTGTCATTTAGTGAGTTGGAAGCAGTGGAGCATATATTCGAGGAGCTGGACGGTAAGGAAGGCTTGCTCGTGGCATCGAAAATTGCTGACAGAGTTGGGATTACGCGTTCAGTAATAGTTAATGCGCTTCGCAAGCTAGAAAGCGCAGGAGTTATTGAAACTAGATCTTTAGGTATGAAGGGGACCTACATTAAAATATTAAATCACCAGTTGTTGCAGGAATTAGACAAGATTAAATCGTAAATCTGGGACGTTCAGATTATTTTTGCCCTATCTTTTATAAAAGATAGGGCTTTTTTCTCATTGTAATAATTTAGGAAATTGTTGAATATTATGATGTCGGCAAAAATCGACACACCTTCCTCATTTTTTTAATTTTAAATGTCGAATAAGCAGGAAAGAGGAAAATTCTGTTGAATAGGTAAATAGAACTTCTAAGTGAAAGTGGTGAAACTACGTGAATTTGTTGAATGGCGCAGCATTTGGAAGAATGGTGGGTGCGCTTCAAGCGGCAGAAATGCGGCAACGCGTCATTTCCAACAATGTGGCTAACAGTGATACGCCGCATTTCAAACGTTCTGAGGTATTATTTGAAGAGTTGCTGGAGCAATCGATGGGCGGTAATCAACCAGGACATTTGACCGGGAATAGGACCGATCAGAAGCATATTTCGATCGGAACTGGAGCTTCAGTTATGCCGAAAGCCATGGTTATTACGGATGAAACAACTTCGATGAACAACAATGAAAATAATGTCGATATCGATCGTGAAATGTCATTACTTGCTAAAAATCAGTTAAGCTATAACTTGTATATCCAACAAATTAATCATGACGTAAGAATGATGCGTACGGCAATCGAGGGGAGAAGCTAACGGTGAAATTGTCAACAGGATTTGATATTAGCGCTTCTGCATTAACTGCGCAGCGTCTGCGAATGGATGTGATTTCATCTAATATAGCAAATGCGGAAACGACTCGCGGCAGTTTCGTAAACGGACAATTTCAACCTTACAAGCGGAAGCTGGTCGTGATGGAACCCATGCAGCAGTCGTTCTCAAGCGTGCTATCCCAGCAGCTTGTTGGCAACTCGGCCGCACAAGGTGTTAAGGTAACGAAAATTAAAGAAGATCAATCACCAACCAAGCTGGTGTATAACCCAACGCATCCAGATGCAGACACAAACGGATATGTGAACATGCCGAATGTGGATGTTATGAAGGAAATGGTGGACATGATTGCGGCGACTCGTTCCTATGAAGCGAATGTAACCGCACTCAACGCTACGAAGTCTATGTTTGTTAAAGCGCTCGAGATTGGAAAGTAAACGTGGCCAAATGGAGGGATTTTGATGATACAACCGATGTCGCTCAGCCAGATAGGAACGACAAAACTAATTGAATCGAAACCGATTCAACAAGCGACTCCGGCAGAGTTAACGCAATCGTTCGGGCAATATTTACAAACTGCGATTGATAACGTCAGCGTCCAAGAACTGAACGTACATAAACTAAATGATAAGTATTTGGTCGGTCAGGTAGATGTCACGAAAGTGCTAATCGCATCAGAGCAAGCGCAGCTTAGCTTGCAGCTTACCTCACAAGTCCGCAACAAAGTAGTCGAAGCCTATCAAGAAATAATGCGGATGCAAATTTAATCGTACTTTTGACCTAGTAAAGCATTTGGGTGAGGTGACAACGTGAACGAAAGAATCGCCCAATATAGAGGAAGGCTCACACAATTTTGGGGCCAAATGGGCAGAAAACAAAAAATATGGCTGGGGGCATCAATTAGTGGGCTGTTGTTAACCATTATTTTGCTCACGGTCGTGTTTACGAGAACGGAATACGAAATTGCGTTTCAAAATTTGGATACGACCGATGCAGCAGCCATCATGAATTACTTAGACGGCAACGGAATTCCTTATGAGCTTAGCGGCAATGGAAAGAGCATCTCAGTTCCAAGCGCGGTCGCATCCCGCATTAAAGTGGATGTAGGCTCTCAAGGTCTCGTGCAAAACGGTTCGATAGGCTTTGAAGCTTTTAACGCTAGCTCATCCCAGTTTGGAACGACTGAAAATGAGTTCAATGTTAAATATTTAAATGCTTTGAACGGTGAGATTCAGCAATTGTTAAATGGCATGAAGGGTGTAGAGAGTTCCAACGTACTAGTCAATTTGCCGGAAGAAAGCGTGTTTTTAACGCCTGAAGAAGCAGAACGCGCATCGGCATCCATTATGATGACGTTCGCTGCGGGCTATCGTCCTAGTCAGAAGGAAATAGACGGCTATTATAACTTAGTCAAAACGGCAGTGCCAAACTTGGCTGTAGCTGATATTACGATTACAAGCCCAGAAGGAGAATTGTTATCTTCTGAAGCAGGCGGAGTTACAGCAGGCAATACGGACGCGGTGGAGTCGCAATTTTTAATCCAACGCAAATACGAATCGGAACTGAAAAAGAGCATACAGCAATTTCTTGGTCCGATCGTAGGGCCAAACAATTTGGTCATTCAAGTTTCAAGCAGCATGAATTTCGATAAGAAGCTGACGCAGGAAAACCTGGTTAAACCGCTTGATAACAACAATAATAACGGAATCGTGATTAGCGAAGAAATTAACAACAGCGCCTCGACGGGTCAAACGGGACAAGCAGGCGGTGTTGCGGGTACGGGAGAAACGGACGTACCCGGCTATGAAGCAGCTTCTACCGATGTAAGCTCTGCGGAAACGAGCTCGCAAATTCGCAATTATGAAGTCAATCGAATTAATAACAGTATAGAGTCCGGACCATTCGTATTAAAGGACCTCTCTATTAGTATCGGCATTGAAGAGACAGAATTGAATGACGATGCAAGCAAAGCTGCAATTATGACATATTTGACCGCACTGGTACGCGCTCAGCTTGCTGATTCCGGTCAGGATGTTAATGATGATGCGTTAATGGCTAAAAAAGTATCGCTAATTGCTCGTACTTTCGCAGCAGGCAATTCGTCCAATCAAACTAGCGGTTTATCCATGCCTTGGATTATCGGTATCGGAGTTGCTGCCCTCGCATTAATCGGAGGACTCGTATTTTTGCTCATTCGCAGACGCAAGCAAGAAGCAGCGGAAGAAGAAATCGAATTGGCTGCTCCTACGAAAGTGGAATACCCGTCGCTTGATTTTGATAGCGTCAGTAATGAGAGTCAAGCCCGCAAAAATCTTGAAACACTCGCCAAACGGAAACCGGATGAGTTCGTTAATCTTCTTCGCACTTGGCTTGTGGATGAATAGAGGTGGTTCAAATGTCAAAAACGCTGCAAGGATTGACAGGACGTCAGAAAGCGGCCATATTGCTAATTACGCTGGGGCCTGAAGTTTCGGCACAAATATTTAAACATTTACGCGATGAAGAGATTGAGCAGCTGACATTGGAAATTGCCAATGTTCGTAAAGTAGATAACTTGGACCGTGAAACGATTTTAGGTGAGTTTCACCAAATTTGTTTAGCGCAGGAGTATATTACGCAAGGCGGTATCTCCTACGCAAAAGATATTTTGGAGAAAGCTCTTGGTGAAACAAAAGCGCTAGAGGTTATCAATCGTCTAACGGCTACCTTGCAGGTAAGGCCTTTTGATTTTGCAAGAAAAGCAGAGCCTACACAAATTTTGAACTTTATTCAAAATGAGAATTCACAGACGATTGCACTCGTATTGTCGTATTTACAATCAGAGCAATCATCGCATATTCTTTCTTCGCTTCCGCAAGAGAAGCAAGCTGATGTAGCAAGAAGAATTGCTTTAATGGACAGCACCTCGCCGGAAGTCATTTCACAGGTGGAGCGGGTGCTCGAGCAAAAATTGTCTGCTACCGTTACGCAGGATTACACAAATGCCGGCGGTATCGATTCAATCGTACAAATTTTGAATGGCGTTGACCGAGGCACGGAACGTACGATTTTGGACGCACTCGAAATTCAAGATCCGGAGCTTGCGGAAGAAATCAAGAAACGGATGTTTGTATTCGAAGATATTGTCAACATCGATAACCGTTCCATTCAGCGCATCATTCGCGATATCGAGAATGCCGATCTGCAGCTGGCGCTCAAGGTTGCGAGCGAAGAGGTGCGGGAAGCGATATTCCGCAACATGTCGAAGCGTATGGCCGAAACGTTCAAGGAAGAAATGGAATTTATGGGACCCGTTCGTCTTCGCGATGTAGAAGAAGCTCAAACCCGCATCGTTGCTACGATTCGCAGATTAGAAGAGTCTGGTGAAATCATCATCGCACGCGGCGGAGGAGATGATATCATTGTCTAATTTGATTAAATCTTCAAGTGTCGTTTCTATTGAACAACTAAAGCAATTGCAGTGGTTGCATCAACGCAATATGCAGACAGTCACAATAGAGGATGAACTTATTGATGCCGAGCCGGTTCCTGATGAAGAGACCGTTACTTTGCGAGATCAAATTTTAAATGATGCACAGCTTTTTGCCGAAGAACGGCTTCGCGAAGCCGTCCAAACAAGCGAACAGCTCATTACCGAGGCGGAGCAGCAGATTGAAGCATGGTGGCTGCAGAAGCGTTCGGAGGATGAGACTGCATTTGAAGCGTCAAGACAGGCTGGCTACGAGCTCGGGTATTCCGAAGGAGCCGCTCAATCGGAGATGGCGCTTCAAGAAAAGTGGGAGCAGAGGCTGACAGAAGCATCTGCCGTACTAAAGGCTGCTTATGAAATGCGTGAGCAAATTATACAAGAAGCAGAACCTTTTTTGGTTGACTTAAGCTGCGCGATAGCTGAGAAAATAATTGGTCAGCAGCTTACGCTTGCGCCGGAGATGGCTATTGAGCTCATTCGCAAATCACTATCAAGGCGCAGGGAGCAGGGTGTCATCACCTTGTGCGTCGCTCCTGGACAGCTAGCCTTTGTTCAAGCGGCGAGAGAAGAGCTTCATTTTGCAATTGATTCACAAGCCGAATTGCAAATATTGCCCGACTCGACGGTGAAGGACAACGGATGCGTCATTCGATCGGCTTATGGAAGCATTGACGCACGCATTGACACACAGCTAGCTGAGATTAAACGAGAGTTAATCCACCTGGCTCATCACAGCGGCGAAGAACGAGGTCATGCTGATGATAGTGAATAATCTTGATGTCTTGAAATACATCGAACATCTGCAGCCTCTAGATCCTGTTCGGGTAAACGGTAAGGTAACGCAGGTCATCGGACTTACGGTTGAATCGGAAGGACCTGACGCCAGCATTGGCGATGTTTGCTTCATCTACCCGTCGAAAGGCGCCAAGCCGCTGAAAGCCGAGGTTGTCGGATTTCGTGATAACAAAGTCATATTGATGCCTTTGGGCGATCTTCATTCGATTAGTCCAGGCTGTGATGTTGTAGGTACAGGGAAGCCTCTAACCGTACAGGTTGGTTCCGAGTTGCTTGGTAAAGTACTTGACGGATTAGGAAATCCGCTTGACGGCTCGTTCTTGCCTAGGCGTATGCCGCATTACTCTACACATAACGAGCCAAGTAATCCTTTAAAGCGACCGCGCGTCGTTGAACCGCTTGGAATCGGCGTTCGAGCCATTGACGGTTTGCTTACAGTCGGACGCGGTCAACGCGTAGGTATTTTTGCCGGTTCCGGTGTCGGTAAAAGCACGCTGTTAGGCATGATTGCCCGTAACACTTCTGCAGATGTGAATGTAATAGCCTTAATAGGCGAGCGCGGCAGAGAAGTGCTTGAATTTATCGAGAAGGATCTTGGTCCTGAAGGGCTCGCACGTTCTGTCGTTATCGTTGCTACTTCAGATCAACCGGCATTAATACGGATGAAAGGCGCTTTGATTGCGACGTCGATTGCTGAGTATTTCCGCGATCGCGGTCTCAATGTCATGCTGATGATGGATTCCGTCACCCGATATGCAATGGCGCTGCGTGAAGTAGGTCTAGCAATTGGCGAGCCGCCGGCTACTCGCGGTTATACGCCTTCCGTATTCGCTGCCCTCCCGAAGCTGCTGGAGCGGGCTGGAACTGATCCAACAGGCTCGATAACAGCCTTTTATACCGTACTCGTCGATGGTGACGATATGAATGAGCCGATTGCGGATGCTGTTCGCGGCATATTGGATGGCCACATTGTACTCAGTAGACATTTAGCCCATAAGGGACATTTTCCAGCGATCGATGTGTTAGCTTCTGTTAGTCGGGTAATGAAGGAGATCGTAACGGAAGAACAACAAGATGCCGCGAATGAATTAAAAAAACTGCTGTCTATACATAAAGATTCGGAAGACTTAATCAATATAGGGGCGTACCAGCGAGGTTCAAATCAAGAAATTGATTTGGCGCTTCAATATATTGATTCTATCCAGAGCTACACAAAGCAGAAAACGAATGAAAAAGTGAGTCTAGAAGAAGCGCAGCACCGTTTAATTACCGATTTCTACAGGAGTTGAACAGAGTAGATGGCATCGTTTCGCTATTCGTTTCAAAAGGTAGTCGATTTGAAGTCAAGTGAAAAGACACAGGCAGAATGGATCCTTTCTACCGCAATTGGAACGCTTGCTTCAGAGGAGCAGTCACTTGAGCAATTGCGCGGGAAGCAAAGGGAATGGGAGCAAAAGCTGCACGATGCATCTCAATCGGCTGTGCCGCTGTCCGAGCTTCAGCTCATCCAGCACTATTTAGACCATTTAGTAACCTGTATTATGAACAAATTAACAGATGTAAAGCATGCGCAAAGGGAAGTTGAGCAATGCAGATTGAAGCTTTCTGACAAAATGAAGGACGAAAAGGTTTGGCTTAAAGCAAAAGATCATGCACGCGATCGGTTCCAGTATGCTTTGCAAATTAAGGAGCAGAATGAACTGGATGAGCTGGCAAGCGTCCGTTTCATGCTATCAACCCCATAACGTGATGTGAGACGCCGGCTAGAGGGAGTGAATGAAATTGGCGGGTTCGGATATGGAAAAGCAAGGCTACAGCGCAATAGAACGATTAATGTTTTTGATGACGCCGATTTTATTTGCAATTGTATTGCTAGGCGTACTGTATACCCTCTTTAATATTGATTTTCGCAACAAAATTCTTGAAGCTGGAAATTCAGTTCCGTTCTTGAAAGACGTACTTCCTGAGCCAAATGTTGCAGATGGAGCGCTTAATGATGACGTACTGAAAACAGCCAATATGTCTGAGAAGATCGCGGATCTTCAAGCGAAGCTAACGGCGATTGAAAGCGAGTTGGCTGCTGCTAATCAAACGAAGACGACGCTGGAGCAAGCGGTCAAAGATTTGAAAAGCGATAATACCCAGCTTAAACGCGTCAATGATGAGGAATTACTTGAGGATGAGCAGTACCAGGCGAAAATCGTAGAGTTGTCGGGTATGTTTTCCAAAATTACACCAAGTAAAGCTGCTCCGATTTTACAAAGTATGACGCTTGAGGAAATGGCGCTTGTATTCGCGAATATGCGCGCAGATGACCGGGTTCGCATAATGGAGAAAATGAATCCGCAAACGGCTGCCGACGTTGCAATGATGCTTAAAGATAATGTGACAGCAAAGGATTTGCAAATTTCAGCACTACAGGCAAGGTTAAACGCACAGGAGACGAGTGACAAAAAACCTGTCTCGTCCGTACTCGATCAAGAGCAACTAAGTGCAACTTTTACAGCAATGGATGCCAAGAGCGCAGGTGAGCTTCTGATTAAAATGGTTGAAGTTAGTCCAAGTAAGGTGCTTCGTATTCTTAATGCGGTAGACGATCAAACGCGTTCAGCCATAATCGCGGAAATGTCGGCAATCAATGAAACGACTACTGCTCAGCTTGTTTCCAAGCTGATGACCGGCAGCTAATTTTTCGATGAATCCTTCTGAACCCCACATTGGAAAGGAGGTGAGAAAAATGGAAATGATGATTCCGCAAATCGCGAGTGCACAGCCGAAAGTTCCGTCCAATAACAACGCCCAGATTGGAAATGCAGCAAACGGCGTTGCATTCCAGCAAACATTAATTCATCATATCAATGGTGAAGCTGCAGTTACGGAAAATGTTCAACTTGTACAAGTAGTAGCGAATGCAGGAAATACGAATGCTGCTGCAAATGAAGACGTTACAGTCGAACCAACTATCTCTGAACTTCTCACTATTATAGATGGTTTGATTGAACGACTTGAGACACCTGATGCGGAGGAAGAGGAATTACTAGTTGAAGAGGAGCAACAGCTTGAACAGCTGGAAGCGGCTCTTGACCAGATGACTGCATTGCTCGCACTTCTTGGGGCACCGGCAAAAATCGTTCAACAATCGGCTTCGCTGGCGAATATCGCTTACGATAATTCGTCTGCTGATTCGGATGTGATAAGTACAGCAAATGTTAAGAGCGATATACAGGACGTACTGCTTCAGCTTCAAGCATGGCTTCAGCAAGGCAACGTCAAACGTGTCGGGCAGCAGGAACCGAATTTTCTGGTAGGTCAGCAACTGCAAGCTTTAACAGCGATTTTGGAAGGCGGGCCGGTGGATACATATAAGTCTCAAACGAAATCGACGTCTGTTACACAACAACTGTTTACAGCTCAGAGCGTTCCGCAAGCAGAAGTCAGTACTCTTCTGCAGCGCTTATCGCAGCAAGCGGTACATCCGGCATTTCTTCCTACTACTATAAGTGGCAACGAACTAGCAACTGAAGTTGAAGCTGAAGTGACAGGGCAAACGATTGAAGCAATTCCGCAAATGCAAATAGGTTCAAGCCATTCTGAGACAATCCGGGGAGCAGCCCCGCTCGTACAGAATGCAGCGACCGCAACGTCTTTCGTAGTTGCAGATGAGTTCGCACAATCGATGACAGGTTTAATTGTTCAGAAGTTTGATGTATCGACATTAAACGGGGTTTCAGAAGCCAAGCTGATGTTATACCCGGAGCATCTAGGACAAGTCGATGTGCGCATTACGATGCAGAATGGCATACTGACCGCTATTTTCCAAACGGATACTGCTTTGGCGAAGGACATGCTGGATAATCAGATGGCTCAGCTAAGGTCTGCACTGCAAGCGCAGGGCCTTATGGTAGACAAGCTTGAAGTGTCGCAAGGACAAACCGCCCCACAGCTTTCTCACCAGCAGCATGGTCAAGGCAGTAATCAACAGTCATTCACTAACCGACAGTCGTTCAAAAGCGAAGACGGCTCAGTGGAATCTGCTTTTGAATCCGAAATGGTGGAACAAGCCGCAGTGCAAGGTCTCGGTTATGGCAGAGCAATTAACGTAAAAGCTTAACATTAACAATGGATGATCCTTATAGCTTGGAAGAACGGAGGTGATCAGAAATGGCAGACGGCATTTCCACCCGCACAGTTTGGCCGAACTACAGTACGTCCAACGTCCAAGCAGCAGCCTCCAAAAAAAGCTCAGACACGCTTGGCAAAGATCAGTTTCTTAGCATTCTAGTTACGCAGCTTCGTAATCAGGATCCGATGCAGCCGTTACAGGATAAAGATTTCATCGCTCAAATGGCGCAGTTTACTTCTGTCGAGCAGCTCATGAATATGTCAACTGAGCTTACGTTAATGAGACAAAACATCGGTTCAGCCTCCAGTCTTATCGGCAAATCGATTGAGTGGAATGAGTATGACGATGCAGGTGAAATCGTAACGAAGAGTGGTGTTGTCGATTCGATTGTTTCGAAGGATGGCGTCTTGTATGCAGCGGATGGCGCTACTGAGGTAGCACTTGATTATGTGACGTCCATTTCGGAGACGAGTGAAGAGACTAGCGAAACGGACAGTAATTCCTCTGATTCTGCTAATGCTGCGGAGGGGGCTGAAACCTAGTGAGTGAAAGTGTGAAAATCGGTCATCTGTTTCCGGTTAAATCTACACCGCTGCAGCCAACTAAAACAGCAGTCAGCCGTACGCCGCAATCAACTGAATTCCGAGATATGCTTGATGCTAAAGTATTAAAATTTAGTCATCATGCAGAGCTTCGTATGCAGCAGCGAGGGATTCATTTACAGCCAGAATCATTAACGAAAATAATGAACGCAGTTGAAGAAGCAGCAACCAAAGGCGCGCAGGACTCGTTAATCGTATTTCGAGATATTGCTATGATTGTGAACGTTCCAAGCCGCACGGTTGTGACGGCGATGGATGGCGGACAGATGAGAAGCAACGTGTTTACTCAAATCGACAGCGCTATTATATTATCGTAAGGCTGGACCTATAAGGAAGCCTCAAGCTGTGGACCGACTGAAGCAGCTAAAGATATTTTGTATACGTTAGTAAAGTGAGTTTTCGCTAAATCATCTATTTAGGAGGAATTACGAACGATGCTTAGATCAATGTATTCGGGCGTTTCCGGAATGCGCGGCTTTCAAACGAAGCTTGACGTAATCGGTAACAACATAGCGAACGTCAACACGGTTGGTTTTAAAGCAGGGCGCGTCATGTTCAAGGATATACTAAGCCAGACGGTCGCGGGCGTTACCGCGCCAGAAGAAGGCGTGCGCGGCGGCGTTAATTCGAAGCAAATCGGTTTGGGCGTGTCTATTGGATCTATTGATACCGTACATACTGCCGGAAGCGCGATGACAACTAACCAAGCTACTGATTTGCGCATTGACGGCGACGGATTTTTTGTAGTTAGAGCCAGTGAAGATTCTGAAATGCTTCTGACCCGTGCAGGCAACTTTACGCTTGACGCTAACAGACAGCTTGTTACATCCGATGGTTATTTTGTATTAACCTCGGAAGGTGAAACGATTACGCTCGACGAGGCGGTTACAGCTTTCTCGATCGGACAAGATGGAACCATTATGGGCGTCACCGCCGACGCTACAGAAGCGATTGCACAACTAGGTGTAGCAAAGGTCGTAAACCCTAGCGGTCTTGAGAAGCTGGGCGGCAATATGTACCGGGTAACGGCTAACGCAAATCCGGAAGCTTCAATCGAGGATTTTTTGACGTTCGCAGGTGATCCTGAGTTTGGCACAGGGGCGATTATTGCAGGCCAGCTTGAAATGTCCAACGTTGATCTAACGGCAGAGTTTACCGAAATGATCGTTGCGCAGCGCGGCTTCCAAGCGAATTCGCGAATTATCACGACATCGGATGAAATCTTGCAAGAGGTCGTAAACTTAAAACGATAGGTAAGTCATAACCAGCGGGAGGCTTGGAGCCTCCCCTAGGTGTGAGGGGGTAACTGATGATTACCGTAACGCGTTTGAACGGAACAAAAGTCATAATAAATGCTCTACTAATCGAAGTGATAGAAGAGTCTGCTGATACAGTTATAACGCTTACGACAGGAAAAAAGCTGGTCGTGAAGGAAAAGTCAGCTGAGCTGTTGTTGCTTAACCAGCAGTATCTTCGTACGATTGGCCTCATTGCGGCTGCCCAGAAGAGTGAGCAAACGGAGGGTCCATCAGCATGAAAAAGATGATACCGTGGTTAATTACCATTTTATTAGCGATTACACTGATCGCTATTGTATCGATTATTTTATTTAAATCATTTTTTACGGATCCGAAAGAGAGTAGGGCAGAAACAGAGACAATAGAAGTGGAAGTATTATCGGCCGATGAGCGTGTAGAAGTAACGTCTGAACTAAAGGATTTCAGAAGAAATTTGAAAGATCCGGAATATGTTGTCGTACTTAGCTTTGCTTTCCAGCTTGACAACAAGAAAACAAAAGAAGAGTTTGATAAGCTGCTTGAAATTGAAGTTAGACCGATCATTAACCGCACTTTAGCCGATATGACCGCTGATGAACTTAAAGGCTCACAAGGCGAAGATGCGCTTGAATCAAAGCTGTTGAATTTAATAAATCCGATTATCCCAAAAGGGAAATTGGTTAAGGTTGAGATCACGAACTTTATAATTACAGAACTTTAATTGTTAATGCCGATATTCCTCGAAGGAGGTGAGATAATTGGTTGATGTTTTATCGCAAAACGAAATTGACGCGCTACTTGCCGCGTTATCTTCCGGGGAAATGGATGCTGAGGATTTAAAAAAGGAAGAGCCTACACGCAAGGTTAGTGTGTATGATTTCAAGCGCGCACTTCGTTTCTCGAAGGATCATATTCGAAGTTTGACCCGCATTCACGAAAACTTCGCGCGATATTTGACAACCTATTTCTCAGCGCAACTTCGCACTTTTGTTCAGATTAATGTCGTGGATGTAGAGCAATTGCCATACGACGAATTTATTCGTTCAATTCCGAAAATGACAATCTTGAACATTTTTGAAGCGGACCCGCTGGAAGGGCGAATGGTGCTTGAGGTTCATCCGAACGTGGCTTATGCCATGCTGGATCGAATGTTAGGCGGCCAAGGAACGGCACCTTCAAAAATAAACAATTTGACTGAAATAGAAACGATCGTAATGGAGCGGATTTTCAGCAGAACGTTTGAAAGCCTGCAGGAAGCATGGAGGACGATCATCGATATATCGCCAAGGATGGAAGCATTGGAAACGAATCCGCAATTCATGCAAATCGTTTCGCCAAATGAAACCATCGCGCTTATTTCATTCAGCACAAAAATTGGCGATACGACAGGCATGATCAATTTATGTATCCCGCATGTTGTTATTGAACCGATTATGTCAAGATTGTCTGTTCATCACTGGTTTGTTTCGCAGAAGAAAGCCCGCGCTCCGGAAGAGGTTGAAATATTGGAGCAGCGGGTAAGCAAAGCAAAGCTTCCGATCGTGGCCGAATTAGGGGAATCGGCTATTACGATCAAAGAATTTCTCGGCTTAAACGTAGGCGATGTCATTTCATTGAATAAATCGGTGAATGAGGGGCTGAAAATTAAAGTTGGAGAAAAGCTTAAGTTCATAGGCAGTCCGGGATCTGTGAAGGACCGGCTGGCCGTTCAAGTGGACGAGATTGTCAGCGAAGGAGTGGAAGAAGACTATGACGAGTAAAGACTATTTGTCTCAGGAGGAAATTGATGCATTGCTTCGTCAATCCTCCAATGAACCGGAGCCGGTGCAATCTGCCGCAAATGGAGCGATGCTATCCGATTTCTTGTCTTCATTGGAACAAGATGCGCTAGGTGAAATCGGCAACATTACATTCGGCAGTGCAGCAACGGCACTTTCTACGCTGCTGGGCAAGAAAGTCGACATTACAACTCCTCAGGTTACTCTTGTGAGGAAGGATGAGCTGCCGGACATATTTCCTAAACCGCATGTGGCTGTTAGCGTGCAATATGTAGACGGTTTTCAAGGCATTAATTCACTTGTCATCAAGACGAAGGACGCACAAATTATTGCAGATTTGATGCTTGGCGGTACGGGTGATGTAACGCTAGAGGAGCTAAATGAAATTCATATTAGCGCCGTGCAGGAAGCAATGAACCAAATGATGGGTTCATCGGCTACATCGATGTCAACTATTTTTAACCGGTTCGTTAATATTTCGCCTCCAGGAATTGATATTTTAGATGTAAACAACGGTGACGGTATGGATCATTTGCCGCCGGTAGATTTATTTATTAAAATTTCTTTCCGGTTGACGATAGGCGAGCTTATCGATTCTACGATTATGCAGCTGCTGCCTATTACTTTTGCCAAGCAAATGGTTGATATTTTAATGGGAGTGGCGGAAGAGGAACCCGTACAGCCTGCTGTGACGGCTCCAGCCGCTTCTGTGGCGCCTGCAGCACAACAACAAGCTATGGCGATGCAGCAAACGGCAGCAGCGGCGCAGATTCATGCGATGCCGCAGCATATGAATATGGCTCCGCCAGTTCAGCAAATGCCTTCTATGCCCTATCAAACACCTGCAGCTGGCTATGATATTCCGATGCAGCCGCCTGGTCCGCATACATATGGTCATGCAGCTAATCGCAATGTTAATGTTCAGCCTGTCCAGTTTGCTAATTTTGGCGGCGTTCCTTATGTTCAGCCTGATGAAACAAACCTCAATTTACTTCTCGACATACCTCTTAAGGTCACTGTAGAATTAGGAAGGACCCAGAAGCAAATTAAGGATATTTTGGAATTATCGCAAGGTTCGATTATCGAGCTGGACAAGCTGGCAGGCGAGCCAGTAGACATTTTGGTGAACAACAAATTAATCGCAAAAGGCGAGGTTGTTGTCATCGATGAAAACTTTGGCGTTCGCGTAACCGATATCGTAAGCCAATGGGACCGAATTCAAAATTTGCAATAACATCCTAGGAGGAAAAAAAGATGGCAAACCGCATTCTAATCGTAGACGACGCAGCATTCATGCGCATGATGATTCGCGACATTTTATCCAAGAACGGCTACGAAGTCGTCGGTGAAGCTCCAGATGGCGCTCAGGCGGTTGAGAAGTATAAAGAGTTAAAACCAGACTTAACGACAATGGACATTACGATGCCAGAAATGGACGGAATCTCTGCACTGAAAGAAATTAAGAAGCTTGACGCGAATGCAAAAGTTATCATGTGTTCAGCAATGGGTCAGCAAGCAATGGTTATTGATGCGATTCAAGCAGGCGCAAAAGACTTTATTGTCAAGCCATTTCAAGCAGATCGCGTAATTGAAGCGATCAAGAAAACTCTCGGATAACGGTAAGACATTATGTTTAACATACATTCGCGCATTTCAATGATGTCTGCACTTGGAATGGCGATTTGGCCTAGTTTTGCGGCTGCTGCTGCAACAGACGGCAGCACCGCAAACAATGAGGAACAGATTGTGTTCCAGGGATCAGACAATCTGGCGGGCAGCCTGATTTGGGTCATCATCTCGCTCGCCATCGTAATCGTACTTATCATTTTCGTTATTAAATGGTTGTCCCAGCGCAACCGAACGTGGGGAACGAATCGATCGCTTCGTTCACTCGGCGGTGTTGCGCTTGGACAAAATAACTCGATTCAAGTCGTGGAAATTGCAGGTCGCATTTACATAGTAGGAGTTGGCGAGGACATAACGCTGATTGACAAGCTTGATGATCCTGAACAAGCTAAGTCCGTTATAGCAGCGCTTGAGCGCCAACCGGAAGCAAGTTGGCCGCAAAACGTTATCTCACAGCTGTTCAACAAAATTCGCAGCCGTAACGAAGATACTGGACCAGAACCGTCAAAGGAACAGTGGAATTCTGCTTCTTCCTTCCAGCATCTGTTACAAAATAAGCTTAATCAGCAAGCCGACCGCAAACAACAATTGGAATCGTTGCTTCATGACTCTAAAACAAACGAACGGTTGATGGATGATGAAAAATAAGTGGTGGATATCAATCGTTGCCTTGCAGCTGCTTGCTTTGTTGTTTCACAATCAAGCATTTGCGGAGCCTCTGCCCGACGTCTCCATTAACATCGGAGATGGTGGCGGCGAAGCGCCAGGAACGAGTGCGTTATCCATTCTCCTATTAATAACAGTTTTAAGCATAGCACCAGCTATTATGGTGTTGATGACAAGCTTTACCCGCATCGTAATTGTTTTGGGCTTTGTAAGAACATCGCTTGGTACGCAGCAAATGCCGCCAAACCAGGTACTCATAGGGCTTGCTATGTTTTTAACCTTTTTCATAATGGCTCCGACGTTCTCACAAGTAAACGACGTGGCTCTTCAGCCTTATTTGAAAGGTGAAATCTCACAAACCAAAGCGTTTGAACAAGCGTCCATACCGATGAAGAAGTTTATGTTTTCCCATACCAGGGAGAAGGATTTATTACTCTTCATGAACTATACAAAAACCGAGAAGCCGGCAACGTTTGAAGATATTCCGCTAACGGTCTTGGTTCCCGCTTATGCGATAAGCGAGCTCAAAACAGCTTTTCAGATGGGATTTATGATCTTCATTCCGTTTCTGATCATCGATATGATCGTCGCAAGCACGTTGATGGCGATGGGGATGATGATGCTTCCGCCCGTTATGATCTCTCTACCATTTAAACTACTGTTGTTTGTTTTAGTTGATGGATGGTATTTAATTGTAAAATCTTTACTGCTAAGCTTCAGCACGTGACAAAAGCAAGGAGGGCCGTTAATGAGTACTGATTTCATAATCGGATTGGCCAGTGAGGCCGTATTCGTCGTATTGAAAGCCAGTGCGCCGATGCTCATTCTTGCTCTGGTCGTTGGATTAATCGTCAGTATATTTCAAGCGACAACACAGATTCAAGAGCAGACGCTAGCTTTTGTTCCCAAAATTGTAGCCGTCTTCGTGTCCATTATCATTTTTGGTCCATGGATTCTAAATACGGTTATCGACTTCACTTACAATCTGCTGAACAATCTTCATAATTACATCGGTTAGGTTGTGAGTGGATGAATGCGTTCGTACAGGGGTTTCCTATTTTTTTGCTTATATTTTGTCGAATTACAGCGTTTTTCGTCGTAGCGCCTGTTTTCTCTTCACGTGGCGTACCCAATATGTTTAAAATCGGACTCGGCTTTTTCATTTCGTTCATCGTGTTTTTGACGTACGGAATGAAGCAGTCGATTGTTCCGGACGCTTTATATGTCCTTGTTGTATTGCGAGAAATATTAATAGGCGTCTTGATGGGTTATGTCGTTTATTTATTCTTTTCGGTCGTGCAGACGGCAGGCGCCGTCATGGACCTGCAAGTTGGTTTTGCAATGGCTAACATTGTTGACCCTCATACAGGCACATCTGCGCCGCTTCTTGGTAACTTTAAGTACATGCTGCTCATCGTCATCTTTCTAATGATGAACGGTCATCATTTCTTGTTAACCGGTTTGATGGACAGCTATGAATGGATGCCATTATCCAATGAGTGGTTTAGCAGGCTAATGAACGGCAGTATAACCGATTTCCTGACGCGCGTCGTTGGCAATACGTTTCTGCTGGCTATCCAAATAGCCGCCCCTTTAATCGTTGCCATGTTTTTGACCGATGCAGGCCTTGGTTTTTTAACGAAGACCGCGCCGCAATACAACGTATTCGTTATTGGAATTCCGCTCAAGCTTATCATTGGCATGATTTTGCTTATTTTGTTAATGCCAGGTCTTGCGAGCATATTCGAGAGATTGTTCTCCATCATGTTTCAAACGTTGGAGCAGCTTTTCGGTATTGTGCAAGGACCTCCTGGCGGGCAATAGGAGGCTGCTACCCGTGCGTAATTACCGCCTGGAGCTTGATCTTCAATTATTCAGTCAGGAGAAGACTGAACAAGCAACACCGAAGAAGCGGGATGAAGCAAGAAAGAAAGGGCAAATTGCCAGATCGGCAGACTTGCCGGGCTCTTTAATAATGATGTTTACATTTTTAAGCTTCATCATGTTAGGCAGCTTTTACAAACAGCATATTCTGATGCTGTTCGGCAATCTCTTCGAGGATTGGCTGCTGATGGAGTTAACGACCGGTAATGTGATGACCTTTTTCACAGACATTACTTTAGAATTGCTGCTTATCTTAGCACCGATTTTTGCGGTAGCCTTTATTATCGCGATACTAGGAAATGTCGTGCAATTTGGTTTTCTATTAACGGGCGAGCCTCTCAAGATGAAATTTAACAAGATCAATCCTATTAATGGATTTAAACAAATTTTTTCGATGAGAACGGTTGTTGAATTTTTAAAAAGCGTTTTAAAGCTGCTTATTATCGGAATTTTAGTATTCTCGGCTATATGGAAAGAATGGGACCGCATATTGGTGCTGGCCAGCTTGCCGATTCAACAAATATTTACTTTTACCGCAGGTTTAACAGTGACTTTAGGCATTCAGATTGGGGCCGTTTTAGCTGTGCTTGCGTTAGCTGATTTTTTCTATCAGCGCTTTGAGCATAACAAGAGCTTAAAAATGTCTAAACAAGACATCAAGGATGAATATAAGAAATCGGAAGGGGATCCGATTATAAAAGGACGCATTCGTGAGCGGCAGCGCAGAATGGCACTGCAGCGAATGATGCAGGAAGTACCCAAAGCCGATGTCGTTATTACAAACCCTACTCACTTTGCAATTGCTCTTAAATATGATGCAACAAAGATGGAAGCGCCAAAGATTATCGCTAAAGGGATGGATCATGTCGCGCTTCGCATCAAAGAGATTGCCAAAGAGAACGGCGTCGTTACGATGGAAAATAAGCCATTAGCCAGGGCCTTATACGAGCGGGCAGAAATCGGAGATGTTATTCCGGCAGACTTGTTCCAAGCTGTGGCGGAAGTGTTGGCATACGTATATAAAATGAAGGGGCGCGTGAAATCATCATAAAACTACGGGAGGAGGCGGCGTCATGAAAGCAAAAGATCTTGTTATTCTTTTTGGAGTCATCGGAATTGTGCTCATGATGATAATCCCGATCCCAGTCCTTCTACTAGACATCCTTATCATACTTAATATTTCAATGGCATTGATGATTTTGCTTATAGCAATGAATACGAGGGAAGCGTTAGACTTCTCCATCTTTCCAGCCATTCTTTTAATAACAACGTTATTTCGATTAGCTTTGAACGTCTCAACAACAAGAAATATTTTGTCTCATGCCGAAGCAGGTGAAGTGGTTGCTACGTTTGGCAGCTGGGTTGGCGGTGGAGAAATTGCTATCGGTTTTATCGTCTTCCTCATTCTCGTCGTCGTTCAGTTTATCGTAATTACAAAGGGCTCAGAGCGGGTAGCAGAGGTTGCAGCGAGGTTTACGCTCGATGCGATGCCTGGTAAGCAGATGAGTATCGACGCCGACCTAAACGCAGGATTAATAAATGAAACACAGGCACGTGAACGGCGCTCCAAAATCGAACGCGAAGCAGATTTTTATGGAGCGATGGACGGTGCGAGTAAGTTTGTAAAAGGCGATGCGATCGCATCGATCATTATTCTCATCATTAATTTAGTTGGCGGCTTTATTATCGGTATGGCGATTCATGGCTTAAGCTTCGGCGAGTCGCTTTCGACATTTTCAATTCTTACGATCGGCGACGGTCTCGTCAGTCAAATACCGGCGCTGCTCATTTCCACAGCAGCAGGTCTTATCGTAACGAGAGCGGCATCGGACGGCAATTTGGCGGAGGATGTCACCTCGCAGTTGTTTAAATATCCAAAACTTCTCTTTATTGCGGCTGGTACGATTGCACTGCTGGGGTTAACGCCTATTGGCCCTTTTAGAACGTGGCCTTTCGCCATCCTGCTTGCTTACGGCGGTTGGCGTATGCAGAAAGTGATCAACAAGCAGCAGGAGCAGGAGGAAATGCTTGTCGAAGAGCAGCAAATCGAAGAGGTACGAAGTCCGGAAAGTGTTATCAGCCTTCTGCAGGTTGATCCGATAGAATTTGAATTCGGTTATGGGCTTATCCCGTTAGCAGACACGCAGCAAGGTGGAGATTTGCTCGATCGAATCATTATGATCCGCAGACAATGCGCGCTGGAGCTTGGACTTGTCGTCCCTGTTATAAGAATACGTGACAATATTCAATTAAAACCAAATGAATACGTCATCAAAATTAAAGGCAACACCGTTGCCCGCGGTGATTTGCTGCTGAATCATTATTTAGCTATGAGTCCAGGGTTCGAAGACGATTCTGTAATCGGAATTGAAACGACAGAGCCTGCATTCGGTTTACCGGCCATTTGGATCGATGAGCAGATGAAGGAACGGGCGGAATTATCGGGCTATACGGTAGTCGATCCGCCGTCCGTTGTTGCTACTCATTTAACTGAAATCATTAAACGTCATGCGCATGAGCTTATTGGCCGCCAAGAAGCGAAGATGCTTGTGGAAAATGTGAAAGAATCATATCCGGCGCTCATCGATGAACTCATTCCTTCTATTTTAACTGTCGGCGATGTCCAGAAGGTGCTTGCCAAGCTTCTTAGGGAGAAGGTATCAATCCGGGATCTTGTTACTATTTTTGAATCATTGGCTGATCACGGGAATTACACGAAAGATCCGGATATTTTGACCGAATATGTTCGGCAGGCATTATCCAGACAAATTACACAGCAATTTTCATCAGGCGGAGACACAATGCGGGTCATTACAGTTGGACCTCAGCTGGAGAAGAAAATTGCGGAGTCCGTTCAACAATCGGAGCAAGGCAGCTATATCGCTCTAGACCCTGTTTCAACACAGCAGATTTACCAAAAGCTGAATGAGCAAGTGAATCGTCAAATTCAATCGGGGCAGCAGCCCGTTGTACTCGCATCACCGACTATTCGTATGTATTTAAGGCAAATCGTCGAGAGAACCATGCAAGATGTTCCTGTATTATCTTACAGCGAGCTCGAGCCAAACATTGAAGTTCAAAGCGTCGGGGTGGTGAACTTATGAGAGTAAAGCGATATGTTGTTAATGCGCTGCCCGAAGCTGTTACCATGATTCGCAGCGAGTTAGGCAAGGACGCTGTTATATTGAATACAAAGGAAATTCGAGTCGGCGGATTTATGGGGATGTTTAGTAAGAAAAAGATGGAAGTCATCGCAGCAATAGAATCGAATCAAACGAAAACGCCCGCACAGCCGCAGCGCAAAGCAGCGCCTCAGGCGAATGAGGCACTGGAACAAATATTACATACTGTACAGCGAACGGCTTCAGCAGTCATGGAACCGCCGATCGTTACGCCAGCGGAGAAGCAGACAGGGAGAGCTGATCAAGAGCAGTCCATAATTGATGAGATTCGAGACTTAAGACAATATATGGTCAAGCTCTCTAAGCAGCAGGGTGACCACACAGCTTTGTCGGAACAGCTTTACGAGCTTAAAGAGCATTTAATGGAACAAGAAGTGGAAATGCAGTGGGTTGAACGTTTGATCCAAGCGATTAAAGACAAGCAGACGGAACAGAAGAGCGAATTTACAAAAGAGCAAATTTGGCAGCTTGCGGCTGAACAGCTGGAAGAATGGCTGCGTCCATACGGCGGTACAGGAATAAGCAGCGCTGTGCGTGTCGTTCATTTTGTCGGTCCAACCGGTGTCGGCAAGACGACAACCATTGCAAAGCTTGCTGCAGAGCAAACGATTAAGCAAGGACGTAAGGTAGGCTTCATTACTTCCGATACCTACCGGATTGCTGCGGTCGACCAGCTTCGAACTTATGCAAACATTCTGAATGTTCCGTTAGAGGTTGTTTTCTCGCCCATGGATTTACCGAGAGCCTTTAAGCAGCTGGAAGAACGTGAATTAATTTATATGGATACTGCAGGACGCAACTTCCGGAGCGAGCTTCATGTATCCGAAGTTCATAGTTTATTACATACAAGTGAGGACAGTGAAACTGTACTCGTACTAAGCTTGACAGGCAAGACGAAGGATATGGCGGCAGTTGCGGATCATTTTAGCAAATACGGCGTTCGGAAGGTATTGTTCACGAAGCTTGATGAAACATCAGTGTACGGGGCGATTTTCAATTTGATTATGAAGTTTGAGATGTATCCTACTTATTGGGCAAGCGGTCAGACCGTGCCGGATGATATCGATAGATTTCAAATCGAAACGTACATTCAGCATTTGTTAGGGAGCAGCATCCGATGAGTGATCAAGCTGAAGCGTTACGCCATTTAATCAAGCAGCAAGAACTTCGTGAAGAAGGACGAACGACCCGCGTGGTTACCGTAACGAGCGGTAAAGGCGGCGTGGGAAAATCAAATTTCAGTCTTAATTTTGCATTATCGCTTCAGCGATTGGGAAAAAAAGTGCTTGTCTTTGACGCAGACATCGGTATGGCTAACATCGATGTACTGATGGGCGTTTCATCATCCTACAACCTATACCATTTGCTGAAGCAGGAAAAAACGATTTGGGACATCGTACAGGAAGGTCCTGAAGGACTGAACTTTATTGCAGGCGGTTCCGGCTTTAAAGATCTATTAGATTTATCGGCGGAGCAATTAGACGGCTTCGCGGGAGAAATCAACAAGCTGCACGGCAAATATGATGTCATTCTGTTCGATACGGGGGCGGGATTATCCAAGGAAACGGTGAAGTTTATTACCGCCGCCCAGGAAACGATCGTCGTTACAACGCCTGAACCCACTTCCATTACGGATGCGTACGCGCTAATCAAGATGGTTAAAGCAATGGATGTTGATGTTCATTTCAAGTTAATCGTGAATCGTGCGTCAGACTTCCGTGAAGGGAAGCAAACGGCTGACAAAATCAATCTGGTCGCGCAGCGGTTTCTACAATCGGAATTGCCCTCACTAGGCATTGTTCCAGATGATACTAACGTGTCCAAAGCAGTGAAACGTCAAGTGCCGTTTACCGTTGCCTATCCAGGAAGCGAAGCGTCCGTTGCTGTCGAAAGGATTGCAAGACATTTCCTCGAGATACCTCAAAGCAATACAGTTAGCGGTGGAGTCAAAGGATTTTTGCATAAAATGTTCAGGCTCTCAAGATAATCCTTTGAAATTGAGGAGGGAATAGCATGGCTCCTTATCGCGTACTCGTAGTTGATGATTCCGCGTTTATGCGAAAGATTATAAGCGATTTAATTGTCCAAGATCCTCAGTTTACTATTGTGGCTACGGCCGGGAATGGCAAGGAGGCAGTTGAGGCAGTCGCTGAGTGGAAACCGGATGCCGTTACTTTGGATTTAGAAATGCCTCTAATGAACGGAATAGAAGCGCTTCAGCATATTATGAAAAGCAATCCGATTCCGGTCATCATGCTTTCAGGCATTAGTGAGGCTAACACGAAAGAGACGATTAAAGCCTTGCAATTCGGCGCTTTCGATTTTATTCGAAAGCCTTCAAGCGCAGTGTCTAATGATATTCACCAAGTCGGTGAAAATTTGCTGGAGAAACTTCGGATAGCGGTATTAACGAAGCGGCACCAGCCCGTTATTACAATTAAGGAAGAGGAAGCAGCGATTGTTAATGAGATTGAACAATCGCGGCTGTCAGATATAGAAGAGCCTCAAAAACATGAGGATAAGCCATTAGCACCGCAGCCGGCTAAAGCGAAGGAACGGAAGAAACCGATTCTGCCGCTGGTTAAAGATAAGCAGCCGACGCAGCAAATGACACCCCCTTTACATACAAAGCCAAGAGGGTTCGAGTTGGAGCAGGCAGCACCAAGCAACTCAAAACCTGCAAATGTACCACGTAAGCCGGCAACTCGGGATCTACCGCGAGAGCAATCGAGGCAAGCAGCAGTACCGCCTTCTATACGGAGCCAGAAAGCAAAAGAACCAGTTGCCTCATTTCGTCACCTAGTCGCCATCGGCACTTCAACCGGTGGTCCAAGGGCCCTGCATCAGGTGATCAGCTCGCTGCCGGCAGATTTTCCTGCACCGGTGCTTGTTGTTCAACATATGCCGCCTAAATTCACAAAATCTTTAGCGCAGAGGCTGGATAGCTTTAGCGAACTTCGTGTAGTCGAAGCGGAGCAAGGTGAGAGGGTATTGGCTGGTGTTGTATATATTGCTCCTGGCGGTTACCATATGGAGCTCGCAAAGGATGCTTCCGGCTATCTCATTTCGTTAACGGAGCAGCCTCAGCGCAACGGTCACCGACCTTCCGTCGATGTATTATTTGAATCATTGATACCGTACCGGGAATTAAAAAGGCATGCGGTCATTATGACGGGAATGGGCAGTGATGGAGCAAAAGGGATGAAGCAATTGGTAGATAGCGGGATCGAATCTACGATTGCCGAGTCAGAGGAAACCTGCGTCGTTTATGGCATGCCGCGTTCCGCTATTGAAGGCGGATATGTCGATACTGTTTTACCGTTGCACCACATTGCATCACAATTAGTACATGCAGTGTTGAAATAAATAGGCTAGATTCGCTCAAAAATACTAACAGGAGGTGCTAGTAAATGGATATGAATGCCTATTTGTCGATGTTTATCGATGAATCTAATGATCACCTGCAATCATTGAACGAAAATTTACTCCGACTTGAAAACGAGCCGGAGGAGCTAAGTATTGTGCAATCGATATTTCGTTCAGCTCATACGCTGAAAGGAATGTCTGCGACGATGGGCTTTGAAGATTTGGCGGCGTTGACACATGAGATGGAAAACGTGCTTGATCTTGTTCGAAACAGCAAGCTCAAAATGGACAGCTTTATTTTTGACACCTTGTTTAAAGGGTTGGACGCGCTTGAAGCGATGGTTCAAGATATTGTAGGTGGCGGTACAGGGAAAGCCGATGTAACTTCGATTGTCGCATCATTACAAGTCATATTGAAAAGTGATTATAGTGCAAGCAAAGCTGCTCAAGCTCCTGCAGCAACAGCAGGAAATGCTGGCGCAGCACCTTCTAATGCATCAGGGGCGATGCAGCTGGATGAATTTCAATCTTCGATATTGCAGCAATCTATTGAAAGCGGTCATAACGTCTATCATGTTCAAGTCACCATTCGTGACAATTGCTTGTTGAAAGCGGTTCGCGCTTATATGGTTTTTGATTTACTGGAACGAAACGGTGAAGTCATTAAGTCTGATCCGTCCGTGCAGGATATTGAACAAGAGAAGTTTGATTTTTCATTCTCCGTATTTACGATTTCCAGTTTGACACAGGAAGAACTTCAAGGACAAATTTCGAATATTTCTGAAATTGAAGCTGTAGTTGTAACTGTGTTGGATGCAGAGTCGTTAGCTATACTAAGCAATCCCCCTGCAGTAACCGCAGTTGAAACCAAAGCTACAAGTGAAACAGCGGTTAGGGAAGAAGCGGTACGTGAAGTCGAGGCTGGCAGAGGGCAAGCTGCAGCAGCCACAGCGCCTGCGGTACAAGCGGCACCTGCTAACGTTTCGCGAACGATTCGTGTTGACATTGAAAGATTGGATATGTTAATGAACTTGTTTAGTGAATTACTCATTGATCGCGTTAGACTTGAGCAGTTGTCAAGTGAAATCAAACGTACTGATTTGACTGAAACGGTTGAGCATATGGCACGTGTAAGTTCTGATTTGCAAAGTATTGTACTGAAGCTGCGGATGGTACCAGTCGACTCGGTATTTAATCGTTTCCCGCGTATGATTCGAGATCTGGCTAAGTCACTAGACAAGAAAATCGATCTTGTTATAACAGGCGCCGATACAGAGCTTGACCGTACGGTAATTGATGAGATCGGCGATCCGCTTGTCCATTTGCTCCGCAATTCGGTAGACCATGGCATTGAAACGGTTGAAGAGCGGCTGGCGGCAGGTAAACCGGAGACAGGTACCATTTATTTGCGGGCATTCCACAGCGGCAACCATGTATTTATTGAAGTGGAAGAGGACGGTCGCGGCATTAACCACGAGCGTGTACGGAAAACAGCGATAAAGAACGGCGTCGTTACAGAAGAGCAAGCGAAGCAGCTAACTCCTGATGAAGTTAATATGCTTATTTTTGCAGCGGGCTTCAGTACGGCGGATAAAATTTCCGACATATCCGGGCGTGGCGTTGGTCTTGATGTCGTCAAGTCAAAAATTACTTCATTAGGCGGTAACGTAACGATTGACTCTGCTTTCGGAAGAAAAACTAAGTTTTCCGTACAGCTTCCGCTTACGCTTTCCATTATTTCGGCAATGCTTATTAAGCTGGGTTCCGAGAAATACGCAATTCCATTATCTTCGATCGTGGAAACGGGCATTATTCGTAAAGAGCAAATCTTACATGTTCACGGAAATAAAATGATTGAGTTCCGCAATGTCATTATTCCGCTTGTATCCCTTAGCCGCGTTCTCGAATCTCCCGATTTCAATGAAAATGAGGAGCAAGAGACCGAAATAGTTGTCGTACGCAAAGGTGAGAAGTGGGCTGCGGTTATGGTCGATGAATTTATCGGACAAAGTGAAATCGTCTTAAAATCGCTAGGGTCATATTTAACGAACATCGAGGCGATCTCTGGCGCAACCATTCTTGGCGACGGTTATGTAGCATTAATCATTGATCCGAGTGCACTTATCAAATAGGGAGGTTTTTACGATGGGAGAAGAATTAAAAGTTATCGTGTTCGCACTAGGCAACGAAGAGTACGGTATTGAAGTGGATAAGGTTCGCACCATTGAAAGATTGTCTCCGATTACGCGCGTCCCAAAAACAGCAGCTTTTATTAAAGGCGTGATTAACCTGCGCGGTATCGTAGTGCCTGTCATCGACTTGCGCGGCCGTTTTAACTTGTCGGAGACGACAGCTACTGAAAACTCAAGAATAATAGTTGTAGCTGTAGCTGATATGGAGGTTGGTTTTATCGTAGACTCAGCGAACGATGTTATTGATATCGATACTGACAGCATCGATACCCCGCCAGAAATTGTCGGTGGTATTAAGGCGAAATACTTACGGGGCATTGCAAAGCTTGGTGAAGGACGACTTCTCATCATGCTTAATTTATCAGAAGTTTTGAACAAAAATGAGATCATACAATTAGAGCAATTAGAGGTGTAGCAGTGAGTATATTTAGCCGCTTTGAAGCCTTTGAACTTGATGTTCTGAAAGAAGTCGGCAATATCGGAGCTGGTAATGCTGCCACGGCACTGTCACGATTATTGGACAAGCCGGTTGATATGGCTGTTCCCAGAGTAAGCTTGCTTCCGTTCGAAGAGATTGCTGAACGGGTTGGCGGATCGGAGCAAATCGTCATAGCGGTGTTTCTTCGGGTAGAAGGAGATGCACCCGGCAACATGTTTTTTATAATTGAAGAAGAGTCCGCCAAACGGATCTTAAATCAGCTGCTTTCGATGAATATAAATGGGCAGGACGGCTACTCCGAAATGGAGCTTTCAGCTCTTTGCGAAATGGGTAATATTTTAGCCGGTTCTTACTTGTCTTCGCTGGCTGATTTTACGCATTTATCGATGGCACCATCTGTACCAGCAATCGCGGTTGACATGGCAGGAGCTATATTAAGCTATGGTTTAATGCAGTATGGAGAGATGGGTGACTCGGCCCTGTTAATTGAAACGAAATTTTTGGAAGATCACCAGTCGCTTGAAGGTCACTTCTTCCTTATTCCTGATCCGGAATCGTTCGCTAAAATTTTTAGGGCATTAGGAGTCGTCATCGAATGATACAACAAAATTTGGTCAAGGTTGGCATGGCAGACTTAAATATTGCAACAGATGGAGCCATTCTCAAAACGACCGGCTTAGGATCGTGTGTCGGGCTTACCTTGTATGACCCGATACGCAAAATTGCCGGTATGGCGCATGTCATGCTGCCGTCCTCAGACATTGCCCGCGAGCCCAAAATGAATTTGGCTAAATATGCCGATACAGCAATTCCTGAGCTGCTTGATCGAATGATTGCAGCTGGCGCATATGTAGAACGGATAAAAGCAAAAATGGCAGGCGGCGCTCAAATGTTTGCCATGTCAGGCCAATCCGATTCTCTTAGAATCGGCCCTCGCAACGTGGAATCATGCACGGAAATGTTGAACAAATTTAAAATACCGATTATTTCACAGGATACCGGTGGAAGCTTCGGAAGAACAGTTGAATTTGACAGTAATAGCGGTATGTTATCGATTAGAAGTGTGCAGTTTGGTACAAAGGAGATTTGATATGCTCGGAACATGGCGATGGAATGTCGTATTTGGGTTCATCGGCACCGTACTTACGGTAGCTTTCTCAATCGGGAACAACCCGGTTTCTGTTACGCTGCTTCGAAGTATGTATGCTTTCATCGCTTTTTTTGTTCTTGCGTTTGTAATGCGCACGGTACTGACATACATCCTTCAGCCACCCTCTATCGTTGGGGAGCAGCCGGAACTGGATGAGGGCATAGGAACACAGCTTGATATGCTGACTCCTGATGAGACAGATGATTTGAACCAAATCTTAAAGTCGCAGCTGCAGGACGGGAAAACAACTCCCGTTAATGAAGTGCAGGCCAATACTGCTGCTGCATTTCGACCGTTAAATCCTCCTCAATTGTTATCTTCAAAAAATACACAGCCTGAGGAATTGGTTAAAGCCATTCGTCACCTAACAGGAGAGTGAGTCGATGATCGAGCAGAAAACGCCTCATTTGACAAACATCCAGATGTGGCAAGCGTGGAAAGAACATGGCGATTTGGAAGCAAAAAAGCAACTGATCGAGCAATATTTGCCGCTTGTTGATTACGTAACGAACCGTATGGCGATCGGACTTCCGAAAAATGTGATGAAGGACGATCTTGCCAGCAACGGCGTTATGGGTTTAATTGATGCGATTGAGAAATTCGATTATTGCCGCGGTTTACAATTTGAAACATACGCCTCATGGCGTATTCGCGGTGCCATAATTGATGGATTGCGTCAAGGAGACTGGGTTCCGCGTTCCGTTCGGGAAAAAGCGAAGAGAGTGGAAGAGGCCTATCAGCATTTGGAGCAGCAATACATGCGTTCCGTAACCGATGCTGAAATAAGCGCATACCTGCAAGTGTCGGAAAAAGAATTCATAAACATGCTGCAAGATATCGCGGTTACGACGGTCTGTTCGCTTGAGGATCCGATTCGCGAAGAGGAATCCGAAACAAGAATGTCCTTGCTGGTCGATGATAAAGCCAAAAATCCGGATCATAAGGTACATGAGTTTTATTTGAAGGAATCATTAGTAAAAGGGATTGAGCGGTTGACGGAAAAGGAAAGAACGGTAGTTTCGCTCTTTTATTATGAGGAACTTTCTTTAAGTGAAATCGCTGAAGTTATGTCATTATCACCTTCGAGAATTTCCCAGCTTCATTCGAAAGCCATACTACGGCTGCGAGGAGCTTTGGCTAAGCATAAAGATCAACTCATGCAGCATTAGAGAGGAGGGAGTAAGGTGGACAATCAACAATTGGAATCATTCCTGCGTATTCAAATATCAGCCGATCAGCTGTCTGCCTTCCTGACATTTAACCGAATTACGGATGGATTTGTGTGCGACAGCCACGAGCTCGAACGTTATGTACGCAGCAAAGGGGTTGTCCATGGACTCCGGACTGAGGTGCTGGATCAAATCGGAAAAAATCCGCTCGCCTATTGTAAAGAGCAGACGTTAATTGCGCAAGGTAATCCTTCCGCACCAGGTAAGGATGGATTGATTAGACTCGTTTACGATATGGAGAATACGGATCATCGTCCAGCCGAACTTGAGGACGGTAAGGTCGACTTCAAGGAAGTCGTCCAGCTCAAAAACGTGAAGCGCGGTCAATTAATTGCCGAGCGCTTCGATCCTCAGCCAGGGCTAGCAGGCATAACAGTGACAGGTGAAGAGCTTCCTCCTAAGTTAGGCAAGCATGTCAGGTTTAAAGTAGGGAAAAATGTCGTTGTGAACGATGAGCAAACAGCTATGTATTCAGCTATTGACGGTCTTATTACGATGACGGACAAAGATAAAATAAACGTCTTTCCCGTTTACGAGGTAAACGGCGACGTTGATTATCATATCGGCAATATCGACTTTGTAGGAACGGTCGTTATACGGGGCAATGTGCTGAGCGGCTTTCGAATTAAAGCTTCGGGAGACATTAGAGTGATTGGCGGAGTCGAGGGCGCAGAGCTTGAGTCAGAAGGCTCCATTGAAGTGACCGGGGGCATCTTGGCAGGCAACAAAGGCTACGTGAAGGCTGGACGCAATGTTCGCAGCTCCTTCATTCAGGATGGCAATGTTATTGCCGGCGAAGAGGTGCTTGTCTCACAAAGTATTATGCATTCGAATGTGAAAGCCGGCAAAAACGTTATCTGCTCTGGAGCAAAGGGTTTGATTGTCGGCGGGGTAGTTCAAGCGGGCGATCTCGTTAGTGCGCGAACGATTGGTAACTCCATGTCAACGTCAACCTCAATAGAGGTTGGGGTGAAGCCGGAGTTAAGAGATGAATTGCTTGAATTAAGATCAAAACTTAAGCAATATATGGAAAGCCTGGACAAAACAGATAAGGCGCTTACGATTTTGGATCAACTGGCTGCAGCAGGTCAATTATCGCCGGATAAGCTTGCCTTGCGTATTAAATTCTCTGCAACAAAACGTCAAACGTTAGTAGATAATGAACAAACAAGGGATCGAATTCTTGAAATCGAAAGAACGCTTGAGGATACGGACCGTTCGAAGGTCGATGTTAGTAATATAGTATTTGGCGGAACTAAAATTGTAATCGGCCGCTACACAAAATTTGTGAAGGATGCTGCACAACGTGTCTCCTTCCGCTACTCGGAGGGGGATATCGTACTTGTCCCTTTTTCTTCGTAAGTACAGCAAACTTGCCGCGTAAAGGTGTGAGCTGATGACATTCAAGTCCATTGATTTGCAAATGTCTATACCACGAACGCAAGAATTCAGCGGTATGCAAAGTCAAGCCAATCATAAGCCGGTAGCCGATCAAAATACATTAGCAGACCAAACGGCTAAACATACGGAACAGTTAAGAAGCAAAAATACAAACATCGAGCAAACGACGGGACTTCACGTTCGAAGCGAACAGGATGGACATAAGGGGAATGCTTACCGCAATACCAATCGAAAAGGTCAAGAGGACGAAACGATTGAAAAAACAGATGAGCAGCCACCGGCTCACCCTTTTAAAGGGCATCATTTGGATATAAAATTGTAAATTCGCAGGGAACAATTAGAAAGGCAGGTTATGAACGATGCAGCCATACTTGCAATATATTGTATTACTTGGAGCGGTTGTCATTGTTGGCGCCTTTATAATGCCTCGAAAGAATCAACATGCAGCGCTTCCGACTCAAACGGTGCAAAATATGGAGACCGCGCTGGAGCAGTTCATGGAGAACATGGAAAAGGATAATGAGGAGCTAGTCCAGCTAATCGCGAAGGCGCAGCAGGAAATGAAATCTGATGCGGATCGCAAAGAGCAGCGAATAATCGCTTTGGAGCGTAAATGCGATATGCTGGCTGAACAACTCGAGCTGGCCCTTTCTCGCCAAGCTTCTCCAGCTGACAGGCCGGTTCAAAGTTTTCAGGCAGTTGAGATGGAATCCGTAAAGCCTTCTATTGAACCTGTCGTCCATCCGGAAGTCATATTAAATGAAGCAAAGCAATTGAACAAGATTCAAGTCCGTTACTCGGAGCTATTCCAGCTGTATGAGCAAGGAAAATCGATAGAAGCCATTTCCAAAAAGCTTGGCATGAATAAAGGAGAAGTGCAGCTCATTATCCAGCTTGCCAAGCAGGAAGAGGCCGCGCATGCGTAAAAACCGTGCTTTTTTGACCGGCCTCGGTGCAGGCATTATTGTAGGCGCTTTGCTGTTTCAGCTGATGCTCCTTGGGGAGCAGAGCAGGCAGAGCCTTGAACAAATGGGTAATGACATGAATGAAAAGCTCTACACAAGCGCAGAAGTGGATGCACTGCTGATGGCAGAACGAGATTCAGCCCAAATCGACGGGCAAACGAAACCGGATGCAGTGACGAGCGATAAGAACGCGGTTAAGGATGAAGAAAAGACTGCTACTATAGATAAGGGAACGGAAATAATAAAGCCTGTACACCATGTCATCCGGATTGGAACGGGTTCCGGAATAACCGATACGGCGGAACTGCTTGAAAAGCATAATATTATACAAAATAAAGCAGCCTTTGTTAATCAGATGCAAGAATCAAAGAAACTGGTACGCGCCGGTTATTTTTTGTTTCAAGAAGGTATAACGGTTCAAGAAGCTATTACGATCGTTACCAGTGAACCAATTACGAAGGAATAGGGGCAAGCATTCACCTCTAGCGGCATAGCAAACAATCTCATGTTTATTAATAATCGTTTGTTGCACCAGGCATGTATTTATGGTATATTAATTCACGGTGTTAAAAACGCACGCAGGTCAATTTTGCCAACGGTGCTTCCGCACGGCGGAAGTTTTGGCGAAAGATGCGACTAGCGGAGGAGCACTAAAAAAACCATTACAGGAGGTGTTGAAGAAATGGCGGTTATTTCCATGAAACAGCTACTAGAAGCTGGGGTACACTTCGGTCATCAGACTCGTCGTTGGAACCCGAAGATGGATCGTTATATCTTCACAGAAAGAAACGGAATTTACATTATCGACTTGCAAAAAACGGTTAAGAAAGTTGACGAAGCGTACAACTTTGTTAAATCGATCGCTGCTGACGGCGGCACTATGCTGTTCGTAGGTACGAAAAAACAAGCTCAGGATTCCGTGAAAGAAGAAGCAGAACGTTGCGGCAACTTCTACATCAACCAACGTTGGCTCGGCGGAACTTTGACTAACTTCCAAACGATTCAAAAACGTATTGACCGTTTGAAACAGCTTGAGAAGTGGGAAGAGGACGGCACTTTCGAAGTTCTTCCTAAGAAAGAAGTTATTATTCTTCGCAAAGAAAAAGACCGTTTGGAAAAATTCCTTGGCGGTATTAAAGGAATGAAAGGTTTGCCAAGCGCGTTGTTCATTATCGATCCGCGCAAAGAGCGTATCGCAGTTGCGGAAGCTCGTAAACTTGGTATTCCAATCGTTGGTATCGTCGACACGAACTGTGATCCGGACGAAATCGACTATGTTATCCCAGGTAACGACGATGCAATTCGTGCCGTTAAGCTGCTGACTTCGAAAATGGCTGATGCTATCGTAGAAGCTAACCAAGGCGAGCAAACAACGGCTTAATTTAGATTTTCCGGTAAGTCAACAAAGGGTGGTCAGATGGTGAAAAACCTCTCACTGCCCTTTTTTTGAACGAAAATGATTTGTTAAAATGATGTAAACAAACCAATAATGCATAAGAATGTGAAGCTAATATTGCTTCAAAAATTTTAGGAGGGTTTATGATGGCGGTTAGTGCTAGCGCGGTAAAGGAACTACGTGAAAGAACAGGAGCAGGAATGCTCGATTGCAAAAAAGCTTTGGACGAAACAAACAACGATATCGAAAAGGCGATTGCAGTGCTTCGTGAAAAAGGTTTGGCTGCTGCAGCAAACAAAGCTGGACGTATTGCAACTGAAGGCGTAGTTGAGTCGTATATCCATGCAGGCGGCCGTATCGGCGTTATCGTAGAAGTTAACTGCGAAACAGACTTCGTTGCAAAAACAGATCAATTCCGTGAATTTGCAAGAGACGTTGCGATGCAAATCGCAGCTGCTAACCCGAAATTTGTTCGTCGCGAAGAAGTTCCTGGCGATGAGCTTGAAAAAGAACGCGAAATTTTGAAAGCTCAAGCACTAAACGAAGGTAAGCCTGAAAAAATCGTAGAGAAAATGGTTGAAGGCCGTATCTCTAAATACTATGAAGAATATTGCTTGTTGGAGCAATCCTTCATCAAAGACCCGGACAAAACAATCTCGGCTTTGCTAAATGAAAAAATTAACACAATCGGTGAGAATATCTCGATCCGTCGTTTCGTTCGTTACGAGCTGGGCGAAGGACTTGAGAAAAAAGTAGACAATTTCGTTGAAGAGGTTATGGCTCAAGCGAAACTTTAATCCGAACGCACAGGCGGGGCGGGGCGTCCGCCCCGCCTGCTTGTATAAATAGAACATAATTGAATGACCTCATCACTTGAGGTGCATGATGGAGGTAATAATGTTGGAACAGCCTGTGTATAAACGTATCGTTTTGAAAGTTAGCGGTGAATCATTATCCGGACAGGAAGGCTATGGCATTGAAGCAAATGTGATTGCTTCCATTGCTGAACAGGTGAAGGAAGTTATTGCGCTTGGCGTTGAAGTGGCTATCGTTGTCGGTGGAGGAAATATTTGGCGCGGCATTGCTGGTACTGCTAAAGGAATCGACCGTGCGACAGCTGACTACATGGGCATGCTGGCCACAGTTATGAATTCGCTCGCTCTTCAAGACGCACTTGAACAAGCTGATGTGCCAACTCGCGTACAAACGTCGATCGCTATGCAGCAAATTGCTGAACCGTACATCAGACGTCGTGCGATTCGTCACTTGGAGAAAGGTCGCGTAGTTATTTTCGCGGCAGGAACGGGTAATCCGTTTTTCTCGACAGATACGACAGCGGCTTTGCGCGCAGCGGAAATTGAAGCGGAAGTTATTTTGATGGCAAAAAACAAAGTGGATGGCGTATACTCGGCTGATCCATTTAAAGATAGTTCGGCTGAAAAGTTTGAGGAGCTTACATACCTTGATATGCTGAACCGGAATTTAGGAGTTATGGATTCTACAGCTTCCTCGCTTTGTATGGACAACAATATTCCGCTTATCGTATTTGCGATTACTGAGAAAGGGAATATTAAACGCGTCGTCCTGGGTGAGAAAATCGGAACGATTGTGAAAGGAAGTGCGAAATAGTGCCACAAGAAGTCAAGAAGAACGCAGAAGAACGGATGGAAAAAGCAATTTCGGCGATGAAGCGCGATTTGTCGTCGCTGCGCGCAGGTAAAGCAAATCCTGCATTGCTTGATCGTATTCAAGTTGAATACTATGGGGCTATGACGCCGCTTAATCAACTCGCAAACATTAATACGCCTGACTCGCGCACGTTGTTCATTCAGCCTTGGGACAAATCGTCTATGGCTGCTATTGAAAAAGCTATTATGAAATCGGATCTTGGCTTAAATCCGTCAAATGATGGAGTCTCCATTCGTATTTCGATCCCGCCGCTAACAGAAGAGCGCCGTGCCGAATTGGTGAAAACTTCTAAAAAGTTCGGTGAAGATGCAAAAGTAGCTATCCGTAACATTCGCCGCGATGCGAACGACGCTGTGAAGAAGATGGAGAAAACAACGATTTCCGAAGACGAATCGCGCGGTCATCAAGAAGATATTCAGAAAGCGACCGATAAATTCATTGCGGAAGTCGACAAAGTACTAGCAGCAAAAGAGAAAGAAATTATGGAAGTATAATGATACTCTGGGCCCCTCCGACAGGTGGGGTTTGGTTTTGATTTCGGTTGGGAGGAACGAAGATGATCGAGCGACTTTGGGCCAAATTAAGCAAATCGTCCCTTCAGCCGGCTGATCCTGGGGCCTTTGAGAATGTGCCTGAGCATGTTGCTATTATTATGGATGGGAACGGCCGCTGGGCTAAGGATCGTGGATTACCGCGAATGGCAGGTCACCATTCCGGTATGAAATCGGTCAAACGCATTACGATAGCAGCAGATCGACTTGGCGTCAAATATTTGACGTTATATGCGTTTTCAACAGAAAACTGGAAGCGACCGAAAGCTGAAGTGGATTTCCTCATGAAATTACCTCAGCAATTTTTGGAAATAGAACTAGATGAACTGATTGCCAACAATGTGCAGGTCAGAATGATGGGACATAAAGAGGATCTGCCTCCATTTACGATTAGCGCAGTGGAAGAGGCAATTGTTAAAACGGCAAATAATACAGGTCTTGTATTAAATTTTGCGTTAAATTACGGCAGCCGGAAAGAAATGCTGGAAGCGGTAAAGGATATTGCGGCTGATGTTCAGCAAGGTCGTTTGGCTATAGAAGATATTGACGATAAGGTAATGGCCGATCGCCTGCTTACAAGCGGCCTGCCCGATCCTGATTTGCTCATACGAACAAGCGGAGAGCTGCGCCTTAGCAATTTTATGATGTGGCAGTTAGCCTATAGTGAATTGTGGTTTACGGATGTGTATTGGCCGGAGTTTACAGAAGCGCATTTTCATGAAGCGATTTTGGAATATCAGCGGCGTGCACGTCGATACGGTGGATTGTAGCTTCAAGTATCGGAGTGTGACTTTTCATTGAGACAACGAATTATTACCGGTGTTGCTGCAGGCGCGCTGTTTATAACCTTAACAGTAGTCGGAGGGTGGATATATACCGGTTTACTTGTATTGCTCGCAATTATCGGATTTACTGAATATGCTCGTATGAACGGCGTAGCATGGTCGCATCCCTCTTCATTACTTGGTTATGCGGGCGTGCTTTTGTTCGTGCTTCCTTGGTCAGACTGGGGAATTGTCATTCCTTCGGTGTTAACGATCGTGTGGATGCTTGCTTTCTTGCTGCTTTCTTTAACCGTAATTACGAAAAATCAAACCACAATAGACGGCGCCGCGCTCATGTTGCTTGGCGCTTTATATGTAGGTTACGGCTTTGCCGCCATGATTGAAGTTCGTCAGGTGGAGCTGCACGGATTATTTTGGACATTTTTGTCGTTCGGATGCATCTGGGCATCGGATATTGGAGCTTATTTTACAGGTCGGGCATTCGGTAAAACTAAGCTTTGGCCATCCATAAGTCCAAATAAAACGATTGAAGGAGCACTAGGCGGTGTTGCGCTTTCGCTAGTAGTTTCGACAATGTTCGCGTGGTTTGCTCCCGAACTTATTGATTTACCGAAAGCACTGCTTATCGGATTAATCGCTGCTGTTGCAGGTCAGTTCGGAGATTTAATTCAATCCGCTTATAAACGAGTGCGGGATATTAAGGATACAGGAACGCTCTTACCAGGACATGGCGGTGTTCTTGACCGATGTGACAGTTGGCTTATCGTATTTCCGCTGTTGCTGCTGACGGAGCTGCTTCCCGTATAAGTCAGGAGGATTTTCGCATGAAAAAAATAAGCATACTAGGTTCCACTGGATCAATCGGTACACAAACGTTAGATATTGTGGCTCATGATCCTGAGCGCTATAAGGTAGTTGGCTTGGCCGCTGGCGCAAATGTCGATTTGGTCATTGAACAAGCCAAGCAATTTAAGCCTGCTATTGTGAGTTTAGCTTCAAAAACGGACGCGGACGCCATTCGGCATCAATTGCCGGCAGGCACGAGAGTCGTGTACGGCGAAGAGGGACTGATCGAGGTTGCGGCAGGAACCGATGCGGATACCGTCGTTACCGCGATTGTCGGAAGCCGGGGCTTACCTGCAACTTTAGCGGCAATCCATGCAGGTAAAACGATTGGTCTCGCGAATAAAGAAACGCTCGTTACTGCGGGACATATCGTCATGGAACGTGCAAAGCAGCGAAATGTCTCGATTTTGCCAATCGACAGCGAACATTCCGCGATCTTTCAGTGCTTGAACGGTGAAAACCGACAATCGATCAAGCAAATAACGCTAACTGCCTCGGGCGGATCCTTTCGGGACCGCAGCAGAGAGCAGCTTGAAGGAGTAACGGTTGCGGAGGCCCTTAATCATCCGAATTGGGCGATGGGTGCAAAAATTACGATTGATTCTGCAACTATGGTGAACAAGGGTTTGGAAGTAATCGAAGCGAGATGGCTGTTCGATGTTACATATGATCAAATAGATGTCATTATTCATCCGGAGAGCATCATTCATTCTTATGTGGAGTTTTCCGATAATAGCATAATTGCCCAGCTCGGGCTGCCTGATATGCGCGTACCGATTCAATACGCATTATCGTATCCGGAACGAAACGCAACCCCGACTAACCGGCTGAATTTGGCTGAAATCGGCAAGCTGCATTTTCGCGAGATGGATTTCGACAGATATCCTTGCTTGCGGCTGGCATTTGAATGCGGCCGTCAGGGACAATCGGCGCCCGCCGTGTTCAATGCGGCTAATGAGGTGGCTGTTGCACGCTTTCTAAAGGGTGAGATTACGTTTCTTGATATTGAACGGATATTGGAAAAGGTAGTAAGTCGTCATCAAGCGTCGGACTTGAATGACTTACAGATGATTGCAGAAGTGGACGCGTGGGCGCGCCGGTTGGCAGAATCCGTTTAACGGACAAATACCGGTTCTCTTGTATCGGACGGGAGAATAATGATAATCTATGTACAGGCCGTAACGAACAGGAGGCTTCAACTCAATGCACATGATTCAGGTCGTTTTTTTGACCGTACTCGTTTTTTTCGTTATCGTAACGATCCATGAATGGGGTCATTACTTTTTCGCTAAACGGGCAGGTATTTTAGTTCGAGAATTTGCAATCGGCTTCGGGCCAAAACTGTTTTCCTTGAAGCGCGGGGAGACCAGATATACGCTTAGACTCATTCCTGCAGGCGGCTTCGTTCGTATGGCGGGAGAGGATCCGGAAATTGTCGATGTTCAGCCCGGTCAAACGGTAGCCGTTCGTGTGAAAGATAATTTGGTCACCAGGCTTTACTTGGATCGCCTCGATGAGCGAAGCGGTGTTATTCGCGGTGAGGTTGTCTCTATTGATTTGGAAAACAAGCTTTCTATTTCATTGGACATAGAAGGCGAGACTGAAAGTTATTCGGTGCATCCCCAAGCTTTAATGATTACAAAAGGGAAAGAAACACAAATTGCACCGATTGATAGACAGTTCGGAAGCAAGACGGTAGGGCAGCGCGCGCTAGCTATTTTTGCCGGTCCGATGATGAACTTCATTCTTGCGTTTGTGCTGTTCGCGGCGTATATCCAGATGGCTGGCATTCCAGTGGAATCACCGGATAAGCTATTCGTCAATGAAATTACGGATGGTATGCCTGCAGATCAAGCAAACCTGAAAAAAGGCGACGTAATCGATGCCGTTAACGGCATCAAGATCGGAGCAGACTTCGATAAAATGATTGATATCATTGGCAAATCTCCCAATGTTCCAATCAAGATGGACATCATTCGGGATGGTAAAGCGCAGCAGGTTGTGCTTACACCTGTACCGAATGAGGAGGGAATCGGCAAAGTGGGAATTACCGCTTCCATGCCGATGCGCTCTGCGACCTTTACGGAGACCATTTCAGGTGCAGCCAAGCTGATGAAAAATATGACAATTAGCATATTTGAGGGATTCAAAAAACTTCTTTTCGGAGAGTTCAAGCTTGACGATTTAGGTGGTCCTGTACGTACAGCAGAAGTGACGAGCCAAATTGCGCAGAAAGGCATCGCGCAGCTGACCTCTTGGACCGCGCTGCTCAGCTTGTATTTGGGAATATTTAATTTACTCCCGATTCCTGCATTAGACGGTAGTCGTCTCATATTCCTCGGGATTGAAGCAATTCGCCGGCGTCCGATTGATCCAAACAGGGAGAGCATGGTGCATTTCGTTGGTTTTGCGCTTATTATGCTGCTCATGCTTGTTGTTACCTATAATGATATTTTACGATTGGTAAGAGGGGAGTAGTAAGTCGCTCATGTCTAAAGACAAACAATTTGTAACTGAAATAACGCCTCAAAGCGAAGATTTCTCCAGATGGTATATTGATGTCATCAAAAAAGCCGAGCTCATGGATTATTCACCAGTTCGCGGTTGTATCGTATTTCGCCCGGAGGGCTATGAGCTATGGGAAAACATTCAACGCGATCTTGATCGTCGTTTTAAGGAAACAGGGCATCGGAATGCATATTTCCCTTTATTTATTCCTGAGAGCTTTTTTCAGAAGGAGAAGGAGCATGTTGAAGGGTTCAACCCTGAGCTCCCATGGGTTACGGAAGCAGCGGGCGAGAAGCTGGAAGAGCGTCTCGCTATTCGTCCGACGTCGGAAACGATGTTTGGACATATGTATGCAAAGTGGATCCAATCGTACCGCGATCTGCCCTTATTGATCAACCAATGGGCAAACGTTGTCCGTTGGGAGAAGCGGACGATGCCGTTTTTGCGGACGAGCGAGTTTCTATGGCAGGAAGGCCATACCGCCCATGAGACGGAAGAGGAAGCGCGTCAAGAAACGATGCAAATGCTCGATGTATACACGCAGTTTGTAGAAGAGTTTCTCGCCATTCCCGTTATTAAAGGCGAGAAGACGCCGTCGGAGCGATTTGCGGGTGCAGTCGATACTTATTCAATCGAAGCCATGATGAAGGACGGTAAAGCTGTCCAAGCAGGTACATCGCATTATCTCGGAAATAAGTTTGCCATCGCTTTCGATATTAAGTTTCTTGATCGTGAAAATTCGCTGCAGTTTGCCCATACAACTTCTTGGGGCGTAAGCACGCGTCTTATAGGTGCGCTAATCATGGTTCACGGCGATGACCGCGGACTGGCTTTGCCGCCGAAGGTAGCGCCGACACAAGTCATTATGATTCCAATCGGTCCGGCAAAAATGCGGGAGCAGGTTGTTGGACGCGTGGACGAGCTTTACGCTGAACTGAAGAAAGCCGGAGTTCGAGTGCGTGTCGACGACCGCGCTGACGTTAGTCCTGGCTGGAAATTTAACGAATACGAAATGCGCGGCGTTCCGCTTCGCCTTGAGCTTGGGCCTCGTGATATGGAAAATGGACAAGTCGTTCTTGTTTCCCGTATTACCGGCGAGAAGCGTGTTGTTCAACAAGCGAACCTCATTGCTGAAGTAGAAACGATGCTGGCTGAAACACAGCGTGAAATGTTCGAGAGAGCGAAGCAGTTCCGAATCGACAACTCGCGTACCGTTGATACATTAGATGAAATGAAGAGCTTCCTCGAGGAGCAGCGCGGCTTCGTAGAAGCCGGATGGTGCGGCTCAGCCGCCTGCGAGAAGCAGGTTAAAGAAGAAACAGGAGCCACTAGCCGTAATATTCCTTTTGCACCAACTGTACAAAAGAAAGCATGTCTCGTATGTGGCGATGATTCCAAGCATACTGTCGTGTTTGCACGTGCTTATTAAGAACTGAAGCTGGTTCGGTTCGGATCTTAAGGAGTGAAGCTGTATGAGCCAAACCGCGGACAAGCGGCAGCGCTTTGAGCTGCTATTGAAGCAGACGGAGCTGCCGCATGAACTTATTCAAAATTATTTTCAAGATGGTTATATCGATCAAGTTATCGTTAGCAACAGCAATCGGGAATGGACGTTTTGCATCCGCAAAACGTCCATGGTGCCTTTACAGGCCTATAATGGGCTATGTCAAGCAGCAAAGATGAAGTTTGAGCATATCGCAGCGGTGTCCTTTTTGTTCATCTATGATCCAGTAGTTGAAACCGAGTCGATCGTCCTTCAATATTGGGGTTTGTTCATGGAATGGGCCCAGCGTGAAATTGCATCTGTTAATGGATGGCTTCAAAAAGCAAGCATCGAGGTAGTGGGTGACGTGCTGACGTTATCGCTTCTCGATACAACCGGACTGGAGCTTGCGCGGAAGAAGCGTCTGGATGATGAGATTGTTCGTTTTTACAGCACTTATTTTCAGCGAAATTGTAAAGTTAAAATGATTGTCAGCGAAGCAAGGCAAGAAATAATCGACGAATATGCCCTCAGGATTGTTCAAGAAGAGCGTGAATTCGTGCAGCAGCTAATGGCCAGCTCGCAGTCTGAAGCAGAAGAAGTGGACGAAGGCGAGGTGCGCTTGGCTGTTGGCTATGATATTAAAGAAGAGCCAGTGCCGTTGATGAATATCATAGAGGAAGAGAAGAAAATTACGGTACAGGGCGCGGTTTTCGGGCTCGATGTAAAAGAGCTTCGGAACGGCAGCACCTTGTTTACGTTCAACGTTACCGATTTCTCCGACTCGATCGCCATGAAAATGTTCGCCAAGACGAAGGAAGACGTTAAAATATTGAGTCAGCTCGCCAACGGAAAATGGGTTAAGGCGCGCGGCCGTGTTGAATATGACCGGTTCATGCAGGAGCCTGAGCTCGTCATGATGCCAAATGATTTGCATGAGGTTAAGGCTCCTCCGGATCGTATGGACAAAGCGGAAGAAAAACGGGTTGAATTTCATCTTCATACGACGATGAGTGTAATGGATGCAGTTACGCCTGTTGATGTGTACATTAAGACAGCAGCAAAGTGGGGGCACAAAGCGATAGCCGTAACCGACCACAGTAATGTGCAATGTTACCCGGATGCAAATAAAGCAGCCAAAAAACATGGCATTAAAGTGCTTTTCGGCGTAGAAGCGAATGTCGTTAATGATGCGGTGCCGATGGTACTGGAGTCAAGACCTGAACCATTAGCTACGGCTCAATACGTCGTATTCGATATTGAGACAACAGGTCTATCGGTCATCAACAACAAAATTATCGAGCTTGCAGGCGTGAAAATGAAGGACGGCAAAGAAATAGACCGTTTTTCAACGCTTCTTAACCCGCACGAAAAAATACCTTATCACATCACGCAGTTGACGAACATTAATGATGATATGGTGAAGGATGCTCCGGATTTGGAACCTAAGCTTCGCGAGTTTATCGATTTTATTGGGGATGACGTACTCGTTGCCCACAATGCCCGATTTGATATCGGTTTTATCCAAGCAAATTGCAAGGCGTTTGGGATGCCTGAGGTCAAAAATCCGGTGCTTGATACACTGGAGCTGGCTCGCTTCATTCACCCGTCACTCAAAAACCATCGTCTTAACACGCTGGCGGACAAATATAAGATCAGTCTTGAAAACCATCACCGCGCAGTTGATGACTCGCTTGCGCTTGGCGGCATTTTATACGGACTTATTGCCGATGCGGCAGAACGCAATATTACTAATTTACATCAATTAAATGATTATGTCGGCATTGATTTATCTAATACACGTCCTTTTCATTGCAATATTTATGCCTTAAACGCAGTTGGCAAGAAAAATTTATTTAAGCTTATTTCTTTATCCCATACCGAGTATTTCAAACGGGTGGCAACGATCCCCAAAAGCAAGCTTGTAGAGCTTAGAGATGGGCTGCTCGTTATATCGGGGTGCGAGAAGAGCGAATTTTTTGAAACCGTGCTAAATAAGTCGCTTGAGGAAGCAATCGAGGTGGCTCGTTTCTACGATGTACTTGAAATACAGCCGATTGATTTCTATATGCATCTGGTGGAGAAGGGCTTAGTCGGCAGCCGTGCCGAGATTGAACAAGCACTGCGACGCATTTGCCAAATAGGAGATGAGCTGGGCAAGCCCATTATCGCGACGGGCAACGTTCATTATTTGAATCCGCGCGACAAGATGTACCGTGATATTACGATTCACGGAATTACAGGCTTCAGCCCACTTAAGAGCATACGCAAGCCGGACGCTCATTTCCGAACGACGGATGAGATGCTCGAAGAATTTGCGTTCTTAGGGGAAGCAAGAGCGCGTGAAGTCGTAGTCACGAATACGGCCGAGCTTGCGGATCGGTTTGAGCCTTATGACATGTTTCCGAGCGGACTCTTCGCACCTATCATCGAGGGCGCTGACGAGGAAATTCGAAATACTTGCTATGAGACAGCGAAGTCCATGTATGGAGAAGAGCTTCCACAGGTCGTGATCGACCGGCTGGAGAAAGAACTCGTACCTATTATTAAATATAAATTTTCGGCCAACTATCTCATATCTGAGAAGCTAGTGAAAAAGTCGAATGAGGACGGCTACCTCGTAGGATCTAGGGGATCTGTCGGGTCATCGGTCGTAGCTACCTTCCTAGGCATCTCCGAGGTTAATCCGCTGCCTGCGCATTATTTGTGCAAAAATCCGGATTGCCGTCATAGCGAATGGTTTTTGGATGGCAGCGTTCCGAGCGGTTTTGACTTGCCGGACAAGCTCTGCCCGAACTGCGGCAAGCCCATGAAGGGTGAAGGACAGGATATTCCGTTCGAAACCTTCCTTGGCTTCAAAGGCGATAAGGTTCCCGATATCGATCTTAACTTTTCCGGTGATTACCAGCCGATCGCACATAACTACACGAAAGTGCTGTTCAGCGAGAAATGTGTTTTCCGTGCGGGCACGATCGGTACGGTAGCGGAGAAAACAGCCTATGGCTTCGCCAAGAAATATGAAGAGGAGCATAACAAAAAATGGCGCGGCGCTGAGCTTGCGAGACTTGCAAGCGGCTGTACGGGTGTAAAGCGCAGTACAGGCCAGCATCCCGGCGGTATTGTCGTTGTTCCAGATTATATAGATGTTGAGGACATCACTCCGGTTCAGTATCCTGCGGACGATGTGAACGCGGAATGGAAGACCACGCACTTCGATTACCATGCTTTTGACGAAAACCTGCTCAAGCTCGATATACTCGGTCACGATGATCCGACCATGATGCGGATGCTTCAGGACTTGACGGGCGTAGATCCAACGACCATTCCAATGAACGATCCGAAGGTTATGAGCATGTTCAACTCAACGAAAGCACTTAATGTACCTGGCGAACAGATCCGTTCCTCGGTAGCTACTTACGGCGTGCCTGAGATGGGAACAAAATTCGTTCGGCAAATGCTTCAAGAAACGCAGCCGTCTTCGTTTGCCGATCTGCTGCAAATTTCCGGATTATCGCATGGTACGGGAGTTTGGCTTGGCAATGCGCAGGAGCTGATCAAGAACGGAACCTGCAACATTAAGACCGTTATTGGTTGCCGGGACGATATTATGCTTTATTTAATTTATAAAGCGGGCATGGATGCCGGTCTAGCTTTCAAAATTACGGAAAGCGTTCGTAAAGGAAAAGGGCTGACGCCGGAATGGATAGAAGAGATGAAGCGCTGCAAGGTCCCTCAGTGGTACATTGATTCCTGCCTGCGCATCGAATATATGTTTCCGAAGGCGCATGCGGCGGCATATGTTATATCTGCTGTTCGCACCGCTTATTTCAAGCTTTATTATCCAATCGAGTTTTATGCCACTTACTTTACGGTAAGAGCCGACGATTTCGATCTGGAGCTTCTCTGCCAAGGGTACGACGCTATTTTGCGTAAGCTGATAGAAATAGAAGCAAAAGGGTTTAACGCGCTGCCGAAAGAGAAAAACATGGTTTCCCAGTTAGAAATGTCGCTCGAGATGACGGCACGCGGCTTTTCCTTTAAACCGATTGATTTGTACCGGTCAGATGCAACGAAGTTCCTGGTAGACGGAGACTCGCTTATTCCGCCGTTTGCAGCAATAGCAGGGATAGGGGATAACGCTGCGCGCAATATTGCGGCTTCTAGAGCTGATGGCGAATATTTATCGATAGAAGATTTCCAAATGAAATCGAAGGCGACAAAGACGATCATCGAGGTGCTTGGGAACATGGGCTGCTTCCGCGGATTGCCGGAATCAAACCAGCTTTCGTTGTTTTAATAAGGCTAGGCTAGAAAAGATTTCTTGTCACTCTATAGCGGTTATGTTATAATTTTTCTGGCAATGATGATGATAAAGACTTTGATGCAGAAGAGTGGGGAAACCCACTCTTTACGTTTTGTAATCGGCAAAATGGCATAGTGCGTATAAACAGGAGGTCAACTGAATTTGAGCACATCCAAAATCAAAACCGCCGTTGAGGATTTGGTTCAGCCCTATCTCAGCAGCAATGGATTTGAACTGGTTGATATTGAGTACGTCAAGGAAGGCGGCAACTTTTTCCTTCGCATCTTTGTGGATAAAGAAGGCGGGATCGATATTGACGATTGCGGCCGTATCAGCGAATACGTCAGCGAGCAGCTGGATAAGAATGATCCAATTACGGATGCTTATTTTTTAGAGGTTTCTTCGCCTGGAGCAGAAAGACCGCTTAAGAAACAAGAAGATGTCCGCAAGGCAATCGGAAAACACGTTTTCTTAACGACATATGAACCGATTAGCGGCGCTAAAGAATTTGAAGGGCTGCTGCTTGCATTTGACGGAGAAAATGCGGTTGTCCGCACCGGCAAGAAGGAGTATACGATTCCTTACGCAAAGGTGGCAAGCGCCAGGCTTGCAATCGTGTTCTAAAATATAAGTAAGCATATGCTATATCTTTATATGATGCTTATATTTCACCGCGCGACCCGGACGGCTCTCGAGAACGTCACCTGTCTATAAAGCTTGACTGATTCGTTTTATATATTGAAAGGGGGAACTCCGTTCCAATGAGCATGGATTTTATTGAAGCATTACAGGAAATCGAAAGAGATAAGGGGATTACCAAAGATGTGCTCCTGGAAGCCATTGAGGCTGCACTAATCTCTAGTTACAAACGGAATTTTAATACGGCGCAAAACGTACGTGTTGATATTAACCGTCATACCGGCGTGATTAAAGTATATGCCCGCAAAACGGTCGTCGATGAGGTGCTTGACCCGCGCCTCGAAATTACAGTTGAGGCATCCCGTGAAATCAATCCGCATTATCAGCTTGATGATGTAGCGGAAATTGAAGTGACGCCCCGCGACTTCGGACGAATTGCTGCCCAAACGGCGAAGCAGGTCGTAACACAGCGAATTCGTGAAGCAGAGCGCGGTCTTATTTACAATGCGTTTATCGATAAAGAAGAGGATATCGTTAACGGTATTGTACAACGCCAGGACGTTCGCAATTTATTCGTCGATCTGGGTAAGGTTGAGGCTGTATTGCCTTTGACGGAGCTCATGCCGACGGATAAATTTAAGCACGGCGATCGTGTGAAGTCGTATATTACGAAAGTGGAGAATACGACTAAGGGGCCACAAATTATATTATCCCGAACGCATCCGGGTCTCTTAAAACGATTGTTCGAGCTCGAAGTTCCGGAAATTTATGACGGCGTCGTTGAAATACGTTCAGTAGCACGCGAAGCTGGCTTCCGTTCGAAAATTGCAGTCCACTCCCGCAACTCCGAGGTCGATCCGGTTGGTTCATGCGTTGGTCAAAAAGGACTGCGCGTTCAGACGATCGTTAACGAGCTGAAAGGCGAGAAAATCGATATCGTTCGATGGTCCGAGAGCGTAGATGAATATGTAGCGAATGCGCTCAGCCCATCCAAGGTGCTGGAAGTAATCGTGTTCGAGCAAGAGAAGATGGCTAGAGTCATCGTTCCTGATTATCAGTTGTCGCTTGCAATTGGCATTAAAGGTCAAAACGCAAGGCTCGCTGCAAAGCTGACAGGCTGGAAAATCGATATTAAGAGCGAGACGCAGGCAGAACAAGAATACGGCCGACCGAAGTCGCTAACGTCAGTTATGCATCAGGATTCGGTTTCCATCGATTAATAAATACGAATGCGTCAATTCAGCTAGCATAGGAGGGGTGTGCGGTGAGACCGAGAAAAGTACCGCTTCGCAAATGTGTCGCTTGTCAGGAGATGATGCCGAAGAAGGAACTCATTCGGATTGTGCGGACACCGGCCGAAGAGGTGCAAATTGACCTGACAGGCAAGAAAGCGGGCCGCGGCGCTTATTTGTGCGGTAAAGTGAGCTGCTTCAAATTAGCGAAGAAGACTAAGGCACTAGACCGGGCGCTTAAGCAGCATGTCGGCGAGCATATTTATGATCAGCTTGAGCAGGATTTTGTAGCGGTAGAGGAGCAGTTTATCGCAGGCAAGGAGCTGGTTAGCGATGAAGCAGAATAAAAGCTTATCCCAGCTTGGAATGGCGATGCGGGCCGGTAAATTGATTACGGGCGATGAAATCGTGCTGAAAGCGGTAAGACATAAACAGGCGCATCTCGTTATACTTGCCGGAGATGCTTCAGAGAATACAAAGAAAAAATTTCGAGACAAATGCAGCACCTACGGTATACAACTCGCCGAAGCATTCGACCGTGAGCAACTAGGAAAGGCGATTGGAAAGCCGGAACGCGTTGTATTAGCGGTAACCGATGCACAATTCGGAAAAATGATTGCGAGTCATCTGAGCCATAATACGGAGGTGGATAATATTGAACAATAAAGCAGACAGCAAGGACAATAATAAAGATAAGCTGCGCGTATATGAGTACGCTAAATCTCTCAATATGAGCAGCAAAGAAATTATTACGATTCTTAAACGGCTAAATTTGCCCGTCAATAACCATATGAGTGTAATGGAAAATGAGATGGTGCATAAGGTTGAAGGCTTTTTCCGTGATATTAAATCGAATGCTGCCGCAAAACGGGCACAGGAAACGACAAGCGTATCTGTTTCTTCTGCGCAGCCTATTGCTACCCGGCCGCAATCGCAGCAGCCGCAGCAGCATGAGAGAAAACCGCAGGCGCAGCCTCAACAAACTACAAACAAAAATTTATCTCAAGATAGACAGGGGCCTATGAATTCTATTAATACGAAAACACAAACCAACCAACAGCAGAGTGAACAACGACCAGCGCAACCATCAAGCAACAACCGTCCAGCGCAACAATCAAGCAGCAATCGTCCGGCACAATCAAATACTGCCCGCCCAGGACAGGGTCAAGGCGGACAAGGCAATCGTCCATCCGGTTCTAACGCTAGCCGTCCAGGGCAAGGTCAAGGCGGTCAAAATAATCGTCCGGCACCATCCGGCCAGAACCGCAGCAGTCAAGGCGGACAAGGAAATACGAATAACCGTCCAGGCGCACCACGTCAAGACGCAGGCAACCGTCCTGCGCCGCAAGGACAAAATCGTTCTTTTGAATCCAGACCAGCGCAAGGGCAAGCCCGTGCAAATGACGATCAAGCGAACAGAAAAGGTAAACCAAACCAAAAACGGTTTGACGATGCTAAAGTTAGCGGCTACAAAGGCAATAACAACCGTGGACCTAAAGGACGCGGCGGGAAATTCCAACAACAGCCTCCGCGCGAGAAGATTGATAATACACCTAAGAAGATTATCGTTCGCGGCACGATGACAGTCGGCGACTTAGCCAAATTGCTGCACAAGGACGCTTCAGAGGTTATCAAAAAACTGATCTTCCTCGGTGTTATGGCTACAATTAACCAAGAGATCGACATGGATGCGATTCATTTGATCGCTTCCGACTACGGCGTTGAAGTCGAAGTGAAAATTCCGGTTGAGGAAGATTCGTTTGAAACCGTCGAAGAGACAGACGAAGATGAAAATTTGGTTGCCCGTCCGCCGGTTGTAACGATTATGGGTCACGTTGACCATGGTAAAACAACCTTGCTCGATGCGATTCGCAAAACAAACGTAACAGGCGGAGAAGCCGGAGGCATTACGCAGCACATCGGAGCTTACCAAGTTGAAATTAATCATAAAAAGATTACGTTCCTGGATACACCTGGTCACGAAGCGTTTACGTTAATGCGTGCACGCGGCGCACAGGTGACGGACATTACGATTATCGTTGTAGCTGCTGATGACGGCATTATGCCTCAGACGGTTGAAGCAATCAATCACGCGAAAGCGGCTGGTGTGCCGATTATCGTAGCAGTTAACAAAATCGATAAGCCAGAAGCAAACGTTGACAAAATCAAGCAAGAGATGACTGAGTATGAGCTTGTGCCCGAGGAGTGGGGCGGCGATACGATTTTCGTCGAAGTTTCCGCGAAACAGCGCATTGGACTTGAAGGTCTTCTCGAAATGATTTTGCTCGTAGCCGAGGTTAACGACTACAAAGCAAACCCGAACAAACGGGCGCGCGCTACCGTTATCGAAGCAGAGCTCGACAAAGGGAAAGGACCGGTTGCACGTATTCTCGTACAACACGGAACGCTCAAAATTGGAGATGCTTTCGTTGCGGGTAATTGCTTCGGCCGTGTCAGAGCAATGGTTAACGACAAAGGCCGCCGCTTAAAAGAGGCAGGTCCATCGACACCAATTGAAATTACGGGCTTAACGGAAGTGCCGCAAGCCGGAGATCCGTTTATGGTATTCGAAGACGAGCGCAAAGCACGCGCTATCGCAGACCGTCGTTCCATTAAACAGCGTCAATCGGAGATGGGCGCTAATACCCGCGTTACACTGGATGATTTGTATAGTCATATAAAAGATGGTGAAATTAAAGATCTGAACGTTATTATTAAATCGGACGTTCAAGGTTCTGCCGAGGCGCTGAAAGGCTCGCTCGCTAAAATTGATATCGAAGGCGTTCGCGTGAAAATCATTCATAGCGGTGTTGGCGCGATTACAGAATCGGATATTATTTTAGCGTCGGCTTCCAATGCAATCGTTATCGGTTTTAACGTTCGTCCGGATCCGCAAGCGGAAGCGACGATCGCCCAAGAAAAAGTTGATGTGCGGATGCACCGCATCATTTACAACGTCATTGATGAAATCGAGCAAGCCATGAAGGGCATGCTTGACCCTATTTTCAAAGAAGTTGTAATCGGCCATGCAGAAGTACGTAACGTATTCAAAGTTACAAAAGTAGGTGCGATTGCCGGCTGTATGATTACTTCCGGGAAGATCACTCGCTCCGCTGAAGCGCGTCTTATCCGTGGCGGAATTGTTGTATACACGGGTAAGATCGATTCCCTCAAGCGTTTTAAAGATGATGCGAAAGAAGTTGCTCAAGGCTATGAGTGCGGCATTACGCTTGATCGTTACAACGATGTAAGAGAAGGAGACACGATCGAAGCGTTTGTCATGGAATCAGTAGAGAGGTGAGTATAGCATGGCAAAAATCCGTGTAGGACGGGTCGGCGAGCAAATAAAAAAAGAGCTGAGCCAAATTATACAGACAGAACTAAAAGATCCAAGGATCGGTTTCATTACCGTTACAGGTGTGGAAGCAACGAGTGATCTGTCGCAAGCGAAAGTATATCTAAGCGTGCTTGGAAGCGATGAGCAGAAGGAAGCGACGCTTAAAGCTCTGGCAAGCGGAACAGGCTTTATCCGTTCTGAGCTAGGTAAACGGATGCGGCTTCGTCATACGCCAGTTTTACTGTTCAAATTTGACAGCAGTATAGAATACGGAAGCCGTATCGAAGCTTTGCTTGAAAACATTAACAGCGGGAATCAAACTCGATGACCATACAAGGTAGCTATTTGGAGCAGCTGGATGAAGCACTGGCGTTTATAAGGAGTGCGGAAAGCTTCCTCGTCGTATCGCATGTCCAGCCGGATGGTGATGCAATCAGTTCTACTGTAGTTGTAGGCTGGTTGCTTCAAAAGCTGGGTAAATCGGCCGTGCTGATTAACGAAGACGAGCTGCCGTCCAGACTGAGTTACTTGTACCAATTCGATTCAATCATCAATTATAAGTTTGCACCCCCTGAGCAGATTTACGACGCCATAATAGCCATAGACTGTGCTGATTTTAGGCGGATCGGAGAAGTATCGGGCAGCTTTGCTCGTGAAGCGAAGCTGCTTAATATCGATCATCATCCTACGAACAACGGCTTTGGCGCCGTTAATGTTATCCGTGCCGAAGCGGCAGCTACAGTAGAAATTTTGTTTGATTTGATCGAGCGTGCAGGTATTTCACTTGACTTAGATTGCGCCACTGCCATTTATACGGGACTACTAACCGATACAGGCGGATTCCGCTATTCCAATACAAGTCCCCGCGTCATGGAGATAGCATCGCGGTTGCTTGCAGTCGGCGTATCCGGCAATGAATTGGCCGATCATTTGCTTGAGAAAATGACGATGGCTAAGCTAAAGCTGCTGCAAATCGCATTAAACCGTTTGGAGTTTACAGATAATTTGGAGATCGGTTGGGTATATATCGGCAAAGATGACTTGCGTGACACTGGTGCGGTATCTGAGGATCTTGAAGGCATTGTTAATTATGCGCTGAATGTTGACGGCGTCGAGGTTGGCATTTTATTTAAAGAAACAGAAGACGGCGCTGTCAAAGCGAGTCTCCGTTCTGCAGGTAAAGCGAATGTAGCCGCTATAGCACAGTCGTTTGGCGGGGGCGGACATGTCAGAGCAGCGGGATGCCGGTTGGAAGGTCCATTATCTGACGCAATTAGTCAGCTAGTTGAAGCAGTAAGAAAGGCGTTGGTTTAAACGATGGACGGCATTTTGGCAGTTTGGAAGCCTGAAGGCTGGACTTCTCACGATGTGGTTGCGAAAGTTAGACGCATCCTGAAGATGAAGCGTATCGGACATGCAGGAACGCTTGATCCTATGGTGACCGGTGTACTGCCGCTATGTCTCGGCCGTGCCACACGTGTGGTTGAATATGTTCAAGAACGGCCCAAAGCCTATGAAGCCGTATTGCAGCTTGGCATCGCAACCGATACGGAGGATCTGACCGGATCGGTTATTGAGCAGCAATCGTCGGTAGACGTTACAGAGTCTGCTGTTCGTGAAGCTCTTAAACGCTTTGAGGGAGAGATTGAACAGATACCCCCGATGTATTCCGCGGTCAAAATCGAGGGTAAGCGGCTTTACGAGCTGGCCAGAGAAGGCAAAACGGTGGAACGGAAGCCGAGGTTAGTTACTATTCATAAAATAGAGCTAATCGACGCGCAGCTGGAGCTGGACCATCCCAAAATCTCCTTTTCTGTCGTATGTTCAAAAGGGACTTATATCCGCACATTATGTGTGGATATTGGCAAAGCGTTAGGCGTACCTGCTACAATGGCTCATTTGACGCGTACGATGTCTGGCGGCATCACGAAAGAGAGCTGCTTGACGCTTGAGCAAATCGAGCAATTGCAGCAATCCGGTACGTTAAGCGAGCATTTAATAGCTGCAGATGAAGCTATTACACATTTGGAGCGTGCAGAGGTTCCAGTATCAATCGGTAGGCTTGCTTTGCAAGGGCAAAAGGTTGGTTTGGAACATGCTGGAATAAGCGCCTTTGACAGCGAAGCGGGAAAACTTATACGTCTATATAATGACGATAATTCGTTTCTCGGGATTTTTCAGATCGACACGGAGGCCGCTGTATTCAAGCCAGTCAAAGTTTTTTCAGCTTGAGCAGTCGTTAAAGAAAGTTAATAGGAAATGCAGGTGTGTCAGCGTTGGAAATAATACCATTAACTTATCCTTTAAACGGTTTGTCCACGTTATCGCTGGACAAGCCGCTTTCCATAGCAATCGGTCATTTTGACGGTGTTCATCGCGGACACCAAAATGTGATTCGCCAGGCAGTCAGGGAGGCGAAGGAAGCCGATTTGCTGTCAGCGGTATTGACCTTTGATCCGCACCCAAAAGAAGTGCTCGGTCAAGGCGATCAATATTATCGCTGCCTTACGCCTTTAGAAGTTAAGACGGCATTGTTTGCCGAGCTTGGAGTCGATCTCGTATTCGTCATGAGATTTGATTCCACTTTCGCATCGGTATCCCCGGAGCGCTTCGTAGATGAAGTGCTGCGCACGCTTCGTGCAAAGCAGGTCGTTGTAGGCTTCGATTTCAATTTTGGTTACAGAGGCTCTGGAAACACGGAAGCGCTGAAGCAATTAGGCTACCCTGATATTGCTGTGCATGTTGTTGAGCCGCTGTTTGAAAACGGCATAAAAGTCAGCAGCACCTATATTCGAGAATCGCTCGAGCAAGGCGATTTAGAATTGGCAGAACGCCTTCTGGGCAGACCTTATGAGATGGCTGGTATCATTGTACATGGGGATGGGAGAGGCAGAACAATAGGTTTTCCTACCGCTAACCTGCAATTCAAGCAACCTTTCGTAGCTCCGAGGCTTGGCGTTTATGCGATTACCGCTTTGCTAGGCGGGAAGGCATACCCGGGCGTTTTGAATCATGGAATGAAGCCTACGTTTAATAAGCAAGAGGTTCAGCCGGTTATGGAAGCACATTTATTTGATTTCAATAGTGACATTTATGGGGAACAAATACGTGTTCAATTCCGTTCATTTATCCGGCCGGAACAAAAATTCAATTCAGTTGATGAGCTCGTCAAACAAATTGAGTTAGACTCACAACAGGCTAGATTGCTAGCGGAAGCTTATAAATAACGAAGAAAATCGCATTCGCCTCGACAACGGTCTATCTGATATGATATACTTTACAACGTTGTGATTAGACATACGTTATGTATGTTCTAACCGCATACTTAACCTTAGCTTGGGTGTCCGATCTCACCGGCGGCAGCGAGGCTAATGGCGATTATATTGAAGGAGGTGAATTAGGATGGCAATCACACAAGAACGTAAACAAGAACTGATTGAGACGCATAAGACACACGCAACGGATACTGGTTCTCCAGAAGTTCAAGTCGCTATCCTGACTGAAAACATCGTTAACTTGACTCAACATTTGCGGGAGCACAAGAAAGATCACCATTCCCGTCGTGGTTTGCTCAAGATGGTAGGTCAGCGCCGTAAGCTGCTTGCATACCTCAAAAACAATGATGTTAGACGTTACAGCGCATTGATCGAAAAACTCGGCCTTCGTCGATAAAACATGCGTAATGAAAAGCAACCTGGCTGTCCTGCCGTCCGGGATTATCGGATATGCGGATTCGGGTTGCTTTTTGTAATATGAAAAGACTAAGAAATTGCTACCATTCGTGTAGAAATATATACGAAATGACTAACCTTTAGGAGGGATAAAATGGTTCAACGAATTGAAATGACAGTAGGCGGAAGACCGCTGTCGATCGAGACAGGCCGTCTCGCAAAGCAAGCAAACGCTGCGGTAACCGTTCAATACGGCGATACAGTCGTACTTTGTACGGTAACAGCATCTGCTGGACCGAAGGATTTGGATTTTTTCCCTTTGACAGTCAATTACGAAGAGCGTTTGTATGCGGTCGGTAAAATTCCAGGCGGTTTCATTAAACGTGAAGGTCGTCCTAGCGAAAAAGCAATTTTGTCCAGCCGTTTAACGGACAGACCGATTCGTCCGCTGTTCCCGGAAGGCTTCCGGAATGATGTGCAAGTCATGAACATGGTCATGAGCGTCGATCAGGACTGCTCGCCTGAAATTGCTGCAATGATCGGCACGTCTGCTGCATTATCTATTTCAGACGTTCCTTTTGACGGTCCAATTGGCGGAGTAATCGTTGCCCGTGTAAACGGTCAATTTATCATTAACCCGACAGTTGAGCAGGAGCAGCAAACCGATCTTTACGTCGTCGTTGCAGGAACTAAGGATGCGATTATGATGGTAGAGGCGGAAGCGAACGAGGTTTCTGAAGATGTTATGCTCGAAGCGATTATGTTCGGTCATGACGAAATCAAAAACATTGTCGCTAAAATCGAAGAGCTGCAGGCTGTTGCCGGCAAACCGAAAATGGAAGTTAAGCTACATAGCACAAATGAACAAGTTAATGCTGATGTTCGCGCATTTGCAACTGCACAGCTTGTTGAGGCCATTAAGGTTGAAGAAAAGCATGCGCGTCAAGATGCGATTGATGCTGTGAACAGCGCTGCTGTCACTCATTTCGAGGAGCAGTATGCTGAAACGCCTGAACTGCTTTCCGATGTGAAGGAAGTACTCTACGACATCGTGAAGGAAGAGGTTCGCCGCCTAATTTCTCATGACAAGGTTCGTCCCGACGGACGTAAGCTTGATGAAATCCGTCCTATTGATTGCGATGTAGCGCTTTTGCCGCGCACACATGGATCCGGATTGTTTACACGGGGTCAGACGCAAGCGCTTAGCGTTTGTACACTCGGCGCAATGGGCGATGTTCAAATCTTGGATGGCATTTCTCCTGAAGAAACAAAACGCTTCATGCACCATTACAACTTCCCTCCGTTCAGCGTAGGTGAAGCACGCCCGCTTCGTCCGCCAGGACGCCGCGAAATTGGTCATGGTGCGCTTGGTGAGCGTGCGCTCTCCAAGGTAATTCCTTCTGAGGCAGATTTCCCTTATACGATTCGACTCGTTTCTGAAGTGTTGGAATCGAACGGTTCTTCATCGCAAGCAAGTATTTGTGCGAGCACACTTGCAATGATGGATGCGGGGGTACCGATTAAAGCACCTGTAGCAGGTATCGCAATGGGGCTTATCAAAGACGGCGACCACTTCGCCATTCTTTCCGATATTCAAGGTATGGAAGATCATCTTGGCGATATGGACTTTAAGGTTGCGGGTACTGCGGAAGGTGTTACAGCTATCCAAATGGACATTAAGATTGCAGGTATCAATCGTGCTATCCTGGAGCAGTCGCTCGAGCAAGCTCGCCAAGGGCGTCTATTCATTTTAGACAAAATGCTTGAAAGCCTGCCGACTTCGCGGACAAGCTTGTCCAAATACGCTCCGAAAATTTTGACGCTTCGCATCAATCCGGACAAAATCCGTGACGTTATTGGCGCAGGCGGCAAAATCATCAACAAAATTATTGAAGAAACAGGCGTAAAGATCGATATCGAGCAGGACGGTATGGTATTCATTGCTTCCTCTAACGAAGAAATGAACCAAAAGGCAAAATCGATTATCGAAGGCATCGTGAAGGAAGTTGTTGTTGGAGAAATCTATGTCGGTACGGTTAAGCGGGTTGAGAAATTCGGCGCTTTCGTTGAAATTTTGCCGAATAAGGATGGACTAGTCCATATTTCACAGCTTTCGACTGAACGTGTTGCCAAAACCGAGGATGTCGTCAACATCGGCGATCAAATCAAGGTTAAGGTAACGGAAATTGACCAACAAGGCAGAATTAATTTGTCTGCTAAAGTTTTAATGACGCCGGAAGTATCTCCACAATAATGTCTCGCCTTAGGCGACAATAGATATATGCGAGAAAAGAGCCAGATTTAATCTGTCTCTTTTTGTTTTTCTCATAGAATAAATGTGGCTCACATAATCTCGTCCCATTTTTCATACATATGGATTAACGCGCTTATTCACTTCAAAAAGTGGGAAGCGCATAGGCCGCTTACGGGAGTGGAGATTATGATTGTGAGAAAAGCTGCAATGATTGCAGCAAGCATGCTAATGTTGCTTGTTTTCGTGAATATTAATGAAGATGTTTCCGGTTTTCTCGCCTCATTGAAATATGGCGAAGCTAAGCTTGCATCCGCTGTTAAGACATACTCTGAGACGGAAAGGAAGGAGCTGTTGACGACGATTTCTGCTGAAGCGGAGAAGCGCAAAATTGCTCCAGTCGATGCGAGAATCGATCGGGTCTGGAAGGCGATTCCAGGGTATAACGGATTGGAAGTAGATGTGGAAAAAACACTTGAAGCAGCTTTGCTTGCTCCTTCTTCCAGTTCGATCCGTTACATCTTTAAAGAGGTTGAGCCTAAAATTAAATTGAATGACTTAGGTCCTTATCCGATCTACCGGGGAAATCCGAATAAGAAAATGATTTCACTAATGATTAATGTAGCCTGGGGAAATGAATATATAGAGTCTATTTTAAAGACGCTTGAGCGGGAAAATGTGAAGGCTACCTTTTTTCTTGACGGCAGCTGGCTTAAAAAATATCCGGATGTCGCGAAACAGATACAGGCTGGTGGCCATGAGATGTCTAATCATGCGTATACGCATCCCGATATGAAGATGTTAAGCAGAGAGGCTCAATATAATCAAATTACTAAAACGGAGTCGTTGTTGAAGTCAACCTTAAACGTAAAAAACAAATGGTTCGCGCCGCCTTCCGGTTCTTTTAATCAAGCGACAATTCAGATTGCCGAGGAACAGGGTTTAAAGACGGTGCTCTGGACGATCGATACGATCGATTGGCGAAAGCCGCCCGCAGATACGATCTTACATAGAATATCAGCTAAGCTTGAGCCGGGAGCGTTAATTCTGATGCATCCAACCTCTTCGACACGAGATGCTATAGGAGGAATCATTGCCATAGCGAAAGCAAGAGGCTATTCGCTTGGAACGGTCAGTGAAACACTATCCTCAGCACGTATACCTCCCGCTGTTGAGGGAGCGAACGGTTTCTGATATAGTAAAAACATTCATGCAGTAGGAGGACAATAGGTGAATAAATATACGCTAAGCAATGGATTACGGGTCGTCGTTGAATATATTCCGACCGTAAGATCGGTTTCATTCGGTATTTGGGTTAAGACGGGCTCGCGCAACGAGACGCCGGCAAACAACGGAATTTCGCATTTTATTGAACATATGCTGTTCAAGGGAACCAGCAATCGTTCGGCGAAGGATATAGCTGATTTATTCGATGGAATTGGCGGAAATGTCAATGCTTTCACTTCCAAAGAATACACCTGTTATTTTGCCAAGGTGCTTGATGAGCATTTGCCGCTTGCTGTAGACGCACTTTCCGATATGTTCTTTAATTCGCAGCTTGATGAAGGTGAATTAGCCAAGGAGAAAAATGTTATTCTTGAAGAAATTTCAATGTATGAGGATACACCGGACGATAAGGTTCATGACGAAGCGTCGCGTGCTTCTTTCGGGGATCATCCGCTGGCCTATTCGATTTTAGGACTTGAAGATCGCTTAACGGCAATGAACTCGGATTCACTTCGCGGATATATGAATGACATGTATACCCTTGAAAATACAGTGGTTAGTGTGGCCGGCAACGTTGAGGAGAGCAAATTGCTTGCTCTGCTCGAAAAGCACTTTGGCGGTTTTACAAACAGTAAACCGGTTGTGACGGGAGGAGATGCACCATCCTTCCTCGGTGATTATTTGTTCTTCAAAAAGAAAACCGAACAAAATCATTTGTGTATTTCCTTTCCGGGATGTTCGATCACGGACTCGAATATTTATGCGATGATTTTGCTCAACAACGCACTTGGAGGCGGGATGAGCTCGCGTTTGTTCCAAGAGATAAGGGAAAAGCGCGGACTAGCATATTCTGTATATTCCTACCATACGTCCTATGCGGATGCCGGATTATTCACCATCTATGCGGGTACGGCTCCAAAGCAGACAAAAGAAGTGCTCGATCTGACGATGGAGCAATTGAATGAGTTGTCGGTCAAGGGCTTAGGCGAGGATGAGCTTCACCGCGGCAAAGAGCAATTGAAAGGCAGCTTGATTTTGAGCTTAGAGAGCACGAGCAGCAGAATGAATAGACTCGGCAAAAACGAGCTGATGCTCGGGTACCATTATACGCTTGATGAGCTGCTTAATAGGATTGATTCGGTAACAATGGCGGATCTGCGCGAGGTTACGCAGCGTTTGCTGTCTGTACCTTTTGCGGTTGCTATGGTAGGATCGAACGATAAAGCAGCTGCGCAATTGGGGAGGAATCAATTTGTTTCAGGTATTGTTTAAACGTCTGGAAGGCAATGAAGATATTGCAATTCCACGCAAAATGTCAGAATGGGCCGCCGGCTTTGATCTGCAGGCTGCGGTAGGCGAGCCGGTCGTTTTGGAGCCTGGTGAACGCCAGCTGATTCCGACGGGTTTTGCGATGGCTATGCCTGGGGAGTTGGAAGCGCAAATTAGGCCGCGCAGCGGACTGGCTTATAAGCATGGCATTACATGCTTGAACTCGCCGGGGACGATTGATGCAGATTACCGCGGCGAAGTAAAGGTGCTGCTTGTTAATTTAGGTCAGCAGCCATTTACGATTACACGCGGAGAACGCATTGCGCAGATGGTGTTTCAGCAAGTGCCTGCAGTTACGATTTCGGAAGCGGAGCAATTGCCTGAAACGGTTCGCGGTGCCGGCGGCTTTGGTCATACTGGCGTGTAGGCTGATATAGGTCTATTTAATGTAAGAAAGATCGGGGCATCCGCCCCGATCTTTTTTTTCTTTTTCACCCCGCTCTGGGCGGACGCATAAGATGGTTTAGAGCTAGTAGCAAGAAAGGAGTGAAGCCTGATGCTAACAGGCGTTCAAGTGCTGTTGCTTGGCGGCGACGCAAGACAGCTGGAGGTCATTCGCAAGCTGACTGAACTGGATGCGTCCGTCACCGTCTCCGGCTTTGACGGCTTGCATTCGTCTTTGGACGGAGCCGTGCAAGCAGAGTTCGAGGAGCAGCTGTTTGAAGGAATCGACGCATTACTGCTGCCGGCGGTAGGGACGGACGATCAAGGTCTGATCCATGCCGTGTTCAGCGATCGGCAGATGATGCTGACAGACAGTCATTTTTCCAAGCTTCCGAAGCACTGCACAGTGTACACAGGTATGGCCAAACCATATTTGCGACAGCTGTGTGAAAAAAATGGACTTTCGTTAGTAGAGTTGTTTGACCGCGATGACGTTGCTATATACAATTCCATTCCGACAGCGGAAGGCGCATTGATGATGGCAATTCAGAACACGGATATTACGATTCACGGATCTTCGTCAATGGTGCTTGGATTTGGTAGAACGGGGTTTACAATGTCGCGCACACTTCAAGGTTTAGGATCTAAGGTTAAGGTTGGAGTACGTCGTTCCGAGCAATATGCACGGGCTTCGGAAATGGGCTTTGAGCCTTTCTACATCAGTGATTTGTTGCAGCATGTAAGCAATATTGACTTGCTTTTTAATACAATTCCGACTATGATAGTCACAGCACAAATTATCGCAAATTTACCTTCGCGGGCCGTTATAATCGACCTCGCATCGAAGCCGGGCGGAACAGATTTCCGTTTTGCCGAGAAGCGGGGAATTAAAGCGATGCTTGCACCCGGACTACCCGGTATCGTCGCACCTAAAACAGCTGGTCGAATTATGGCGGAATGCTTATCACAGTTGATTTTGGACGATACGACTAAGCGGGGGAATGGGATATGAATTGGTCTGGTATTACAGTGGGCTATGCCTTGTCGGGTTCGCACTGTACGTTTGCTGAAGTTATGCCTGAAATTAAACGGTTCGTCGATGCAGGTGCAAATGTGGTGCCGATCGTTTCGAATACACTTATGACAACGGACACGAGATTTGGTAAGTCCGAGGACTGGCAGACACAGCTCAAGGCAATTACTGGCAACGAACTTATATCAACTATTGTGCAGGCGGAGCCGCTAGGACCGTCTAAACTGCTTGATGTTCTTGTTATTGCCCCTTGTACAGGAAATACAACGAGCAGATTGGCAAATGCGATTACGGACAGCGCTGTGCTGATGGCTGCCAAAGCGCAGATGCGTAACGGCCGGCCAATCGTGCTGGCCATTTCGACAAATGATGGACTTGGTTTAAATGCCGCTAACATAGCGAAGCTGCTAGTGGCTAAACATATTTATTTTGTTCCGTTCGGCCAGGATAACCCCGTGCAGAAGCCTAATTCGCTTGTTGCCAGAATGGATTTGGTCTTGGAAGCATGCGAAGCTGCCCTTCAAGGGAAACAGCTGCAGCCGCTTCTTGTCGAACGTCATAATTGACACATGTACTGAGGGGAGACGACAACAGATGTCGAATCAGAAATTGTTCAATGTTGCTGTAGTAGGAGCAACAGGCGCAGTAGGAGAACAAATATTAAAATTACTTGAATCAAGAAACTTCCCGGTTAAAGAGCTTAAGCTATTATCGTCTGCTCGTTCAGCAGGTACGAAAATTTCATTCAAAGGTCAAGAGCTGACGGTTGAGGAAGCAACGCCGGAAAGCTTTAAGGGTATCGAAATTGCATTGTTCAGCGCCGGCGGAGATGTTACGAAAGCTTTAGCGCCTCACGCCGTTGAACATGGGGCCGTATGTATCGATAACACGAATGCTTATCGCATGGACCCTAATACACCGCTTGTCGTTCCAGAAGTGAACATTGAGAAGGTTAGGGAGCATCAAGGCATTATTGCTAACCCGAACTGCTCGACCATCCAAATGGTTGCAGCGCTCAAGCCTCTTCAGGACCGTTACGGCATTTCACGTATTATTGTATCTACTTACCAAGCAGTATCCGGTGCAGGCAGCCGTGCCATAGATGAAATGCTGCGTCAGACGCAGGCTGCTTTGAATGGTGAAGAAGTGAACCCTGCTATTTTGCCAGTGGGCGCTTTGCCGGTTAAGCATCAAATTGCTTTTAATGCGATTCCGCAAATCGATAAATTCCAAGAAAACGGTTATACGCTGGAAGAAATGAAAATGGTTCGCGAAACCAAAAAAATTATTGGTGACGAATCCATCCAGGTTACGGCTACTTGCGTACGTATTCCTGTCGTTTACGGTCACTCAGAGTCGCTGTATGTTGAGCTCAAAAACAACTACGATTTGGAAGATGTCAAGCAGCTGTTAGCAGATGCACCGGGCGTAACGCTCGTTGATGACCCTGCAAATCAGCAATACCCGCTTGCGACCGATGCTGCCGGTAAGCCGGATGTTTTTGTCGGTCGTTTGAGACGCGATCTCGGGTCAGAGCGCGGACTTAATATGTGGATCGTCTCCGATAACCTGCTCAAAGGCGCAGCATGGAATGCTGTACAAATCGCTGAACATATCGCAAAAGGTTAATTTATTAAGTAAAGGGTAATATGCTGCATCTTCTCGGGATCGATTACGGAGGATAACCATATGCGCATCCTGATTCAAAAATTCGGGGGCACCTCTTTATCAACCGATCATGCCAGGGAACACGTTATCCATCACATTAGGAGAGAACGTGATAATGGTTTTGCAGTTGTCGTCGTCGTTTCAGCAATGGGTCGCAAGGGAGATCCCTATGCGACAGATACTTTGCTGCAGCTTGTCCGCGACAATGGCGATCGATTGCCGGCGCGTGAACGGGATATGCTGTTAGGCTGCGGAGAAGTTATTTCCGCAGCCGCTTTATGCAGCTTGCTAAGGGCTGCCGGAATACCGGGCGTCGTTTTAACCGGGGGACAGGCGGGTATCCTTACAGATGAACAATTTGGGCATGCACGTATTAAAGAGATTCGTCCTGACAAGGTGCTTACTCACCTTAGTTTAGGCTCGGTCGTCATTGTAACAGGGTTTCAAGGAGTTACAGCACAAGGTGATACGACGACTCTTGGACGCGGCGGCAGCGATACTTCTGCTACTGCGCTAGGCGCTGCACTTCGTGCAGAGATGGTTGATATTTATACCGATGTCAATGGTATATTGACAGCAGATCCGCGAATTGTCGAGGAAGCAAAGCCTCTGCCGGTCGTCAGTTATGCCGAAATATGTAATATGGCGCGTCAAGGTGCAAAGGTTATTCACCCGAGAGCCGTAGAAATCGCTCAACAAGCCCGAATACCGCTCCGCGTACGTTCAACGTTTACGTCAGACACGGGGACGCTCGTAACGGACTCCTTTGAAAAAAGAGCTGAATTATCCGTTAAGGACCGTCATGTGACGGGCATCGCTCATGTATCCGGTGTTACACAAATATCGGTGAAGGCGATCGAAGGTCGTAATGACGTACAGCTTCAAGTCTTTCAGTCAATGGCTAAACATCATATTAGCGTTGACTTTATTAATGTAACACCTAGCGGAGCTGTTTATACTGTATTTGACCGGGATGCTGAACGGGCAGTCCATGTATTGAAGGAATGCGGTTATACTCCTTCAGCGGTTAATGGTTGTGCGAAAGTATCCGTTATAGGCGGCGGCATGAACGGAGAGCCTGGCGTTATGGCGCGTATTGTGGAAGCGCTGACGGAGCAGGGTATTTCAATTATGCAATCTGCAGATTCTAACACAACGATTTGGGTGCTCGTAAAGGAAGCGGATATGGCAGTGGCATTAAGGGCCCTGCACGCGAAGTTCGAGCTTCATCTATAAACACGGGGTTGATTTATTCAGATAAGCTGGCATATTCATTCGAATCTTTTTCGGCTAAGTAATGCTTTTAGGAGGAATTCAGATGGAATTTGGAAGATTGATTACCGCAATGGTGACCCCATTCGATGCTGACGGTCAAATCGATTGGCAGACAACGGGCCGCTTGATTGATTATTTAATTGAGGAGCAGCAAAGCGATAGTCTTGTCGTTTCCGGAACTACTGGCGAATCACCGACGCTGTCGGATGAAGAGAAGCTGGAATTGTTTCGTTTTGCTGTCAAGCATGCGAATGGACGCTGCAAGATTATTGCCGGTACAGGGAGCAATAACACGGCCCATTCCATCCATTTGACGAAAGATGCGGAAGCGGCTGGTGTCGACGGCATTTTGCTTGTGGCGCCTTACTATAACCGTCCTAATCAAGAAGGGCTATACCAGCATTTCAAGGCTGTAGCGGAAGCTACTGCGCTCCCAATTATGCTTTACAACGTAGAAGGACGCACGGGTGTTAATATTTCTGTAGAAACGACACTTCGATTAGCCGAAATTAAAAATATCGTTGCAACAAAAGATTGCGCATCGACAGATCAATTAACGCAAATCATCAGCGCAGCTCCTACTGGCTTTAAAGTATATACTGGTGATGACAGTGCGTCAGTTCCTGCTCTAGCAGTAGGCGCATACGGGACTGTAAGTGTGGCTAGTCACATCGTTGGCGCTAAAATGAAACAATTAATTACAGCATTTGTTACAGGAAACGTAGAAGAAGCTGCTAAGCTAAACGGTGAATTATTTCCTGTATTCAAGGGGCTGTTCTATTGCCCGCATCCTGTTCCAAACCCGGTTGCCGTGAAATATGCGCTTGGCTTGACCGGACTTCCTGTAGGCGGAGTAAGGCTTCCGCTTGTTACTGTAAATGAAGCAGAAGCAGCTTTTTTACGTAAACTGATCCTATAAATAAACGTATTTGTTGATTGCAGCCGGTGCGTCCAGCATCGGTTTTATTTTTTTGGGAAGCATAATTGATAATAGCAATATCGGGTTTCACTTGTATTCCATCTTTTTCATCATGTATAATGATTTCAAGTGACTGGGTGCGGCAAATATTTGGAAATGAACAAAGCGTCAGAGCGGCATCTGACGATAACAGCACATATTTATGCAAATAGCCATGCTTTCGAAGTGATTTTTGCTTCGCAAAATTTTAAGGAGGTATAGATACACTTGTCTAAGAAGAACAACCAAGATAAGCTACTCATTTTTGCACTAGGCGGAGTAGGCGAGATCGGAAAAAATATGTACGTAATCCAGTACAATAACGACATTGTTGTTGTTGACTCGGGTTTGAAGTTTCCAGAAGAGGATATGCTCGGTATAGATATTGTTATTCCGGATATTTCTTACTTAACGGAAAATCGCGATAAAGTACGCGCTATTATTATTACACACGGACACGAGGATCACATTGGTGGTTTGCCATACGTATTGAAAAATCTAAATGTACCTATCTACGCAACGAAGCTTACACTGGGCCTTATTGAAGGTAAATTGAAGGAAGCTGGCTTGCTGGGTGAAACCAAACGAATTCTCATTAATGCTGACACAGAAATTCAATTAGGAACCATTCGAGCTTCTTTCTTCAAAACAAACCACAGTATTCCGGATTCCGTAGGCGTTTGCCTGGATACACCGGAAGGAACAGTCGTTCATACGGGCGATTTCAAATTTGATCATACGCCGGTTAACGAGCAATTTGCTGATTTACAGCGTATCGCTGAAATCGGTAAACGCGGCGTACTTGCTTTATTATCTGACAGTACGAACGCAGAGCGTCCGGGCTACACACCGTCAGAGGCTCAAGTAGGCGACAATCTTGAAGATATTTTCCGTAAATCTTCACAGCGCGTTGTCGTTGCGACGTTTGCTTCGAACGTACACCGCATTCAACAGATTATTAACGCCGCGATAGCAACCCGCCGCAAAATTGCTGTTGTAGGTCGCAGTATGGTTAACGTTGTAGGCATTGCTTCCGATCTTGGTTACTTAAACATTCCAGAAGGAATGATTATCGAACCGGAGGAAGTAAACAAATTGGCGGCTGACCGTGTCGTTATTTTGTGTACAGGCAGTCAAGGAGAACCGATGTCGGCGCTTACACGCATGGCGCGTTCGACACACCGTAAGGTTGATATTTTACCAGGAGATACCGTTATCATTGCCGCAACGCCAATCCCGGGCAACGAACGGTATGTAGGCCGTACGGTTGATGAACTGTTCCGTTTGGGAGCTAATGTTATTTATGGACACGGTTCGGTATCGGGCGTACACGTATCCGGTCATGGCAGCCAAGAAGAATTGAAGCTTATGCTTAATTTAATTAAACCTAAATACTTTATTCCTATTCACGGTGAGTACCGGATGCTTCGTCAACACGGTAAGCTGGGTGAAGCAATCGGCATCGAGCGTGAAAATATTTTCATTGTCGATAACGGTGATACCGTCGAATTCCAAAACGGCAACGGCCGTAAAGGCTCGAAAGTACAAGCAGGCAATGTTTTAATCGACGGCTTAGGTGTAGGCGATGTCGGAAATATCGTACTTCGTGACCGTAAGCTGCTGTCGCAGGATGGTATTTTAGTGGTAGTAGTTACGTTAAGCAAGCAAGATGGGGCAATCATGTCCGGTCCGGATATCATTTCCCGCGGTTTCGTTTATGTACGGGAATCGGAAGGCTTGCTGGATGAGGCTAACCGAATTGTTACATCAACGTTGACCAGATTAATGAATGATAAAGTAAATGAATGGGCATCGCTCAAAACGAACGTTAAAGATGCGCTTGGTCGGTTTTTGTACGAGCAAACACGCCGTCGCCCAATGATTTTGCCGATCATTATGGAAGTTTAATACGAAATACGATAAATAATGATGCAGAGGATCGCTTAAACGTCCCGCAATTGCCGCGGCGGACGAAAGCGACCCTCTTTTTTTGTGTCCATTTATGATAACTTTTGAATAATTTCCACGTCCGACTCCATACTATGACGAGCTATATTTTATATGAAGGGAATTGAAAATAATGTGGCAATCAGGAATGGATTTTACATCAGAACAGCTTGAGCCTAACGCAGATGAGAAAAGAAAGACAAATACTGTCGTCGATACGATCCAGCAGCTTGGTCAAACGGCAACGCCTGCCCCTACAGAATCGAACATATTCTGTATGACGATTATCGGTCAGGTGGAAGGTCATCTCGTTCTCCCTCCGCAAAACAAAACGACGAAATACGAGCACCTTATCCCGCAATTAGTGGCAGCTGAACAAAACCAGAAAATTGAAGGCGTCTTTATCATTCTAAACACAGTTGGCGGCGATGTTGAAGCGGGGTTAGCCATTGCTGAAATGATTTCTTCCTTATCCAAGCCTACTGTTACACTCGTCTTAGGAGGCGGTCACTCCATTGGCGTGCCCATTGCCGTAGCAGGAGACATGTCGTTTATAGCAGAAACAGCTACGATGACAATACATCCTATTCGCTTAAACGGGCTTATTATTGGTGTACCACAAACGTTCGAATATTTGGATAAAATGCAGGAGCGTGTCATTCGTTTTGTGACCTCCCACTCGAATGTGAGCGAGCATATTTTTAAAGAGCTGATGTTCAAGACAGGCGAGTTGACGCGTGACATTGGAACGACTGTAATCGGTGCCGATGCGGTTAAGCATGGCTTAATCGATGCGGTCGGTGGCCTCGGAGAAGCGATCAAAGAGTTAAATCGAAGAATTGAGGCCAATAAGCTTCTAAAAAAAGAGGTGAGCACCGTATGACCCTTTATACGAATATGCCGCTTGAACTCGTCCTGGAAGGAGTTAACGATGAGGTGGAGCCGCTTCAGGAGGTATGGGCAAATGGCGTAAAGATGCAAGTAACTTCAGTAGCGCCCGGAATAGGCAAAATTGTACGGCTGCTGGAATGCGACTTGAATGATTATTTAAATCTAAGCTTAACGCCTGGAATGATTGTTCATTATCAACCAACTGCAAACTGATGTTCGTACCAACGTCTCATAGGAACATTTCTCCACCTATGGTATAATGTTTTACCAGAGGTGACTGATTTGGCAAAGAAAAAGAGACGAAAAAAATCAATCGGTGCAAACTTAAAATATGAAGTCTATGGTATATTGCTCATTACCATTTCCATTATTGCCCTCTCCGGAGAGGCTGCTGTCGGGCGTTCATTATCCAAGCTGTTCGGACTGGTACTCGGCAAGTTTTATTTTGTACTCGCTCTGGTGGGTGTTTTTGTAGGGCTCGCCGTTATGGTAAGACGAGCTTGGCCGAAAGGTTGGACGAATAAAAGGACAGGCTTATTAATACTAGTGCTGGCTTTTACGTTAATGAGCTCAATTTCGGAAATTGATCAGAAGCTTGTTCCTACAGAAGAGCTGTCCGGCGGAACGATATTGGCTCAGCTCAGCACTGATTTAAGAACACAATTAATTTCCGTTTCAGCCGCAAACGATCAGTCGATCAGAGAGAAAGACATAAGCGGTGGTTATGTAGGAGCCATTCAATATTCGTTATTTTTCTCCTTATTCGGCTATTACGGCGCGAAGCTCATCATGTTTGTTATGTTTGCAATCTCGATTATGTTGATGACAGGCAAGTCATATGTAGAGCTAGGAAGAGTCATCAGCACGAAAACGGGACGGCTGCTCAAACTGCTTGGTGCCAAATGGGCGAAGCGTGCTTCCTTGCGGGCTGCAACAGCAGCAGCGAACAGTAAGGCAGGACAAGCCGATATCGTTGATGACGATAATGACACAATCGATGACGATTATGACAGTTATGTCGTCTCTCCTCCAAAAAAGAAGAAGTCGTTGTTTTTTTCCTGGAAGCAGGATAACGGGAAAGAGCAGATTCACACACAGGATGAAGAGCAAGATGAATGGATAATTGAACAAAACGCCAAGGGTATGAAGAAAAACGGCATACCGGCATGGCAAAGCGATTACGAACAACCCTGGGAGAAATCAGGTGAGGAACAGCCTTCGTCAACCGCTATTCACCGCGTTCAAGATGATCTCGCGCCATGGGAAGAGGCTGGAACAATACCGGTTATGAACGGGGTGCCTGCTTCCGAGGGGAATGCTGAGGAATGGACTGGAACCTGGCCGGTTAAGGAACCGGGGGTTGCAGAGCTTCCTATAGATTCTGAGGATGAATATGATTTGCCTCTAACTGAACCGACAATACCGGCTCCTGAAGAAACAGAAACTTCCGATGCGTTGGTGAATGAGGAAAGCTCTATGCTAGCTGCGCCTAAAAGAACTACGTCAGAGGTAGAGGCAAGCAAGGTGAAGCCCTACTTGCTTCCGCCTTTCTCCTTGCTAACAAAGCCGAGCTTGCTGGGCAAAGGCTCGGATGCATCAGATATGTTCGATTCACGCAGGAAACTTGAAGCGACTCTCGAAAGTTTTGGCGTTCGGGCCAAAGTGCTCGATGTCGTACGAGGACCTGCAGTGACGCGTTATGAGGTGCAGCCGGCAACAGGAGTTAAGGTTAGCCGGATTGTTGGTTTAACCGATGATATCGCGCTTGCGCTCGCTGCGAAGGACATTCGGATGGAGGCGCCCATTCCAGGGAAATCGGCGATCGGTATAGAGGTTCCTAATATGGAAGTGTCAGTTGTCACGATGCGCGAGGTAATGGAAACGGCCGCTTTCCAAAATGCACCTTCTAAATTGTCTATAGCATTCGGAAGAGATATATCCGGTCAGACGATTGTGGGCAATCTGGCCCGAATGCCGCATTTGCTCGTTGCCGGCGCTACAGGCTCTGGTAAATCTGTTTGTATTAACGGTATCATAACCAGTATTTTGTACAAAGCAGCACCGGATGAAGTGAAGTTTCTAATGATTGATCCGAAGATGGTTGAATTGAACGTTTACAACGGCATACCGCATTTACTTGCTCCTGTCGTTACAGATCCGCGCCGCGCTTCGCTTGCGCTTAAGAAAATCGTAGTTGAGATGGAGAAGCGCTATGAAATGTTCTCGAAATCCGCGACTCGTAACATTGAAGGCTACAACACTCTTATGGCGGATAACCCGGCCGCAGTTCTTCCGTATATTGTCGTTATTGTGGACGAGCTTGCTGATTTAATGATGGTTGCAGCAAATGATGTTGAGGATTCGATCGCAAGGCTAGCCCAAATGGCTCGTGCCGCAGGTATTCATCTCATCATTGCTACTCAGCGTCCTTCTGTTGATGTAATTACCGGCGTTATTAAGGCAAATATTCCATCGCGCATCGCATTTGGCGTATCCTCACAGGTCGATTCACGTACGATACTTGATATGGTCGGGGCAGAGAAGCTGTTAGGCCGGGGAGACATGCTATTCTTGCCCGTTGGGATGTCTAAGCCGATCCGGGTACAGGGCGCATTTTTATCGGATCAGGAAGTCGAAACGCTCGTTACATATGCCCGCGGACAAGCGGAAGCGGAATATAAAGAGGATCTTGTGCCTGAGGTCGAGGAAGAATCAGCTGAAGGCGACGAAATGCTCGATGAGCTTTACGATCAAGCGGTTCAAATTATTTTGGAAGCAAAGCAAGCGTCAGTATCGTTATTGCAGCGTAGAATGAGGATTGGATATACAAGAGCCGCAAGACTGATCGATCAGATGGAAGCACGCTCAGTCGTTGGGCCTTATGAAGGAAGTAAACCGCGTGAAGTGCTTATTACGATGGAACAGTTCCAGGCTGGCCGGATAAGCTCATAATTACTTGGATTGCAGGATGCAGGATAAAGTGCATAGAAGCCGGGCAACTTTCTCATACTAGAGTTAGGTAACGCTACCTTAAGCGAACTAACTTGCAAGAGAAAGGCAGATCCCTACATGAGAAAACGTTTGATTGTGGTGACCTCGATAATCGTTCTGCTGTTGTTCGGGTCCTTTTCACTACTACGCGGCGGGGAGAACGCTGCAACGGAAACGTTCAGCAATGCTACGCTAAAGGTTGGCTCCTCTGGCCAGGATGTATATGAATTGCAAGGACGTCTAACGCATCTTGGTTACTTCAAAGGCAAAATTGACGGGAAATTTGGTAAGAGCACGAAAGATGCAGTTACGTGGTTTCAATGGAAGTTTGGATTGAAGTCAGATGGTGTCGTCGGTGCGAAAACAAAGCTGAAGCTGTGGGAAGCAACGAAATCATGGAGGCCGACTGCAAAGACAGCTCCTGCAGCTCCTACTGGTGCAGCTAAAAAGAAGACCGCGGAATCCGTAGCCAAATCCAACCGTCTTGGCTTTACGGACAATGACCTGCAAATGATGGCCAACGCCGTGTTTGGCGAGGCGCGCGGTGAGCCGTATGAAGGTCAGGTAGCCGTTGCGGCAGTTATTATCAACCGGGTGAAATCACCAAGCTTTCCGAATACGATTTACGGCGTCATATTCCAACCAGGAGCTTTTACGGCTGTCGCAGACGGCCAAATTTGGTTAACGCCTAATGAAAAAGCGAGGCAAGCTGTAGAGGATGCTATCAATGGCTGGGACCCATCCGGCGGATGCGAATATTACTTCAATCCTGAGACAGCCACCTCGAAATGGATATGGACCCGGACGCAAATCAAAACAATCGGGAAGCATATTTTCTGTATGTAACTATACGTTGTTTATGAAAGGAAGCAGCCGTTACTGCCTAGCGCAGCAGTGGTTGCTTCTTCCATTTCCTATAGGTTAGAATGGTATAGGGATTAGTCAATTGGAATAGATTTACTCTATATGTGTCCTTAATCAGTAATAAGACGGGACATTAACGCGCCGATGAAAGGAGCAAACCGAGTGACCCAATTCGAGAGAGGGCAGTTGCAGCGCATTCGTCTGCACGTATTGCCTACAAAACGATTCAAAACGTTTGCAATTTCTTTATTTGCAGGACTTACGCTCGATGAAGCAACGGTAACGCCGGTTGCGCTCATTCCATTCGTACTGAGAAGAGGTACGGCAAACACGCCGGAAACAATTGCTTTTCGAGAGAAACTTGACGATCTATATGGAGCGGGCTTTGGTTTCGATGTATATAAAAGAGGCGATTCTCAGATCGTCCAATTTCGGATGGATGTAATTAATGACGCGTTTGTTTCATCAAATACATCGTTGCTTGCCGCTTCGCTTCAGTTTTTGGGCGATGTGGTTACCGATCCGCTGCTGGATAACAACAAGTTTCGTCAAAAATATGTGGATGCCGAGAAAACGACGCTTAAAAAACGTCTGGAAGCGATCGTTAACGATAAAATTCGTTATGCGGCTGAACGCTGCTTAGAAGAAATGTGCGCTGATGAACCTTACCGGCTGCATCCGTTAGGAAAGCTTGAACAAATAGACTCGATTACGCCAGCAGCTTTGTATAAGCATTATGAGCAGTGGCTTGAGAATGCAGCACTCGATTTATATGTGGTCGGTGATACATCGCTGGAAGAGGTGACGCAGCTTGTCACTGGAGCGTTCAAGCTTAAAGCAGGAACGCCTTCATCTTATTCTTTGCCTAACGTTAACCAAACCGTTAAAGAAGTGAAGAAAGTAACGGAGCGGATGGAGGTTAGTCAGGGCAAGCTTAATATGGGTCTTAGAACAGGAGTCGGATATGATGATGATGCTTATCCTGCCGTTCTCATGTATAACGGCATCTTAGGCGGTTATCCGCATTCGAAGCTGTTTCTGAATGTACGGGAGAAGGAAAGCTTGGCCTACTATGCCGCATCCCGTCTCGATGGCCACAAAGGCTTATGCACGATTCAATCCGGCATCGAGTTCGCCAATTACGAGCGGGCGGTCGCTATTATTCAAGAGCAGCTTGAAAGCATGCGGCAAGGAAACCTGTCGGAACTGGAGCTTAATCAAACAAAAGCAATGATCTCGAATCATCTTCGAGAGCTGCAGGATTCCGCGTATGAGATGATATCGTATGATTTTAACAGTGTGCTCACCGGTAAGCAAAGAAGCGCCCAGCAGCTGCTGGAGCAGGTTCAAGCGGTTACTGCGGATGATATCGTTAAGGTTGCGCAGGGCGTTCAGCTGGACACGATTTACTTTTTGCGCGATCGAAAGGAGGCGTAACGTATGCAAACCCTTACTTATCCAAACGTGCAGGAGACGTTGTACAAGGAAGTGCTCGATAACGGTCTAGAAGTCATCGTGCTGCCTAAGGAAGGCTTCAACAAAACTTACGCGACGTTCGCAACTAAATACGGTTCTGTGGACAATCGTTTTTCGGTGGGCAACCAGCCAGCTGCCAAAGTTCCGGATGGTATCGCACATTTTCTGGAACACAAAATGTTCGAAGAACCGACGGGCGATATTTTCGCCGTATTTGCATCTCAGGGAGCGTCGGCGAACGCGTTCACAAGCTTTGACAGAACGGTTTATTTGTTCTCTGCGACAGAACAGATTAACGCGAATTTAGAGACGCTCATTAATTTCGTTCAAAATCCGTATTTTACCGATGCTAACGTGGAGAAGGAAAAAGGAATTATCGAGCAGGAAATAAATATGTATCGCGATAATCCGGATTGGCGTGTATATTTCGGGCTTATTGACGCGCTTTATCATGAGCATCCCGTGCATATCGATATTGCAGGAACGGTCGAATCGATTAGACAAATCGATAAGGAAACGTTATACCGTTGCTACGAAACGTTTTATCATCCGTCTAACATGCTGCTTTTCGTAGTTGGCGGCGTGGAAGCCGAGGTAGTGTTTAAGCTCGTTCGCGATAACCAAAGCCGCAAATCTTTTGAACCGCAGGGACCGATCGAGCGTTATTTTGAGAATGAGCCTTCCTCTGTAAAAATCGCCCGTAAAGTGACAGAGCTACCTGTCTCGCTGCCTAAATGTATGATAGGCTTCAAAGAAAAGAAGACTGGCCTAACGGGCGAAGCGCTGCTTCGTCAAGAAGTAACGACTAAGCTGATGCTGGAAGCGCTGATTGGTCCCAGCTCGAAGCTTTATCAGCAGCTGTATGAAAATGATCTCATCTCGGATTCGTTCGGCCACGAATTTAATTCGAGTACCGGCTATGCCTTCTCGGTAATAGGCGGCGATACGCCTAATCCGGATGAGTTGATCGCACAAATTCGATCAGCTGTAGAAGACACGCTGGAAAGAGGCATCGAGCCTACCGCATTTGAACGGTCGAAACGCAAAAAAATAGGCAGCTATTTACGAATGCTGAACTCCCCAGAAGCAATTGCCGGTGAATTTACGCGATATCGCTTCCGTGACAGCAATATGTTTGATGTGCTCGACTTTTACGAAAGCTGCACGCTTGAAGAGATAAATGAACGGCTGCGCGAGCATTTTGATTTCGGTCAGCTTGCGGTCTCCATCGTGGAATCGCCGGCAAAATGAAGACGCTGCAGCAAATGACGGTATTAATAACCGGGGGAAGCCGCGGGATTGGGGCAGCGATTGCCAAACGATTTGCCGCGGAAGGTGTTAATATCGTTATCCATTATTTGCATTCGCATGAAACGGCGAATGAAGCAGCGCGTACTTGTATGGCTCTGGGCGCGAACGTATTAACAATCTCAGCGGATTTACGCTCGAAGGAGCAGCTTGAACGGATGCGGGATAAGCTGGAGAGTCATAACATGCTGCCGGATATATTAGTTAATAACGCCGGCATTTCACATTATGGCATGCTGATGGATCTATCGGAAGAAGAATGGGACGATGTAATGGCTGTCAATTTGAAGGGCATGTTTCTCTGCTCGCAGCTTTTCATGCCGAATATGATTGCACAGAGATATGGCCGCATTATAAATGTATCATCCATATGGGGCATGTCAGGCGCTTCCTGCGAGGTGCTGTATTCGACAACTAAGGGCGGCATGAACGCTTTCACGAAGGCGCTGGCGAAGGAGCTGGCGCCAACAGGCGTTACTGTAAATGCAGTCGCTCCCGGCGCTGTCGACACCGATATGATGTCTGGCTTCAATGCGGAGGAGAAAGCTGCGCTGCAGCAGGAGATTCCGGTTGGCCGCTTCGGTTCGACTGATGAAATCGCTTCGCTTGTTTATTTTTTGGCTTTACCTGAGTCATCGTACATTACTGGACAAGTTATTAGCCCTAACGGCGGTTGGCATACTTAGGAAGCAGACGCAACCTTTTGCCCGTCAAGTCCGTTTGTATAATTAGTGATGCTTTGATACAAAATAATGACTGTTGATGATTCTTTTCTATACCATTAGGAGGCGAAGAGGCATGTCAACTGTCCTTTCTAATTTTGCAACATGGAAACATTTTTTGGCGGACCGTGTATCGCATGCGAAAAATGCCGGAATGACGGAAGAAACCATTTCGACTTTAGCATACGAAATCGGCAGCTTTCTCGATGAGAAGGTCGATCCGAAAAATGAGGAAGAACGAGTGCTGAAGCAGCTATGGGATGTGGGCGATGAGGCAGAACGCAAGACGATCGCCCGCTTGATGGTCAAGCTCGTCCAAGTATCGTAGTTGTCTGAAGCATACAGACGGCATTAGACGTCAACTGAAGCAGAAGCAGGAAGCCTCCTAACTGGAGGCTTTTCTGCAATGTTTCTTTTTAGGTTGCAGGATTATGACGAAAATTGTAGAATTATGTTTCATGGTGAATCGGATACATAATTTACTATACTTGAAATGAACAGATTTAGGACGGTGACTGCTTTGGAGTCGAAACAATGGTACATGGAATACAAAATACATAAAAATCGCCCGGGTTTGCTCGGTGATATCGCCTCTTTGCTAGGGATGCTCGAGGTCAATATTATGACGATTAATGGTGTAGAGGACCGCACGCGCGGCATGCTGCTGCAAACGGACGACGATGAGAAAATCGAACTGCTCGGCAAAATGCTGCAAAAGGTCGACAATATTACGGTAAACAAGTTGAGAACGCCTACAATCGTGGACATATTAGCCGTTCGTCACGGACGATATATTGAGCGCGATTCGGATGACCGGAAAACCTTTCGTTTTACGCGTGACGAGCTCGGTATTTTAGTTGATTTTTTAGGTGAAATATTCAAGCGTGAAGGCAATCAAGTGATCGGCTTAAGAGGTATGCCGCGGGTAGGGAAAACCGAGTCCATTATTGCGGGCAGCGTATGCTCGAACAAGCGTTGGACGTTCGTGTCTTCAACACTCCTCCGTCAAACGGTTCGGAGTCAGCTGTCGGAGGATGAAATGCAGCCGAACAACATTTTTATTATTGACGGCATTGTAAGTACCATCCGTTCTAATGAAAAGCATTATGGATTGCTTCAAGAAATAATGGCGATGCCATCTACAAAGGTGATCGAACATCCAGACATATTCGTCAAGGAATCTCATTATGATTACAGTCACTTTGACATTATTGTTGAGCTGCGTAATACGCCGGATGAGGAAATTACGTACGAGACATTCACTGCAAACTACTCAGACGATTTCTAATAGGAAGGAGGCCGTCTCATGTCTGATTTAGGCGCTTTGCTACGTAAGGCGAGAGACCAACGGGGTTTAACGCTCGATGATATTCAAGAAACGACAAAAATTAGAAAACGGTACTTGGAAGCGATTGAGAGCGGAGACCACACCATTCTCCCTGGTCCTTTCTATGTGCGTGCTTTTGTGAAAAATTATTCGGAGGCTGTTGGGCTTGATCCGGATGAAGTGCTTCGTTTGTATCAGCATGAAGTTCCGGCTCCACCGGCGGAGCAAAATGCCGATCCTATAGCGGTAAGGGCACCGCGGCGGGTAAAATCGCAGTCTTCGGAGAGACTGGGCAAAATCGGATTCAATGTGATGATGTGGTCCTTTCTCATTTTGATATTCGTTGTTGTATGGGTATACGTCATTAACAGTGATACTGACGCACCCCAAAAGGCGGACCAGGGTACGGACATTACAGATGTATCTGAGCCTCCTGCTGTAGATAAAGACGAGGATCCTGCTGTGAATGAAGGTAACGGAGCTACACCGACACCCGAGCCTGCAGCCCCTGAACCGACAAAAGCTGCTACAACCGTGACCTTTGGCCGCAAAGTAGGCAAGGCTGACCAATATGACATTGGTCCTTCAGGTAACCACAAGGTTGAAATAAAGGTGGTTGGCGGGAAAAATTGGTTAGAAGTTCGCTCCGGAGGCGCATCGGGTGAAAAATTATTCTACACGAATGCTGAGGATGGCGACGTTAAGACATATGAACTGACCGAACCGATCTACATTAATGTAGGGCGGGCTGATTTGGCAGAAATAACGGTCGACGGCGTTCAGGTACCGGACGGAGACCGCGCAGGCTCAAAAAAATTATTACTGAAACCGGTAGTAGCAGAAACGCCGTCAACTGATGAAACTGCGGGCAACGGAACTGCCGCAGATGAGGCTAAAACGGAATAAAGTTTAAAGGTAACAAGGGAGAGGTGTACAATGGCATCGGAAAATGCATTTGATATTGTTTCTAAAGTGGATATGCAGGAGCTGGCTAACGCGATAAAGCAAGCAGAGCGGGAAATTGAAACACGCTTTGATTTCAAAGGAAGCAAGAGCAGCATCGCACTTGAGAAAGAAGATTTAGTCGTTGTTTCCGAGGACGAATATAAGCTGAAAAGTGTGCTTGATATTCTATTGTCCAAAATGGTAAAGCGGGGCGTACCGATAAAAAATTTGGATTACGGTAAAATTGAAGGAGCTTCGGCTGGAACCGTTCGTCAACGGATCAAGCTTAGACAAGGGATTGAGCAGGATGTTTCAAAGAAAATAAACATCTTAATCCGTGATTCAAAGCTGAAGGTAAAAAGTCAAATTCAAGGCGATCAAGTGAGAGTATCGGGCAAGAGTCTTGACGATTTGCAAGCGGTCATGAAAATGCTCAGAGAAGCTGATCTGCCTGTTGAGCTGCAATTTACTAATTATCGTTCGTAATAATGAAAGCTTCGTTTCATCGGTTTTCGAGAAGCGAAGCTTTTCGTTTTGCGGTAGAGATACTGAATTGTGAGGCAGCTGCCGTTTTTGACACGTCTATTGGCATGTATTATACTTGGTTAGATAGCTTTTCGGAAGAATCTGGGGGATACACCGATGATAGAACAAGAAAGAGCAGTCACTCATAGCAGCGTCAGAAAATCAACTGGTTTTGAAATGATGTCAGGCTCGAATCACGAAAGTAGGGTTCGCAAAACGCACACCTATGAGTATGACCGATCTAAGGAGGGAACTGCGTGAATCTGGCGAACCGAATTACACTAGCCAGAATATTTTTGGTGCCGGTTATTATGTTTTTTCTGCTTATTAAAGTGGACTTGGGGTCGTTCAGCTTTTCGGACTTCTCCATTACATACAATCAAATCGCAGCGGCACTCATATTTATTGTGGCGGCAAGCACAGACGGACTAGACGGTTACATTGCCCGCAAAAACAAAATCGTAACTAACCTTGGCAAACTGCTTGATCCTCTTGCGGATAAGCTGCTCGTTGCAGCAGTTCTTATCTCGCTGGTTGAATTGGACAAGTTGAACGCTTTGATCGCGATCGTTATTATCAGCCGTGAATTTGCTGTAACCGGATTGCGCCAGGTTGCTCTTCTCGAGGGCTCTGTAATGGCAGCGAGCATGTGGGGGAAATGGAAAACAGCGATTCAGATTACGATGATCATCTCTCTCCTGATCAACAATTTTCCGTTCGCTTTTATCGACTTTCCGTTCGATGTTATTGCAAGTTGGGTTGCTGCCGCAATTACGGTATACTCAGGCATCGATTATTTTGTGAAGAACAAGCATTTAATTCCTGTACAGTAATGAAAAAAAAGCATCTTTCCGTCAAGCGGAAAGGTGCTTTTGCATATATGTTTATTAAATGAATCGAATCTCAATGCAGAAGGGAACAAATCCATGAAAGCAGAAATCATAGCAGTTGGAACAGAACTGCTGCTCGGCCAAATCGTCAATACGAATGCACAATTTTTATCGCAAAAGCTTGCAGAGCTAGGCGTTGATGTCTACTTTCAGACGGTTGTCGGAGATAATGCGCAGCGGCTGCGGCAAGCGATTGAAATTGGTAGAAGCCGGGCTGATCTGCTTGTTTTCACCGGTGGTTTGGGACCGACCCAGGATGATCTGACCAAGGACGTGCTGGCTGATTACCTGAACAGGGGATTGATCATACATGAGCCTTCCATGGCACAAATCGAGCATCTTTTCAGCTCGCGAGGCATTCATATGGTGGAAAGCAATCGGCGTCAGGCTTTAATGATTGAAGGCGGGGAGCCGCTTGAAAATACTACAGGTTTGGCTGTCGGAAACGGTTTGTCGGCAGATGGTACCTTATATATGCTTTTGCCGGGTCCGCCGAAAGAAATGAAGCCGATGATGGAGGGGGCGGGCGCAGCTTGGCTCCGTTCTATGTTAGGCGGGGAGCAGCCGCTTTATTCCCGTATTCTGAAGTTCGCCGGTATCGGGGAATCAACCTTAGAGGCAAAGCTGCTTGATTTGATCGACGGACAGACGGATCCGACGATTGCTCCTTACGCAAAGGAAGGCGAAGTGTCGATTAGGGTTTCGACCAAGGCTTGTTCGGAAGCAGAAGCTGATCGGAAAATCGACGACACTGTCGACAAGATTAAAGAGCGTGCAGGTGAGCACTTGTATGCGCAGGAAGACGTGCCGATCGAAGTCCAGGTTATACAGCTCCTAAGGGGTTCACGCCGTAAGCTGGCAAGCGCAGAAAGCTGCAGCGGAGGTTTGTTTGCCGAGCTCATTACAAACGTTCCTGGGAGCAGCGGGGAGTACGTTGGCGGAGTTGTTACTTATACGAATGGGATGAAGCATCACTTGCTCAGCATTCCGATGTCACAGCTTGAGGGCGAAGGTGCACCGGGTGCCATCAGTGATTCGACAGCCGCTTTAATGGCGGAGCGGGTCAGACAGCTTTCGGATGCGGATTTCGGCGTATCCTTGACCGGCGTTGCTGGACCTTCGGAGTCTGAAGGCAAGCCTGTCGGACTCATTTATTTTGCGATCGCAGAGCGTGGGAAGCCGACCAGCGTACATTCGCTCCACTTAAGCGGAGGCAGATCAATCATTCGTTTGCGTGCGGTGAAAGCGGCTCTCTATCGGCTGTGGCTTACACTGCGGGCCGAGGAAACAAGGGAAACTGAAGATTGAGTATATCTAAGATGGTTTTGTTTGTAAAAAAATGATTGTAAATTGTCGAATAAATCGATATACTTGAAATTAGTTATCGGAAGAACCGTGGCGAAGATTACTTTGCTGCGGTTTTTTTATGTCCAATTAAGGGGGCGAAGTGAAAAAGACGAATGTATGTTCGAAAAAAATGCTTGGCAACCCGTCGGAAAAAAGGTATCATAACATTATAAATAGTGAAGGATGTGGGTTAGTTGTCAGATCGTCGCGCTGCGTTAGAAATGGCTTTACGTCAAATTGAGAAGCAATTTGGTAAAGGCTCCATCATGAAATTGGGTGAATCCACACACATGCAGGTAGAAACCGTGCCTAGCGGTTCACTTGCTCTAGATATCGCATTAGGAATTGGCGGCTTGCCGCGTGGACGTGTTATTGAAGTATACGGACCGGAATCATCCGGTAAAACGACAGTTGCTCTACATGCAATCGCTGAAGTTCAACGCATTGGTGGACAAGCTGCGTTCATCGATGCGGAGCATGCACTCGATCCGCTTTATGCAAGCAAGCTCGGCGTTAATATTGATGAGCTGCTGCTTTCACAGCCTGATACAGGAGAGCAAGCATTGGAAATTGCCGAAGCGCTCGTACGAAGCGGTGCTGTCGACATTATTGTAATTGACTCCGTAGCGGCACTTGTTCCGAAGGCGGAAATCGAAGGCGATATGGGAGATTCACACGTAGGTCTTCAAGCGCGTTTGATGTCACAGGCGCTTCGGAAGCTGTCCGGCGCCATTTCGAAATCGAAGACGATTGCGATCTTCATCAACCAATTGCGTGAGAAGGTAGGCGTTATGTTCGGTAACCCGGAAACAACGCCAGGCGGACGCGCACTGAAGTTTTACTCCAGCGTACGACTTGATGTACGCCGGATTGAGACATTGAAGCAAGGTAACGATATGGTCGGAAACCGTACCCGTATTAAAGTCGTAAAGAACAAAGTCGCTCCACCATTCAAGCAAGCGGAAATCGATATTATGTACGGCGAAGGCATTTCTAGAGAAGGCACTCTTGTCGATATCGGCGTAGAGATGGATATCGTTCAAAAGAGTGGTGCATGGTTCTCGTACAATGGCGAGCGGTTGGGTCAGGGACGTGAAAATGCGAAGCAGTTTTTGAAGGATCATAAGGATATTGCCGCAGTTATAGAGAAGCAGATTCGCGAAGCAAGCAATTTGTCCGCCGCGGCCACTCAAGCTAATTTCAACGCAGCCGCAGATGAAGACGAGGAAGAGTTCGAGGATTTGGACTAAGCATAACCGGTTTTCATAAATGACGATGCTTCGCCGTCCCATTTGGGGCGGCGAAGCTGTGTTTAGAAAGGATATACGGGGTGGTCAAGATCGATTCGAACAAGAGGGAAGAATGGATGATTTTATCGGTTCGGCAGGATAAGAAGGAACGAAAGCTATATCATCTTTTCGCAGATTCGGAAGAGCCGCTGCTTTCGGTGCATGAAGATATACTGATTCGCTTCCGTTTGATGAAAGGCCAGCTGTTAACAGCCGAACAAAAAGAAGAAATTCGGACGGAAGACGAGCAGTATCGGGCCTATGTGCTCGCCATCGCCTATTTGGGCGCTAAACCGAGAACTCGAAAGCAAATTGAACAATATTTGCTGCGTAAACTATTCGAGGAAGCAAATATTCAATATGCACTTGACCGTTTAGAAAGGGAGCATATTGTTGATGATGAAGAATATGCTCGCCAATTCGCAGCTGGCCGGCTGAGAAACAGCTTAAAAGGCCGCCTTTGGATAAAACAAGAGCTGCAGCAGCGGGGCGTGTCGAAAGAAGCCGCTTCGGAAGCGACGAATGCACTTGATCGTGAGACTGAATTAACAGCAGCGAAATCTGCTGCGGCGAAAAAATGGCGTTCATTAAAAGGCGAAACATTTGAACGAAAGCGCAAGCTGATGGGGTATTTATTGCGCAGAGGGTTTCCTGGCGATATCGTGAAGGAAGCGATAAAGTCTATCAATACGACCGAAGAAGTAGATGCGTTCGAAGAGGATGATGGGCTTTTGCTTGACAATTGATTTTATGAAAAGATAAAATGAGGTTGTATTCCTTCTATTTTGAATCAATTTTCCTTCCAAAAGTTGATTCGAAACGATTATTTTCGTCAAATTAGTACATGTTGAAACGGTATTGAAGCCGGTTGAAAACCTAATATCATCCCAAGCAGTGCCTTGGTATGCAGCAAGGAGGTGAACAAGATGCCCGATTTAATTTGGATCTTGATCTGTCTCTTTGTTGGCGCAATTTTCTTTGGGATTGGTTATTTTATTCGAAAGTCGATTGCCGAGGCTAAATTTTCGAGTGCTGAGCAAGCCGCTGTCCAAATCGTTGAAAATGCGAAGAAAGAAGCTGAGGCTCAGAAGAAAGAAACTGTGCTAGAGGCAAAAGATGAAGTCCACAAACTTCGTTCCGAAGCCGAGAGAGACATTCGTGAGCGACGCAACGAGGCTCAACGTCAGGAAAGACGTTTGCTCCAAAAAGAGGAGTCGTTGGATAAAAAGTTAGAAGCGCTGGAACGCAAAGAAGAGTCTGTAGCCAACAAAGAAAAACGGATCGAAGAAACGCAAGAGCAGATCGATTCCATTTACAAGCAGCAGCTTAGCGAGTTGGAACGCATCTCAAGCTTGACGACGGAAGATGCGAAATCGATTATATTATCGAATGTTGAGCAAGAAGTACGACATGAAACAGCTCAAATGATAAAAGAGATCGAGCAGCAAGCGAAAGAAGAAGCCGATAAGAAAGCACGTGACATTATTTCGCTAGCTATTCAGCGCTGTGCGGCAGATCATGTGGCTGAGACGACGGTTTCCGTCGTAACGCTGCCTAATGAAGAAATGAAAGGCCGCATTATCGGGCGTGAAGGCCGTAATATCCGTGCTTTGGAAACATTGACCGGTATCGATCTAATCATCGACGATACACCGGAAGCGGTCATTTTGTCTGGGTTCGACCCGATAAGACGCGAAATTGCCCGCACATCTTTGGAAAAGCTTGTGGCTGACGGTCGTATCCATCCTGCCCGCATTGAAGAAATGGTTGAGAAATCCCGTAAGGAAGTCGATGAGCGTATCCGTGAATACGGTGAGCAGGCTACTTTTGAGGTTGGAGTTCATGGCTTGCATCCGGATTTAATCAAGATTTTAGGACGATTGAAATATCGGACAAGTTACGGCCAGAACGTACTGAAGCACTCCATGGAGGTTGCTTACTTGACAGGCTTGATGGCCGCAGAGCTTGGCGAAGATATTACGCTGGCAAAACGCGCAGGATTGCTGCATGACATTGGTAAAGCGCTAGACCATGAAGTTGAAGGCTCGCACGTAGAAATTGGTGTAGAGCTTGCGAAGAAGTACAAAGAGCATCCTGTCGTTATTAACAGTATTGCATCCCATCATGGTGATACGGAAGCAACATCAGTTATTGCAATGCTCGTAGGAGCGGCTGATGCTTTATCGGCGGCGCGTCCAGGTGCTCGTCGAGAAACGCTTGAGACGTACATTAAGCGTCTCGAGAAGCTCGAGGATATTTCGGAATCGTTTGACGGTGTTGAGAAATCCTATGCGATCCAAGCCGGTCGTGAAGTGCGCGTTATGGTGCAGCCGGACAAAATCGATGATACGGAAGCATTCCGTCTCGCTCGCGATATTACGAAAAAAATCGAGAGTGAACTCGATTATCCGGGACATATTAAGGTTACGGTTATTCGTGAAACACGAGCAGTCGAATATGCGAAGTAAGCAACTAAAATCATATTCATTTCAGAAAAGTGGCTGCTTGTCAGCCACTTTTCTGTATGAAAGCGTGCAAAAAGGAAGTGTATTACGTGAATGTATTATTTATTGGTGATATCGTAGGCAATGTAGGAAGAAGTGCGCTTAAGCGGGTATTGCCCGCACTGAAGAGCAAATATAATCCTCATATTATTATTGTTAACGGTGAGAATGCTGCAGCAGGCAGGGGGATTACGGCAACGATTGCGAAGGAATTTTTCGAATGGGGCATCAATGGCATAACGATGGGTAACCATACGTGGGATAATAAAGATATATTTGAATGGATTGACCAGGAGCCTCGTCTTGTCCGTCCAGCGAATTATGCAGAAGGGGCACCCGGAGAAGGGATGGCCTTCATCAAAGCAAATGGCAAGCAGCTAGCTATCATTAACCTGCAAGGGCGTACCTTTCTGCCGCCAATTGATTGTCCGTTCCGCAAAGCGGATGAGTTAATCGAAGAGGCAAATGAACATACGAAAAACATACTTGTTGATTTTCATGCGGAAGCGACATCGGAGAAGATTGCAATGGGCTGGCACCTGGATGGAAGAGCTTCGATTGTTGTTGGTACACATACGCATGTGCAGACGAATGATGATACGATATTGCCTGGAGGCACGGCTTACATAACGGATGTTGGTATGGTCGGGCCTAAGGAAGGCGTACTCGGCATGGAACGCAATGCCGTTCTGCATAAGTTCATCACACAGCTTCCCGTACGTTTTGTTGTGGATGAAGGGAAATGGCATTTGCATGCCATATCCGTTCAGCTAGACGATACAAGCGGGCAAGCCCGTAAAATCGAGAAAATTCGATTAACGGAAGATGAATGGCTTATGATGTAATGCTTTGAATCTTTGAAAAGTTCCGACAATTCAGAACAGTTTGCGAATTGGAGGGAATAAAAGCAGGAATTTTTTGACCTCTCTCGAATACTATTTAAAAGTGGAATCCATCCAACAGTCCAAGGGGAGGTTCTTTTTATGGATGTATTAAAAGTTTCAGCAAAGTCCAATCCAAATTCCGTTGCAGGTGCGCTCGCCGGTGTTCTTCGTGAACGAGGCGGCGCTGAACTGCAAGCCATTGGGGCTGGTGCGTTAAACCAAGCGATCAAGGCCGTTGCGATTGCTCGCGGATTTGTCGCTCCCAGCGGGGTGGATCTAATTTGCATTCCAGCTTTTACTGACATTGTCATTGACGGGGAGGATCGTACGGCAATCAAATTGATTGTTGAGCCTCGGTAGCAACCACAAGGTACGGTGATGAAGCAGCTGGCTGAATAACGTAATTGTTTGCCTGTTTACGTCGTAGACAGGTTTTTTGCTGTGAATTTAACGAATGGAGAGGTGCAACTATGAAAGTGGTTGATTTTCATTGCGATGTGCTCTATAAGCTGCTGCTTGATGATGAGCTAACGTTTCAAGGCAGCAAGCCTGGCATATTAGATGTTACATACGAGCGTCTGAAGGCTGCTGGAACGGTTTTGCAAACGTTCGCCATCTTTATCCCCCAATCGATGAACGGTCGATTAGAACCTATTTTGGAGAGTGTAGATCGATTTCACCAATTAGTATTATCTTGTGATGATATGGTATGGGTGAGAACGTCCAATGAGCTGGATGCATGCATAAAGGATGGGAAGATTGGAGCATTATTGTCACTTGAAGGCGTTGATGGACTACAGGGGCAAATGCCGATGCTTCGCATCTTACATCAATTAGGTGTGCGGGCAGCGGGACTGACGTGGAATCATGCAAATTGGGCTGCTGACGGTGTGATGGAAACGCGAGGCGGGGGATTGACAAATAAGGGTCGCCAGTTTGTAGAGGAATGCAATAAATTGGGTATACTGTTAGATGTATCACATTTGTCCGAGAAAGCGTTTTGGGAGGTTGCTGAGCTTTCAACAAAACCGGTTATCGCTTCCCACTCTAACGCTAAAGCTATTTGCGACCATCCTCGCAACTTAACTAATGAGCAAATCAAACGGTTAATTGAGATGCAAGGATTGATTGGCATCACATTCGTGCCGTATTTCGTCTCAAACGCAGAAGTCGTACAAGTAGATGACGTCCTCCGTCATATCGAGCATATGTGTGAGCTCGGAGGAGAGTCTCATATTATGTTAGGCTCTGATTTTGACGGCATTGACCGTTATGTAATGGGCTTATCGCATCCGGGTGAGCTATCATCTTTGCAAGAGTCATTGCTAAAACGATATTCCGAGCGGCAAACGGAACAATTTATGTCCGGAAATGCGCTTCGATTCCTGAGTAATTTTCTTCCAAATGGTTAAAATAAGTTCAATCTATTTCCGATATGGAATCAATCGAAACAAACTATGTTTTTATTAAGCGTTTACATCTTGATTTTTCTGGATTTCCACCTTAAAATTGTTGTGACTATTATAACTTATATTATATAATTGTTTGATGTTGTCGAATTTTTGCACGTTCTAGAAAAAGAGGAGATGGGCATTTTGATCAGTCAATTGTCTTGGAAGATCGGGGGACAACAAGGGGAAGGCGTCGAGAGTACCGACCGGATCTTTTCCACGGCGCTTAACCGCTTGGGGTATTATTTATATGGATATCGGCACTTTTCTTCGAGAATCAAGGGCGGACACACAAACAATAAAATCCGCATAAGCACGAAGCCGATTCGCGCGATATCTGATGATTTGGACATTCTTGTTGCATTTGACCAAGAGAGTATCGATTTGAATGCGAAGGAATTACGCGTCGGCGGCGTTGTCGTTGCGGATGCGAAATTCAATCCGACAATACCTGAAGGCATAGATGCAAGATTGTTCTCTGTGCCTATTACCGCTATGGCGGAAGAGCTTGGTACATCTTTGATGAAGAACATGGTTGCTTCCGGAGCATCATGGGCGCTTCTCGGATTGCCGCTTGAAGTATTTAACAAAGCGGTAGAAGAAGAGTTCGGACGCAAGGGCGCAGCTATCGTAGAGAAAAATATTGAAGCCGTTAAGCGCGGAGCTGAATTCGTTCTCGAGCAAGCGGGCGGACCGCTGGATGAGTTCAAGCTTGATGCAGCTGATGGTAAACAAAAGCTGTTCATGATCGGTAACGAAGCCATTGGTCTTGGATCTATAGCTGCCGGCTGCCGTTTGATGGCAGCTTATCCGATTACTCCGGCTTCGGAGATTATGGAATACTTAATCAAAAAGCTTCCAAAATTCGGCGGTACCGTCGTACAAACGGAAGACGAGATTGCTGCTGTAACGATGGCCATTGGCGCGAATTATGCCGGCGTGCGTACGATGACAGCATCCGCTGGTCCGGGATTGTCTCTTATGATGGAGGCTATCGGACTAGCAGGAATGACGGAAACACCGCTCGTTATTGTAAATACGCAGCGTGGAGGCCCTTCGACCGGTCTTCCGACTAAGCAAGAGCAATCTGACTTGAACGCTATGGTTTACGGAACACATGGTGAAATTCCGAAAATCGTCATCGCGCCTGCATCGATTGAAGACTGCTTCTACGATACAATCGAGTCGTTTAACCTGGCTGAGCAATACCAGGTACCGGTCATTTTGATGACTGACCTGCAGCTGTCGCTTGGTAAGCAATCCTGCGAGCCGCTTGATTACAACAAAATTGAAATTAAACGAGGCAAGCTGGTCCATAATGTACCGGCGCTTGAAGGCCACGATTTATTTAAACGCTACGAATTGACGGAAGACGGCGTTTCTCCGCGCGTATTGCCTGGGGAGAAGGGCGGACTGCATCACGTAACAGGCGTAGAGCATGATGAAGTTGGACGGCCATCCGAAAATGCGGTAAACCGTCAAAACATGATGGATAAACGTCTTAACAAGCTGAATGATATGTACATTCGGGATGCGATCCGCGTTAACGCTCCGCACGAGACGCCAGACTTGCTGATTATCGGCATGGGCTCTACTGGCGGTACGATAGATGAAGCTAGAAGCCTGCTTTCACTGGGAGGCATATCAACGAATCATATTACGATTCGTCAAATTCACCCATTCCCAACAAAATTGCTGCTGCCTTACTTGCAAAAAGCGAAACAAGTGATCGTCATCGAAAATAACGCAACCGCTCAGCTCGCATCCCAAATCAAGATGCATGCCGGCTTTGCAGAGAAAATCGAAAGCTTGCTCAAGTACGACGGCAATCCGTTCCTGCCTTCCGACGTTCACAAAGCTTGTAAGGAGTTGAGTTTAGATGGCAACGTTCAAAGAGTTTAGAAATAATGTAAAGCCTAACTGGTGTCCCGGCTGCGGAGACTTCTCCATACAAGCGGCTATTCAACGTGCTGCAGCAAATGTTGGGCTTGAGCCTGAAAACTTAGCTGTTATTTCGGGTATCGGATGTTCCGGACGGATTTCCGGTTACATTAATGCTTACGGATTCCACGGTATTCACGGTCGTGTGCTTCCAATTGCACAAGGCGTCAAGCTAGCTAACCGGGAAATGACTGTAATTGCTTCTGGCGGTGACGGAGACGGCTTCGCAATCGGAATGGGCCACACGGTTCACGCCATTCGCCGTAACCTGAACGTGACTTATATCGTTATGGACAATCAAATTTACGGCTTGACGAAAGGTCAGACGTCTCCGCGAAGCGCGGAAGGCTTCAAAACGAAATCGACGCCGGAAGGCTCGATCGAGTCGACGCTTTCGCCGCTCGAAATCGCTTTGTCCGCAGGCGCGACATTCGTTGCTCAATCATTCTCAAGCGATTTGAAGCAGCTTACCAGCTTGATCGAGCAAGGGATTAAGCATGAAGGCTTCTCGCTCATCAACGTATTCAGCCCATGCGTCACGTTCAACAAAATTAATACGTACGATTGGTTTAAAGAAAACATCGTTAACCTGGAGCAATTCCCTGATTACGATCCAACTAACCGCGTGCTGGCGATGAACAAGATCATGGAAACGAACGGTATGCTTACTGGTCTTATTTATCAGAATACAACACGTAAATCTTATGAGGATCTGGTTACCGGCTTCAAGCAAGAAGGTTTGGCGAAGCAAGACATTATGATAACACCGGACCAATTCGACAAGCTTGTTGCTGAATTTAAATAAGTGGTATGATAAGCATGCGGCCAATTGGCCGTATGCTTTTTTTCAACGCTTTATGCGTAACTATCAATTCGTAGCAGGAGAGTGACAGCATGATACATAAAGAAGTACCTATAGGTGTATCCGCAAGACATATTCACTTATCAGATGAGCACGTTGAGCTTCTGTTTGGCAAAGGATATACGTTAACGGAAATGAAACCTTTATCGCAGCCGGGACAATATGCAGCCAATGAAACTGTAACTGTGGTAGGACCGAAGGGTACGTTCGCAAAGGTGAGAATACTTGGACCAACCCGCAAGCGGACACAGCTTGAGGTATCGAGAACCGATGCTTTCGCGCTTGGCGTAAATCCTCCGGTGCGCGAATCCGGTGACATTGCAGGTTCGGCAGGCATAACGCTCCAAGGACCTGCTGGCGAGATTAAGATTGAAGAGGGCGTCATTGTTGCAGCGCGTCATATTCATTTCCATACGAGCGATGCTGAGCGGTTTGGAATTGCCGATAAGCAAGCGTTGCGCGTACGCTTTAGCGGTGAGCGGGGTGTCGTTTTCGAAAATGTAATCGCACGCGTATCGGAGCTGTATGCGCTTGATATGCACATCGATACGGATGAGGCGAATGCTGCAGGTGTGAAAAATGGGGACACAGCGGAAATTGTTGAATAGTCTGTAAATAATATGATGATAAATAATTGTTAGCAAAAAAGGCTGCTTCTAGGGTCGTCAAGGACGTCCGAGAAGCAGCCTTTTTGGATTACAGCGTTAGTTTTTGACAACCTAAGTAATATTAATGACCCATCATCATCGATACTTCTGGTTTCTCGTTCGGGTTCGTGCTTTGCTCCTGTTTCGGTCTGCGAAGAAGGAGGGCAACGATCGCACCGAAGATCGAGATCGAGGCTAAGATGAAGAACGTATCACCGTAAGCGGAATAAACAACGTTCGGTCCAGGGCTTGTTGTGCCGTAGTGATCTATTCTGTTTGCCAAAATAGTCGACAATCCGGCGATTGCAAATGAAGTCATGACCTGCTGTGCAGCAGCAGTAAGCGATGTTACCCTGCTTACCAGCTCCCTGGGAGCAGCTTGCATAATATGTGTGTTGAGCGGCATCATCGATAAGCCCATCCCGGCACCCAGCATAGCAATTGGAATCATGAGCGTCAATAAGCTGGTATCAGAAGAAATTTGGCTGAGCAAGAAGCCTGCGATTGTAACAATCGAGAGTCCCGCAATAACGGTTGGACGTGCGCCAAAACGGTCTAACAGCTTGCCGCCGATCGGCATGAAAATACCTGCTGAAAGTGCTTGTGGAAGCAGGATCAAGCCTGTCGTGAAAGGGGAGTAGCCTTTCGCGATCTGGAGGAATACCGGAATAAGGAACAACGTTCCGAACAGTGCAATTTGCACGATCCATTGCAGGACAACGCCTCTTGTGAAATTGCTTGATTTAAATACGCGCAGCTCCAGAAGCGGCTCCTTGCGGTTTAATTCTACGATGATGAAAATGATAAGCGCAATACCGCCGACAATCAGACCTGTCAACGTTTCTCTCGATGTCCAGCCGCTGCCTGCGCCTACTTCGCCGCCAGCCGAGCTTACGCCGAAAGCGAGCATGGCGAATGCGAGCGGCGCGAACAGCATGCCGAGAAAATCGAGTGCCGGAACGCGCTTGCGTTCAATGTTAGGCAAAGTGCGAAGTCCGACTATAACCGCTATAACACCAATCGGCAGGTTAATGATGAAAATCCAGTGCCACGTTACATATTCAATTAACCATCCGGCTACAACAGGGCCGAGGGCAGGGGCGAGCAGCATAGGAATCCCGATCATGCCCATTACAGCGCCTTGCTTGCCGGGAGGGCTGAGTCTGAACGTGAATGCCATAGCGATTGGGGCAACCATACCGCCGCCAAGACCTTGGATAACCCGGAATACAATAAGCTGCTCCGCAGTCGAGGCCAAGGCGCAAAGGCCCGAACCGATTGTGAACATAATGATGGAGAACAAAAAGATCTGCTTCGCTCCGAATCGGTCCGACATCCATCCCGCAAGCGGAATGACGGCTGCTTGCGCTAACGCGTAGCCGGTGATCGTCCATTGAACGAGCGTCATCGAGCTGCTGAAATCCTCCATTAAGCCCGGCATAGCAACATTCATTGCCGTACCATCCAAAATGACCATGAACATACCGACAATGATGGCGACAAGCGGTGCGAGGATGTTTTTAATCGACATTGGATCGCCTGTTGGTGCCGCATGCTTTGAAGCTGAAGACATGTCATTTCCTCCTATCCTTGTATAGGGGTCTATCCTTCCTATTGTTGACCTGCCCTTATATGTCAGGCTACAATAAAAAGATGACCGCATCTATGATCGGACAATTGTCCGCACTACTGAATCATAAAGACGTTTTGAGCAATTGTCAATCCTTTCATTTGCGATTACGGAAGAAGGAGAAATGAACGATGACTGCACCAGACAGCAGCAGAACGAAACAAGAACTCAGCAAAGCGATTTTGCACACGGCAAACCACTTGTTTACGGAGCATGGGGTAGAATCGGTCAGCATGCACCAAATCGCCAAATCTGTTGGCATTGGACAAGGCACCCTTTACCGGCGTTATGCAAATAAAGGCGATTTGTGCATGGACATGATGAAGGAAAATTTTGATATATTCATCAAGGAGATCGATTTATACTTAGCAACGGATGCGCAATTACCGGTTCAAGAGCGATTGAGCGGCGTCATGCGCCGGATCATTGCATTCATCGATAAAGAATCGAAGTGGCTTGGCGTCATGCAATCGTATAACAAGACAGAGGATCACAAGACCGATTTTTTTCAATCGCCGCCTTATCGTTATTTACACCATGTGCTTAGCAGCTTATTTCGGGAGGCTGCAGAGCAAAAGCTAGTTCAGAACATTGATCCCGGCTATGCCGCACATTCGTTTATATCCGTGCAGTCGCCGCATACGTATAGACAACTTCGGCATGTAATGGGTTATACGTGCGAGGAGATACAGGATCGTTTTTGCAGGACGTTTATTGACCCTCTATTTCGTTAAATGGTATAATACTGAATTGGGCTATATAAAAGTAGAAACTATTTGTACCGATAAGGGAGTGAATAGGCATTGACGAAGGAAAACAACCGGATCGCTACGGACAAAAAGCCCGTCGAAACAAAGGATTACTCGAAATATTTTGATTTTAGCGACGCAAAAGTGATTGATCAGGATGAGAACTCAACGACCTACCGCATTAAAGGAAGGATCGTCAATATAAATTCGACGCCAAGTCACAAGGATGAGAAAAAACGCGGTAAAGAGGAGATCGAGGTGCATTACGATTTCTCGATTCCAGAGGAGCTGCGGACGATCGGCGCAGGCAAGCATTATTTGATTCAAACGTACGGCTGCCAAATGAACGAACATGACACCGAGGTTATGAAGGGCATGTTCGAGGAAATGGGATATACGGCGACGGAGGACCGGAAGCTCGCGGACGTTATATTGCTCAATACGTGCGCTATTCGCGAGAATGCCGAGGATAAAGTATTCGGTGAGCTGGGCCATCTGAAGACATTGAAGACGGAAAAGCCTGATTTGCTGCTCGGAGTATGCGGCTGCATGTCGCAAGAGGAGTCGGTTGTCGGACGAATTTTGCAAAAGCACGCGTTTGTCGATATGATTTTTGGAACGCATAATATTCATAGACTTCCTTATTTGCTGCAAAATGCTTATTTCAGCAAAGAGCTTGTCGTCGAGGTATGGTCCAAGGAAGGCGACATCATTGAGAACATGCCGAAGAAGCGCGAAGGGATGCGGGCGTGGGTCAACATCATGTACGGCTGCGATAAGTTCTGTACCTACTGCATCGTGCCGTATACGCGGGGCAAGGAGCGCAGCCGCCGTCCTGAGGACGTTATTGCCGAAGTGCGGGACCTTGCCCGTCAAGGCTTTAAGGAGATCACACTGCTCGGTCAGAACGTGAATGCATACGGCAAGGATTTTGAGGATATCAGCTACCGGTTCGGTGATTTGATGCATGATATGTCCAAAATCGATATTCCGCGCATTCGGTTCATGACGAGCCATCCGCGGGATTTCGACGATCATCTTATTGAGGTGCTGGCGACACGCGGCAACTTGGTTGAGCATATTCATTTGCCTGTCCAATCGGGCAGCACTGAAATATTGAAGCGAATGAGCCGCAAGTATACCCGCGAGATGTATTTGGAGCTGGTCGAAAAAATAAAACAAGCGATCCCTGACGTCATGCTCACCTCTGACATTATTGTAGGCTTCCCTGGCGAAACCGATGAGCAGTTCGAGGATACGATGACGCTTGTGAAGGAAGTGGGCTTTGATTCCGCTTATACCTTCCTCTATTCGCCGCGTGAAGGAACGCCTGCAGCAGGGATGGAGGATAACGTTCCGTTAGAGGTGAAGAAAGCGCGGCTCCAGCGTCTGAATGCCCTATTGTCTGCTAATGCAAGAGAAAAGAACGAACAGCTGCGCGGCCAGGTCGTTGAAGTGCTGGTAGAAGGCGAAAGCAAAAACAATGCGAATGTCCTATCCGGACGTACCCGCACGAATAAATTGGTTCACCTTGAAGGTCCAAAGGAATGGATCGGACAGTTTATTATGGCGAAAGTAACCGAAGCGCAAACATGGTACATCAAGGCTGAGGCGATAGAGCAGAGCGCACAAGAAGCCGTTAGCTAACGGCAAAACAGGAGAGATGACAAATGGCAGAGCAGCAAACGACAGCAAATCATTCGGAGCAGCATAATCATGACCACGATCATGCGCACGGCGGCGGCTGTGGCATTCCCAGCTTTAACACGCGTGATTTGATTGTGAAAGAAGATATTACAAAGAAGGCTAAGGAGCTGGCCGACCTGATCTTCACGTCGGAGGAAGTTCAGCATTACCGCCGCGCGGAGCAGCAAATTAACGGCAATGAGCGTGTACAGCAATTGATCACCCAAATTAAAAAGAAACAAAAAGAAGTCGTTGCCTTCGAAACGACCTTCAAAAACGCTGATATGGTTAAAAAAATCGAAGCTGAAATGGAAGTGCTCCAAGACGAGCTTGACGGTATTCCGATCGTTTCGGAGTTCCAACAAAGCCAATCGGATATTAATTATTTATTGCAGCTAGTCGTATCCATCGTCCGTGACACCGTATCGGAGAAAATAAATGTTGAAGATGCGTCTGAGCCGGATCCGGAGGAATGCATTGAGTAAGTTGTTCTAAAAAGGTAATCGTTAGATGTAATATAGAGCATAGATAAGAAGCGTTTGTCGAATATGACAAGCGCTTCTATCTTATTTCAGGCGGAGAAAGCGGGGTTTTGAATTGAGAGCATTTACATATTTTAATCCTACGAGGCTTCATTTCGGGCAGCAGCAGCTGAAGCAGCTGCCTGTTGAAGCGGCTAAATACGGGAAGAGAGTGCTGCTCGTTTATGGCGGAGGCAGCATTAAAAAGAGCGGTTTATACGATCAAATAGTAGCAGCATTAACCGAAGCGGATTGCGTTATTACGGAGCTGAGCGGGGTTGAACCGAACCCGCGTATATCGACCGTTCATCGCGGCGCGGCGCTTTGCCGCAGCCAATCGATCGATTGGTTGCTTGCAGCTGGCGGAGGAAGCACGCTCGATTGCGCCAAAGCGATAGCGGCGGCAGCCAAATATGACGGCGATTTCTGGGATATCGTCTCGAAGAAGGCGAAGGTATCGGAGGCATTGCCGCTCGGCACGGTGCTGACATTGGCGGCAACGGGATCGGAAATGAACGCAAACTCCGTCATATCCAATGAAGAGACGCTGGAGAAGCACGGCTGGAGCAGCCCGTACGTGTACCCAGCCTTCTCGATTCTTGACCCAGTGTTTACGGCTAGTGCGCCTAAGGATCATACGGTATACGCATGGTCGACATGATGGCTCATGTGTTCGAGCAATATTTCCATCATGATAAGCGCACGCCGGTTCAGGACGGCTTCTGCGAATCGATTATGCGTACGGTCGTGATGACAGCGCCAATGCTTCTCAATGATTTGACGAACCTGCAGCATCGTGAGACGATTTTGTACTGCGGCACCATGGCGCTGAACAATACGCTGTCGATGGGTATAGTCGGTGACTGGGCGAATCACGATATGGAGCATGCTTTGTCAGCTGTTTATGATATTCCGCACGGAGGCGGTTTGGCGATTTTGTTCCCGAATTGGATGACCTATGTGCTGGAGGATAATATACAACGATTCCGTCAATTTGCGGTGCAGGTTTTCGGCATACGTGAGGATGGCCGCACGGATCGCGAAATTGCGGAGCTGGGCATTTCCGCGCTGCGAAAATTTTGGACGTCTCTTGGAGCGCCTTCGAGACTGGCTGACTATGGGATTGACGACAGCCGCTTAGAGGAAATGGCATTTAAAGTGACGGGGGACGGCACAAGAGGCAGCTTCCGCAAGCTGACGAAGGAAGATGTGCTGTCGATTTACCGGATGTCGCTGTAAGACGAAAAAGGCCGTATTTGAAGTCGCTCTGGGAGAGCGGCTGCGAATACGGCTTTTTAAATGGTAGCTATACTGAATTTTACAAAAGAATTATTAGTTATAAGCGTTAAATGTCGTATCTTCCGCTTTCGTGCTGGCGGTTGACGTTCGAATGTGGACAATGTAAGGTGTTAGGGAGACTGCCAAAATGGTGCCAACGAGCGACTTAAGCGCATCACCGATAATGAATGGATAAAAGCCTATAGCCATAGCTTTTGGGAGAGAAAAACCGGTAATGTGCATGAGCCAAGGAATGCCAGGCACATAGGCGAACAGCGAGCTGAACAATTCGAAAATAATGAAAAAAGCGATAAAAGCAATAGCTTTATTACTTTTGGATTTCAGCAGTCGTCCAACAGCAAGGCTTACTAGTAATGCGCAAAACGGAAAAGCGAAAATAAATCCGCCAGTAGGTCCGGTCAAATGAGCAATGCCGCCTTGGCCGCTGAACAAGGGCAGACCGAATGCCGCAAGGATAATAACGACAAAGATACTGAGAAAAGCGTTGCGCGGCGTAAGAAAAAGGCCGGCCAATAGAACGGCAAGCGTCTGCAGCGTAAATGGCACAAGCGAGGCGCCAAGCTTAATCGTAAGCGAGCTCATGACGATAAACAGCGCCGCGAATAAAGCGATGAACACGAGCGAACGGATGTTGTTGGTTTGCATAGTTGAAACGACCCCTTTATGTAGTTGATTATTTAATGTTAACCAATTATATTCAAATTAGGTTAACAAATCGCATTGTAGCATAGCGAATCGTTTTGGGGAAGAGGTTGGGTGATATTTTTTGGAACAGACTTGTCAGATTGAAATCATAGATGCAACAGTTACACCGCCTGTAATGTTCGCTGGACAGAAGCCGCAGCCTATATTAAAGGGTGTAAGCATTCGAATATACCAAGGGGAATGGATTACGCTGCTCGGTCGAAACGGGAGCGGGAAAAGCACGCTGGCGAAAGTTATTGCAGGATTTCGGACAGCCGGCGTTACCGGTAAAATGATTAAACATATTGAATCTGCAGCGAAAGGGAAGCCAATTCCGATTGTCATGCAGCACCCTGAGGCAGCCATGATTGGCGCTACGCCGTGGGAGGACGTCGTTCTCATGCTCGAGCAAAATGAAATGGAGGCTTCGCACATTCCGTTAGAGGCAGAAGAAGCGCTGAGAAAGGTCGGCATGGGTGACCGGATGTTTCAGCCGATTGAAACGTTGTCAGGGGGGCAGAAGCAGCTGGTCGCAATAGCGGGCTGTTTAGCCGTACATTCACCTTTATTAGTCCTTGATGAGGTGACGGCGATGCTTGATCCGGAAGCGGCTAGCTTCGTGCTTGAACAGGTCAGAGTTCTTCAGCAAAACGGCAAGACAGTTATTTGGATTACGCAAAAGCTGGAGGAGCTGCGACAGGGTGACCGCATCGTAGCGATGAATGACGGTGCGATTGCGTTTGATGGACAAGCGGATGAATGGTTTGACCGATCCTCATATGGCAATCAAGGGAGTGTATGCGAGCAGCTTGGCTTCGAGGCGCCTTATTCAGCGCGAGTGTCTTGGGAGCTTGAGAGGCAGGGCGTGAAGCTTAGCCCGTTTCCCTTTACGGCGGAAATGCTGGCAGAGGCGGTGAAACGGTATGAGCGCTGATTGGATGCTGTCCGGAGTATCAGTAAGCGCTGATGGAGCTGATAAACGGCTGCTTCTAAATGACGTTAACCTGCATTTCAAGGCTGGAAAGATTACGCTGCTTCTCGGGCGTAACGGAGCGGGAAAGTCGACGCTGCTCGAAACGATGGCAGGTATTCGGACGCTGCAGGAGGGAAAGATCGGGCTCGGAGATGCTTCGTTATGGGTAAGCAAAGGTAACAGAAAAAAGCTTAACCGCGACGTGATGCTTAGATTCGGCATTTCGATGCAGCATGCAGAATCGCAATGGTTTGCATCGACCGTTCGCGAAGAGCTGCTTTATTCGTTGAAGCCTTACCGATTAGAGGTTGAAGAAGCGAATCGGCGAATGGAAAATGCGCTTGCTGAGACGGGGCTTGGAACGGATCTGCTTGAAAGAGATCCGTGGACGCTTAGCGGCGGGCAGCAGCGAAGGCTGTCAATCGCATGCTTGCTGGCGTGCGAGCCGGAATGGCTGCTGCTGGATGAGCCGACGGCGGGGTTAGACGCCGACGGTGTTCGCCGCCTGTGCGCGGTGCTTGAGGCGCACAGGGCGGCGGGGCGCGGAGCGGTCGTGGCCACGCACGACCTCGACGCGCTGCTGCCGCTTGCGGACGCTGTCGCCGTCGTTAGCGGCGGCACGGTCCGCGAAGCGGCTGCTGCAGCGGCGGTAGCGCATGCTGCAGCTGCGCCGCAGGCGCTTCGCGCACTGGCGGAGCTGCGCGCGGAGGCGGCTTTGCCGCCGCTGGCACCGGCGCGGAGCGGTGGGGCGCCGTGGCCGGAGCCGCGCGAGGTTGCGGCGGTGCTGGCAGCGGCGCTGACGCGACCAGGGCGCGAGCGCCCTGGTGCTGGCGCGTCCGGGAGCGGGAAAGCTGCTGATGCGCTGCTGTTAACTGGAGCTACGGTAGACGACATCGCTGATAAACAGTCCTACACTGGCCCATCGCTCGCCGCAACGGAGCTGCTCCGTCCGGATCGTTTCGATCCGCGAGCCCTCATCGTCGTTTATTTGCTGCTTGCCGCAAGCATATTTGCGCAGAGGACCTTGCTGGAATTCTCATTGGCTGCGATTGTTACGATGCTGCTGTTGGCGCCTTTTCGAACCCTTATATGGCCATGGGTTCGGGTTATTCGCGCTTATGCGGTTCTTATAGCTATTCTCTGCTTTATAGGGGGTGTATCCTTTAACCCGCTTTCATTTGACTGGGCTAAGGCGCTGCCGATTATACTGCGGCTTGGAAAGCTGCTCCTCATTATGCTGCTTGGAATGCCTATGCTTAAATTAATGACACCGTTTAGATTGCAGCGTTCCATTGAGCAATCATTCGGCTGGTTATGCCGAATAAATGTTCCCATTCATTCGTTCGCGCTGCTCGTTACGCTCATATTTCGGTTTATACCACTGTTAACAGGGGAATGGGAAAGGTTTGCGAAGCTTGCTCATGCGAGGGGGAAGGCAGTTACGGCGCTGCAAACGGTGCCGTTCAGCATGCTGCAGTCGGTTATGATTCCATATGTTCGTTCCATTCTTCGTTTGGCGGAGCAAATGGCGGATGCGCTGGAAGCCCGCGGCTTCGGCTACACGAAGCGAAAACCGACTTACGGTTTTCGCCTTCGCTTCGGCCGCTCTGATGCCATCCTATTCATTGCAGCTGCCTTTAGCAGTGTATTGCTCTTCCTTATCGCTTCTGTCCTGTAAGAGCGGAAGCACCATCGAGATCCATCGGCTATCCTCATCGGCAAGCAGCGTTCGCCATCCAAGCGATGCTGCTTGCTTTAAATTTTTGTGCTGATCATCGACAAACAGTACAACGGTATCTTGCGGAAGGTGACCCGCCACATGTCTATATATATCCGGATGAGGTTTTCGTAAGCCAGTCTCACTGGATATGGTTATACTTTTTAAATATTTGTTAATGGGATTAACAATCCGTTCGATCCAAGCGGGCAGATGGTTGCTAAGCAGATGAATATCTGCTAATAAGCTCCATTCCGCGATCTTTTCTAATGCAGGCAATGGCTGCAGGCTCCGATCAATGAACGAACGAGCTTGTTGGGCTGGTATATTAGGAGCCTGAACCTGTATCCATGACCAGAACTGCTCCTCTGATAGGCTGCCTGTCCATAACTGCTCGCTAACCTGTCTTTTATAGGCTTCATACAAAGCGTCTTCGGATACAGCGGCTTCTGCCGCTATTAGCTGCCAGAAGAGCGGCGACAAATTAGTCGCAAGCACGCCCCCGATATCGAGCACAAGCTGAGGTCTTGTCATCCGCTCACCTCCCCGGTATGCTTTTCTCCAGTCCGTACATGAACAGCACGCTCTTGCCTTGCCCACGCCCATACAAGAAATGCTGCAGCAGCACCGAGCAATGAACCAAACAGGAAGCCGCTGTTCAAGCCCCAATTTTCGTTCAACCAGCCTGCTAAGAAGGGGCCAGAGAACATCCCGATCGCATAAAGTGCTTGGTATAGCCCCATAGCCGTTGCGCGTCCAGGGAGTGCTACGTCACGAATCGCTAGCCCAAGCAAAAGGGGCATATGCAGCCCTTGCGCAAATCCGTTTATTGCTTGCGTTGCAACAAGCACGCCGAACGATTGCGCAAATACCATCGCTAACGTACACAGTGTGCTTAGAACAAAGCCAGCACCGATTGTTCCCCAATAACCGAATCGGGGCGTAAACCATCTTGCTGTAACAAGTGAAGCGATTGCGTGAGGAAGCATAAAGGCAAATACAAGCACCGTTAATCCGATTCCTCCGGCGCCCATCTCTTGCGCCTTAAGCGGTGTAAAGCCAAACATCGTAATAAAGAGCACGCCATGCGCGAGAATCGACAGCAGCGATACTTGCAGCAGCGTTTTCGTTCGTACGACATCTTTTACCATGGCAAATGACATTCCTGGCTGATCGCGTTGTCCCGGACGAGGCTCCTTCAGCAAGAAAGCTAGCAGCAAGCCGATACCTGCTATAATGGCGCCTAAGCTGAACGGGGCATTTTGATTAAACCCTTCGGTCAACCACCCGCTAAGCAGCATGCCGATCATTTGGCCGGATACTGTCATCACGCTAATATTTCCCATGGCACGTCCAGTCTGACCGGCGCCGAAATAGCTTGCATAGAGAACCGTGAATGCGACCCATGTCGAAGCGCAAACGCCTGCCATCAATCTTCCTGCAAGCGGCCATATCCATAGTCCGGGAATTAGAAACAATAAACAGCTAATGGCTGCAGTCAGCATGCCGAGCAAAATAAACGGCTTGCGTTTGCCCCATCTGTCCGATAATATGCCGAGCGGAAAGCGCACAAACATTTGCACGAATCCGTAGCTTCCAAGAACGATGCCGATAAATTGAAGAGACAGTCCCCGGTCACTTAAAAATGGAGATAAAGTAGGAACGTATACGTACATTGAAGTCCAGTATAAAATGGTTACCGTCGTAAAAAGCAGTCTTTGTGGAGCTGATATTGAATTCATGTAGGCAGCTACCCCTTTCACATTCACTTTATCGCATGGATACTTCAATTGTCACTACTTAGTTTCCTTGGTAAATGGAAACTTTCCCCACCTAAAGACGTATAAAGCAATGGACTTTTAAATCATTCAAATATAAGGTAATCAATTTATTGAAGAGGTGATCATGGATGAAAACAGAAGCACGTCAGACAAACAGATGGGTTCGGGAAATTCGAGATTGGGTCGTATCACTTGCTATTGCGGTCATCGTTGCGATGCTCTTCCAGACGTATGTTTATGCGCAATCCGAGGTTCAAAACGTTTCGATGCAAAATACACTTGTTGCTGGTCAGCGATTAATCGAGGATAAATGGTCGTATCATTTTCACGAGCCGCAGCATGGCGATATTGTCATTATTAACGGCCCGGAGAGCGATGTCCGGCTCGTCAAACGAGTTATTGCGCTGCCTGGCGATGTCATCGACATACATAATGGAGAAGTATTTTTGAATGGAGAACGATTAGAAGAGCCTTATGTTAAAGGACAGACGTTTGAGGACGAAGTTGAAGTGCCTTTTACAGTTGGCGCTGAACAGTTATTCGTGATGGGAGACAACCGCGAGCATAGTTTAGACAGCCGTGCGCTCGGGCCGATTGCAAGATCAAGCATTGAGGGAAGAGCGGTATTTCGGATTTGGCCGATCCCTAAGTTCGGAACGTTGAGCGAATAGAAGGAGCTGAAAGAGAAGCATGCCGTTTACTTTATCGCATCCTTTATATGCCGCCCCGCTGAAAAAAGTTATTCCTTCCTTAAGCGTGACCGGACTTGTACTTGGTAGTATGGCGCCAGATATTGAATACTTTATTGCGATGCAGCCGCTCCGGACAATTGGTCATTCCTTAGAGGGCTTCTTTTTAATAACGTTACCTACCTGTATCGCTTTTGCTTATGCTTTTCATCGGGTAATTAAGCCTGCTCTACCTCATTTGCTGCCGTCTATTGCAGGAATTGACCGGTTTGCCTATCATTCTATTCGTCCGTGGCGTTTAACGACAGGAGCGGAGTGGTTACTTTTTTGTGTATCGTTATTAATTGGTTTTGCTTCGCATGTGTTTATGGATAATTGGACGCATAGCAGCGGTTGGTTCGTGCAAAGGATTTCGTTTCTTCATAATATGATTGCTGGCGATTACGTCTATCATATCCTCCAGCTTTCATTATCTGTTCTTGGAGCTGCTGTTCCCGCTCTTTTTTTCATTTACCGATGGTATGACTGGTATAGGAAAAGCAAAAATAACGCATCCGACTGGATGGTCCGTCGATCCTTCAAGCAGCAGTGGCTGCTTCTCATCTTCTTTTCATTTTTGTTTCTTCTTGGAAAACTGATTTTGTCGGGTTCTTTTTTTCGATAAGTATATGGGTTGTAGCACCAATAACGGCTTCATTATTAGGCTTGTACATAGCGACAATCCTAAATACCGCTATTCAGTCACATCAATCAGCAAGAGGTGTATGGTTTACCCTAGCTTTGTTAGGCGTAATCGCAATTTATAAGCTATTAACGTACAATGCGGAATTTTCAGTATGGCTTTGGATTATATTCATTTGGGCATTGTCGATTATTATACTGCTAAGCTCGATTTACTATCATCCGGATAAGCAATACTAAAAATATACCTCATTAATATTTTATACAATTAAATAATAGTGACATTAAATTTTTAGCTATTCTCCCAAACGTAATAATTTTGTAAGAAATGGTTACAAATTCGTTTAGAAATGGTCGTTATGATAAACCATAGATTCAACAATAAAAAGCATCAGCGGGGCGTGAAGGGAATTGTCCATAAGAGTAAAGCTGTACATGTCGTACTTGGCGATGGTGTTCGTACCGATCATATTAATGATAGCGTTTATGCTATTCATTTTTTATGCTGGCGGGATTAAGGATGTACGCCAATATTTCCACAAGGAAGACAAAGAGCCTTACCTTCAAGCGATCGTATACGGGGAATTGTCTTATGTGCTGCGCAACGATGCGGGGGAGCTGGAGAAGAAGGATTATGTAACGGGGATCCAAAACAGGCTTGGAGAGCTATGGGCTGGATTGCTAATCTCGCGTGATGGGAAGATCACGTCGGTTGCTCCGTTTTTGCGGCAGGTCTCGACAAATGAGGATTGGCAGCGCCTGCTTGAACAACCGCCGTCAACGGTTACCTTCACATCGTTCCATTTTGAAACAACCACGATGGACTTTACGTACCCCGATGGCGGCGAAGGCAGAGCCGTCCTGCTAAGGCGAAACGACAGGGTGCCTATTTATTGGCGGCCGGTCAGTACAGCAATCAGCTTGACGTTTATAGGCTTAACAAGCCTGCTGCTTACTTATTTCGTTTCGCGAAGCATCATTCGTCCAATTCAAACGCTTAAGGCTGCCGCGCTTCAAATCAAGGATGGCGATTTGTCGCATAAGGTCGTAGCTACGACGAAGGGGGAGATCGGTCAGCTGAGCATCGCTTTCGAGGATATGAGGGTTAGGCTGAAGCAATCCATTGACCAAAGCTTACAGTACGAGGAAAACCGGAAAATGCTGCTCTCCCACATTTCACATGATTTGAAAACACCGATTTCAGCGATAAAGGGTTATGTGGAAGGCATCATGGATGGAATCGCCAATACGGAAGAGAAACGCAACCGTTATATGCAAACCATTTACCGCAAGGCGACAGATATGGACCAGTTAATAGACGAGCTGTTCCTATTCTCAAAGCTTGATCTGCAAAAGGTCGCTTTCGATTTTAAAGTGATTGATATTAGACGGTATATGGAGCATTTATTGGATGAGCAGCGGTTCGATTTAGAGAAATCAGGTGTTAGGCTGCATTATAAGCAACTTGACGGTCAGCCTGTTATGATTGCGGCCGATCCGGATAAGCTGAGCCGTGCATTAATGAACATTTTGAACAATTGCGTAAAGTACATGGGTCAGCAGACAGACCTTAACGCAAAAGACATTGTCGTACGGATAAGGGAGCTGGAACAGTTTGCTTTAGTTGAGATCGAGGATACAGGACCAGGTATCGACGAGGAAGCGCTCCCGTATATTTTTGATGGATTCTACCGCGCGGAACAATCCCGTAATTCGGAAACCGGCGGCAGCGGTCTAGGACTTGCTATTGTCAAACAAATCATTGAAGGGCACGGCGGTGACGTTTGGGCGGAAAATACGGAGCAGGGCGGTGCCCGGTTCTGTATCAAGCTTCCTAAAGCGGCATCGGTCAAAACGGTGGGTGATCATGAAGAACATACTAATCATTGAAGACGAGAAAGCCATTGCCGAGCTGGAGCGCGATTATTTGGAAAGCTACGGCTTCTCCGTGCACATTGAGAGTCGAGGAGATGTCGGCCTGCAGAAAGCGCTGGAGGGCCAATTCGACCTTGTTATTTTGGATGTGATGCTGCCTAAAATGGACGGCTTCGAAATTTGTCGTCAGATTAGACAATCGATCAATATCCCCGTGCTAATGGTGACCGCAAAGAAGGAAGACATCGACAAAATCAGAGGGCTGGGCCTCGGAGCCGACGATTACATGACGAAACCATTTAGTCCGAGTGAGCTCGTGGCGCGGGTGAAAGCACATTTAGCAAGGTACGAGCGGTTGACAGCGGATAAAGGAGAACGTGGCGACCATATCCGGATCCGCGGCTTGTTTATCGATAAGCCGTCTCGCCGAGTGATGATTCATGATGAGGAAGCGATGCTTACCGCGAAGGAATATGAGCTTTTGCTGCTGCTCTCCTCACATCCGAATCGGGTTTTTGAGAAGGAAGAGCTGTTCGAGCGCATTTGGGGGCTTGATTCGAATGGCGATGCTGCTACAGTAACGGTACACATTCGGAGGCTGCGGGAGAAGATTGAGCATGATCCTTCTAATCCGCAGTATATCGAGACGATATGGGGCGTTGGTTACCGTTTTAAAGTATAGATAAAAGATGAGGAGTGGAACTATTTGAAAAGCATTATTCGTTTCTCGCTTAACAACAAATTTGCTTTGTGGATTTTGACGCTGTTAGTATTGTTTGCCGGTATGTATTCAGGTCTGAATATGAAAATGGAGACGATTCCTGATATAACCGTACCGATCGTTAGTGTGACGACGGTATATCCAGGGGCTGCTCCGGAAGAGATTATGGACAAAATTACAAAGCCGATTGAGCAGCGGACCCGCAATTTGAACGGCGTTCAGGTCATAAGCTCAACGTCTTATGAGAATGCTTCATCGGTTGTTATCGAATATTCGTATGAGACAGATATGGATAAAGCGGCAACGGAAGTGAAAAATGCTCTTTCGGAATTGTCATTTCCTGATGGCGTACAAGATCCGTCGGTATCCCGTATCAGTTTAAATGCGTTTCCGGTTTTGTCGCTAAGCCTGTCTAACGACAGCTTGAATTTAGAACAACTGACAAAGGAAGTTCAGGACAATGTGCTGTCGCGTCTGCAAGGGTTGGATGGCGTAGCAAGTATTCAAATATCCGGTCAAAATGTGATGGAAGGCGAGCTCGCATTCAAGCAGGATAAGCTGAAGCAGATCGGCCTGACCGAAGATATGGTGAAAGGGATTATCCAAGCATCGGCTTTATCCGTGCCGCTAGGCATTTATGAATTTGGCGATTCCGAGAAAGCCATCGTGGTTGACGGCAATATTGCGACCGAGGATGATTTGAAAAATCTCGTTATCATGCCTGGCGTAAAGCTTAGCGATGTGGCGGATTTAAGTATTGTCGGCAAAGCGGAATCGGTATCCCGCACGAACGGTAAAAACGCGATTGGCTTGAATGTAGTGAAGGCAGCCGATGCGAATACTGTAGATGTCGTTAATCTGGTCAAAGAAGAAATCAAAGAGCTTGAAACAAAGCTTGAAGGCTTAACCTTCACCACTACACTCGATCAAGGGAAACCAATCGAAGAATCTGTAAATACGATGCTAAGCAAAGCGATTATTGGCGCCCTGTTCGCTGTCATCATTATTATGATATTCTTGCGCGATATTCGTTCCACTATCATTGCTGTTGTATCGATTCCGTTGTCCATACTTATTGCGCTTCTTATTTTGAGCCGGATGGACATTACGCTGAACATTATGACGCTCGGTGCGATGACCGTCGCAATCGGGCGGGTTATCGATGACTCGATCGTTGTTATCGAGAATGTGTACCGCCGAATGGCGCTTACGACAGAAAAGCTGAAGGGAAAAGATTTAATTCTCGATGCCACCCGCGAGATGTTTGTTCCGATTTTGGCTTCGACAATCGTAACGATTGCTGTATTTGTACCGCTTGGACTCGTGACCGGCATGGTCGGTGAAATTTTCCTTCCGTTCGCGTTAACGATCGTGTTCGCTCTTCTGGCATCATTGGTCGTTGCTATTACCGTTGTCCCTATGCTGGCTCATATGATGTTCCGTAAGGGCATGAAGCCTGGCAAGGCACACCACGATAAGCCAGGACGGATGGCTGAATGGTATAAAGGTGTGCTGCGGTGGTCGTTGAACCATAAAATGATTACATTCGGTTTAGCCGTTATCCTGTTAGTCGGAAGCTTATTCCTCTATCCATTTATAGGTTCAAGCTTCCTGGCGAATGATGAAGAGAAAATGATGGTCGTTTCCTATAATCCGGCACCGGGTGAAACGCGTGAACAGGTTGAGCAGATGGCTCTTGAGGCAGAGAAGGCGCTGCTTGACCGTAATGGAATTACCGTCGTCCAATATGCGGTAGGCGGACAAAATATGTTTAGTCCCGGCGCATCCAAGCAGGCGTTGTTTAACCTCACCTATGAAGATGACTTTGAGGATTTCACGACTGAAAAAGAAAAAATCGTACCGCTGTTGCAAGAGCTTGGCGGCAAAGGGGAATGGAAAGAACAGAATTTCGGTGGCGGGGGGCTTGGCGGCTCAGGTATATCGATGCTCGTATACGGGACGGATATGAAGTCGCTTCAGCCAGTCGTTGATGAATTAATGACCAAGATGAAAGAAAACAAAGATTTGGACAACATTGATTCCAGCTTGTCTCAAACCTATGATCAATACCGCCTTGTTGCGAATCAAGAGAAACTAAGACAAAACGGACTGACTGCCGGTCAAATTGCGATGGCACTAAGCCCGGTACGCGAGCGGCCTGTGCTTACGACGATCGAGAAGGACGGCGAGCAATTCAACGTCTATGTAAAGGTCGAAGAAAAAACATTCAAAGAAAAAGCCGATCTCGAAAACGTGAAGCTGACTTCCCAGCTTGGCACTGAAGTAGCGCTCAAGGACGTTGTTACGATCGAAGAGGGAGAATCACCTAATACGATTACGAGACGGGATGACCGTATCTATGCAGAAGTGACGGCTGATGTAACGGCATCTGACGTTGGTAAAGTATCCACAAATCTGCAAAAAATGATTGACGAGACCGAGCTTCCAGCCGGCGTTGATGTCGACATGGGCGGAGTGACCGAGCAAATCACTGAGACTTTCACGCAGCTCGCACTTGCCATGTTAGCAGCAATTGCAGTTGTATATCTTGTGCTGGTTATTACATTCGGTGGCGCGCTCACGCCTTTCGCGATTTTATTCTCGCTGCCTTTTACGATTATCGGAGCGATGGTAGGATTGTTTGTCGCAGGGGAAACGCTTAGCGTAACCGCTATGATCGGTGCGCTTATGCTGATCGGTATCGTGGTCACGAATGCGATCGTGCTCATTGACCGCGTTATCCAGAAGGAGAAAGAAGGCTTATCGGTTCGCGAGTCGCTGCTTGAAGCGGCAGGCACACGACTTCGTCCGATTTTGATGACGGCGATTGCTACAGTTGGAGCTTTGCTCCCGCTTACATTCGGATTCGAATCCGGCGGTCTCATCTCGAAAGGGATGGCGGTGACGGTAATCGGCGGCTTAACAAGCTCTACGCTGCTTACGCTCATTATCGTACCGATCGTCTACGAATTCCTAAACCGCAAGAAGAAAACTCGGGTTGTTGAATAAGTAAAACAATAATAATTTAGCGAAGAAGCTGTCCCTAGAGTCAAATTGACCGGGACAGCTTCTTTTTTCGATTGATTGGTTGTGCACCTATTTCTATTGTATATTTGGAGAAGAGTGTGCTCATTAAGACTGACTGGACACCGATGTTCATTTGTCCGTTAATAGCGGGTGGTCAGTCTGCTAGCGTTGGAGTTTAGCTATGTTCGGGGAAGGGGCTATATTGGATAATTGCAGTAACTTCCGGCTTTTAGTCCTCTGCGTTTGCTCTATATTGGATTTACTCCAATGAAGACCATCCATAGATGTCGCATATCCCCCGAAAATACCGAATTTAACTTATTTTACTGTACGAAATCCAACATAGCTTCAGCACGCCAACAAACTTCTGTTCTTATCCTGCATCGAATCCAATATAGACCACTAAACCCATCCCCTGCATGTATGGTGGTTAGTAAAGCAGATCGGTTAGGCTCCTGTATAAGAGCAATAACTCTCAAAAATAATAGTGGAACATGGTGATCGAATGGATGAACAATTGGAAAAAGCAAAGCAGCTGTTTTTTTCTTATCAAGGCCATTTTTTTCAAATGAATCGTGGAGGAGTCTTAGAAGAATACAAGTCCTATTGTGTTGCCAAAGAAGTTGAAGCGGAATGGTATAAAGAAATGATTGATCAGATCGCGGGCGAATTATCAATTATGAACTGGAAAGCGGTTTTCCTGATGGAAGCCATAGCTAAATATTATAAGGACAGCATGATTCTTGAAAAGGTTATTTCGTTTGTGTCCCAGCATATTATGGGGTCTGATAGTATAGTTAAACTGATGTATGCTGAAAAAATAATCGAAATCATTAGATCTCTTAAAACTGTCATTTCGGATGATGAATTGTACAAAGCTTATAAAGTTACGCTGGGGACATTGGAAGATATTATTTCAAAGCCTCTGATTATAGACCCGGGACATGAATTAAAGCTGTTCGACTTAAAAGACAAGAAATCATTAAATAACAGAGCCAGAAAAAATATAGACGTGCTTCACGAATTGCTTGGGTGACTTATATTTTGGAGCACCATAAAATCCTAAATGAATAGGACGATGCTTATTGGGTGACCCTATTACCATCTCAAGAGAGTAGACAGGCGGTGGTAAAATGTTACGTCATATCTTTATGAAGGCTGTATTCGTTCTGCTCAGCTTGGCCCATCCAGAAGTGATCCGGGCAGAAGGTACAGTCCAGTACGCGGAACCCGCTTATGCAAAGTGGGGCAAGCTGGCGATGGAGGAAACGTCAAAGGCTTATCGTAATGCTTCTATCGTTGATTACAAATATGAAGGCAGGACGGTTATTTCCGAAGGGGAGGCCGAGGAACGGTTCGTGCTTTGGATCGTCAAGGATACAAGAGAATTCGGAGTTCGTGTAAGCATAAGGGTCAAAACAGATACAGATGAGCTCATAAACGTTCGAATGCAAGAGCTTATTCCAAATAATTGAAACAATATGTACGTCTGCACCGTAATAGAAGCAAACGAAATTATACGCTTCATTATGAAGCGGGAGGAGCTTATCTATGCTAATTACAACAACGCCAACCATTGAAGGCCGTCCAATTCAAGAGTATGCAGGGGTAGTTACCGGTGAAGCTATTATGGGAGCTAACGTGGTTCGCGACTTTTTTGCATCGATTACCGATATCGTTGGCGGACGTTCCGGCGCATACGAGAGTAAGCTAAAGGAAGCGCGCGACATCGCTATTGAAGAGATGAAAAATCAGGCGGCTAGGCTCGGAGCAAATGCAGTGGTTGCTATCGATATCGATTATGAGGTTGTGCGAGAAGGTATGTTAATGGTTGCCGTAAGCGGCACTGCTGTCCGCATCTAGTTTATCGATTTTTCCGGAATAGTGAGGGTGCTTCGTTCGTCATGAGCAATGTTTCATGAGAACGAGGTGTGCCTCACTTTTTTGTGTCATTTTATAAGCGCGATGTGGACAAATGCTTTGTCTACACGATACAATGCATTCAAACGACAAATAAGCGAACAAAGCTTGAAGGGATGGATAAGATGTATCCGGAAATATCTACAACCGAGCTGGAAAGCCAGCTTAAAAATGGTAAATCAATCAATCTTGTCGATGTGCGTGAACCAGACGAATGGCAAGCCGGCCATATTAAAGAGGCGCGCAGTATTCCGTTGTCCGAGCTTCAAGAACGGATCGATGAGCTCAAACAGGGAGACCTGGAAATTGTACTGGTTTGCCGCAGCGGCGGACGGAGCGGCAAAGCATGCGACTTCCTTCACGCTCAAGGTTATAAGGTTGTCAATGTAACCGGCGGCATGCTCCAATGGCCGGGCGAAGTCGTTTACGGCGATTAAATTCTCTTTTCTTTAAAATAAGCCCCTTTTGGGGCTTATTTTAATGTCGATAAACCATGTGCATGACCAATAGAATGGAGGGAAGCGATGCTGGGCCTGAGAACGAGACTTAAGGGAAACGCGCGAGGCTGTCTTGCTTACGAGCCTCTTTTTCTTATTCCATACAGTATGTACAGTACTTATGCGACGATCTATATGTTTGAACTGGGGATCAGTGAAACGGCGATCGGTTGGATTACGACGCTCGGTCTTCTCGTGCAGGTGTTCTCATCTTTTATTAGCGGCTTTCTGACCGACCGGCTGGGACGAAAGCTGGCTCTGTTGTACTTCGATATACTAAGTTGGACAGTAGGAACGCTGCTTTGGGCGATTTCTAATAACATTTGGTTTTTTATTATTGCGGTTGTTGTAAACGGTTTCCAAAAAGTGCCCGCGACAGCGTTCTATTGCTTGCTCGTTGAGGATACAGCTCCAAAGGATCGGACATACGTATTTACAGTGCTGCAGCTTATCGGGATGCTGGGCGGATTGTTTGCCCCTTTCGGCGGTTTGCTCGTCAGTCATTACGGATTAATTCCAGGTGTCCGGATTATGTATGTGATCGCATGCGTTTGTATGACGCTTCAGTTTGTTGGCCGCCATTTTGCCACCAGGGAGACGGAAATAGGGCTTCGAAAAATGCGTGAAACCCGAAATGTCGGGTTTATGACCGGGATGCGCGAGTATAAGGGTGTCATCCGTGACATGGCCGCAAACCGGCGGCTTCTTATGATATTCGGTGTTTACATCCTGTTTCAATTTCAATTAACGTTGAAAGGTACATATCTCTCGCTCTTTTTCGTAGATTACATGCAGCTGGACAGCAGGCTAGTGTCTATTTTTCCTGCAGTCACCTCCGTGTTTATGCTGCTCGCCATGTGGCTTTTGATGCCCAGGTTCGGCGATAACCGTCTTCATTCCATCATGATTTGGGGATTCCTGATCTCGCTTTGTTCGAACCTGCTGTTGATACTGCCGCTTCCAGGCACGATTTTTTTGCTTGTAGCCAGTACGATTCTGGCGGCAGTTGGGACGATTATGACCTATCCATATTTAGAGGCAGCAGTGGCTAATGCAATCGAAGACGAGAACCGGGCGGGTGTGTTTGCCATTTTGTCGGTCCTGGTTCTGGTTGTCATTTCGCCATCCGGTATAATCGGGGGATGGGCCTATACATTAGATCCGACGCTGCCTTTCCTGCTTATTATCTTATCGTTTGCCGCCAGCATGGCGCTGCTTGCCTTGTATAAGAGGGAAGAAGCAGCATATTAGGCTTTATTGAACAATTAAATACAACACTTGAACTGAGGCATAAACGGTCAACTCTCCAGGTTCGATTGGAGTAACTGCAGAGTCGGCAAGGAAGGTTGCTTTGAAGGGGATAGGCCCCGTAGTACGTGGTAGTTCCTGGACTTTGCTGGGGACTGCGAATATGGAAACTCCTAATGTATTCGCGATCGTTACGGCTTTTTGCTGAGCGTTTCGAATGGCAAGCGCTAATGCCTGATTTTCGTATCTTTCCCGTTGAAGGATCGAAAACCGAATGGAAGTTACAGTATTGGCACCATTAGAAACAGCGGTATCAACTACAATTCCTGTCCGATCCACTCTATCGATGGTAATTTGCAGAAGATGGGTCACTTGATAGCCCTTAAAAATTTGTTTTCCATCTACATAATCGTATTGGATTTCAATGCGAAAATCGTTCGTTTGTATATGTTCACGGGGGATATTTATTTGGAGCAGGGAATGGATGATGTTCGTTACGGTTTCCGCGTTTTCAGATTGAACAGATTGCAAGACAGGCCCTTCCGTTACGGCACCAAGCACGACCAACGCTCTATCCGGAGCAGCTGCCACTGTTCCTTCGCCTAGCACTTCGATAGTAGGCAAGCATTTATGTTGAATTGGGGAAACCATATTGTAAATGGGATTACCGTACATCGCCGGACTCCTTTCGTATATAAGAGGTGTAATATACTGTATGGGAAGTTCGGCTTCAAAATTCTTGTTTCTATTACTTTAACAAAGCGAAAATATGTCTGAATATTGAAAGTATCAGGTCTGTTTTCTGATAGTTTGCCGTCTCGATAAGGACTACAATGAACTAGAAAGGGAGTGTGATCATGCCTTTTCCTACAACGTATCCAAGGAGGCAGCAGTTCAATGAGTGAGAAACAGGTAGAAACGATTTCGGAATCGGTTACATATATAAAAAATGAGGGTGGTCCTACCTTAGGTTATTCGGACTCTTCAGGCGTTAGCATCATCAATGCTGACGGATTTGCTTTTAAAGACCTCAATAAAGACGGGAAGCTGGACAAATACGAGGACTGGCGCTTGTCGCCTGAAGAACGTGCAAAAGATCTGGCTTCTAAGATGTCCATTGAACAAATCGCGGGTCTGATGCTATACAGCAGACATCAGGCTGTACCGGCTTCGGACGGATTTTTTTCCGCTTCGTATAACGGTAAGCCCTATTCGGAAAGCGGCGCGAAGCCGTACGATCTCTCGGATGAGCAGATTGGGTTTCTGACGAGAGATCATTTGCGGCATGTGCTGCTAACATCCGTCGAAAGTCCAGAGATAGCGGCTCATTGGAACAATAACGTTCAAGCTGTAGCGGAAAGCATCGGTCTCGGCATCCCGGCCAATAACAGCAGTGATCCGCGCCATAGCTCCGATGCCAGCAAAGAATACAATGCAGGTGCGGGAGGCGCAATCTCTATGTGGCCGGAAACACTTGGACTGGCGGCAGCATTTGATCCTGCGCTGGTACAGAAATTCGGCGAGATTGCGGCTAAAGAATACCGGGCGCTTGGCATAGCAACCGCTCTGTCTCCGCAAATCGATATCGCGACCGACCCGCGCTGGGCGCGCTTTGATGGCACATTCGGAGAAGATCCGAAGCTGTCGGCTGACTTAGCACAAGCCTATATCGACGGGTTTCAGACCTCAACCAAAGAGCGGGTGATCGCGGACGGTTGGGGATACGACAGCGTGAATGCAATGGTGAAGCACTGGCCCGGCGGCGGTTCCGGCGAAGGCGGCAGGGACGCTCATTTTGGTTACGGCAAATATGCGGTATATCCGGGCAACAACTTCGAGGAGCATCTGATTCCTTTCCTGGAGGGAGCCTTCCAATTAAAGGGCGGAACGGAGAAGGCTTCTGCCATTATGCCGTATTATACGATTTCTTATAATCAAGATCAGGTTAACGGCGAGAATGTCGGTAACTCCTACAACGCTCACATTATAGGTGACCTTCTTCGCCATAAATACGGTTACGACGGTGTCGTATGTACGGACTGGGCGATAACGGATGACGAGGGTCCTGATATTAGCCGTTTGTTTCCCGGGGGCCGCTCATGGGGAGTTGAGCTAGGCTATACCGTTGCGGAACGTCATTACAAGGCGCTTATGGCCGGAGTCGACCAATTCGGCGGAAATACCGATGCAGGTCCGGTTCTTGAGGCGTATCGCATAGGCGTCGCCGAGCACGGCGAAGCTTACATGCGCGGGCGTTTCGAGCAATCGGCCGTACGTCTCTTGAAGAACATGTTCCGTGTCGGGTTATTCGAAAACCCGTACTGCGAGGCAGAAGAAACCGCCCGTATTGTCGGTCATGCCGATTATATGACTGCAGGCTACGAAGCGCAGCTCAAATCAGTCGTATTATTGAAAAACAAAGGTCAAGTTCTTCCTCTGCAGAAAATGAAAACGGTCTATATCCCGAAAAGACACAGACAGGCTGGAACTAGTTGGTTTGGCTTCCCAACTCCCGCGTTTGACGGTTATCCCGTTAGCCTGGATGTGGTCCGGAAGTACTTCAACATCACGGATGACCCCGAAACGGCGGATTTTGCGCTGGTGTTCATAACAGGGGCCGATTCCGGAAGCGGATACAGCAAGGCGGATGCGGAAGCCGGCGGAAATGGCTACGTTCCGATCAGCCTGCAATATGGTCCATATACCGCAGAGCACGCCAGAGAGACGAGTATAGCCGGTGATGAACGAGATGTGTTGAACCGCACCTACAAAGGCAAAACGATATCGGCTGCGAATGTTTCGGACTTGGAGGCGGTGTTGAAGGCAAAAGAAGTCATGAAAGGCAAGCCGGTCATCGTATCCCTTCAACTATCGAAGCCTTCGATCGTGGCGGAGTTGGAAGCGGCAGCCGATGCGATCGTCGCTACATTCGGCGTTCAGGATCAAGCGGTCTTGGATATTATAACCGGTGAAGCAGAGCCTTCAGCACTGCTGCCTATGCAGATGCCCGCTAATATGAAGACCGTTGAGGAGCAATTTGAAGACGTTCCACACGATATGGAAGTACATGTCGATTCCGAGGGGAATGCGTACGATTTTGCCTATGGTTTAAACTGGAGCGGTGTTATAAGCGACGAGCGGACCGAACGCTACGGCAAGAAAAAATAGACTGAAGCAGAGAAGCCGGGGAGCAGTCCCCGGCTAATTCGTGGTATAATGCTCTTTACTCATTTGATAGGCAAAAGGGGAGTTAATAGAATTTGAAATTATTCAATCGTTCTCTCTATAATTCGCTTCGTTTTAAGCTAGTCACAGGACTAATGCTCATTATGCTGCCGATGGTGTCCTTTCTGATCTATAACAACTTTTATTCAATGGATGTCGTCCGCAACCAAGTGGCGCAATCCAACAGCAACATGCTAAATCTTTACATGGGATTAATCGATACAACGTTAGTGGATATCGACAATTACCTGCTCAAATTCGCCGCGGAAGAAACCGGCTTATATATACTCGACCGTCCTCCCGAGGTCGATGTCGACTTGTACAATCTGGAACGTATATGGCTTTTTACGGAGTTGAGAGATAATGCCACTTATTATAAAGCATTGGATTATTTCTTCGTCTATTCGCCATTGAATAAGGATTTGTTGTTTGCGCCTAAGTTGACGGGCTCCGCTTATTCCGATAATGATTCCATCAAGGATTCAATCACCCATCTCCTGCAAGATGAACAAACAATGAGAAACTATCAGTACGACCGGTGGTCTGTACTTCATGTTAACGAGCAGGCTTATCTTCTCCATACGATTAAAGCAGGCAACTTATATATTGGTGCAGGAGTTAATGCCGATGATGTCATGGGACCGCTCGATCTTCTCGATCTCGGTACCGAAGGCAGGTCGCTGCTTGTTGAAGGAAGCCATACGCCGCTTCAGGACGAGGCTTTTTTTAAAGAAAATGAAATTGATCTGACTTATACGCCTCATTCGTACCGGCTAACCGGCATCGATGACAAATATCTGGTGATAGGGGAGAAATCAGGCAAGGGTGACTTCGGTTTAGTCGCGGTGGTTCCCGATCAGAACATATTGGAGAAGCTGCCTTATCTGCAAAGGATCATCCTGCTGCTGGCAACTGGATCCGTCTTGATATTGCTTGTTGCCGTCTATTTCCTGCGTAAGGTGATACTGCTTCCGATCAACCGGATCGTCGTGGCCATGCGCAAAATCAAAGAGGGCTACTTCGAAGCAAGAATACCGGACAAACCGGCTTCCAACGAGTTCGAGCTGATGAATGGAACGTTCAACAGTATGATAAGCGACATCCAACAATTAAAAATCGACGTTTACGAGGAGCAGCTGATCAACCAGAAGGCGGAGCTTAAGCAGCTGCAGCTGCAGATCAACCCGCACTTTTTTCTGAATAGCTTGAACGTCGTCTATTACTTGGCGCAAGAGAAAAGGTACGAATTGATACAGGAGCTGTCCTTCTCCTTGATTCGCTATTTCCGGTTCATGTTTCGCAGCCATACGGATTACGTGCTTCTACAGGATGAGCTCAGTCATACCGAAAGCTATTTGAAAATCCAGAAGTTTCGATTTCCGGATAGCTTGACATATGCCGTTTCCGTTCAGGATGAACTGCTTGACTGTTACATTCCTCCATTAATGATCCAAAGCTTTACCGAAAATACGATCAAGCACGCGATCAACACGGACGAGGCTACCCATATCGATATTGCGATCAGGCGAATCGACATGCTTCCTGAAGAAAGGCTGCACATTCAAATCCGCGACACAGGACATGGCTTTTCCGAAGAGGTGCTGCAGCAGCTTCAGCAGGAGATCAACCTGACGAATAAAGAAGGGGAGCATATTGGTATTTGGAACGTACGGCGCAGGCTGCGTTTGTTGTATGGGGATAAGGCGAGCATTGCCTTTTCTAACGATAACGGTGCCGTTGTCGATATGATCATGCCTTTATCGAAAGAAATGAGGTAGAGAAAATGTACCGACTATTAATCGTTGATGATGAAGCGTTTATCGCGAATGGGATTAAATCGAGTGTGGATTGGCAAAAGCTTGGCATCGTGAGTGTATCCGTAGCTAATAACCTTCGGCAAGCGAAGGAGTTGTTTGACAATCAGCCGGTTGACATGATGATTTGCGATATCGAGATGCCGCAAGGAAGCGGATTGGAGCTCTATGAATGGGTAAAGGAGCAGCACCCTCAAACGGAGTGCATCTTCCTGACCTGCCACGCCGACTTTCATTATGCCAAGAAGGCGCTCCAGCTCGGCAGCTTCGAGTATTTGTTGAAACCGGTTCCGCATGATGAGTTAAAGCTCGTCATGACGAAGTTAATTGAGAAAATAAGGAAGGAGCGGGAATCCGCCACCATGGTGACCGAGCGATTCTGGCAGGATGTGCTCAGCCAGGCGATTCCTTCTTTTCCGGACAAAATCATGGAGATTATCGAGAAGCAGAAAATTCCGTACACCAGGTCAATGGGATTTATGCCAGTCGTGATTAGCGTACAGCATTGGGAGAAGTCATTGACCGCCCGTGAGGCGCAAATTATGGAGTATGCGCTGCGCAACGCGCTGGAAGAGGTAGTCATTCAGCGCGGCTCGAACGCACAAATCGTCCGAATCAAACCAGACTACTTACTGATCGTTTTCTCGGAAGACCAGTCATCTTCAGATAGCTGCAGCACCAATCGCAATGATATTAGAAACCGCTGCCGGACGTTTATTGAGGTATGCAATCAATATTTGTACTGCCACCTGTCCTGTTATATCGGCAAACCAGTAAAAGCACATGAAGTGAGGGATATGGTTGATTCGTTGATAGCGTTCAAAAAGAATCAAGTCAATATCGTCGATCGCGTCATCTTCATTGATGAGCAGATAAAGAAAGAATCGCAGATTCCACTGCCTCCAATGAATGTGTGGTCAGAGCTCATCAAGCAAGGGAATAAGAAAAAATTGCTTGATGAGTCGCAGCAATTTCTGGATTCATGGAAGCGAATCGAGTGCTTGGGCGCCAAAGGCCTGCAGCAATTTTATCAAAGCTTTCTGCAAATGGTCCTGCATACGCTTCACCAGCAAGGGCTGCGCGCGGATGAAATTTTCCCGGATCATTTGTCGCCCGAGCGTGTTCTGTCGGCTACACGCAGCGTGAAGGATCTTCAGGATTGGGTAAGAGACGTTCTCGAGAAAGCGCTCGTCCATATTCAAGGGCTGGATTCGAGCGAGACGGTCGTGGAGAAGATCAAGCGCTATATCGCGCTTCATATTGACCAGGAGCTGTCAAGGCAGTATATCGCTGACTATATCGGATTAAGCCCGGATTATATCGTTAAATTGTTCAAGAAAGAAACGGGTCTCTCGATATCTGACTATATTTTAAAGGAACGAATCAATCTTGCGAAGGAACTGCTGTCCATGACGGACACCACGATTAGTAATGTGGCGTTGGCAGTAGGCTTCTCGAACTTTTCCTATTTTTCCACGCTGTTTAAAAAAGAAGTATCGGTGACGCCCCAGGATTATCGCAAAGGCTGCCCGTCGAAATAAGCGGTGCCGTTAGAGGTGTAGGGATTACCTTTAACGGCATTTTTTTACTCTTCTTCGCATGTCGGAAACTCAAAAGTCGTATGTCGGATTCTTAGTAGTTGGTGCATTTACGATGCGTTAGTATTAGACCAAGCAAGAAAATAAATGAAGCCAAAGGTGGTCGAGACCCGTGCAAGCCCATTCAGAGACGCGGATTCAAGAAATGAAGCAGGTCTCATTGGAGAAGAAGAAGATATCGACTTTTGCAGTAGAGCTCAGAAAGGTGAGAAAATACAGAGCGCTTGTGCTAATGGCGCTGCCCGGCTTGCTGTATTTGCTCATCAACAACTATTTGCCGATGTTCGGCATCGTCATCGCGTTTAAGGACATCAATTTTGCCAAGGGTATTTTCGGCAGTGATTGGGTCGGACTCAAAAACTTCGAGTATTTGTTTAAAACGACGGATGCTTACATCATTACAAGGAATACGCTGCTGTACAATATTACGTTCATTATCTTAAATACGGGGATTGCTATTGCGCTGGCGATTATGCTGAACGAAATCCGCAAACGGTATCTATCGAGAATGTACCAGACATTGATCCTTCTTCCTTTTCTGATATCCATGGTTATCGTGGGCTATCTGGTGCTCGGATTCCTGGATGTCGAGAACGGATTTATGAACAAGACCATGCTTCCCATGTTAGGTCTGGATCCGATCTCCTGGTATAGTGAAACGAAGTATTGGCCTTGGATCTTAACGATTGTGAGCGTATGGAAGGGCGTCGGCAATTTGTGCATCATTTACTTGGCTGCGATCATCGGCATTGATAACGAGTATTATGAGGCTGCTACGATTGACGGCGCAAACAGATGGCAGCAAATCCGGAAGATCACGATTCCGCTTATTGCTCCGGTTATCACGATTATGACTTTGCTCGCGATCGGGCGGATATTCTACTCCGACTTCGGCTTATTTTATCAAGTGCCGCTTAACACAGGCGTACTTATGCCGGTAACGAACACAATCGATACGTATGTATACCGTGCATTAATTAACCTGGGCGACATCGGGATGTCCTCTGCGGCCGGCTTGTACCAAGCTTTTGTCGGATTTATTCTGGTCATCATATCCAATGCCGTCGTAAGAAAATACAACAAAGACAACGCGCTGTTCTAGAAAGGGGGAAATTCTATGCAATCCGGCAAGATCTATCAATGGATAATTAATATTATCATGCTGGTCTTCACATTTTTCTGCGTCATGCCGTTCTGGCTGCTGTTCTCCGCCTCTCTTACCGATGATATGGAGATCGTCCGCAGCGGATATGCCTTTTTTCCTGATAAAATAAATTTCAGCGCGTATGAGCATTTGATGAACAGCTCTTCTGATATCTTCCGTGCTTACGGCATCACAATCTTCGCGACCGTGATCGGCACGGCAGTAGGCCTTGCGCTTACGGCGATGGTAGCTTATCCGCTGTCGCGAGTAGAAATGCCTTTCAAAAATACGCTGGCCTTCTACGTATTTTTTACAATGCTGTTCCATGGAGGGCTTGTACCGACGTACTTGCTGTATACGAATTATTTCGATTTGAAAAATACGATGCTGGCTTTGATTATTCCTGGCTTGCTAATGAACGGATTTTTCATTATCCTGATGCGGACCTTTTTTGCAACCTCCATCCCGACAGCCATTATCGAATCGGCTTATATCGACGGGGCGAAGGAATGGAAGATTTTCTACGGCATCGTGTTGCCGCTGTCGACACCGGTGCTGGCTACGGTAGGCTTGTTCTACACGATCCTTTACTGGAATGACTGGTTCAACGGATTGATTTATATTACCGACAGCCAGTACTATAGCCTTCAGAACCTGTTGAACCGAATTTTGCTGGACGTTCAGTTTTTGCAGTCTTCAACGCAAGCAGGCAGCCGAAGCGCTGAAATCGCAGCGAATATTCCGCTTGCATCCATGCGCATGGCGATGGCCGCCATCGGGGTCATTCCGCTGCTGATCGCATATCCGTTCTTCCAAAAGTATTTCGTGAAGGGTCTTACGATCGGAGCGGTTAAAGGATAGGCTGTTTCCGGAACTTTCGTTCCGGTTTAGATTAGATAGATAATGATTCATAACTGAAGGGGTAGGATGAAATTGAAAAGAAAGACATTCAAGACGTTTGCGCTGCTGTTATTTGCTGTAATGATGCTGATGACGGGCTGCGCATCGAAAGAGAACAATTCCGCGGGCACTTCGGAGAGAAGCGGAAGCGATTCCGGGTTAGATTCTTATGAATTAACGATGGTATTCCCGGCGGGCGGAGAGCCGAAGGACTTGCTGGCCGTTCAGGACGAGATCAACAAAATTACGAAAGAGAAAATCAACACGACCGTAAAGCTAATTCCGATCGGCTGGGGGGCTTGGTCCCAGCAAACGACTCTGATGCTTTCGGGCAACGAGAAGGTCGACCTGATCGTCAGCGGCCTTGGCACATACAGCCAGCAAGTATCCAAAGGCCAGCTTCTTGAGCTCGACGGTTACCTGGCTGAGCAAGGACAAGGTATAAAGGAGGCTCTTGACAGTCTTGATCCTGCTTTCTTAAATGCCACGAGAATCGAAGGTAAAATCTACGGAGTTTCGAGCATCAGGGATTTGGCGGCCGATTATGGCATTACCATGCGTAAAGATTTGGTCGACAAATATAAAATCGATACGACAGCCATTAAATCGCTGGATGACTTGGATGCCGTTTTCCAAACGATTAAGGAAAATGAGCCAGGCATCATACCGACGGTGAAGTACGGGAATTCCATCATCGATACTTACTCAGGCAGCTACTTTGATAACTTGGGTGACGGCTTCGGCGTGCTTCCGGGTTATGACAACGGCCTTAAAGTCGTGAACATGTATGAGACGCCGGAGTATGCACAGCTGCTGAATACGGTGAGACGATGGTATCAAGCAGGCTATATTGCCAAGGATGCCGCTACAAGCACGGAGACGCAATACAATTTGGTGAAGGCCGGCAAAGCATTTTCGTTTATCTCTCATATGAAGCCAGGCATTGAAAAACAAGAATCAAGACTGACAGGTACGGAGATGGTGTCGATACATTTGAGGCCAGCCGCTACTACGACGTTTAACATCACTTCCTTCATGTGGAGTGTCGCCAGAAACTCGGAAAACCCGGAAAGAGCAATAATGCTGCTCAATCTGATGTTTACCGATAAAGACATTATCAATTTATTTGACTATGGAGTTGAAAGCAAGCATTACGCGAAGGTGTCCGATAACATGATTGATTTCCCTGAAGGCGTGAATGCGGCGAACTCCGGCTATAACCTGCAGATGGGATGGTTGTTCGGCAACCAATTTCTGTCCCACATTTGGAACGGGGATGATCCGGAGCTTTGGAACAAGCTTGCTGCGTTTAACAAAAACTCCTTAAAGTCAAAAGCGCTCGGCTTTACCTTCAATGCTGATGCGGTCAAAACGGAGATCGCGGCGGTCACGAACGTGTCGAATCAATACAAAATCGCGTTGGAAACGGGAACCGTAGACCCAATGAAGCAATTGCCGGAATTTATTAAAGCATTGAAGGCAGCTGGAATGGACAAGATCATTGCCGAGAAGCAGAAGCAGCTTGACGCTTGGGCGGCATCAGGCAAGTAATTTAGAAATGTTGAAGGGGCGGTGCAGACATTCGGATGCACCGCCCTCTAAATACCTGATAAAAGGCGGGAGTGTTAATGGAAACCGTAACGAAAAAAATTCCTGATTCTGAAGCTGTTGGTGAGCTGGATCCGAGGGTGTATGAAATATTAAGCCAAAATAAACGCAATTTCGATGAAGGCGGCATGCTCTTCATGCCGGAGTCAGAACCTGCCCCAGGGAACTTTCCGATCGAGCGGCTCAGGGCTCTCATGGGTTGGGCGAACTCGGATGTCACCCGTACGGTTATCCAAACCGTGTACAGGGAAATTATCGGAACAAATGGCAGCATTCCGGTACGTATCTATTCACCGTCTTCAGAAGGAATACACCCTTGCATCTTGTTTTTCCACGGCGGCGGTTTCATAGGAGGAAGTCTGGATACGGTCGAAAATCCGTGCAAAGCTTTGGCGGAAAAAGCGAATGCCGTCGTAGTCTCCGTCGACTATCGCTTAGCTCCGGAGCATGCCTTTCCAGCAGGGCTTACCGACTGCTTCGATGCCGTGGAATGGGTGTTCCTTCATGCCGCTGAGATCGGCATAAATCCTGGGCAAATTACCGTTTGCGGCGATAGCGCGGGAGGAAATCTGGCGACGGTATGCGCGATGATGGACAGGGACCGCGGTACCGGCATGATCCATTTTCAAGCGCTCATTTATCCGACGGTCAACATGGCGGGCATCCAAACCGAAGATTTTGAATGGAGTATCGATCAATACACCATTAATAACCATCGGGGGCTCATCATTCCAGCCGTTGAAGGGTTAAAGCAGGGCGGCAGTTTCTTTCAGGACATGTATTTACAAAAGCAAACGGACCCGGAGCATCAATATGTTTCACCGCTGCTCGCTGACGATTTGAGCGGATTGCCTGAGGCAATAGTCATCGTTGCCGAGTATGATTATTTACGGCTTGAGGGTGAAGCGTACGCACGCAAGCTGTCTCGGTCGGGCGTTCAAACCAAGCTCATCTGTTATAACGGCATGGATCACGCATTCATCGATAAAATTGGATTGTATCCGCAAGCGGAGGATTGCATGGAAGAAATCGCAGAGGCAATCAAGAGGCGATTCTCTTAATCAGAAAACGAGAGGCGAGGCTGAACGATGATCGGAATTTGGCATAGCATAGTTACTTTGGGGCAACAGAAATCGAAATATATTTTTGTGATTGAAGAAAATGACGGGTATTCCTTAACGGTATCTGCCGAGCCGATGCCTTTGCCAATTGAGATTACCGAGATGTCGGTTGAGGATAAACGATTGAAAGCGGCAGGATGTTCAATGTTCATGCCGGGTGAGACAATCTCCATTGATTTGACATTCGGGGAAAGCGTTTTCGCAGGTACGCTGAAGCTTCCGTACGCCGGTGAAATCACCTTGAATGGCGCAAGTGGAAGAGGACCCTCGCTATCGGAGGATTTAATCGAGGAGGTTGCTCCCTATCGGAAATCAAACGTACAGGGTCGCTCCGACGATGAGATTAAGCTGGAAGTCGAGCAACTGCTGGAGCGGATGTCACTGGTTGATAAAATCGGTCAGATGAGCCAATGTCTCGCGTCCGCTTTCTCGTTTGGAGGGGATGTGGACTCCGAACCGCCGGAGAAGCTGGTTGCCGATGGCAAAGTCGGGTCCATCCTTGGAGCGTTCGATAGCAGGCGCGTATTCGAGCTGCAGAAAATCGCGGTAGAGCAATCTCCGCTGCGTATCCCGCTTCTTTTCAACGCGGATGTTATTCACGGCCATCAAACGATTTTTCCGGTCCCGCTGGCATGGTCCTGCAGCTGGGATATGGAGGAAATTAAACGGGCCTGCGCTATTGCTGCCAAGGAAGCTACCGCTTCAGGCATTACTTATAATCATGCGCCGATGGTCGACATTACCCGGGATGCGAGATGGGGACGCGTTGTCGAAGGTGCAGGTGAAGATCCGTACCTCGGAAGCGAGATTGCGAAGGCGCAGGTCGAAGGATTCCAAGGCGGCAGCCTCTTTGATCCGGAGACGATCATTGCTTGCTTGAAGCACTTTATTGCTTATGGAGCGGCGGAGGCCGGCCGGGACTATAACACGGTTGATATCTCCGAAGGGACCCTGCGCAATGTCTATCTGCCACCTTTCCGAGCGGGGCTTGAAGCAGGAGCGGGTTCCGTTATGAACGCTTTTAACATTTACCAAGGCGTTCCCGTGGCGGGCAATTCTTATTTGCTGAGGAACCTATTGCGGGATGAGCTTGGATTTGAAGGCATGCTTATTTCCGATTACGGGGCTATCGATGAGATCGCCATACACGGCGCAGCCAAGGATGGAAAAGAGGCGGCAAAGCTGGCGCTCGATGCCACGATGGATATTGAAATGGTGACCCGGCAATTTTACGATCATCTCCCGTCACTCATCGAGGAAGGCGCCGTGCAGGAAGCGCAGCTTGATGCTGCGGTGCGGCGGATTTTGACCTGCAAATTCAAAATTGGACTTATGGATGATCCTTTCCGTTATGTAAGACCAGAGAAAGAGATTGAGTATCATTTCAGCGCGGAGCATTTGGAGGCAAGCCGGGAGCTTGCCCGCAAGTCGATTGTACTGCTGAAGAACGATGGCGTGCTTCCGATAAAGCAAGACCGGAAAATAGCGATCATTGGTCCTTTTGCAAGCAGCAAGGATTTACTCGGTCCATGGCAGTTTTCCCGGTACGGCAATGAAACCGTAACCTTGGCGAACGGGCTTCGGGATAAAGGAGTCGAGCTGCTTCTGGCGGAAGGCTGTAAAGTAACGGAGGAAATCGCAGGCGGATTTGAGAAAGCGATCGAACAGGCCAAGCAAGCCGATGTAGTCATACTGGCGCTGGGCGAAAATAGCGACATGTCCGGGGAAGCCGCCAGCCGGATGGATATTACACTGCCAGAGGTTCAGCTTCGATTAGCGAAAATGGTCGTCGGGCTCGGTAAACCGACCGTGCTGGTGCTGACGGGCGGCAGGCCGCTCGTGCTTGATTGGTTCGACAAGCATGTAGATGCCATCGTCGAGACCTGGTTTCTCGGTTCGCAAGCGGGGCATGCCATAGCGGATGTGCTTCTTGGTGACTATAACCCCTCCGGGAAATTGACAATGAGTTTTCCATATAAGGTCGGGCAAGTGCCTATCTACTATAATCATTTTATGACAGGCAGGCCGGTGACCGAGGAAAATCGTAATCAGAAGTTTATATCCAAATATTTAGACGGTCCTGGCGGACCGCTGTATCCTTTCGGACACGGTCTCAGCTATACGACATTTACCTATTCAGACATACAGCTGGATAAGGTTCGCTTATCCGGATCGGATACGATCAACCTTACCGTTACCGTTACGAATACGGGTACCGTTCCGGGAGAAGAAATCGTACAGCTTTATATCCAGGATCTGTATGGAAGCTCCGTCCGTCCCGTGAAAGAGCTTAAAGGGTTTCGCAAGATACGGTTGGATGCCGGAGAGAGCAAGGAAATTCACTTTACGATTACGGAAGCCGATTTGAAATACTACTTGGCTGACGGGAGCTATAAGGCGGAGCCCGGAGAATTCAAAGTATATGTCGGTCCGAATTCCAAGGATGTGCAGGAATCAAAATTTGAGCTGGTAAAATAAGGGAGGTTAATCAATGACTAAGACGATGAATAGAGACATCTCACAATTAATCGCTGAAATGACCCTTGAGGAGAAGGTCGGCTTATGCGGCGGCGCTGATTTCTGGCATATGAAAGGCATAGAGCGTCTGGGCATTCCTTCGATCCGGCTTTCGGACGGCCCTCATGGCTTAAGGGTGCAAAAAAACGCAGCGGACCATCTGGGCATTTACGACAGCCTGCCCTCGACCTGTTTCCCGACGGCAGCCGGCGTTGCGAGCTCATGGAACCGCGAGTTGATTGAACGGATGGGCGCAGCGCTCGGGGAAGAATGCCAAACGGAGGAGGTCGCCATTCTGCTTGGTCCGGGAGCAAACATCAAACGCTCGCCGCTGTGCGGAAGAAACTTTGAATATTTTTCAGAGGATCCTTATCTCTCTTCGGAAATGGCAGGCCATCATATCAAAGGCGTTCAAAGCCAGGGCATTGGCACCTCGCTAAAGCATTTTGCCGCCAATAACCAAGAGCATCGCCGAATGACGGTCGATACGATCGTCGATGAACGTACACTGCGTGAAATTTATTTGGCAAGCTTCGAAGGTGCTGTCAAGAAAGCGCAGCCGTGGACCGTCATGTGTTCGTACAACAAAGTCAACGGACATTATGCTTCCGAGAACGAATATTTGTTGACCGATATCCTGAAGGGCGAATGGGGTCATGAAGGCTTCGTTGTCTCCGACTGGGGCGCGGTGAATGAGCGGGATGATGGGTTGGCTGCCGGTCTGGAGCTTGAGATGCCGTTTGACAACGGCACGTCCAAGATTTTGGAGGCCGTTAAGAACGGCAAGCTCTCGGAGGAAAAGCTGAACCATGCGGTGGAGCGGCTGATGCGCGTGATTTTCAAAACGGTGGACCATAAGAAACATGGAGCAACATACGACAAGGCTGCCCATCATCAGCTGGCAAGAGAAGTGGCCAGGGAGAGCATGGTGCTGCTCAAAAATGAAGGAGGCTTACTGCCGCTGAAAAAAGAGGGCAGGATCGCCGTCATTGGGGAAATGGCAAAAGCTCCGAGATTCCAAGGCGGTGGCAGCTCCCACGTTAATCCGACGAAGCTGGAAGATATCAGTGAGGAAATCGCGAAATCGGCAGGTATCGGTGCCGAAGTGATCTATGCGCAAGGCTATGAGCTAGCGAAGGACGATACCAATGCTGCATACGTTGAGGAAGCGAAGCAAGCGGCGAGTCAAGCGCAGGCAGCGGTTATTTTCGCCGGTCTTCCGGAGCGTTACGAATCGGAAGGCTACGATCGTACTCATTTGCGTATACCGCAAAACCAAGTGGAGCTTATCGAGGCTGTCACGGAGGTGCAGCCGAACGTCATCGTGATTCTCAGCAACGGATCGCCGGTTGAGATGCCTTGGCTAGGTAAGGCCAAGGCCGTTCTGGAGGCCTATTTAGGCGGACAGGCGCTTGGCGGAGCAGTGGCGGATTTATTGTTTGGCGACGCTAATCCCAGCGGAAAATTGGCTGAGACATTTCCGAAGAGTCTTAAGCAAAATCCTTCCCATCCGAATTTTCCCGGCGAGGGAGATCGCGTGGAATATAAGGAAGGGCTGCTGGTCGGCTACCGTTACTATGACACGAAGGAGATCGAGCCGCTCTTTCCTTTCGGTTTCGGGTTAAGCTACACGACTTTTGACTATTCCGATTTGGAAATCTCAAAGAAAGCGATTCAAGACAATGAAGAGGTTACCGTCAGTGTGAAGGTAATCAATACGGGAGACCGGGCAGGCCAAGAAATTGTGCAGCTGTATGTTCGCGATGTGGCTAGCAAGGTTATTCGTCCGGATAAAGAGCTGAAGGGCTTTGACAAGGTCATGCTGCAGCCTGGCGAGGAAAAAACGGTTTCCTTCGTACTCGATAAACGTTCCTTCGCCTATTACAACGTGGACATAAAGGATTGGCATGTCGAAACGGGTGATTTCGAGATTTTAATCGCCAAATCGTCGCAGGAGATGATTTTGAAGGATACGCTTCACGTGACTTCAACGGCGATAGTGAAGCGCAAATACACCCGAAACACAACGCTTGGCGACCTGCTCGAGGATCCGGCAGCAAAGCCCTATCTGGAGCCTCTGCTCAATCAGAATCCGATGGAGGCTGCGATGGACGGGGATGCGGCCGAAATGGGGATGGCCATGTTCATGAGCATGCCGGTACGCGGTTTGGTTTGGATCAGTAAAGGTGAGATTACTGAGCAGAAACTGGATGAGATTCTTGCAGATCTGAACAAAGATAACGAATAAGATCTGCATGTCCGGTGAGATTACCGGAGGCCGTCAGTGAGCGGAATGCTCCGTGCTGACGGCCTTTTGCATAATGAGAGGAGAAAGTCACGTGAATATATCAAACGTACCTGACAATAAGAAATCGGCCTTCGGAAGCAACGGCAACCGATTAATCGTGTTCGTAATGGTGCTTGGGGTTTTTGTCGCGATTTTAAACGAAACACTGCTCAACGTGGCGCTGACGCCGATTATGAACGATCTCGGCATATCGCCGACTACCGCCCAGTGGTTGACTACCGGCTATTTGCTCGTCATCGCGGTGCTTATACCGGCTACCGCCTTATTAATACAACGTTTTACGACAAGGGGGTTGTTTCTATCTGCTATGGGAATGTTTGCGGCCGGCACCCTCGTGGCGGCGATTGCCCCCGGTTTTGCCGTTCTGTTTGCCGGAAGGCTAATCCAGGCGGCGGGAACAGGGATTCTTTTTCCATTGCTGACAAATGTCGTATTGGCTATTGTTCCTTTTCATAAACGAGGCGCTGCTATGGGTACGATCGGGATCGTAATAACGTTTGCGCCGGCGATCGGCCCTACGTTATCCGGGCTGATTGTAGCGAACTACAGCTGGCGGGTGCTATTTTACAGCGTGCTGCCGATTGCGGCTTTCGTTATGGTCTTTGCGTACATACGGTTGAAAAATGTGACGGAATCCGGCAACCGCAAGGCCGATCCGCTGTCGATGCTCCTATCCACGCTTGGTTTTGGAGGGATCGTGTACGGCTTTAGCAGCGCAGGGGAAGGACATGGAGGATGGTCAGATCCAGGAGTGCTCTGGCCGATTGCAGTGGGAGGTTGTGCGCTCGTATTGTTCTGTCGCCGGCAGCTGACGATGCGGCAGCCGATGCTGGATTTAAGAACCTTTCAATTCGGTATGTTTAGCCTCTCTGTCATAATTATGATGATTGTCATGATGGCGATGTTTTCAACAATGATGCTGGTTCCGATATTTCTTCAGAATGCGCTGGGGTATACTCCACTGCAGGCTGGCTTAGTTATGCTCCCGGGCGGCGTCGTGATGGGTATTATGTCACCGATAACCGGCAGGTTGTTTGACCGTTACGGGGTCAGATGGCTTGCAGTTGTCGGTCTAACGCTTATGGCCGTCACATTAAGCGGGTTTGGCTTCATGAAGCCTTCCATTTCCTTTTTGACGATAACCGTCCTAAATACGCTGTTCATGCTCGGTATTTCCATGCTGATGATGCCGGTTATGACGAACGGCTTGAACGGGCTTCCGAGACGGCTGTATCCGCACGGCACGGCCATTGCCGGTACGCTCCAGCAGGTTGGCGGCGCAATTGGGATGGCGCTGCTGGTTACGGTCATGACGACTGGCTCCAGCCGATTTGCGGCAAATAAGGCGAGCGTGATTTCGGACTCTGATTTGTTTGCGCTCGCGATGACAGCAGGCATGAAGCAGGCTTTTTTGCTGGCATTCGCCTTCGTATTGCTTGCCTTGCTGACGGCCGTTTTATTTCTGAAGCGCTCGACTCCTCCGGCTGGAGAGGGAGAGAGCAGGGCGGTTACCGTTCATTAATTTTATTTGATACGACGGAAAATCAAAAACGCGATGTCGGAAATCTGGTAGTTAGATCACAAGATTTCATCTATTCTACTAAGTGTATACGCTTTCATTAAAATAAATAGGGAGGTCACAGCAATGACAAAGAACAGAAATGCGGCAAAATCGATTCTATTGTTAGCGTTGGCATTCACCATGTTGATCACTGCATGCAGCAACGGAGGCAACAACGGAAAAAACAGCACCAATTCGGGAAACGCCGGAACGGTGGCGGACGGAGAAAATGGTAACGGCAGCGGAGCACTGAAGCCCGTCGAGCTCGTAATGGTATTCCCTGTTGGCGGCGAACCGAAGGACATGAAGCTGATTTCGGACGAAATTAATAAAATGACCAAGGAAAAAATCAATGCGACGGTAAAGCTGATTCCGATCGGTTTCGGTGCTTGGTCTCAGCAAAAAACGCTGATGATGTCGGGTAATGAGCAGGTAGACCTGATCGTGAGCGGGCTCGGAACATATAGCCAGGATGTGGCTAAAGGGCAGTTTCTTGAGCTTGACGGCTATTTGGCCGAGCAAGGGCAAGGGGTAACGGAAGCGCTTGATTCTCTTGATCCGGCGTTCTTGAATGCAACGAGAATTGACGGGAAAATATACGCCGTTCCGAGCATCAGGGATTTGGCCGCGGACTATGGAATTACGATGCGCAAGGATTTGGTTGATAAATATAACATCGATACAACCGCGATTAAATCGTTGGACGATCTGGACGCTGTTTTCAAAATCATTAAGGACAATGAGCCGGGAATCATTCCGACGGTCAAATATGGATTATCTATTCTTGATATTTACGTAGGCAGTTTCTTTGATACGTTGGGTGATGGATTTGGTGTGCTTCCAGGCCATGATAACGGTCTAAAAGTTGTGAATATGTATGAGACACCGGAATATGCAGAGATGCTGAATACGGTCAGAAGATGGAATCAAGCGGGCTACATTGCCAAGGATGCTGCTACAAGCACCGAGACGCAATACAATTTAGTCAAGTCCGGCAAGGCTTTCTCGTTTATATCCCATATGAAGCCAGGCATTGAGACTCAAGAATCAAGAACGACAGGAAAGGAAATGGTGTCGATACATTTTAGACCTGCGGTTACAGCGACGTCCAACATTACATCAATCATGTGGAGTCTCGCAAGAAGCTCGAAGGATCCGGAGAGAGCGATGATGCTGCTCAACATGATGTATACCGATAAAGACTTCATTAATCTGCTTGATTACGGGATTGAAGACAAGCATTATGTGAAAGTGTCTGACAATGTCATCGATTACCCGCAAGGCGTTGATGCAACGAATTCCGGTTATAACCTGCAAATGGGATGGATGTTCGGGAACCAGTCCCTATCCCACATTTGGAACGGGGATGACCCGGAGCTTTGGAATCAGCTGGCGGAGTTTAACAAAAACGCAATAAAATCGAAAGCGCTGGGCTTCACCTTTAACGCCGATGCGGTCAAAACGGAAATCGCGGCGGTCACGAACGTGCAAAACCAGTATAAAATTGCTTTGGAAACGGGAACGGTTGATCCTGTGGCCAAGCTGCCTGAATTCATTAAACAGTTGAAAACAGCGGGCATCGATAAGATCATCGCCGAGAAACAAAAGCAGCTTGACGCGTGGGCGGGTGCCAGTAGTAAGTAAATGTAACTGAATAACTTAAAAACGGTTTCTTCCTTCATATGATTGGAAGAAACCGTTTTTTATTTTACTGATGTGATTGACAGCTTCTCGATCTTAAACGTGGAAATATGTAAATATATGGTGTAAACTTAACGTTACAGAAATTAGCGCAGAATGGATGTGTAGATCATAGCTGAATCATCAGTGTTCTCGATGTATGAGTTGCTACCTACTTTAATGTTCATTTTTAAAGGTGTCTTTATGCTGCTTGGAATTACATGTCTCTACCTGTTCATAAAACTAGCGATTCGAGGAATTCAGGCGCTGGATATTTATCTTGATGAAAAGAGAAATAGACGATTGTGATAATCAGCAGGGGAGGGAGGACGGAATGGAACGATTTAAATTCACCAGTTGGACGATTGACGTTGATGTAAATAGGACAAGGGATTACTACGCGGTACAACAAACACATGATCATGTATGCGGTTATTTCAATCCTGAAAACTACACAGGAAATCATTTGCATGTAGACAATTGGAAAGATGAGTGTACTCCCTTTATTGAGGCAATAGCTTGGGTCAGAGAGGATGGAACAATGGATTTATTTTTTAATGATTTTGCAGATGACGAGGAGTATCAATCATTGTTCGGTGATAAAGAGCATCATTATGACGAATTTATGGGAGTATTCATTAGCAATGTTAAAACAAATGAAGAAGCGTATGTTAAGTTTGGTAAGTGGATAGACGAAGTGTTAAATCCATATAGTAACAGATAGTAGGTTTTAAGACTATGTTTCGTCTTTACTAAAGGGGGGAAAGCATGTTTAACGAACTAGAACTGATGAATATTCAAGCAGAGGTTCTATTTGCTCACGATTCTTTGGGGAGAATAACAAAAGTTAATGAGTTCGAAGGTCATCCAGCTCCCCGGCTTTTTTGGGGAAAAACAAAAAAAGGCAATGTTCTGAGATTCCGCGGGGATGTTCCAGAAGATATCGCGAATAAAATTGTAGAAATCATAAATACTAGCGATGATACTAACATCGTTTTGGCAAAGATTATTAATGAATTAGAACAACAGGCAAAAATAAGTAGTATATGGATGGGCCCAGCCTATGTTTTTGCGGATTATAATGTTGGAGCTAGCCAGGCTGTAAAGGTAACCAATGATAATAGAGAATATTTAGAGCCAGGATTTAAAAAATTATTGACCGAATTAAAGTATCGGGAACCGTGTTATATGGCAATTGAGGATAATAAAGCAGTCTCCGTGTGCTTTAGTGCGAGAAATACGGATAGAGCGGCAGAAGCGGGCATTGAAACTTTGGAAGAATATCGCGGAAAAGGATATGCCGTAGCAGTGGCGTCAGCATGGATGTCAGCAGTACAAGTATCGGGGAAAGTTGCCCTTTACAGCACCTCCTGGGATAATTACGCTTCGCAAGCAGTGGCAAAGCGTCTCCAACTTTCCCTCTACGGTACAGATATATCTATATACTGAATAAAGTTACTTATCAAGAAGTTGCAATATTTTTATTGAAAGGATTGGTTGTAATGAGCATTATTTATAGGAAAGCAATTCTTCAAGATGAAGAAGAGTTGTTTACTTTAGCAGCACGACTTGCGACAAGTTTTATACTTGTTAAGGAAGATTTTTCGAGAATTTATAAAGATATCTTGAGTAACATAAATGCTGATATTTTAATTGCAGAAAAGGAATCAAGAATAATCGGATATGCATTAGCCTTTCACCACGCAACTTTTTACGCGAACGGGGTAATAAGTTGGGTGGAAGAAATATTTGTTTTAGAGGAATATAGGAGAATGAAAATTGGAAAGAAACTGATGGAAATAATTGAAAGGAAAGCTTTTGAGCGTGGTTCAAAACTGGTTGCCCTTGCTACTAGAAGAGCAAGCCATTTTTACAATTCCATAGGATATGATGAATCCGCTACCTATTTTAAGAAGACATTAGAAAATATTCAATGAGGTCATTGACATCCTATAACATTAAGAAAGCGGTACATGCGATACATTTACAGGGTGATTAATTTGGTATGTGTAACAGGCGAAAACGTAGATCACTAAGGGGAAACACATATTTCATAACAGCCGTTCGCCTGGGCAAAGTATTTGATCAATTGATCAAATACTTTTTTTATTTTAAGGAACTAACTAACAGCAAACCATTATTGGAGCAACATTAACAATGATAATAAGATATCGCTTCTTGTTAAGCTTGTTAGTATCGAGGACAAGAGCGTAGAATTTAAACTTCTTAATAAGAACATAGGAAACAGCGTATAATTATGATAAACTTGATTGAACAATATGAAATGGGAGAGAGCCTTATAGATGGAACTTGGAGATAAAATTAAAAAGCTGCGGAAAGAGCAAAATCGGAGTTTGACAGAGATTGCCGATATTTGCGGGTTTTCTAAAAGTTTATTGTCTAAAATAGAGAACGGTAAGACGATGCCGCCCATTTCAACTCTAATCAAAATCGCCGATGCCTTAGGGACTAGAGTTTCAATACTTTTGGATGATCAACAGCAATCAGGCACGATTTATACAACGGAGATACAAAGCAAATCCAAATTAGTGAAAACGGAAAAAGGCTACTCCTTTTTCGCTTTTGCCGTCGAAAGAGAAGACAAGCTGATGCAGCCGTTTCTTTTTGTTTCAAGGAAAGATGAACATGACAGCAGGCATATTTTCAGCCATACCGGCGAAGAGTTTATATTTATTCTAGAGGGCAAAATGAAATATAAAGTCGGAAACGTGGAATATACATTAAGTCCTGGAGATTCTCTATACTTCGATTCGATCGAAAAGCACAGCTTGAGTCCAATTACGAATGAGGTAAAATATGTGGCGGTGTTTACTCAATCCAAGCCTGGAACTCAACAGTAGCCTTAATTGGGGTTTCGATCCCTATTAATCAAAAGGAAATAAGAGTTGAATATAAGCTGTCGGCATTGTTCAGTCGACAGCTTTGCTGCATTTCCGGGAGATTAGATCAACTATAATAGTTCTTTATCAGTCGGAAGCCAAAATGTTTGTTATCATGTTTGATATCACAATAAGGGAGAGAATTAGGATGTCGATGGTAGTTCGTCCATATAGTTCAGAGTTAGAGGAAAGTGTAATGAAGTTAAGTCCTAAGGCATGGATGCTTTTTAAGCACAACAAAGATTATGAACATCAGAAGATGAGCTGTGTATTTAACGAGCAAGGAAAACTAATCGCTTTGGGCTATTTACGTCATGGAATTTCTGATGATCATGATGTAATGGAATTTGTGAGGGAGGTAAGTGAAAAAGCTCACGATCATATTTTTGAAATAAGAATGGCTTTGTATCCATCATTAGTTGACATCTGTCACGCAATTCGTAATCCTGAAGCGAAAACGAAGTTGGTTGCATGGGATGATTTTGATGGCGACCGTGAATTTTACATACAACAAGGCTTTTCCCCTTATCAAACGTATTATTTCGCAAAGAGATCGCTTGATAACTTCATTCCTGAAGTCAATATTCCAATTGGTGTTGAGGTATATCATCATCCGATGGAAACGAAAGAAGAAAGAGTTACATACACCAAAGTTGAGAATCAATATTATCAAGGTGTTCTACATAGAAGCGTCAATATGCTGGAATGGATGATGGGGGGACCAGAACTTCATACCATTTCGGCTTTTGAAGGCAATGAGCTAGTTGGAAGTGTCATGAGTTGGCAAACAGGTGCAATTGAAAGGTTATTCGTAATTCCACGTTGGCGGAATAAAGGACTAGGTGAGTATCTCCTTGCTAAGGCTTTTGAATATCACCTTAAAAATGGAAGAATCAATGTAGAGACGTTGGTAAATGAACAAGATGAGGAAGGGAAGCTTTTATTGGAGTCAATGGGTTACAGCTTTCCTGTGAAGCTTGAACTTTTGGCATTGGACATTCAATAGTAAAAGATGATTTACAAAACAATATTCCATTCGGGCAATGGCCAACATCGACGGATGTTTTCCGGTGTGTGCTGGCGCCGACACGGCCGAGCCGGAATTTCTTCCTGCGTGAAAGAATTCTGGCTATTTTCATTCGAACCGGGATTTAGCTTTAAGGAAGATGAAGCTACCGCGGCTTATATCTGTGACTTTTGGAGCGTTTGGACGTAACAGTACCGGAAGCCGAAGCGTTCTCTTCATTCTGAGCCGATTCGTCAGTGATGGAGGAACCGCTTCCGTTGGTGGAAACCGAGGTTTCTTTGATGTTTATGGTTGCGACATTCCCAAAAATAATCGTGCCTTCGTTGTTAACGATGATTACCCGTCCAAGCTGGCATCCCATATAATCTCAGCATCCCTTTCATTCGTCACTATTGGAAGCTGCAAAGATAGTATCTGCTGCTCACTCTCTATTCTATGAAGGGACAGTTCTATAGGTATTGGCTATTCGTAGAGTTACAGGAGCCTTTTTTTTATTTTAGCTAGACTGGCTTCAAGCTTCGTATTAAAATACCAGATGAAGATGGAGGAAGAGATGATGGACAAAACTATTTCAAGTAGAAAAGATATCGTGGCATTATTTTTAGGAATCATTGCAATACACATGTACGTGATTAGTTAAACAACAGAATCAATTATTCTTCTTATTGTATCCATTATTGATTCATTGATAGCTTTTTTACTCGGAATAGGTACCGATAGGTGATTACGGGCATGCAGGAGTAATTATTGGATTATTAATCTTTATAGCTTCGTTGATAACACTGTTCACAAGTTAACTGGCTGCATGGGGGCGGAGGTAATGTGTAATGAAAAAAAGGTTTGTTATACTACTTTCCAGCTTAGTATTTGTAATTCTGGCCATAATAATCGGTTTGTTGATATCGAGCAAAAGTTACTATCCTAAATGGCCAATTGATACTGTTAGTAAACTTACTAATAGCGTGAGCAGCCTGCTGCTATTGTTATCAATGAATCTAAGGAGGATAATACGATGAACATGACATTATCGGAAATCGATCTGGCTGAACTTCATTCTTATATTGAAAACCTTGCTGCCGAGGATAAGTTTTCAGGTGCTGTATTAGTGGCGAAGCACGGGGAGGTGCTTTATAAGAAAGCTTTTGGCATGGCCAGCAAGGGATATGCTATTCCGAATAAAACGGATACGAAGTTTAATCTCGGATCGTTGAACAAATCGTTTACCGCCGTTGCAATAATGAAATTAGCTGAAGAAGGCCTGCTGGATGTAAATGATTTAATAGGCAAATACTTGCCTCATTTTCCGCCCGAGCTGGCCAATAAAGTTACAATCCACCATCTGTTGACACATACATCGGGAGCAGGGCTTTACTGGAATGATAAATTTAAAGCATCCTTTACAAGTCTAAAAACCATTAATGATTACATTCCGTTATTTATCGAAGATCCACTATTATTCGAACCGGGAACGAAGTGGGCTTATAGTAACTCAGGGTATATTATTTTAGGGGCGATCATAGAGTCAGTTACAGGGAAGGACTACTTTGAATTTGTAAAAGATAATGTTTATTTGCCGGCGAATATGACCAACTCCGATAGTTACGATCTGGAATTTGACGTCCCAAATCTTGCAATAGGATATACGCGCCTTGGTACTGATGAGGGAGGACCATGGCGTAATAATGTATTTCTTCATGTCGTTAAGGGTGGTCCAGCAGGTGGAGGCTATTCTACCGTGGAGGACCTACTCCAGTTCGACATCGCCCTTCGCACAAATAAGTTACTCAGTCCGGAATGGACTACACTTGCTACGTCAGACAAGTTCAAGTCTTTCGGCCCAGACATGCAAATGCAATACGGGTACGGATTTATGGATGTGAGTATGCATGGAGAGCGGATCATCGGTCACAACGGTGGATTTCCCGGTGTTAGTGCGCTTTTGAACATGTATTTGAATAGCGGTTACACATTAGCAGTTTTATCTAACTACGACCCAGACCGAGGAGTAATTGGGGTACACCAAAAATTCGATGAAATGCTCTTTGGCAACGCAAGGCCTTAATTTATTAACTTATCAGCGTGTTTAAGCAGCGTTACTTGTTCGAGCGCGACACTCAGATGAATCCCCCCTAGGTTCCACCATACATAAATGTATAACGCAGCGAAGCACAAAAAGGGCACGACCGGGAAACGGGTTGTGACCTTTTTGCAGTTTGAGCCAAGGGAGTTCGTGGGAGAGGAAGAAGCAAATCCATTTAACTGTCCGTCGATATATACGATTTTTCGAGCATAATTGGCGGGATTCATGCAAAAAAACAAATTATATACGATTTTTCACATATATTTTTCACTTTAGCCAGCCCATGGAATTTTCTATATGATTTTTCATATATAATTCCAAGCATCGAAACAGAAACAGTACTCAAACCAAATCCGGACTTTGAATGCGTGATACTGTGGTTAAAGGTGGGGTAGGTGAGGTTCTGAATGAAAAAGGTTACCACAAAATTATCCTCACCTGTCCGTTTTCCTAGCATAGTATGTAGGAAGGTGGTGATGATAAATGACCTTTACACTTACAGACTGGATGATCTACACGATGTGGGCCATATTTGGACTAATGATCCTTGATTTTATTGTTGCCTTTTCCAAATCATTTTGGGAAGGCTCTTTCAATATAACTTTTTTAGATTATTTGAAGGATATCCTATTTTATGTCCTGCCTTTGAACGTTATTATATCCATGATTCCAATTGATCCTACTGGTTGGATTCTTGTGATTTTATATTTCGTTGGCGGGATCTCTGTAATTCTCAAGTATGTATTGGATATCAAAAAAAGATTCCAATAAATAAATTTTGCAGCCTTCCTTCATGGAAGGCTTTGTTCATCTCCCCTGAAAAAATGAAATTACATCGAATTAATATGATGTGAACGTTTAGTTACAACAATCCAAAATCACGTGATATTAGGAGTGTACCATGCAGGGTGATATTGAATTAGCAATGGAAAAAATTGAGCAGCTTAATTTTCGTAATCAAAGAGCGATGATGGAATTGATAAAAAGAAGTTTGAAGTTAAATGATGATGAGTTTACTAAAGAATTGCTTGTTGCTTACGCTCATCAAAACCCTATACATATTTTGGAAGTGGCAGTTGCTCTACAATACGAAGAAATAATTAAGGCGCTGCCTGATAAATTTGCTTAGCCACTAAACACAGAGTGAACCAGTCCTTTTTAAGGGACTGGTTTTTTTAAATGAAAATTACAAATTACAACTATTGACATTGTGTCCCTATTTTAATAAATTGTATTAATATACATAACCATGTATAAATATACGAAAAAGGATGAGAGAGTTGAATCATTTATTATCTTTAAAAGAACTCGACAAGGATTCTTTGTTCTCCATTATTCAAAAAGGGATTGCGATTAAACAAAACCCGAACGTTTATTATCGGGCATTCGAAAGAAAAGGTCTTCTAATGCTTTTTCAAAAAACCTCGACCAGAACCAATTTGTCATTTCAGTCTGGCATTAATCAAATGGGCGGTTATGCTGTGACTATGGATTGGGATTCGAGTAATTTTAGTATCTCACCAATTCAGTATGAAGCCCGCTACGCATCAAGAAACATTGATATTATTATGGCTAGGTTAAAGAAGCATTCTGATTTACTTGAATTAGCAAAATACTCAAATGTTCCAGTTATAAATGGTTGCTGTGATAAATACCATCCATGCCAAGCCTTAGCGGATTTAATGACTATTTACGAAGTTAAAGGAACTTTCACAGGTGTGACTGTAACCTATGTAGGGATTCACAATAACGTCGTCAATTCGCTAATAGCAGGTTGTGTTACATTGGGAGTTAAACTTATGTTAGTAACTCCAATAATAAATGAAGCTTCTTGGGATGAAGAACTTATGCAGAAAGCATATCAGAGTGGGTATATAGAGAATTTGAATACTTTATCGGAGGCTGTTAAAAGAACTGATTTTATTTATACGGACACGTGGGTTGATATGGAGTATTTTCAGGATATTAGATATCAGAAGGAGAAAAGCAGAAGGATTCAAATAATGAAGCCGTTTCAGATTAACAAGAATAATCTAGATGGGTTTTCTCCTTACATCATGCATGATATGCCGATTCATCCTGGTTTTGAAATAGAAGAGGATTTGATTGAATCTGAGAATTCCGTTATCTATCAACAAGCTGAGAACAGGATGCATGTTCAAAAGAGCTTGTTATTATATCTGAACGGTTTGTAATCTGGGGAGTGAATAAAGTCTGGCTGTTATATAATGAAATCGTAAAGCAAGCCCTAGATTCAACGGAAGGATTTACGATTGTTCTCTGCGGGCTAAAGGCGCTTCTTGAGCACGACATCGTCTTGAATCTCGTATCGGATAAGGCTCCTGATGCCCATGTTAAACGTTAGAATCGCCATTAATTAAATACCAACACGGCATCTAAACCCATTGGGTTCGGACTGCCGTTTTTTTTGTTTGCATTTATGAAAGGAATTTCTTTCCTGTTATCGAATGATTAAAGAAGACGGCACCGCGTAAAACTCACATTAACGATGCTTTTATTTCAAAACAAGGAGTGAATATCTCATATGGATGAAATGACGCAGATGATGAAGCAGCTGACGGAAACCGACGGAGTACCAGGGCATGAACGTGAAGTGCGTACGATCATGCAGGAATATTTGCAGCCTTTAAGCGACGAAATTGTCAAAGATCGGCTTGGAGGTGTGTTGGGTAAAAAAACGGGTCGGGCTGACGGTCCAAAAGTGCTGCTCGCCGGTCATCTGGATGAAATTGGATTTATGGTGACGCAAATTACATCCAAAGGATTTCTTCGTTTTCATCCGCTCGGGGGATGGTGGCCTCATAACGTATTGTCCCAGCGTGTTAAAGTAAAAACCCGCAAAGGCGAATATACAGGCATTATCGGTTCGAAAGCTCCGCACGTATTAAAAAAGGAAGAACGCGAAAAAGTAATGGAACTTAAGGATCTTTATATCGACATCGGAGCGAAGGATGAAGAAGACGCTAAAGAAATGGGCGTCCGTCCCGGCGATTGGATCGTTCCCGTTTCCGATTTCACAACTATGCGTGGCGGCGAACTTTGGGTGGGCAAAGCGCTGGATAATCGGGCGGGCTGTGCGTTGGCGGTAGAAGTTCTTAAAAGGCTAAAAAACGAAGATCATCCCAACATCGTATATGCAGGAGCGACCGTCCAGGAAGAAGTGGGCTTGCGCGGTGCCGGGACGGTTGCGAATCTGGTGGAGCCGGATATTGCTTTCGCACTTGATGTAGGTATTGCGTACGATACTCCCGGAAACGAATCGCAGCACATGACCTGCAACGTCGGAGACGGACCGTTGGTACTGCTGTTTGATGCCAGTATGGTACCTCATACCGGATTACGTGATTTTGTGATGGATACCGCTGAAGAGATCGGCATCAAGGTGCAGGTGGACGCCTTGTCTGGTGGCAGTACCGATGCTGGTAAATTTCATACGAGCGGGGTCGGCTGTCCTTCCCTTGTTGTTGGATTTGCCACCCGATATATTCACAGCCATAATGCCATTATGTCAAAAAGCGACTTTGATCAAGCCGCTGCATTGCTCACAGCCGTTATCAAGAAGCTCGATCGGGACAAAGTCAACGAACTGATCGGATAATTACAGCAAAGGATGCTGCCTTCTCATATTCGATAAGCCGGAATCCTTGCTTAAGGAATTCCGGTTTTGATTTTTCTGAGCTGCGGTTATCGGGTTTGCGGAAATATAAATATATGGCATATGAAACTAAACCTAAGTTGATCTAAAACTGAAAAGGACTGTCTAGAAAGGGGAACCTTGAGACGTATGATGTACGATAAAATATTTTTTCTTACCGGTAAACCACGAATGGGTAAAACAACTTTGATTAAAAGAATTATAAATGAAATTGGTCCTGATATTTGCGGGGGCTTTTATACAGAGGAAATACGAGATGCCGGAGACCGAACCGGTTTTAAATGTGTAACCCTTGCAGGAGAAAGTCAAGTAATCGCTAACGTGGATAGTAACAGTTCTATTAAAATTGGTAGATATGGTATCGACATAAGTAACTTCGAAAACGTCGCTTTAAAGCCTCTACAGGACTCTTTAAAGTCGAAGAAAGTAACAGTTATCGATGAAGTCGGATTTATGCAAATGTTATCCATTCCTTTTCAACAAATGATCTATAAAATAGTTTCGGAAAATCATCACATTGTACTAGGTACAATCCCTTTAGATAGCCATCCAGAAATAGACAAAATTAAAAGGCTTCCTGGGGTGAGAATCATCAATGTCAGCGAAGAGAACCGTGATTTTATAACTGAGGCTGTCGTTAAAGATATTTTGAAGGCTGCCGACAGCAATGCATCGGCGACCTTCTCCGGAAAAGAGAGCTCAATTTAAAGCAAGATTGCATATTCACTCTTTTTCAGTAAACCATAGCGGATCGTCGCAATCGACATCACCATTGTAGTTTATAAGTATTTCCTCTCCTGCTTTTATGTCTGTGTAGGCATAAAAGTCAAATGTGTGATTGTTAAAGTTGATGTCATAGGTGGCATTAGGCTTGTATGAATGGTTAAACAGACTGCCATATCCTAAGAGGATGGCTGTGTGATTAGCACCATACTCAAACACATAATCTGAAAGTATTGTTTTCTCTATAAAATCATGGTCCTCATTAGGATAAGGAATGACCGGTGCTTCATGTATAAGTTCACCTTTTTGTATATCACGAGTCGCAAATACCCCTCTTTTAAATTCTCCTTTACTAAATTTGGAGATTTTTATTTCTATCATGCTAGTCACCTTCGCGTTCTTTAGTCTATGGAGTACTTGTTCAACTTTTTACTTTGGAAAGATTCATTTTACCTCACCATCGCTAAAACAGCAATAAAACACTAACTAAGGTACCAAATTGGAGGCTTATATGAAACATCTTAAACATATCTATTTGATTGTTGTAATGATAATCTTGGCTAGTTGTTCCTTAAATAAACCTGTACCTTTAACTGATCTTCAGATTAAAGAAATAGCTTGGAACTATATTGGCGAAGCTCAGAGTATAGTGGTTAATTCCGAAGAAGATATTGTAAGAAAAGATGAAGGCAACGGCGTCACAACTATAATAAATGGTGCCGCAAAAGATGTATGGAAACAGGCTGAAATATCAAATCAGAAAAATAACCAAATAAAGTTAATCGAGTTTGAAACAATGTTTGCTTCGGCCATTCTGGTCTACGTGGACATTTCTAAAGGAAAGGCAATTAAAATTAAAAATAAATACAATGGAACCCTTCAGTTTTAACTACACATATATAGAAGATAAATATCTTTTAAAATTACTGAAAAACTTGGAGGGTTACAATGTTAACTTTGTATATAACACGCCATGGCGAAACGGAATGGAATATTCAAAAAAGGATGCAAGGTTGGTCAGATTCTGAACTAACTCAAAAGGGCATAGAAAATTCTATTTCTCTTGGAAAACGTTTAATGGATGTGAATTTTACAGCAATATATTCAAGTCCAAGCAGAAGAACTGCAAAAACCTCTGAACTAATTCGTGGAGATAGAGAAATACCAATAACTTTTGACGATCAACTGAGAGAGATAAATATAGGTGATTGGGAGGGTCAGACACAAACATACATAAAAGATAATTATCCGAATGAATATCAAGCTTTTTGGGAAATGCCACACCTTTTTAAGTCTTGTGGAGGAGAAAGTTTTGATACTTTTATGGACAGGGCAATCTGCGTGTTTGATAAGATTATTTCGGAAAATAAAAAGGGCAGTGTCTTAGTTGTAACACATTCGGTGGTTATAAAGGCAGTATTATCTTACTTTAAAAAGTTACCTCTCGAAAAGTTATGGGAACCTCCATTTATCAACGATACTAGCCTGACTATTGTAGAGATAGCTGATACAGGTGAAAGTACAATCAAACTAGAAGGCTGTACTTTACATGCTTAAACTTATACTTGTAGAAGGGATACCAGGTTCCGGAAAATCTACAACTGCAAGATATATTGCATTACAATCTGAAAGGAACGGATATAAGACAGAACTTTTTCATGAATCTGCATTTCAACATCCCATTTTTCTTCAAAATCCTATTAGTAATCACATGGAATGGATGGAATTGTATATTTCTAATTGGGATAAATTTTTAAATGATCAAAAAGATAATGAATCGACTATCGTAATGGAATCTGCTTTATTTCAAAGTCCTATTCTTCACTTGCTGCATATGGATATCGATAGAGAATTAATTGTGCAGTTTATTGAAAATATATATTCACGTTTAACGGATATAAATTGCAGTTTGGTATATCTATATCAGAATGATCCGATGGTAGGAATCAATAGAATGATGAAAACAAGAGGGGACAGGCTCTGGCTAAATAATACGTATGAGAAATATAAAGATGAGCCTTTCTATATGAATCGAGGGCAGCGCAGTCCTGATTTGCATCTTGACTTTTTGTTCGAGTACGCAACGGTTGCACGCTCTGCTTATTCTAGATGCAGTCTAAACTCTTTGGCAATCGAAAATACAAATTGGGATTGGTCAAAATATCACAGAAGTATACTGGATTATTTCGGGTGGATACAAAAACCAGATCCGGTTGTTCCTCTTTCTGAACTACAGAAATATGCTGGAATTTATCATAATGAAGAAATGAATTTTGATATCAATATTGAAATAAAAGATGGACAATTGATCATATTTGGCGATCAGCATTTAAAGTCAAAGGAAACGAATAGATTTTATCTTGATAATATTAGTATAATGGTAAGCTTCGTGAGGAGTCATTCCGGTGATTTTAATGAATTAATAATTGAAGAGAAAGATTTAGTAGGTAACCAGAGGGATGAAGGGACGAGATTTGTTAGAGTTTTGAGATGATTTTCCTATACATTTCGAAAAAGTGACTACATAAAAACAATGGTGTTACAAAATGGTTCTGGATATAAATGCCATTTTATCGGAGGAGGCGATGAATTGAACAATTCACAAATTAAAGGGATAACTCATGATAATCGCATGTTATTTCCGCAAGTTTACGCAGTAAAACCCGGACCTGTATATATTCAACAAATTCCTAATTTGCAGTATGTATCGCAGGAAATGAATACAGCTTTTCTTATGGATTGGACTGGACACCCAGAACCTCAAGATGAAGAGTGGGTTTTAGCGAAAATTGTGAATCAGTTAAAGCGAATTTCAAAAGAATCATTGGGTTATAAATTTAAATTGATGCCACACGAAATTATATGGCATGATTCAAATGAGAATAATAAATATTCAGTTACACAAATGATGCAGGTTCCTGATTGTATTACTGTGGAAATGTTCGAGGAGGCAAGGGCTTGTGTGCAAAAGAATTTGCGTAAAAACGATATCCCTGAAACCAAGTTTATAGGAGCAAAATCTGTTCTATGTGCACAAAAACTCCATGTTGGACATTATCGTGATTCTCAATTCACACTTCAAGAAATTAATGATTTTGTTAAGGAACATGGATATAAAGTAAAGGGGAACCGCAGAGAAATTTATCTTACTCCCGCGATGGCGGATTGTCATCCACCTGAATCATGGCAAACGATTGTTAGAGTTGAAATCGAAAAGGGCAACTAAATCAGGAGGGACAAAATGAACCTTGAACGAATTTACATGATCGAAGAAATTCCGGGGTACAGTCCGCAAATTGGACGCTTAGTTTCAATGATGAATTACGTAAGATGGACAACATTAGATAGTATAAATGGTCTCACTATCGAGCAACTGGATTATTTATATGATAATAACAGCAATTCGATCGGAGCTTTACTGAGTCATATAGCTGCAGTTGAATATGCCTATTATGTAGAAACTATTGAAAAGAGAAAAATGACCGAATATGAGAAACAAGAATGGAACCCAGCAATAAGACTGGGGGAAGAAGCGAGAACGTTTATTAAGTGTCAAACGCTTGATTATTACATCGAGTGTTTAAACATTGTTCGAAAAAGAACATTGGATGCGTTAAAACACCAAAATGACGAATGGTTGAATGAGTATCAAACTTATGAAGCATTGGGAAACAAATCAGTAAATAATTATTTTAAGTGGTTTCACGTCTACGAAGACGAAATTAATCATCGTGGTCAAATAAGATGGTTACAAAAAAGAGTATCATTAACGGTTTAATATAACCCGAATTTATTCAACACTGTTAGATTTTCGTCTTCAATGAGCGTTTTGCCTTAAAGGGTAATAGAGTGGTGCCGGAAATATTCTGTCTATGTCATTCTGGATTTGCATGGCGCTCCCGGCGGACAGACCGGTACCAATATCGACGATTCGGAAAACGACAAGCCTGAACTGTTTTTGGATGAGCGAAATAAACGGTTGACGGTTGCTTTATGGAGGATGCTTGCCGATCGCTATAAGGATGAATGGATCGTGGCAGGGTATGATTTGCTGAATGAGCCGCTTCCTGACTGGTTCTCGGCGTACAACGACCAAGTCATGCCGCTTTATAAAGAGATTGTGGAAGCGATTCGGGAAGTGGATGACCGTCATATGATCATTTTGGAAGGCGCGCACTGGGCTACCGACTGGTCGATCTTCGATGAGAAGATCGACAACAATCTCATGCTTCAATTTCATAAATACTGGAACAGTCCCGATACCGAGAGCATTCAGCTATTTTTTTGACAAAAGGGAGCAGTGGAATGTTCCGATCTTCATGGGCGAAGGCGGGGAAAACAACTGCGATTGGTTCGCGGGAGTATCAGGCTTTACGAAGACCATGATATTTCCTGAAACTTCTGGACATGGAAGAAGCTCGACTGCACCAACTCTCCTTGTTCCGTCCTTATGCCTAACGGCTGGCAGCTGCTTGTAGACTATTTAGAAGGTGGCGCCTAACGGCTGGCAGCTGCTTGTAGACTATTTAGAAGGTGGCGCCAAGCCGGATGCTAATTTGGCTGAACGTATTTTGTGGGAGTACTTAGACAATCTATCGATTGAACGCTGTTTGTACCGGCCTGAGGTTGACAACGCTTTATTCCGCAGACCTCCTGTACGGATTCCGGCAATTTTCTATGGCTATAAAGGGGCAGGTACAAGCTTCAGCATAGGTAAACCTTCGGAAAAGAATATTGGTTTTCGCATAAATGACGGCGTGGATATCCGGTTTGTGGAGAGCGATAGGGAGAAGCCGAATTTTCAACATATGAAGGGCGAGGAATGGCAGCCGGATGAGCTTATGTATATTCAGCTGGCACCGAATGATTGGGTTGCCTATGAATTTATGGCACCATCCATGTCATCTACTTCTGATTATACGTTGGATATGCGGCTGCGAATGGAAGATTACGGCAGCATCACTGTTTGTTTGAACGGCATCCTGCTTGGGACATCGGTAATGAAGGGAAACGACTGGCAAACGGTTCGACTCCCCGGAAAATTCCAAGCAAAGGAAGGCAATAACCGATTGGTGCTGACGGTCGAAGGCCTTTCTGCTGCAATCCAGTGGCTGTGTATTGCTCCGGTCTAACCATACCATACTAATTCTCTTTCCTTATGGAATTCTTTGCTCTTTTAAAAATGCCGACCATCCAGATCAGGATGGGCAAAACAATACCGAAGAACATCGAGTAGTAGGGCCAAGCGGCCGTATATCCTGCTGTGTTGGGCCAGATGTTATTCGCCATGACCAAAGCGATCAAGGACAAGGGAATTAGCAAGGGCCGCGGATCCTGCAGACCGAGAACAACGGCCAGTCCGTGAACGGACACATGCAAAAACAAAGACAAGCGGTAGAAAATGGTGATGTACCACAAGACTGCGACCAATACTTCGAATCGTTCATAAAAGTCACCGATGCTGATTGTACGGACGGTAAAGTAACTCGGGTACATTAGATTCGAAACAACACCATCGCTTAGTACGGAGATCGTCAGAAGATAAAAGGTGGTTCAAACAGAAGAGATGTCCCAGAACAAACCGAATAAACTCTCAAAAGCCACACAATGGGCATGATTGAAGATGTCCATTGTGTGGCTCTTTTAGTGGAATCGAAATGAAAAGCAGGAAAGATGTATTAAGTTACGAAACGGGTATAGTTATTGGTGTGACGGACTAACCTGCAGTGGGACATGTACCTTTTTGTGCTCTTTTTCTGCGTATGAGTGCCTGTATTTTTTCGTCTTACGCAAACATAATTTTTTTTCGAAACGGAATAAATTTTAAATCCTCTTCTTCTGCATCTGCCGGTCCATCCGGAATCAGTACCTACCTTTTTGAATTCAGGAAACTTCACTCTTCTCCATAAAGACTTTCTAAATAAAAGCGTTCCCCCCTTAACGGATCTCACAAGCTTACGTTCTCCACCGGGCCGAAATACCATGAGCGCTCTCTTAGCCTCAAAATAGAGATAGGATGTATGCTTGCCGATAATGGAACCCTTACCTTTCTTGAGCGCAGTTACAGACTCCCTTAAATATTTGGGTCCATAATAATCATCATCATCAAACTTGGTGACGATCCCTTCCTTCGCTCTGTCGATTGCGTAATTCAAACATTTTCCCAGATGATAACTCTGTGGAAGCTTATAAACCCTTACTTCGTCATTTGGATATTGGCTGGCTCTTTGTTTCCATGCATCAAGGTTCATACTGTCTTTGTTCAAGACAATAATCATCTCCTTGTCCTTCCAAATCTGCCGGTCATAATTGGCGAACACATTATCCATATAAGAGGATCTCATGGTACATGCAATTATTGTTACCACTTACCCCACTCCTTGTTTTGATTATTTATCAATTTCTTGTTCCATGTTGAATTTTTAATGATTTTATATTTTTCTCCGTTAATGATCTTTTTGTATAGTTTTAGAAAATTATCGGTCATGATGCTGTCGGAGAAATTGGTTCTCACGTAACGCCTGCATCTGCGGGCTGAGGGAAAGTTTCTTCGGGTCTGAACTTTCGAAATCATATCCTTGGTATTGTTGCATAGCAGTTGCGGTAATCCCTTTAGGACTTCTGGAACTGCGCCTTTCTTGAACCCGAGCACCGGAGTGCCGCTGGCCAACGCTTCAATGAGAACAAGGCCGAACGGCTCATTCCAAGTGGAAGTGAAAAGAACGCAGCTTGCTCTGGATAACAGGTTCCACTTTGTTTGGCCGCCAACGGGTCCCACATATCGGATGCGTTTATTTAAGTGAGGCTTGATTTTGGAATTAAAATATTTCTTATCATTAAGGGTGCCTGCAATGATAAGCTTTTTCCCCGTTTTCTTTGCGACTTCGATCGCTATGTGAACGCCCTTTTGCTCGATCAATCTGCCAAGAAACAGAAGATAATTGCCTTTCTTCTTTCGAAAGGAATAATCATTGACCCTAATACCGTTATGCACGTAGTAGCCTTTATTTTTACCGTATCTTCTTAGGATCGTTTTGCTTACGTATACCGGAATTTGAACCCCGGTAACACCCTTTGAATGGGAGTTCCGTATGGTCGGAATAGGCGGGTTTGCTTTCGCAACGATACCGTAATGATCATGAATGATATCGACATCGTCAGGGAGATTTCTCATGATGAAATCGAGTTGTTCCTCAGGGTCGTCGGTAGGATACTCAAAGGTTTCGGTAGCTTGAGCTTTGGAACCTTTCTTGGCAAATAATATAACTTCATGCCCGCGTCGAACTAACTCCTCGGTTAAATAATAAACGTCCCGCTGCGTCCCGCCATAAGCCTTAGGAGGAACCGGAATCGTATTGGTCGATATTTGAGCAATCTTCAAAGTTCACATCTCCCTTAGGTTATTATCTATGGGCATTTCTTGTTAAGATATGAACGGTTTTCAGTTGGTGACACGGCTACTTCATTAGATGGGCATTATAATATTCCGCTCTGCAAGTATCGAATTGAGAAGCTTGGCCCATACCAATATCAAATATTTTTCATAGATTAATAGAAATTGATCTTTACTAGGGGAGATGCGATTTGAAAGGACTTATCCTCTGTGCTGGAAAAGGGACGCGGCTGCATCCGATCACCCTCAAACATCCAAAAACGCTAATGCCTGTTGCCAACACCCCGATATTGCAGACTTGCATAGAAAAATTAGTCGAGCAGGGGATAGTGGAGATCGGAATCGTCATACATCCATCGCAAGAGTTTGAAATTAGGGAGCAATTCGGAAACGGCGAATCGCGGGGGGTATCCATCACTTATATTTACCAAACCGAAGCGAAAGGCATCTCGGATGCGGTGAAGCAAGCACAATCTTATATCGGAGAGGATGCTTTTTTGCTGTTGCTTGGTGATAATTTGATTTCCGAACCGCTAACTGAACTGAAAATTGACGTCGAAGAGAGGGGGAGTCACGGTTCCTTGCTGCTGGCAGAGGTTGAAAATCCTCAAGATTACGGAATTGCGGAAGTGTTGGACGGACATATCGTGAGGTTGGAAGAAAAGCCTCAAAACCCAAAGTCTAATCTGGCCGTCCTGGGAGCTTATGCCTTCACTCGTACGATCTTTTTAGCGGTAAAGGACATCAAGCCTTCGGCTAGGGGGGAGTATGAAATTACGGATGCTATCCAATGGCTCGTTGACCATAACTTCCCAGTGACTTATCACAGCACGGAGAAATTAAATATGGATGTTGGAACAGTCGAAAGATGGTTGGAAGCCAATCGCAGAACGCTTGATGAGATGCATAGTGACGGGACGATTCATGAATCCACCATATTGCACAATTGTACGATTATTACACCAGTATCCATCGGTCAGGGATGCGTCCTGAAAGATAGTGTTATCGGTCCATTTGTATCCATAGGCGCAGGCTCTCATATTGAAGATTGCCGGATTGAGAACAGCATCATTTTAGATGGGGTTCATTTGAAGCATATATCTTATACGTTAAAGGACACGGTCATTGGATTTCGATCCGTCATAACGGGCATACATCCAAGAGGAGATGGTAGTGACCAATGAATATTTTAGTAATAGGCACTGGTTATGTAGGGACAACCACCGCCTTGGTATTTGCCGAATTGGGATGGAACGTAACGGGACTCGACACGGATTCTCGAAAAATTCAGCAATTGGAGCAGGGCGTTCTTTATTTTTACGAACCCGGGTTAGAGGAATTGTTGAAAAAGCATCTAAGTTCCGGTCAAATACGGTTCACTACTAATAAAGAAAAAGCTATTCAAGACCATGAGATGATCTTTATCTGTGTAGGAACACCTTCCCGTCCTGATGGCAGTGCCGACATGCGGTATGTCAAACAGGTAGCGGAAGATATCGGCCAAACCATGAACGGTTATAAATTAGTCATAACCAAAAGCACGGTTCCTGTTGGAACACAGGAACAGGTTACCGCATGGATTCAAGCAGCACAAAAAGGAACCTATCCATTCGACGTGGCTTCCAATCCGGAATTTTTACGCGAGGGAAAAGCATTGACAGACGCTTTGAATCCGGATCGGGTCATCATCGGGTCTAACAGCATAAAAGCTGCGAATCTCCTTCAAACGCTTTACCAGTCTGTAAAATGTCCTATCGTCGTAACCACGCCAAGAACCGCGGAGTTGATCAAGTATGCCTCAAATGCATTTCTGGCCACGAAAATTTCCTATATGAACGAATTGGCGAGACTGTGCGATCAACTGGGCGTCAATATAAAAGAAGTGGCAAACGGGATTGGGCTAGACCCAAGAATCGGGCCAAGCTTTCTATATGCAGGAATTGGATACGGGGGTTCATGCTTTCCCAAAGATGTTTCTGCATTGATTCTCGCGGCGAAACAAAATAATATCGAGTTAGGCATCTTGGAAAAAGTCGTGTACGTCAATGAGACACAGCACTTGTACTTGCTGGAAAAAGCCCGCGAACGTTTAAAATCCTTTGCGAATAAAAAAATAGCGGTTTTAGGTTTGGCTTTCAAACCGGATACGGATGACATTCGGGAAGCCCCAGCCCTTCGTATAATAGAAAGCTTGCTAAATGAACAGGCTAATGTTTACGTGTATGATCCGGTAGCCAAACTTCCTGCTGATCTTCATTACGAATCCGTTACAGCCAGCATTGAGTTGGAAGAAGCGTTGCAAGACGCAGATGCCGTCTTCTTATGCACGGAATGGCCGATTTTCCGAAAGGTTGATTGGGCCAAAATGAAAAGTATCATGAATCAACCCAATATGTTTGACGGCAGAAATGTGCTGGATTCCGATGAATTGAACACCATTGGTTATTTCTATCAAGGAATCGGGTATGAATAAGAGAAAGTCAGACAAATCTTGCAAACAAAAACCATAGCCAATCTATGGTTTTTTTCTATTGCAATAATAAAGGAAATGATTGGGTGTATCAAGAATTCTACTTTTAGAAAAATAATGGAGGTGAAGTGAAGTGCCTTATACTCATTTTGGGGAGATCGGGGATGTGTGGAAGCACCTTCCTTTATGCTTTTTCCTGACCGAAGAAAAACCGAGTGTCTATGTAGAATCCAATTCTGCCTTTCCAATCTATAGGTTGAACCAAACTGACGAAAGAAACTATGGCATTTTTCATTTGTTTGAACAAGCAGGTAATGGTGGTCGTTATGTAAATATTGAGAATTCCCCCTACTTACAAATTTTAAAGAAAATACCCGGCAATCAGGAGACGCTTCAAACCTATCTCGGTTCTCCCGGCTTAGCCTTGGAAATATTAAAGGATACGAGCCAGTTTATTTTTTGTGATATCGAAGCTGATCCCTTGCAAAACATCATGGATTATGTTGGACAAATTCATCTTGATGATAGAGTCAAAACTATGCAAGGTGATTCAATAGACAGTCTGTGGAATGAAACTGAAAATATGGGGAAAGAAACGTTTCTTCATATTGATCCATACCGAATTTTTGAAAAAAACGCTAAGGATCGGTGTTATTTTGATCTGTTTGTAAGAGCCATTAATCTTGGAATTAAAACGATGTTATGGTACGGATTTGAAACGCTTGAGGAACAAAAGGAAATGCACACAAAAATGCGTGAAGCCTTAGTAAATAGTGAGATCGAGCTCTTCGGCATTGATTTTTATATTGAAGGAATCGGTGACTCCGTTATGGAAGTGAATCCGGGCGTTCCAGGATGCGGCATTATGATTGCCAATTTATCGCGTCCATCCGTTGAGAAATTTAAACAGTATGCAAATGAATTAGAAGAAATCTATCAGCATGCACGTTATCAAAACAAGCCGGCAGGTTTGAAGTCGGTACAAGTAAGCTTAAAAGGGTAGGCCAGAAAGGAGGATTTTTTGAAGGAGTTGAGATAATTGCAGTTTTTTATTGGAATAGCACCTTACGAGGAGTATAAGAAGAAAATAGTAGCATTTCAGGAACAATGGGGGACTAATGGAACGGAGCCCCATATCACAGTAAAAGCACAGAGTGGGTTAGTTTCCGAAATGAGCTGGTTAGAAGTCGTCACGAATGTATGTAAAAATGTCAAACCATTTTATGTAACACTTGGGGAACCTAAGTTTTTTGGTGAGTTTGTGCTTTATTTGAGCGTCGATTCTGAGGGTATAGTTGATTTGCATAGAAATCTCGTTAAAGCTGTTGATCCCTCTCCTGAATTAATCAAACGATATTTTGAACTTGAAGACTATGTACCCCACTTAACGTTAGGACAGACAGCACACGGGTTGAAGTATGAAGTGTTGATTGAAATGTATAGTAAGACAAAGGAGAAATTAAGTCCTTATCCTAAATATTTAGTCGATTTTGTACGGGTATATAAACAAGAACAGCCGGGTGAATATTACAAAAAGTATCTGGACATCCCTTTGAGAGGTTGACGGGAAAACTAAGGATCCATTACATGCAGCTGCCGCGGGGCAGCTTTTTTTTTCGTTATTTAAGCGTTGTCTCAGAAATTGTTGATAAAAACAGGATTTACTTTTATGGCATCGAATTCAATTGTAGATATAAACTCGAATTCTAATTATTTACAAGAAAAATGATAGATTTGTGCACGGAATGGCATCAATATTCGGGAGGTATTCTTATGGAGCAGAATAGGACCATGGTACAAACTACCGCTCTCTTTCGGGAAGCGCTGCAAACGTTCATCGATAAAATCAAGCAGGACGATCAAGTGATTGCAGCTATCCTGCTCGGAAGCCTATCGTATGATCAGGTTTGGGAAAAGTCGGACATCGATCTGAAGCTTATTGTCCACGATCAAAAGCTGAGAAACGGCTACATGTGCTTTGTCGAAAACGATGTACCGATCAACGCGAGCATTCAAACGCGAAATGAGTATAAACGTTGGATGGAGCGGTCGGTACAAAGCTCGTTTAATCATTCTATACTCATTCGCAGCAAGCTGCTGTTCACGAAGGATCCTTCGATCGCGGAATACTTCGAACAGATTCGTTACGTTGGCGAACGCGACCGGCAGCTGCAACTGCTGCGGCTTGGGTGCCATACGCTTGGCCTGCTTGCGAAGGCGGAGAAGTGGCTATACGTAAAGCGCGATGCTGGCTACAGCGCTTTTTGGATCATCAAGATGGTTGATTTGCTGGCGCAAATTGAAGTGATCCTACATGCAGACGTTCCCATGCGGGAATCGGTTCTGCAAGCGCTTGAGTACAACCCAACCTTCTTTCACAAGGTATACACGGAGATGGTTTGCGGAGAAATGAACGAATCGAAGGTAACCGTCGCGCTGCAGAGCATTAACGGCTTCTTGGACCAAAGGGCCGAGCGGATATTTCAACTGATTCTAGCTTATTTGAAGGAAGAAGCGGATGTACGAACGGTAACAGACATCGTGCAAAAGTTCGGCGTGGTTATCGAGATCGATGCCGGTTCCGTCACGACGGCTTGCGACTGGCTGGCGGAGCGGGAGCTTCTTGCAAAGATGGAAGCAGAGACGAAGGCGACGCCGAAGAGCCGGATCATGTTAACGGAGCCTGCGTATATGTACGAAAATTTCGATGAACGAATAGGGGAGCTGTGAAGATCGGATGAGGCAGTATATCGAAGTGCGGGGAGCAAGACAAAACAATTTGCAAAATGTTGACGTCAATATCCCGAGGGACAAGCTGACGGTTATCACGGGAGTGAGCGGGTCCGGCAAATCGTCGCTTGCGTTTGATGTGATCTATGGGGAAGGACAGCGGCGGTTTCTAGAGTCTCTCTCGACATTCGCCAAGAGCCGGATGAATCAGTTGAAAAAGCCGGACGTCGACTTCGTGTTCGGCTTGTCTCCGGTTATTGCTATCGAACAGAAGAAAGGCATCGTCAATCCGCGCTCAACCGTCGGTACAATGACCGATATTTATGATTTTTTGCGGCTGCTTTTTGCGTCCTCCGGGGAAGCAAGCTGTCCGTTTTGCAGCCACCCTGTTCCGGTGCGAACAGCCGGCCAAATGATTGATCATATTCAGCAGCTGCCGGAAGGGACAGAACTAGAAGTGCTCGCGCCGGTGTACAAAATATTCGGCGAAAACTATGAAACGACATTTGATGAAATTCGCTCGAAGGGGTTTCGTACGATCAGCATCGACGGGGTTCGGCACAGCCTCGGCGATCCAATTGAGCTGGATGAAGAAACGGATTATCAAATGGAGGTTGTCGTCGACAAGGTGATCGTCCAGCCGAACGTGTTCAAGGTATTGACGAAAACGATTGAAAATAGTCTTAAGTTGGTCGGGGAAGGTTTTATCCGCTTCGAGATTGTCGGTATTCCATTTGGAAAGCAAATCGATACCGACGAATTTTACCGCGGTTTTGCATGTCCGGAGCATCATCTCACCATGGGTGAAATGCAACCCAACTATTTTTCCTTCAACGATCCCGACAGTGCGTGCCGGACTTGCGGCGGTATTGGCACATTCATGCGTGCGGAAGCGCGGTTCTTGGTAAAGAATGCGGAAAAGAGCATCAACAAGGGAGCGATAGATTCGAAGCTGCTGGGCTCGAGCACCGCTACATGGCACTGGACGATGCTGTATAGCCTATCCCAGCATTATGGATTCAGTCTGGATACTCCGCTTAAGGAACTACCGGTATCGATCCAAAATATTTTGTTTTACGGTTCAAAAGGTGAGAAATTCCCATTTCTTCCCCGAGAAGAGTCAACCAAGTCGCAAAACCGTCATGCCGGCAAGCTGATGAGCTTCGGCGGGCTGGTTCATACGGTGAATTGGTGGTATAAGCTTTATTTGAAACGCAAAGCCATGACCCCGGCTGAAGACGAGTTTTACAAGCGGGTTATGGTCGAGCATACTTGTCCGGACTGCGAAGGGAAAAAGCTGAAGCCGCAGCGCTTCTTTGTGAAGGTTGGCAATGCCGATATACATGAGCTCTGCAATTTGTCTCTCAAAGAGGTTCATCAATTTCTGGAGAACGTTTCTTTTCCGCAAGAGAAGTCGCTGGTCGGTCGGCAGATTGCTGCCGAAATTCAGTCAAGGTTAATTTTGCTGCTCGATATCGGCCTTGAATATTTGAGCCTGGGCCGACGCTCCGATACAATATCCGGCGGCGAAGCGCAGCGTATTCGGCTGTCGACGCAGATCAGCTCGGGACTTATGGGAATGCTGTACGTTTTGGACGAACCGAGCATCGGTTTGCACGCGCGTGACAGTATCCGCATAATCGACACCCTGAAGAAGCTTCGTGATATTGGCAATACGATCATTGTAGTGGAGCATGATATCGATACGATCTGCAGCGCTGATCATATAATCGAGGTCGGGCCCGGACCGGGCCTTCATGGCGGACGCATTATTGCAGAGGGCGATGTGGAGCAGCTCCGCGCGCATCCGGAATCGATCACGGGCTCTTTCCTGACAGGCGTTCGGAAAATCGAAGTGCCTTCTATGCGTCGGACTCCATCGGGTTTAAACCTATCGATCCGGGGAGCGAGAGCGAACAATTTGCAAAACGTTAACGTAGATATCCCGCTCGGCGTTATGGTGTGCATTACCGGTGTCTCCGGTTCCGGCAAGAGTACGCTCATCAATGAGGTGATGTGCAAGCAGCTGTACTCCCTGTTCCATGATGCAAGAATTGTTCCAGGTGAGCATGATGCGCTCGAGGGGCACGAGCACTTGAGCGGGATTATTAATATTGACCAGTCTCCGATCGGACGAAGCTCGCGCTCTAATCCGGCGACCTACGTTGGATTTTTTGATCGGATCCGCGAGCTGTATGCGGAAGCGGCTGCTGCGGACGGAAAAGAGCTGGGCAAAAATGACTTTAGCTTCAACCAGAAGAACGGCGGACGCTGCGAGCATTGTCAGGGCGAAGGGGTCGTCACAACGCAGCTGCAGTTCATGCCGGATGTCGAAACCACTTGTCCGGTATGCAAAGGGGCAAGATTTAACGATGACGTACTGGACATACGCATTCGGGAGAAGAATATTGCAGAGGTGCTGGAGATGAGCATCGAGGATGCGGTCACTTTCTTCGAGGATCAGCCTTACATCCTCCGTAAGCTGAGTGTGTTGAATCAGCTTGGTCTAGGTTATTTGCGAATCGGCCAATCATCGGTTACGCTGTCCGGCGGAGAAGCTCAGCGGATAAAGCTGGCAACAGAGCTCAGCAAAATAAAACGGGGATCACACAATCTGTATATCCTCGACGAACCGACAACGGGGTTGCATTTGCGCGACATTCAAAAGCTGATCGATTGCCTTCACCAGCTTGTAGACGCCGGACACACAGTCATTGTTATCGAACATCACTTGGATATGATTAAGGTCGCCGACCATATTATTGATATGGGCCCCGAGGGGGGCAATAAAGGCGGTACGGTAGTCGCGTTTGGCACGCCGGAGGAAGTAGCAATGAAGGAAGGTTCGTTGACAGGCCGGTTTTTGCGAGAAATGCTGATCAAGGATAAGGTATTGTCAGGCTCTGCAAGTTATTCCTAGTGAATATTCATGTACGACAGCTGCTATCCTGTATTTTGTTTATACCAACTCGAACTAAATAGGGATGGGGGAGATAAGCGATATGGAAAATAAACATACCTTTAATGCGGTTGCTAATGAATACGAAAAGTTTAGACCAACTTATCCATCGGAATTGTTTCATGATATCATTCAATACTCACAGATTGAAAAGCATGACCGCATCCTTGAGATTGGCTGCGGCACAGGAAAGGCTACATCGGGTCTTGTTGATTTAGGCTATGAACATATAACCTGTATCGAACTCGGCAAAAATCTTGCTGACATTACGATTGAAAAATTTAAGTATAATAAGTCTATTAATGTGATTAATTCGGCTTTTGAAGATTGGGAGGATAGGGAGGAAAGCTATAATTTAGCCATATCCGCTACAGCTTTTCACTTTATTCAACCTGAAATAGGATATCCAAAAGTTTCGAAGCTATTAAAAGACAAAGGTACAGCGGCATTTTTTTGGACCGTACATGTACCTTCATTCGATGAAATATATTCGGCTATTCGAGATTGTTATCAACGAAATGCGCCGCAGCTGGACGACGTTAATAAACCATCACCTGATGAGGTAATTAACGAAAGATTAAAAATTACGGAACAAAGCAATCTTTTTGATGAAATGGCAGTTATAGAGTATAGATGGTTTCAAGAGTACACGAGTGAACAATTTATCTCCTTTTTAAATACTCATTCGGGACATAGGCTGCTGGCTGATGGTATAAGAGAAAGTCTCTTCAACGAAATAAAGGACGTTATTGATCAGTATGGAGGAGTCATTAATAAGCCTCAACTAGTTGCGTTATTTTTAGCCAGGAAAAAATAAAGGCTTGCAGGAGGGCCTATGTGGAAGGGATGAAAAGAGCGCCATCACGGCGCTCTTTTGCTTATTTTTCTATAATTTCATCCATTTCCGACGAATGTTCGTTGGCGGCGGCCTTGATTTCCTGATCGAGCTTGCTCTTGCCTTGTATCTCAGTAGCGGCTTGAATTTGCTGCTCCAACTGCTCTTCGATTTGCCCAATCCCGTGCGCTTCCTGGTGCTGTCTGCTTGTCGTCATTTTTATTCCTCCGCAATTCATTGTTCGCCTATAGGCTAACTTTTATCATTCGCAATACGTCGTGATCTTATTCGTGTTTTTTCATATACTATCCATTCCTGCTGCTTTTCTACAAAAGCGATTCCACACCGTCAATAAATATTTCCGTACCTGAAATATGACTCGATTCTTGCGAGGCAAGAAATAAAACCAAATCAGCAACCTGCTCGGGCTGTCCTGGTCCATGCTCCAGAGGCTGGCTGCCTTCAGGATATTTAACCGGAATTTTTATTTTGTCCAACTGGGGAGTCGATTTCGTGCTTTCCCCGATGTTGGTTTGAATGGCTCCCGGACAGATGACGTTAACCCGGATTTTATATCGTGCCAATTCTAGTGCGGCCATTTTCGCAAAAGCAATCTGTCCTGCTTTGGAAGTGCTGTAGGCAGACATGCCGAACCCGGAAAAAGAACGGCTGCCGTTAATCGAGCTGGTTATGATGATGCTTCCACCTTTTTTTTTCATATGCGGAATGGCGTATTTAACGGTTAGAAACGTACCCTTTAAATTGGTTGTCAGCGTATGGTCCCATGCTTCCGGGGTTAAATCTTCGATTGGAGAGACGATGCCATTGATGCCGGCATTAGCAAACACGATATCCACATGTCCCCATTTATCAGCAGCAGACTGAATTGCCTGGTTTACCCGCTGCGGGTCCGATACATCTGTATCAACAAATAACGACTCGCCGCCCATTTGATTGATTTGTTTCTCCACAGACTCGCTGCGGTTGTTGTTCAAATCGATGAGACACACTTTCGCTCCATTTTTAGCCAAAAGTAATGCGGCTGCACGTCCAATACCCGAACCGGCCCCGGTAATAACCGCAATTTTATCTTTTACACGAAGCTTGCCGGGAAGCTCATGCTGCTTTTCTTTTGTAATGTTCATTATTGAATTCCTCCTGGAGTACTCGAATTTTCCGAATTAGTGTTCCATGGGAATGCTTATTTATTCCACTGATCACATAATCAAGCAGTGTCTAGGTAAGGATATAGCGGAAAGTAAGGAATACTGTGAAAATAAAAAGGAAGTAAGGAGAATGAACGCAAGTGAAGGGCGATAAAATAGTGGATGAAATTCAGAAACGCGCTATTAAGCTCGAAAGTGCAGACGATCTTGACGCGATCGTTCAAGCGATTGGAGATGCTGATTTTGTTCTGCTCGGGGAAGCTTCGCACGGCACCTCAGAATTTTATACCTTACGTGCTGAATTATCTAAGCGTTTAATTGCTGAAAAAGGCTTCTCCTTTATCGCTGTGGAAGGGGACTGGCCGTCTTGTTACACATTGAACCGTTATATCAAACAATACGAAAATCCTGCTTTAAACGTCAGAGAAGCTCTCCGTGATTTTAATCGCTGGCCAACGTGGATGTGGGCAAATAACGAGGTGATGAATTACGCGGAATGGCTTTATGATTTCAATAAAAATAAGACTGACGGGAGACAGGTCGGTTTTTACGGTATCGACGTATACAGTCTGTGGGAGTCCATGGATGAAATCCTCAGTCACTTGAAGAAAACGGGATCACCGGAATTGAAAGCGGCTCAAAAGGCTTTTGACTGTTTTGACCCCTACAAGCGCGATCCTCAAACTTATGGGGTTTCGGCTGCTTTCTTATCTGAAAGCTGCGAGGAAGATGTAGTTAAGCTGTTGACCGATCTTCAAGCCAAACGACAGCTAAGCTCAGTTCTGAGCGATGAATTGAATGCCTTGGTTGCGGTGAACGCCGAACGATATTACCGGTCGATGGTTCAAGGCGGCCCGGATTCCTGGAACGTCCGGGATCGTCATATGGTCGAGGCGCTTAATCGGATTAAAGCATTTCACGGACCGGATGCAAAGGCAATTGTATGGGAGCATAACACGCATATCGGCGATGCAAGGGCGACGGACATGGAAGCCGACGGGATGGTAAACGTTGGACAGCTGCTCCGTGAGCAGTTCGGCGATAATCGAGTATATGTTGTGGGATTCGGCACACACCGGGGTACTGTAATTGCTGCTGATCAGTGGGGCGGTGAAATGCAAGCCATGATGGTACCGGAAGCCCAGTCAGGCAGCTGGGAAGATTTGTTGCATAAGGCAGGAGCATTTGACAAGATTCTGCTTTTTGACCATGACCAAGAGCCATTCCAAGTGCCGATAGGGCACCGGGCTATTGGAGTCGTATACAATCCCCACCGCGAAAGAGGGAATTATGTGCCGTCCGTTATGGCCCGACGATACGACGCTTTTGTATATGTTGACGAATCAAAAGCACTCGCCCCTTTGAGGCAGGAAATAGTTCATTACTAAACACTTTAAGGCTGCCTATGCAGCCTCTTTATTTTCGATAACGATTATAATGAGTGTGCATCTATCCACGCTGCAAGGAATTTTAGCTTCCCGTCAAAGTAGCCATCGTCCTGCCATGCTCCCCAAATATCGCTATTCCCTGTATGAAGCCCCATCAGCCAAAGCTGTCTAGCGGCAACGAATATTGGAATCATTTCAAGATCATAAGCTTTTAAAGGACGTTCCCTTGTATAAGCATCCAGAAAGGCGTCCCAGCATTCATCCTTAAAGTCTTCCTTATTGGATCTGCCATGGACTCGGTCCCATAGAAAAACAGAGAGATCATAAGAACGCCAACCCATTCCGCAGCAGTCGAAATCAAAGTGTGTTAAATTACCAGAGTCTGAATGAAAAACGTTCCAGCCATGCAAATCACCATGACAGACGCCCCAATCAAGAGCTCCTATGGTCAGAGCATTGAGTCGGTTTTTTAATCGGCTGGCTGTCTCCGTTAAGAACTGTAAGTCATCCGGCCGATGCTGCAAAAACGGGAGAATCTTCTCAAGCGGTTCATCAAGCAGATGGGTTGAATGAAGCTCAAACCGTGTATGCTTAGGTACATAACTATCCATAACATTATGAAGTTGAGCAATGGAGTGACCGTATAATCGACTTGTATCAACATCAACCTTTGCTGATCCGTCTGCATAAGTAAACAAAACGGCATAGCGCATTCCTTCAGGGGCCTCAATTTCAGTCAACAACTGGCCGTCTTTACTTGGAATTGGGTACGAAACCGGAATCCCGCAGCGATTTAAATGTAATAACAGATCCAGTTCAAAGCGAATATCTGATTCTGATCGCCATTGATGTTTATAAATACGCAAAACGAAAGTCCCATTTTCCGTTTCGACCATATAGGTATCGTTCAAACCGTTCGCAACGAACCTGCTTTTGATTGGCGTGCCTATATGGTACAGAACAGCCATCGTTTTGAAAAGATGTTCTTTATCAAATACAGTATGTATTACAGGTATATAGACCAAGCAGCACTCTCCCTTTCGGTCGTTTCATGAATATATAATCTTATCCTAGCTGAATTTCAGAAAGAAAAGGATAGAAATAATGGTTATAGTCGTTTTTTACTTTCGTATGGTGATGAAATTGAAATCCTTGTCAATACTTGATAGCCATTTCTCGGTTATAAAATTGAAGCTATTCTTTTCGGTGTATGGTGGTAATGATCCGCTATAATATATTTAGGATTAATAATCGAATGGATCAATGTTAATTATACCCTGTTCAGCTTGTAGACTTTTTTATCCAGCCAATCGAAATCTTCATGATTATTACATGATTTGCTTTTTAACAGGAATCTAAAGGAGTGTTATAATGGACAATTTTTCGATAGAGTCTGTCGATTTGAGTAAATTAGAAACAAAATCTTTGGTCGAAGAAAGTTTAGCTGAAGGGCATCGTCATTTATTTCGTTTAATAGACGAGTATAAAAGCGGAAAAAATAAGTTTTCTGAAAAAGGGGAGGGGCTATTTGCAGCATTTTATAATGAACGGGTTATTGGAATCTGTGGTTTAAATATAGATCCGTATCTGAATGATATGACTATCTGTCGTGTACGCAGGCTTTATGTACTAAAAGAATTTAGAAGACATGGTATTGGCAGAAGATTAATAGGAGTGGTGATAAATGAAGCAAAAAAACATTTTAAAGTCATTGTGCTTAATACAGACAATCCAGTAGCAGATCTGTTTTATCGTTCACTCCGTTTTTCAAACAAGCCGTTATATCCTAACGCAACCCATCATTTGATGCTGATAGATGAGTTTGAATGAGGGATCGGGAGACGACAAAAAAAAGGCTGCCGATTTTATTCGGGAGCCTGTTCAGCTTATTGCGACATCATTTGATCAACCTTCTTCTTCATGGAGGCTACAACTATCTTCTTGTAGCGAATCGCTAATATCAGCACTTGGATTTGCTGCTTTCGAGATAGCTGCTTCAATCGAGGTTCTTCCTTCAGGAAGACGCGTACGATCGACCAGGCGGCTGGGGTTATGCGTTCAGGTGTGATCTCAGGTAAATAGTTAAGCAGCTGTTTACTGCGGAAACGATACAACCACGATTTTACTAGGGCTTTGGGCTTGCTTTCATCGACTAAGCAGGGTGCGGCTAACTTTTTGGTATGTTTGCGAAGAAATTCGTACCGGTCGTTCCCAAGCAGGATCATGTAACTGCCGTCCTTGCGGTTTTTGCGCACCACCAAAAGATGCATGCAGTCCCACATCATCAAACGAAGCTTCCGGATATGCGAGGTCAAATTGGAGGAAAAATCAGGCTTTATCTTGCTTAGAGGTATATACTGGACGGTAAATCGCATATACATCCTCCTTCCCCTTAATGGATGTATATGAGCGGAATGCATTGTCCTAGTCACCAGATTGTCATGATGATTAAATGGAATCACAAATTTGATACAGAACGAAAGCCAATAATTGATAAGATATTGTATTCGTTTGACTACAAAGTACAAAAATTCAAAAGCAATAAACGCGTTATACAAAACATCAGTAGGAATAATGTTTAATTAATGTTTTAGAATTAGGATGTTAATATACTATAAAAAGTGTATTTGATTAGAACAGGAGGACATCTAAAATGGAAAAAATCTTAAAAATCATCAATTCCGTTTCTTTGCTCATTCTTGCTCTGAGTTTGCTTTACATTGCAATGCAATTCCCTGACCTGATCGAAAGGCTTTATATGATTGCAGAGATGCTAAGCCATGGTTAGAAAATGATACGAATTGGGAACTGGCTACATTTAATACATAGGAGAAAGAGGTTATAAAATGACTGAAGGTATTTACAAAGAGTGGCCAACCGATGAACAAGCCAGATGGATTAAAATGGGGCATTTCTTTGGCAGGACACTTATGGATAACGTTAAAGGATACGCAAATGAAAAGATTAATTCTAATTGCTCTGTAGAGGAAAGACTTGCTGCTGAAAAAGCTATTAGCGATACTTTGTACGGTTTCATGATGCTATTAGATGGTGTTATTGACAGTAGTGTCGATAAGGACCACGGAGTTGAATTTGCACTGATTGCAAGAGTATTTGACCAGAATACAAGAGAATATCTTGAAGAAATCGAATTGGCTCCAGACGGAGATGGTTTGTGTATGGGGATTCATATGTGGGAAGATGGGGAATTTGAATAGGGTTGATGTTGCTAACGGGCTGCTTAGCTTGAAAGGAATATACGACACCGGTAACGAACTATTTTATAATCAAAATTTCAGGTTGGTAGATAGGTTAAACACAGAGTGCCAACTGGTATTCTGTTCTAATTAATTTAAATAACGGAGAATGAGAGTTTAATAAAAAAAAGACTGTCGACGGATGATCAGAAGGCAGCCTTTGCTCACCTAACTGGCAGTATAACGCAAATGCTTTGTTTTACTATACTTACAAAACATGAAAGGAAATCTATAAATGCAAACAACTTATAAAATAATGCGTCAGCTCTTAATTGTAGCAGCATTATTGGTAGTTTCTACTGGATGTTCTAATACGGAATCAACGCTTGAAAGAACAAGGAAAAATGAAGTTTTAAAATTATCAAAGCCTCAGCAGTTGCAAGAACTACCCTTTGAAAGTGGAATAGGGCGAGCCATTATTATTTTTGAAGAGAGTGGTGCTGATTGTATTATTTATGCGAAAGGATTAAATCCTAGAGAAAAATATACAATTTCTCTAGTAGTAGATAATGGACTCTCTTCTGGAGTAATGTTTGGTCCAATAGAGAATGTCAAAATGAGGGTGGGATCACTGGAAGATGAAGTAATGTTTAAGCCGAATTCCGAAGGCGAGCTATTCGTTTCTATGCGTAACCCAATTCGATTTTTTACAGCAGCTAATGAAGAATTATTCTTTAAGATAGAATCCGAAAATAAAAAAGTAATTATGAAGACGGTTCCCTTTTTAGTTCACAAATAAGGAGTATAGCACAGTCGCTAAACTAACGGTAAAAGGGAGAGAATGATGGAGCCAGTTCCGTTAAGATCGTTACTTCGATAAGGGAGGTCGTAAATGAGAAAGGTAGAAGTCCAACCTTTTAATCCATTGTGGGTTTCTAAATTTCAGTTAGAATCGGACAACCTTCGTGCAATTTTTGGCGAAGAAATTATTGATATACATCACATAGGAAGTACTTCTGTTCCAGGATTAGCGTCAAAGCCAATCATAGACATTATGCCTGTTGTCTTTGACATCAATCGAATAGATGAATATAACGAAAAAATGGCTAGTAGGGGATTTGAGTCAAAAGGTGAGAATGGAATCCCAGGAAGACGTTATTTCACGAAAGGCGGAAACAACCGTTCTCACCACATTCACATATACTCTTCTGACAATCCACAAATTCAACGACATTTAGCTTTTAGAGATTATTTAAGAACCCATCCAGACGTAGCCAAAAAATACGGAGATTTGAAAGCAGAATTGGCAGAACGATTCCCATACGATATTTCGTCATATATTAAAGGTAAGGAAAAATTAAGTTTTGAAATCGATAAGCAAGCAACCGAGTGGTTTCGAAATATTTAATAATTTGCTACGCAAACGGGACACGATAGTGCAACGAAACCAGGCAGAAGTACCCTTAGCTTAGTTGACAATAAGGAGTGATTCGATGAGACTAGGGGAAATTTTTTTAAATAGCAGGGGTTTAAGTTTAGGCGATTATTGTTTTGAATCTGACCCAGGACGTGTTGAGCAAACAAGTAGTGGAAATATAGTTTAGATAATTACAGGGATTACTCTACACGGGTATGATAGCGTAATGAGAATCGGCAGTAATAATAAATTAAAGCTTGAATGTCCGGTACATAACATTTAAAATTTTAATATCTTTCTTAATGAGGTGAAATGGGTGTCATTCCGTATCGTTCGAAGTAATTAGTTTTCGGGCTGGAGAAAACGCGTGCCAGCTGCCAAGGGGATATTCTGCCCTCTTGGTCTCGTGAAACTAAGAACTTTGAATGGTGTCGGGCTGATATCTAATATATTAAGCCAAGGACACTCGGACTGCTTGAATGACGGAACAGATGAATTTTCATTTGCTCCTATTCATGCACAGTCCCATACCCCCTTGGCTTTTTATTATCTCATTTTAAAGGTGGATGAAATATGAACAGGTCTGAGTATAAGGATTTCTACGACAAGGTTGGAAAATTGAACGGTTGGGACTTTAGTAAAGTAAAAACTACTTCTGAAGGTGAACAGTGGATTTTTTTTCATGAAGTTACTGAACGATGCAAAAAGTCCGATTTATTGCTTGATATTGGTACAGGCGGTGGGGAAGCTTTATTATCTATTGCTGATGCTGCACTACTTCTTATTGGCATTGATCAATCAGAAGGAATGATACAGTCCGCTACTGAAAACTTAAAAAAATCGAACAAAACAAATATTCGATTCTTACAAATGGAAGCTGAAAATATTACGTTTCCTAAGTTATTTTTTAATGTGGTGTCCTGTCGGCACAGTGAGTTTTATGCAAATGAAGTTTCAAAAGTGTTAGCGAATGATGGTATATTCTTAACTCAACAGGTAAGCGAAAATGATAAATTAAACATTAAACAAGCTTTCGGAAGAGGACAGGATTTTGGAACTGATAAAGGGATCTTAAAAGATAAATACCTAACAGAGCTAGCTGAAGCTGGTTTTACCGATATTCAGTCTTTTGAATATGATGCAACGCAGTATTTCCAAACTTACGAGGATTTGGTCTTCTTTTTGAAATACACCCCTGTTATTCCTAACTTCGGGCAAACTGATCATGATTTCGAAATACTTCAAAAGTTCATTGAATCAAATCAAACAGAGAAGGGAATCAAGACCAATACAGAACGCTTTATGATAGTGGCAAGTAAATAAAAAGTTGTTAAGCTAACGGATACGAAAGTGAAGAAATAAGCGATGGAGCCGATCCATCGCTTCGTTGTGCTAACGGGAGAAGGGATAAGCGAATACCTATCGAAATAATCTAGTAAGACTTCTGAGGCAAAGGTGATTCTATGATTGAAATACGTTGGGCTAAGTTAGAAGATGCTCAAGATCTGGGCTTTGTCCATTCAGAGTCTTATCGGGTGGCATATAAAGGAATAATACCAGATGAATATCTAAATCAGTGCACACCAATCGTGAGAGAGAGGTATTTTTATAAAGCTCTCATTCAAGGTAGAGAACAAATTGGAATAATGTTAGTTGATAACAAAGCTGTAGGATGTATGATATTAAAAGCTTGCAGTGACATTGATTTACAACAATGCGGTGGAGAAATATCCGCGATATATCTGCTTCAAAATTACAGGGGTATGGGGCTAGGAAAACATTTATTGAACTGGGGAATAGACAAATTTAAAGAACTTGGATATGGAATAGCTATCCTATGGGTGCTGAAAGATAACAAAAATGCTATCAGGTTCTATGAATCCCAACATTTTTTGTGCGACGGAACAGAGAGGCAAATTTATAGAGGCAGAAATTTAATTCAAATTAGATATCAAAAGACTCTTATTTAGGTGAAGAATCGAGTCTTATCCATTGCTTAACGGGCCATAATTGGTTCTTTTCATATTGGCGCTAAGAATATGAACTATCCTAAAAATAAAAACGGACAGACATACGGTTCTGCCACAGATGCTACTTCTCCAGAAACGGGACCTGAATTAATCAGTGCTATAGGTGTGGATGGCACAAAAGGATATGTGCTGAAAAAAGACGTAGAAGGTGAGCTACCAAAATCACCCGAGGAAGCCATTGCGAAACAGAACAGTAGATCGCCAGGTGGTCGTGATATTCCGCTGTATGACGTTGATGGTGAAACCGTAATTGGTGTGTTTCATGTTGGAGGAAAGTAACAAAAAAGTATGTTAAAACTGGGAACGATACTGAAATACCAAAAGGGCTGCCGTAGGCGGCCCTTTGTTCAGTTAACGGGCAGTAACTCAGTCTCCTCAAAATACATGATCTACTATGACCAGGTACTAGAAAAAGATAGGACTACTCGATTAATCAAAATTCAAGTATATTTCGGTTATAAGTATTGGTTTAATAAGCAGCATTGGCAGAGCGGAAGGTCTGAATGAATTTGAACATATAGTTAATCAGTCACAACAAGGTTCTATATGGTCTATATATACAATTATAGGGTGCTTGTACTTACTTGTTTGGTGGGTTTTGTTCTTCAAAAAATCAGAAATAAAAATCCCCATGAAAATTAACTCGATTTTCATCATCTGTGGTGCGGCGCTAGCGCTGCAGTGTCGCTAACGGGCAGAAAAGTTGAATTTTATAGGCGCAGGACAGAAAGCTGAAAGAGTACAGGATTATTGATGATGATGATTACCGATGGTTCGGCTCATTTGATAAAGAAGAGACTTTAAGGCAATTAGAAAAGTTATCGAAAAGGATATGATAATTGGTGAGGGTTTTCAAATTTTTTAGCTTTTGGCTTACTTTGTTTGCATTAGGTATTTGTTTATTTAATTTGTATGGCTATGACGATAAGAATTTATTGCTATTTATGACAAGCCCAATTTTATTGGTTTTAGAAGATTACTCATCTTTTTTTAGACGGTTCATATTATAATAATCGACGCTGGTATAGAGGCAGCAAAGTTATTGGAATTTAGTTCATTTATTCAGTCATTAAGCAACATTAAAAATAATTATCCTAACAATGAAATTCAAGCAAGAGCTGCGGAAGTCTTAAAACAGATAAGTGAAAATCCGAAAAGAAACAATCCTAAATTCAATATTGATTAATTGTATAGAAGTACTAAAAATAATACGAAAGCTTGCAGGTTGCTAATAATTCGGCAGTCTGTACAGCTAACTGGCCTTGCTGGGTGGGACAATAGAACAAGTCCTCAAAACATATAAAGGTATCGAATCAGGTGAATTCGTGCAATCAAGCGGACTTTGAAGGATAAATTATTTATCAGTCAAACCCTGAAAGTAATCTATTTTTCAAATGATTAAGGACGATGACGGTATTTGTAACGTTTCATTAATGGCTAACTGGCAGATTAATGCAACAAATAAAAGTAGGACAAAAACAAAAAAGGATACTTATGGCTTCGGCGAGAATTCATTATTGTGTTCCTTCTAATAACGCATAAGACCGTATTCAATAAGTAACACAAACAGGCTGCCGTATAATTAATACGGTAGCCTTTTCGCTAACTAACTAGTTCAACAAGCGTTCTTTCGCACAAATTGAAGTAAATCATAATGGGCTATATGTTAACTTGATATGGGTAAGCTTGTTATTTTCTTGTAAGAAATTATGCTGGGACTAACACTTCTACTATAGAGCAGTGACAACATGAGCCACAAGTAGGTTGAAAATCACTCATCGTGGTTCTTATTTTACTGTTAAATTTATGCCATTATATTTCTAGGGGTGATTGGATGTTTGCTGAATTCAATTTGACGGATGACCGCCGAGCCTGTACTCAGGTAAAGGAATACGTGAAACGTTTAATTATAACAGGTCTATTGAAAGCGAATCAGAAACTCCCGTCCACACGTGAACTCAGTTCTTTGTTGAATGTCAGTAGAAATACAGTAGTTACTGCCTACGCTGATTTGGAAGACGAAGGGCTCGTGTATGTAGAAAAAGGAAAAGGGAGCTTCGTTGCTCAAATATTGGGTGAGGCTGTAACTGCACAATCATGGCAGCTTAATTGGAAGCAAACCATAAGTGATGAAGCGAAGATTGCCGAAGAACTGGATCATATGAAGCATGGGATACGCTCGAATAAAAGGGAAATCAATTTTACCAGTATCGCACCGGATGAAAAATTGTTTGATCTCGATAATGTCAAACGAGCATTTTTAGATCGGATGTCCATTGAGGGTGAAATCATCTTAAACTACGGTTACGCGCAAGGCTACAAACCGTTGATGGAATATTTGCTTCGATACATGGAGAATAAAGGGGTAAATCTGGAGGGTAAAGACATCCTGATTACGAACGGTTTTACAGAAGGGTTAGACATCATATTATCCGCTTTAATCAAGAAAAATGGGCGTGTCATTTGCGAAAATCCTACCCATCATGCAGCAATTAAAATTTTTAAGATGCATGGAATTGATATCACGGGTATCGAGATGGAGCAAGATGGGATCAATCTAAAGGAATTGGAGAGAGAATTGTCAGAACGACCGTTTGATTTAACCTACCTTGTGCCTTCTTATCAAAATCCAACCGGTATTGTGATGTCTCCCCATAAACGAATGGAAGTTATCAAGCTTTTGAATAAATATCAAGTCCCGCTAATAGAAGACGGATTCAACGAGGAACTAAGGTATTCTGGATCCCACATTGCTCCTTTAATTGCATGCAGCGGTAATGGAAACAGTGTCATATATATAGGTAGTTTTTCTAAAATTCTTTTCCCTGGCCTCCGGGTTGGATGGGTCTTGGCCGACAATGATTTAATTTATTATCTGGAAAGCATTAAGAGAGCGCGAAGCATTCATACCTCCACTCTAGATCAATCTTTGCTCTATCAATATCTTCATAATGGCAACTTTGAGAAATATCTGAAAAAAGCCAAATCAGAGTATAAGCGAAAGTGTGAATTAGCCATTCGATACTGTAGAGAGTTTATTCCGTTAAAACGGCTTTCAGGCGACGGAGGTCTTCACCTGTTTATTGAATTTGATTATAACTTTGATACCAATGTCCTGTTAGAAAGCTGTCGTCTCAAAGGGGTAATATTTACACCGGGTAACATTTTTTTTACGAATGACAAAGGTCATCATACTATGCGTCTTGGTTTCTCACGAGTCGCTGATGAGGACATAATAAAAGGGATTCAAATAATAGGTGACACAGCTAAACAAATGATGATGGAGGTACAGCTATGAGAGTTGGTGTGATTATGGGGGGTATTTCATCAGAAAGAAAGGTATCCCTTATGACAGGGAGAGAAATGATTGCTAATTTGGATAGAGAAAAATATGAGTTGTATCCGATTGAAATCAATAGCAAAAATGAACTCGTTGAAAAAGTGAAAAATATTGATGTGGCATTGCTTGCGCTTCATGGAAAGTATGGTGAAGATGGAACGATTCAAGGAGCACTTGAAACACTTTGCGTTCCTTATACCGGGTGCGGCGTTTTATCGAGCAGTCTAAGCATGGATAAGAATATCTCCAAAAAACTATTTCGTAATGAAGGTATCCATACCCCTGACTGGATTCATTTGAGCAACGAAGATGAATTATCTATTGGAGACGTCGAAGGGCTAGGATATCCTGTTATTGTGAAGCCAAATTCGGGTGGTTCGAGTATAGGAATCAAAATTATAAAAAACAAAGAAACATTAATACCTGCGGTACATGAAACCTTTCGATGGGATGATGAAGTGTTGATAGAACAATATATAAGAGGTGAAGAGATAACTTGTGCCATTTTAAACGGAAAACTTCTTCCCATCGTCGCTATTCGGTCTCAATCCGAATTTTTTGATTACTCTTCCAAGTATGATGACGAAGGGGCCGATGAACAAGTGATCCAATTGCCGCCCGATATCTTTGAGCGAGTTCGTGCTTCTGCGCTAGGCTGTTATGAAACATTGAAATGCAGCGTTTATGCCCGAATCGACATGATTCTTAAGGATGGAATTCCTTATGTAATGGAAGTAAACACGCTACCTGGATTGACGAAAAATAGCCTCCTACCCAAAAGTGCCCAAGCTGCGGGGATATCATTCAGTCAACTACTGGATTTTATTATTGAATACTCACTTAAGGAAAGAAAGAGATAAATCAAAGAATAAAGCCAAAACGTGGTGAACCGTACCATAGGTAAAAGTGCTGGGCATTGAGCTAAACGGGTACGATAGCACAATGAACACGAAGACACGGCAGCCGACATAATAGCTGCTGTTTTCTCAACTACCTGAAAGAACGGATTAACTTTCATGCTCTGCGGTGCAGCATAAGAGATGCATGGATGGCTAACGGAGCAGATTACTACAATCGATGAAGGTAAAAAGTCTAAGCCGTCGAATAAAACTAAATATCGTATAAATGGAAGGGATGTTGTGATTGAGTTTACAATTACAAGAAGATAACTTTTTAACTGAATGTTTTAATAGATTAGGGATCAAGCAAGATGCGGTAAACATCTCAAAAATGATAAACGGAGGCAGTGGTGCAATCGTCGTAGAACTACTTCTCCATGATAAAAAGATGATTTTGAAATATACTGCGTCCGAAGCTGATGTGGAATTGTATAGAAACGCCCAGCGGGAAAGAACATTTTATAAGTATGGGGAATCAGAAATCAATATACAAGTACCCACTGTTGTAGCCGAATTCGAGGACAATGCTTTTGGGATTGGTCTGCTCATGCGATCGTATCAACAAACACCGCATCCAAGTGAGTGGGGAAATGATTTAATAATCAAAGCATTGACGAAAATATCCAGATTGCATTCTAGGTTTTGGGGGAAAGAAAAAGAAATTCATCGAATAACAGGTAAGGAAACGTATCACCATAAATTTGAATATAGAAAAGAAGAAATCGCTAAGTCAATAGAAGCATGGGAACATATTTACTCCGTAAAAAACCTCAACGAATACTCACCGATACGCAAGGATAAGATTTTGCAACTTTTGAGAAATTTGGAACAACTCGAAAGAAATCACTCTGATTCCCCTCGTACATTAATACACGGCGACTTCCATATGGAAAACTGCTTATTGGATGCGAGTCAAGAGGTAGTGGTAGTCGATTGGCAATCTCCTAAAGTAGGGTTGGGGGCTGAGGATGTTGGAAACTTCTTAGCGCGAGCGGAATTATATGGAAATCCACTTTCAATTAACTCATACATTGCTTTGTACAAACAGTTGTTGGGAAATCAATTGCAGGTTTATTTTCCTTTAGATGAAATCGAGCAGATATGTCATTCTAAGAGGTTGCTTCTACATTTGTTTTGGTCACCTAGGTATGTCTTGTATTATCCAGATCATGTACTTAGCCGAGTTTTAGAGGCGATCAATGAATCATCCTATACGATAGGAATCAATACATAAGGAGCCCTTCGCCCAACTCCCTCGGGCAGTTATCTTTAGTTTTGCCGAAAGATCGTATATGGACTATTTTGATATATAATGGGGCTGGTGCTTTAATGCTAAGGATTTCGAAACGGAACTGGGTCAATCAGATGTTATTTTAATACCTGGCGCAAGTCATCCTCAATTAATGGATAGAGCTTCAATGTTATATCATCAAGGTATCGCTCCATTTATCATACCTTCTGGTGGTGCAACCCCACATGTAGAAACAACTGAATGGGAATTTCTGAGAAATGTCGGAGTGCAGCCTGGACGGCGGAACGACATGGACGGCTTACAGTTATTATTCATTATTTCGAAGGAGATATAGAATCGGCAGAGTCAGTTTGACCCCGATAAGACTGATACATGGTACGATAATGATAAACCACTTTGGATTATAGCTACAGAAAAGCCAAAGATGTTTTCTTTTTTGGTTGTCCTTCTTTTTATCATTATCGGTGTTATTTTTGTAGGAATATTATTAAATACAACCAAGGTTAAAAATGATAAATGATGCGTTTTTTCGTTTATTCAGTGCAGTATCTTTAATCCGAGATGAGGAGGGGCAGGATTCCTGCCCTTTTTTTCAGAGAAAACGAAGCAAGAAGCCATTCATGAAAAAAACATATGGATAAAATGTAAGGAGCAACCAAAAGATGAACTTACCCGGCAAACGAATGATTTTAGCAGTGATATCCACAGTTCTGGCGGTCGGATTGGCGGCGTGCAGTCCGGAATTCGACACTAAAACAATGGTTAAATCCCCCTCACTACCAGAACCCAACACCAAATTACACGTGAGATCCTCCTCATTGCTAAACGAAACAGGCGATACGATCAGCAAGCGATTTACTCTCCCAGAAGGATACGAGCGTGCCGAAACGGAACCGGATTTGGAAGAAGGCACGTTCGCGGCCTACCTCCGTGATCTGCCGTTGAAGCCGCATGGCTCCAAGGTTTTTCACTACGACGGCACGGTCAAACAAAATACGCGAGCCTACACAGCCGTGATTGACATGGATATCGGGAAGAAAGATTTGCAGCAATGCGCCGACGCGGTGATGAGGTTGAGAGGCGAGTACCTCTATCAAAGCGGACATTTTGATCTAATTCGTTTTCATTTGACGAACGGTTTTCTCGTTGATTACAGCAAATGGATGCAAGGGTACCGGGTGGCGGTGGAAGGGAATGAGACGGAATGGGTGAAGAAGGCCGGGGCATCGAACACTTATGAGGATTTCCGCAAATATCTGGAGTTTGTGTTCATTTATGCGGGATCGCTGTCTTTGTCGCAGGAAATGAAATCCGTCCTGGTCACGGATATGCGCATCGGCGATGTGTTCGTTCAAGGAGGGACTCCCGGCCACGCGGTCATTGTCGTTGACATGGCAGTGCACCGGGAGACCGGGGAGAAGCTGTACATGTTGGCCCAAAGCTACATGCCGGCGCAAAACATACAAATTTTGGCGAATCCGAACGACAAGGGATTAAGCCCGTGGTATGTGCTGGACGAACAACAAGAGGACATCCGTACACCGGAGTGGACGTTTACGATTCGCGATCTAAAGCGGTTTTGATGCTTGGGTACGGTTGGGAAGACTTCGCGGAGGACAAGACCGTTGTTCTTCAGGTAGCGGAGTGTATCCGTTAGGGATATGGTCTTGACGAGTAGGTCAAATTAATTGAATTAGATCCAAAGCTTTTGCCTTCTTACAGGATGAAAACTTCTTGATTATAATGCTTATTTGTACGCACTGATGTAAATCCAAAACACCGTTATCTTCTGGATACGCTAACGGCTCAATTAAAAGCGGCGCGTAAAAGGTAAATATATACATACATACGAACGTATGTGCGATATAATTGTTCGTGAATGGAGACGTTTTGTGATACAAACAAATCCGAGGGAGATGGAAATTTGATGTCGGAAGTAGTAATTAATCGAGTTTCACATGTAATGATTCCAGTAAACCAACTAGCATTAAGCTCTGCTTGGTACGTAGAAAACCTTGGATTTAAGGTGAAATGGCAGCGCGGGGATAACAAGATGGTTATTCTTGAACTTCCTTCTGGCCCTCATTTCTTTTTATGGGAAACAGAGCATGATACACATGCACATTTTCAATTGAAAGATGGTATACAGCCTGTGATTGGCATTGAATCGTCGGATATACGAAACCTATTACAGAAGCTAAAAAATAATGGCGATCTTATTGGAGAAGTCAGAGAAGAAAGAGGAGAAGGAATGGACTTTGAATTCTTCGATCCCAGTGGGAATATGTTAGTCGTTCATGAACCCTTTAAAGGTTAATAACGTGGCAAACCATATTCCACTAACGGAGA